>DASYHC010000043.1:0-99362 GCA_035998995.1 Allobosea sp.
CCACCCCCGCCCTCCCCACCGCAAGCGGGGGGAGGGAGAAGGGACAGCCATGACCAGCTCCCAGCGCGACTATCTCCCGCTCGCCCTCGCCGCGATCGGCCTCGCCATCTTGCCCTCGCTGATGCATGCGGTCGGGCTCGGCACCACCTCGGCCACCGAGGTCGTGGTCTTCGCCATCGCCTGTATGGCCCTCAACGTGCTCGTCGGCACCACCGGCCTCGTCTCCTTCGGCCATGGCGCCTGGTTCGGCATCGCCGCCTACGCGGCCGGCCTGATCCAGCGCAACTGGCTGCCCGGCCAGTTCGCCTTGCCGATCCTGCTGGCGGTCGCGCTCGTCGCGCTGATCGCTTTCGCCTTCGGCGCGTTGATCCTGCGCCGCCGCGGTGTCTATTTCTCGCTGCTGACGCTGGCGCTCGCCGCCATGATCTATTCGGTCGCCTTCCGCTGGACCTCCGTCACCGGCGGTGAGGATGGTCTCGGCGGCATCAAGCGCCCGCTCTTCGCCGGCATCGATTTCGAGATCGCCCTGCCCTTCTACGTGCTGGTGGCGACGATCGGCTTCGCCGTAGTCTACGGCCTCTGGCGCTTCCATCGCTCGCCGGTCGGCACCGTCCTCGTCGCGATCCGCGAGAACGAGCAGCGCGCCCGTTTCCTCGGCTATGCCACCACCCGCTACAAGCTCGTCGCCTTCACCGTCTCGGCGGCGTTGACCGGGCTTGCCGGCACGCTTCTCCTCTTCAACAACCGCATGACTTCGGCCGAGCCGATCTCGGTCGCCTTCTCCGGCGAATTGCTGGCGATGGTGGTGATCGGTGGCATGCGCTCCTTCCTCGGCCCGGCGCTCGGCGCGCTCTTCTTCGTCGTCTTCCGCGACTTGCTCTCCAGCGTCACCGAGAACTGGCTGTTCTGGTTCGGCCTGCTCTTCGTCGCCTTCATCGTCTTCTCGCCCGATGGCCTCGTCGGCGTCGGCCAGCGCCTGCTGAAGCCCTTCCGCAAGCAGGCGGCCGAGGACGCGGCCATGTCAGCCCGCAAGGCCGGCGCGGTCGAGCTCCCCGCCTTCATGAAGCCGGCCGATGCCGGCGACGGGACGATCCTGACCGCCACCGGCCTCGCCAAGAGCTTCGGCGGCATCAAGGCGGTCGAGAACGTCGACATCACCATGCGCGACCGCAAGCTGCATGCGCTGATCGGCCCGAACGGCGCCGGCAAGACCACCGCCTTCAACCTGATCTCCGGCATGTTCAAGCCGGATCGCGGCGAGGTCCGCCTGCGCGAGCGCGATATCGCCGGCCTCTCGCCCGAGGCGATCACGCGGGCCGGCATCGGCCGCGCCTTCCAGATCACCAACCTCTTCCCGGCGCTCTCGGTCGCCGAGAATGTCCGCCTCGCCGTGCAGGCGCGGGCGCCCGAGCGTTTCGGCCTCTGGCAAGCGGCCGGTGGGCTGGATCAGGTCAACGACGAGACCCGCCAGGTCATCTCGACCATGGGCCTTTCCGGCATCGAAACCGCCGAGGCCGGCTCTCTCAGCTATGGCGGCCAGCGCCTGCTCGACATGTCCTTGGCCCTCGCCACCAGCCCGCGCGTGCTCCTGCTCGACGAGCCGCTCGCCGGCCTTGCCACAGCCGAGCGCGAGCGCGTCGGCAACCTGATCAAGTCGATCTCGACCGACCTGCCGGTGCTCTTGGTCGAGCACGACATCGACCGCGTCTTCGCCATCGCCGACCGCGTCACGGTGATGAACGAGGGCTCGGTGCTGGTCGACGGCACGGTCGAGGACGCCCGCTCCTCGCCCAAGGTGCAGGAGGTCTATATCGGCTCCGGCGCCCATGCGCTGGCCGAGAAGCCGCGCAAGAGTGCCGCCGGCGACAAGGTCCTGCTCGGCCTCAATGAGGTCGACACCTTCTACGGCAAGAGCCACATCCTGCGGCAGGTCAGCTTCGGCGTGCACGAGAACGAGATCGTCGCGCTGCTCGGCCGCAACGGCGCCGGTAAGTCGACCCTGCTTAAGACCATCACCGGCATCGCCCCGCCCGCCTCCGGCACGATCAGCCTCGCCGGCGACGATATCGCGCGCCTGCCGCCGGCTCAGATCGCCCGCGCCGGCATCGCCTATGTCCCGCAGGGGCGCGGCCTCTTCGCCGGCATGAGCGTCAAGGACAATATGGAGCTCGGGCGCCTGCGCCGCCGCACCGGCAACGGCACGCATTGGGAAGACGAGAAGATCTTCGCCTTTTTCCCACGCATTCGGGAGCGCTGGCAGTCGCCGGCCGACTATCTCTCCGGCGGCGAGCAGCAGATGGTCGCGGTCGCCCGCGCCCTCTCCGGCGACACCAAGGTGCTCCTGCTCGACGAGCCGTTCGAAGGCTTGGCGCCGGCCGTGGTCGAGGAGTTGTTCGAGGCCTTCGACAAGCTGCGCAAGGAGATCGCCATCGTCATCGTCGACCACCATCTCGACCTGGCGCTGGCGCTCTCCGACCGCACCGTCGTGCTCGAGCGCGGCCAGGTCACCCATATCGGCCCATCCCGCGCTCTCAGCCAGGACCTTGCGCTGCGGCGGCAGGTGCTGTGGCTGTGATCGCATGCGTTCTTAACGCAGCCCTCATCCTGAGGAGCCGCGCAGCGGCGTCTCGAAGGATGCTTCAGGAAGCTCCAGAGCCAGCTGGAGCATCCTTCGAGACGCGATCCTGTGGATCGCTCCTCAGGATGAGGGCTGAGAATGTGACTTGCCTGAAGGACAGCTCCGCATGACCAAGATCGCCATCGTCGGCTCGGGCCTGATCGGCCGCGCCTGGGCCACCGTCTTCGCTAGCCATGGCTTCGAGGTCGCGCTGCACGACGTGAAGCCGGAGGCCGCCAAGGCCGCCCGCGCCCATATCGGCAAGAATCTGAAGGAGCTCGCCGGCCACGGCCTCGTCGACGATCCCGCCGGCTCGCTCGCCCGCATCCGCGTCGCGAAGGACCTCGCCGACGCCTTGAAGGGCGTCGCGCTGGTGCAGGAGAACGGGCCGGAGACGGTCGAGGCCAAGCGCGAGCTCTTCGCGCAGATGGATGCGCTCGCGCCTGCCTCCGCGATCCTGGCTTCCTCGACCTCCTTCATCATGGCCTCGACCTTCTCGGAGACGTTGAAGGGCCGCGCCCGCTGCCTCGTCGCCCATCCGGTCAACCCGCCGCATCTCGTGCCGATCGTCGAGCTGGCGCCGGCGCCCTGGACCGATGCCAAGATCGTCGCCAAGGCCAAGCGCATCTACGAGCAGGCCGGCCAGGTCGCGATCACCTTGCGCAAGGAGAAACCCGGCTTCGTGCTCAATCGGCTGCAGGCGGTGCTGCTGGCCGAGGCCTTCCGACTCGTCGGCGAGGGCGTCGCCAGCGCCGAGGACGTCGACAAGACCATCCGCGACGGGCTCGGCCTGCGCTGGTCCTTCATGGGGCCGTTCGAGACGATCGAGCTCAATGCGCCCGGCGGGATCCCGGATTACTGCTCGCGCTATTCCGAGTCGCTCGACCGCATGGTCAAATCCTCGGAAGGGCTGGGCAATCCGTTCAAGCCGGAGACTGTCGCCGAAGTGATGCGCGAATGGCGCGGCGCGCAGGAAGCCGGTCGCGTCAAGCGCCTCAGCGACTGGCGCGATGGCCGCCTTGCGGCTTTGCAGGCGCATAAGCGCGCCACAAAGCGCAAGCCCAGTTGATGCGTCCTTTCCTCAGCCCTCATCCTGAGGAGCCGCGCAGCGGCGTCTCGAAGGATGCTCCAGGAGGCTCCGGAACCATCTGGAGCATCCTTCGAGACGCGATCTGCGATCGCTCCTCAGGATGAGGGCTATTCCTTCCGTAATCGACCCGACCGGAGCCCTGCCATGGCCAAGAACCGCAAAGTCATCATCACCTGCGCCGTCACCGGCGCGATCCACACCCCCTCCATGTCGCCCTATCTGCCTGTGACGCCCGACGAGATCATCGACGCCGCCGTCGGCGCGGCCGAGGCCGGCGCGGCGCTGGTCCATGTCCATGCCCGCAACCCGAAGACCGGCCAGCCCGACCAGTCACCGGAGGCGTTCGAGCCCTTCCTCAAGGTGATCAAGCAGCGCTCGAACTGCGTCATCAACATCACCACCGGCGGGGCGCCGACGATGCTGGTCGAGGAGCGGCTGAAGCCCTGTGCCCATTTCAAGCCCGAGGTCGCCTCGCTCAACATGGGCTCGATGAATTTTGGGCTCTACCCGATGCTGAACCGCTTCAAGGAGTTCAAGCACGACTGGGAGCGGCCCTATCTCGAAGGTTCGAACGATCGCGTCTTCAAGAACACCTTCAAGGACATCGAGAACATCCTGACCACCTGCGCCGAGAACGGCACGCGCTTCGAGATCGAGTGCTACGATATCGGCCATCTCTACACGCTCGCCCATTTCGTCGACCGCGGGCTGGTGAAGCCGCCCTTCTTCGTCCAGTCAGTCTTCGGCCTGCTCGGCGGGATCGGCCCACACCCCGAGGACGTCGCCCATATGAAGCGCACCGCCGACCGGCTGTTCGGCGACGACTATCACTGGTCGGTGCTCGGCGCCGGCCGCCACCAGCTACCGATCGCGGCGATGGCGGTCGCGATGGGCGGAAACCTGCGCGTCGGCCTCGAAGATTCGCTCTGGCTCGGCCCCGGCCAGCTCGCCAAGTCGAACGCCGACCAGGTCAAAGCCGCGCGCAAGATCATCGAAGGCCTCGGTCTCGAAATCGCGACGCCCGACGATGCCCGCGAGCAGCTCCAGCTCAAGGGCGCCGACAAGGTCGCGTTCTGACCTATCACGAGTCGGTATCCGGCGGCTGGCTCGCCGGACACCGCTACGCTAAATCTCGCGGCCGATCCCAAGCGAACCGGGCCGGCCGCGTCGTTCATGCAGATATTCACTTTCATCCTGATCCTGGTCATCGCGGTGGTGGCCTCGCAGCCGCTGACCCGGCTGTTGAGGGTCATCCCGCTCCCGATCGTCCAGATCGCGCTCGGCGCTGCCCTCGCCTGGCCGACCGCGGGCTTCCATCCTCATATCGAGCCGGAGCTCTTCCTCCTGCTCTTCATCGCCCCGCTGCTCTTCGCCGACGCCTGGGAGGCGCCGAAGCGCGAATATCGCCGGCTGATACGGCCGATCCTGTCGCTGGCCTTCGGCCTCGTCTTCTTCACCACCCTCTTCTGCGGCCTCGCTCTGCATTGGCTGGTGCCGACCATGCCGTTGCCCGTCGCCTTCGCATTCGCCGCCGTGCTCTCGCCGACCGACGCGGTCGCGGTCTCTTCCATCGTCGACAAGGAGAGCGTGCCGAAGGACCTGATACATGTGCTGGAAGGGGAATCGCTGCTCAACGATGCCTCCGGCCTGGTGATCTTCCGCTTCGCCACCGCCGCTGCGCTGACCGGCAGCTTCTCGCTCTGGCAGGCCTCGATCGCCTTCCTCTTCGCTGTCGCCGGCGGCATCGCAGCCGGCCTGCTCGCGGTCATTGTCGTCTCCTGGGCGCTGAAACTGCTGGCGAAGTTCGACCGGATCGCGCCGGAAGCGCAGGTTCTGGTCATCATGCTCCTGCCCTTCGCCGCCTTCCTCGCGGCGGAAACCATGCATGCCTCCGGCGTGCTCGCCGCCGTCGTCGCAGGCCTGACGGTCGGGCGGACGCGGACCGCGAACCAGCTCAGCGTCTCCGCCTATATGCTCGCCCATTCCTTCTGGACGATGCTCGCCTTCCTCCTGAACGGCACGCTCTTTGTCCTGCTCGGCCTGCAATTGCCGGCGATCATCCGTACCGTCCCGCCAGCATTGATCGATACGCACTGGCTCTGGCAGCCGCTCGGCATCATCGTCGCGCTGACGCTCTGCCTGATCCTGCTGCGCTTTGTCTGGATCACCGTCGCGATCGCGTTGAGCCGCGCCATTGTCCTGCGTCTTCGTCTCACGCCGATCCGTACCACGGCGCGAACCCGGTTCGCCGGTTCGATCGCCGGCGTGCGCGGCGCCGTCACGCTCGCCGGCGTGCTGTCATTGCCGGTTCTCGCACTCGACGGCTCGCCCTTTCCGGGGCGCGACGCCGCGATCTTCCTGGCCGCGGGCGTGATCCTGCTCTGGCTGGTGATCGCCAGCATCGGCCTGCCGCCGCTCGTGCGCGGGCTCGCCGCTGGCCAGGGCGAGGCTCACGCCACCGAGATGCGGCGGGCGCGGATCACCGCCGCGGAGGCCGCGATCGCTCGCCTGGAAAGCGTCACCCATCGCGGCGGCACCGACGGCGCCGCCACCGTCGACCAGGCAGTGGCGGAGGGCCTGATCGCGACCTATCGGCGCCGCCTTGCTCTCCTCGACGACGGCAAGACGCCGCGCGAGGAAGCAGTGGCGCTGCAGCGGGCCGAGAGCGCCTTGCGCCACACCGCCCTGGCGGCCGAGCGCGAGGCCCTGCGCGATCTGCTCAAAAGCGGCGAGATCGACGACGCCACCTTCAACGCGCTGGCGCATGAACTCGTCCTGCACGATGTGCTGGCCGAGACTAAGGCGGGGTCGCACTAATCGCCGAGGCTTATGCCCGGGTTGCCAGGATGAACAGACGCGGGAAGCGCAGCAGCACCTTGCCGTCCGGCTCGATCGGATAGGACTTGGCGATCTTCTCGCGGTAGCTGGCGAGGAAAGCCTCGCGCTCCCCGGCCGGCAGCGGGTCGATATAGGGCTTGAGGCCCGTGCTTTTGAACCACTCGACGATCGCGTCGTGCCCGGCGAGCGCATGGACATAGGTCGTCTGCCAGATGTCGACCTCGCAGCCGGCCTCCATCAGCCAGCGCCGGTAATCAGAGAACGAGCCGATCACCGCCTTCGAGGCCCGCGCATTGGCGAGGCGAGCCGTCCATGGTCCCTCGGCGGCCGCTTCGTCCATCGAGACATGCGAGGGCTCGCTGAGATTGTTCGGCATCTGCACGGCGAGCACGCCGCCCGGCGCCAATGACCGCGCCAGCCGCGCGAACAGCGCCGGATGGTCGGGAATCCATTGCAGCGCCGCATTGGCGAAGATCAGGTCGTAGCGGCCATCGGCCGACCAGCTCTCCAGATCCGCCAAGGTGAAGGCGAGCTGCGGCAGGCGCTTGCGCGCCTTCTCCAGCATGTCCGGCGAGGAATCGAGTCCCTCTACGGTCGCGTTCGGGAAGCGGGTGGCGACCAGCTCTGTGCTGTTGCCGGGGCCGCAGCCGAGATCGATGCAGCGCTGCGGGTCGATGAGGCGGACGCGCTGGATCAGGTCGAGCGGCGGCCGCGTCCGCTCGTCCTCGAAGCGCAGATACTGGTTCGCATCCCAGTCGACCTTGCCCGTCATCGCGCCTGCTCCGTTCGTCAAACCGTGCGGCGCGATGGCTACGCCTCTACAGCGAGCGCATCAAGCCGCCATCGACACGCAGGTTCTGGCCGGTGATGTAGCCGGCGCCATCCGAGGCGAGGAATGCGATCGTCGCGGCGATCTCCTCGCTGGTGCCGTAGCGCTGCATCGGCACCCCGGCGCGGCGCTCATCAAGCTGCGGCAGCGAGTCGATCCAGCCGGGCAGGACATTGTTCATACGCACATTCTGCGCCGCATACTGGTCGGCGAAGAGCTTGGTGTAGGCCGCGAGCCCGGCGCGGAACACCGCCGAGGTCGGAAAATTGGCGGCGGGCTCGAAGGCCCAGGCCGTCGAGATGTTGATGATCGCGCCCGACTTCTGCGCCGCCATCACCGGCGCGACCAGCCGGGTCGGGCGGACCACGTTCATCAGATAGACGTCGAGCCCGGTATGCCATTGCTCGTCGGTGATCTCGGTGATCGGCGCGCGCGGGCCGTGGCCGGCGCTGTTGACCAGCACGTCGATGCGGCCGAAGCGCTCGAGGGTCTGGTCGACCAGGCGCTTCAAGTCATCGTTCGACTGGTTCGAGCCGGTGACGCCGAGCCCGCCGAGCTCCTTGGCCAGCGCCTCGCCCTTGCCGGAGGAGGACAGGATCGCGAGCTTGAAGCCGTCCTGCGCCAGCCGCTTCGCCGCGGCCGCGCCCATGCCGCTGCCGCCAGCGGTGACAATAGCGACTTTTTCTCCTGCCATGGGACGCTCCATCTTTCTATCGAGTATACGCAGGTGCTCCGAGCAGCACCGCTCATTCTCGCCTTTCTCGCATTAGCCGCGTAAACTCGCCAGCGAGTTGGTCAGCGTCCTATCGATAGAAAAACTACTGCATGACCAAACCGCAGCAGCGGCTGCCCTCGCTCAACGCATTGCGCGCCTTTGAGGCGGCGGCGCGGCATCTCAATTTCCGCGCCGCGGCCGACGAGCTTGGCGTGACGCAAGGCGCGGTCGCCCAGCATGTCCGCGGCCTCGAAAGCGAGCTCGGCCTGAAGCTGTTCGAGCGCCAGCCGCGTTTGCTCGCCCTGACCAGCGCCGGCCGCAGCTATGCGACCCATGTCGCCCGCGCCTTCGCTTTGCTCGCCGAGGCGACCGACACTCTGCGCCCGCAACCCTTGCGCCTGACGATCAGCGCGACCCCGAGCATCGCGGCGAAATGGCTGGTCCCGCGCCTGCCCGAGTTCACCGCGGCCCATCCACAGCTCGAGCTCAACATCCTGGCCAGCGACGCCTTGGCGAATTTCCAGTCCGATGGCGTCGACATCGCCATCCGCCAGGGTCGCCCGCCCTTCGGCCCCGGCTTGACCGCCGACCTGTTGTTCGAGCACGAGATCGTCGCGATCTGCCGGCCCGACATACAGCCGAGCGAAGACGGGTTGGCTAACCTGCCGCTGCTGCGCGACGGGCACGATCTCTGGCCGGAATTCTTCGAGCGCGCCTTGGGGTTATCATTCCCGCTAGCGATCCGCAGCACGCGCTTCAACCAGACCGCGCTCGCGATCGATGCTGCGATCACCGGCCAGGGTATCGCCCTCGCCAGCCGTTTCCTGGTCGAACCAGACCTCGCCGCCGGCCGCCTCGCTCTGGCGACACAAGCCAGCATGCGCGGCGGTCTCGACTTCTATGTGGTCAGCGCCCGCAAGCCGCGGCATGCCGAGCAGACCGCGCTGGTCCGATCCTGGCTGCTCGCTCAGCGCGGCTAGCAGGCTTTCTAGTTAGCCCGAACGTCATTGCGAGGAGCAAAGCGACGAAGCAATCCAGGAGGACATGGAGCACTGCCGCCTTCTGGATTGCTTCGCTGCGCTCGCAATGACGGCTGCAGCACCCAAGCCTGATCAGCCAGCAGCCGCGAAAGTCTCCTTCAGCCAGGTTTGCCAGGCCGGCTCGCCCTCGGCCGCCCGCTCATCGGCGTCGTCGCCATAGAAGAACAGGCAGGCGCTGAGATTGACCTTGTCGCCCATGCGGTAGCTCCCGATCAGCGCGACGCCATCGTCGGAACGCAGCAGGATATGGCGCTGCTTTCGGTTCTGCTCGGTCTGTTCCACGGTTCCGGTGAACGCTTGCGGCAGGCCCGGCAGCTCGCGTCGCTCACCGACATTGGCGCCGGCAAGGCCGAGCCGCTCGGTCAACTGCGTCCAGATGGAAAGATGCTCGCCCTCGGCCATCCGCATGGCCTGGAAGGATGCGCCCTTCTGGCCGGCGAAATGGCCGAGATAGAGCCGCAGAACCGCGAAGAAGCCGGGCCAGCCGCCCTCGAACCCTTCGATCTGGTCATCCCACTCATCGCTGGAAGCGAAGAGCGAATGCACCATCCTGACCAGGCATTGATCGCCGGAACGGCTGGTGATGGTGATCTCGGTCGCGATCGGCGGGGCCTTCTCGCCCCATTCATATTCGGTGTAGCCGAAGCGGTGCGGCGGCTCCCAGAGATTGATCTCGCCGGTCGAGCTCATCTCCGGCCCGAAATTGAAGCTGAGCTTGCCGCCGACTTGCTCCTCGATCGTGGTTCGGGTGAACCAGGCGGTATTGCCCGGCCCGGTCGCCATCGCCTGCCAGACCTGTTCGGGCGTGCCGGGGACCAGCACCTCCATCTCGACCCAGCGCTTGCCGGTTCCGTCCTTCTTGATCGGCATATCTCTGATCCTCTCAGGAATTGCTCGGCTCGGGCGCCGGATAGGCGCAGACCACGAGCCGGTGCGAGCGCCCGCCGAGCGCACTCTCGTCGTGATAGCGGGCGGCGAGACCGGCCACGGCCTCGCTCAGCTCGCGGGTGAAGGCGGCGCGCTCGGCCGCCGAGCGGAAGCGGATGACGCTGTCGAGCGAGAGCGTTGCCAGCCGCTTCTCCTGTCGGCGCGCCTCGCTCCAGAGCGTGCCGACCTCGCGCACGATCCTGGCCGCGAGCGCGATCAGATAGCTCGCCGAGAGCCGGTCGCGATTGCGCTCCGGATCGGCGCCGAGCGAACCCAGCGCCGCCGGCGAGACGACGAAGGAGGCGGCGCTCGCCACCATCAATCGCTCGGTCAGCCCGCCCCATTGCCGCTCGCCCGCCGGCGCGACCAGCTGGTGCTCTTCGAGCGCGCGCAAATGGTAGTTGACCTTCTGGCGGGTCAGCCCGACGCGACCCGCGAGCGAAGCGGCCGAAGCCGGCTCGGAGAGCTCGGCGAGAATCCGCCGCTTCACCGGGTCGAGCGCTACGGCAGCGCGAGCGGGATCGTCGATGACATCAAGGTCGAGCATGCCGTCAAGCTCGCATTGACAAATTTATTTGTCAATGCGCCGGAGAAGCTGCTTTGGCAGTCAGCAAGAAAGCACTTGCAACATACCGACTGACTGGTATGTATATCTGATGCCGAGGCCAACCAAACAGTCCCCCGAACGCGGCAACGCCCGCACCCGGCTTCTCGAAGCCGCGCGCGACGTCATCCGCGCCAAGGGCTTCGCCGCCACCAGCGTCGACGACCTCTGCCGCGCCGCCGATGTCACCAAGGGCGCCTTCTTCCATCATTTCGAGAGCAAGGAGGCGCTCGGCGTCGCCGCGGCCGAGTTCTGGACGAAGGAAGTGACACCCTTCTTCGCCGCCGCCCCCTATCACCAGCCGGCCGAGGCCCTCGACCGCGTCCTCGCCTATGTCGCTTTTCGCAAGGCGATCATCGCCGGCGAGATCCACGAATTCACCTGCCTTGTCGGGACGATGGCGCAGGAGGTCCATGCCAGCGCGCCCGACATCCGCGACGCTTGCGGCCGCAGCATCTTCGGCCATGCCGCGACGCTGGAGGCCGATATCGAACAGGCCCGCCGCGACCACGGCATCACCACGACAGCATGGGCCGCCGAAAGCCTGGCCCGGCACACCCAGGCCGTGCTGCAGGGCGGCTTCGTCCTCGCCAAGGCCGGCAATGATCCCGATCTGGCGCGCGAAAGCCTCGACCATCTCGACCGCTATATCCGCCATCTCTTCCATGTCGCAGAGGAGCGCGCAGCGTGAGCCAGTCCATCACGATCGGCTGCGCCTGCGGCCATATCCGGCTGAAGCTGCGGGGAGCGCCGATCCTCGTCTCCGAGTGCCTGTGCGACAGCTGCCGGGCCGCCGCGGCGCGCTTCGCGCAACTGCCCGGCGGCAGCGACATCCTCACCTCCTACGGCGCGACGCCATCAGCCGAATACCGCAAGGACCGGGTCGAGATCGTCTCCGGCGCGGAAAGCCTGCGCGAATTCCGGCTGAAGCCCGATTCCGGCGCGCGCCGCATCGTCGCGACCTGCTGCAATACGCCGGTCTTCCTGGAGATGAAGGGCGCGCACTGGCTTAGCGTCTACCTGCATCTCTGGCTCGAGGACGCCCGACCCAAGCCGGAATTGCGGACCATGACCGGCGACCTGCCAGACGCCTCCGCTTTGCCGGCCGACATCCCGAACCTCAAGACCCACACGGTCTCGTTCTACATGAAGCTGCTCGGCGCCTGGATCGCCATGGGCTTCCGCAACCCGAAGATCACGACAGCGGGGACGATCGATGCCTGACGACAAGATCGAGATCGTGAACGTCAACAAGCCTGGCAAGTCCGAGCGGGTCGACCGCGCCAAATACCTGGCGATGCGCAAGGCGCTGCTCGCCGCTCTGCCGGACGAGGCGCCGGGACTGACCGTTCCGGACGCCAAGGCCGCGCTCTTGCCGCTCCTGCCGAATGAGCTCTTCCCGCAGGGCGCCACGGCCGGCTGGTGGCTGAAGGCGGTCCAGCTCGACCTCGAAGCCAAGGGCGTGATCAAGCGCGCCCCGCGCAAGCCGGTGCATCTCTACCGGCTCGTGGCGAGCTGATCTCAAACCGTCTCCGCGAAGGCCGTCGCCAGCGCTGCAGCCGCCTCGTCGAGCTCGGCCGTCTCATGTGCGGCGCTGACCTGCAGACGCAGCCGCGCCTCGCCCTGCGCGACGATCGGGAAGGACACCGCCGGGGCGAACACCCCCGCCCGGGTCAGACGCGTGGTCATGGCTCGCGCCCGCTCCTCGCCGCCGATCTTCACGGCCGTGATGGCACTGTCGCTGTCATGGCAGGCGAGCGCGTAGAAGCGTAGTGCCTCGCGCAAATGAGCGACATTGCGCCAGAGCCGCTCGCGCGGGGCGGGATCGTCACGGCAGATCTTCAGCGCCGTCAGCGCCGTCGCGGCGTTCGCCGTGGTCATCCCCATGGTGAAGATCCAGCTGCGCGATTTTCCTTTCAGCGCCTCGATCAGCACGCGCGGCCCGGCGACGAAGCCGCCGCTGGCCCCGCCCAAAGCCTTCGACAGCGAGCCGGTCAGCAGCATGTCCGCAGCGCCATTGGCAAGGCCGCAGAGCGGCGCGGTGCCGGTACCATTAGGCCCGACCACGCCGGTCGCATGCGCCTCGTCGATCATCAGCAGCGCGTCGAACTCGCGCGCCAGCGCCTGGATCTCCGTTAGGGGCGCCGCGCCGCCCTCCATGCTGAAGATGCCGTCGGTGACGATCAGCCGGCGCTTCGCCCGCCTCGTCCCCTCGAGCGCCCGGCGAAGGCCAGCGATGTTGCGGTTCTCATAGGTCTCGACCTCGGCGCGGCTCAGGCGGCAGCCATCGATGATGCTGGCATGGTTCAGCCGGTCGGAGATGATGACGTCGCCGGCACCGACCAAGGTCGTCAGCACGCCGCTATTGGCGCTGCCACCGGAGGAGAACAGCGCCACCGCCTCGACGCCGAGGAAGGAGGCGAGGTTCTCCGCCAGCGCTTCGTGCAGCGGCGTCGTCGCGAAGACCGGGTAGATCCCGGTGCCGCTGCCATACAGCCGCAGCGCCTCGTTGGTCGCGGCCAGCACGCGCTCATCGGTCGAAAGGCCGAGATAGTCATTGGCGCCGAGCATGATCGTGTCGACGCCGTCGAGCAGGATGCGCCCGCCGCAGCGGCGCTCGATCATCCGGCGAGCAGGAACATGCGCGTTCATGGCACGGCCTTCGGCAGCGCGCCCGCGACGAGATTCTGCCAGTAGCGCAGCACATGCGGAACGATCGCATCGTTGAAGACATAACGGTCGCCATGCAGCCCTTCGCCGGGGCCGACCTCACCGGCGCCGATCCAGGCATAGCATCCGCCCGTGGCCCGGATCATGAAGGCGAAGTCCTCGCAGCCCAGGCTCGGCTTGAACTCGGTCGACACGTTCTCGAGCCCGACCGCCGCGGCCGCGGCCTGCGCCGCCAGAGCCGCCGCTTCGGCGGTGTTGATCACCGGCGGATAGCCGCGCTTGTAGTCGAGCGTCGCGGCGACGCCATGCGAAGCGGCGACGCCTTGCGAGATCTCGCCGAGCAGCCGCTCGCACAGATCCGACAGCGCCGGATCGAAGAAGCGACAGGTGCCCTGCAGCCAGACTTCCTTCGGCACGATATTGCCGACATTGCCGCCATGGACCTGGGTCAGGCTGATCACGATCGGCGTCTGCGGGTCGACGGCGCGCGAGACGATGCGCTGCACGCTCTGGATGAAGGCGCCGGCGGTGAGGATCGGGTCATCGCCGAGATGCGGCATCGCGACATGGGCGCCGAGGCCGGAGAAGCGCAGCTCGAAATTGTCGACCGCTGCCATTTGCGGCCCAGTGCGGGCCGCGATCGTGCCGAAGGGCACGCCCGGCCAGTTGTGCACGGCATAGACCGCCTCGACCGGGAAGCGCTTGAACAGCCCGGCCTCGATCATCCGCATGCTGCCGCCTTCGTTCTCCTCGGCCGGCTGGAAGATGAAATGCACGGTACCGTCGAAATCCGGGCTCTCGCTGAGGAGCTTGGCCGCCCCGAGCAGCATGGCGCTGTGACCGTCATGGCCGCAGGCGTGCATCACGCCCTCCGTCTTTGAGGCATAAGGCAGGCCGGTGCGCTCGATCACCGGCAGCGCGTCGAGCTCGGCGCGCAGGCCGATCGCGCGCTTGCCGGAGCCTGAACGCAGCGTGCCGACGACGCCGGTGCCGCCGATGCCTTCCTGCACCTCGAGGCCGAAGGAGCGCAGCTTCTCGACGACGAAGCGGGCGGTCTCCACCTCCTGGAAGCCCAGCTCGGGATTGGCGTGGATGTGATGACGCCAGGCGACGACCTCTGGCGTCAGCTTGGCGATCGGGTCATTGTGCAGCATGGTTCTCTCCTGTCCGTGTCCCAGGATTAGGAGAGCGGGCCCGGCAGCGTCTTGAACCAGATTGACTCAGATTGACCCATGAGCGAGCCGCGACAGGAGAGTCAGGCGTTCTGGCGCCACGCCGCCTTCCGCGAGCTCGGCCTGCTCGCGGCGCGCTTTCGCGAGCACCGCTATGACCGCCACACCCATGAAGGCTATGTCATCGCGCTGATCACCGACGGCTGCGAGCGCGTCCGCGTCGGCCGGCAAGAGGTGCTGGCTCCGGCCGGCTCGGTCCTCATCGTCAATCCCGAGGAATGGCACGATGGCGAGGCAGGCGCCGAGCAGGGCTGGGCTTACCGCACCTTCTATCCCTCGGTCGCACTGCTCTCGGAAGTCGCGTCCGAGCTCGGTCAGGTGCAGCCACCGCTGTTCCCGCGAGCCCTGCTCGACGACCCCGAACTGTCCCGGCTGCTCGCCGCCGCCCATGCCGAATCGACCTCTTCAGATGCGACCCGCGCCGAAGCCTCGCTGCTGACGGCACTGCGCCGCCTGATCCTGCAGCATGGCGACGCCGACCTGCCGGCCGAGCCGCTCGATCGTTCAGGCGCGCAGCGCCGCTTCTCGCGCTATGAGGCGGTGATCGGGGACAACCTTGCCAACGATCTCGACCTGCAGGCTCTTGCCGCGGCCGCCGGCGTCACCCGCTTCCAGGTCATTCGCGACTTCAAGAAACTCACCGGCTCGACGCCGGCCACCTTCATCCGCGATCGCCGCCTGCGCCGCGCCAACCGGCTGATCCATGAGGGCGCCAGCCTGGCCGACGCCGCCTTCGCCGCCGGCTTTGCCGACCAGAGCCATCTCTCGCGCAGCTTCCGCGCCGTCCACGGCATCACGCCCGGCATGTTCCGCCGGGCGGGCTGAGCACTCTCTCCTGCAAGCTCCGATGAAACCGCGTCATCTCCTGCTCTCGCTCGTGGTCGTCTTCTTTTGGGGCGTCAATTTCGCGATCATCAAGCTCGGCCTGCGCCAGATCTCGCCGCTCGGCCTCGGCGTCATCCGCTTCGTCCTCGCGGCCTTTCCGTGGATCTTCTTCATCCGGCGGCCGCCGATTCCACTCCCGTCGCTGGCGCTCTACAGCCTGCTCATCTTCGCGCTGCAATTCGGCTTCCTCTTCACCGGCATGAAGGTCGGGGTCAGCGCCGGCCTCGCCTCGCTGGTCATGCAGCTGCAGGTCTTCTTCACCATCGGCTTTGCCGTGCTCTTCCTATCCGAGCGGCCGACGCGCTGGCAGCTGTTCGGCGCGCTCTTCGCCTTCGGCGGCATCGCCGTCGTCGCTGCGAATCTCGGCGGCGACGTCACGCTCGCCGGCCTGACGCTGCTGATCCTGGGGGCGATGGCATGGGGCGGCGGCAACATCGTCTCGCGCGTCATCTCGATGCGGCATGGCGCGATCAACGTGCTCGGCCTGGTCTGCTGGGGCAGCCTGCTCGCCACGCCCCCTCTGCTGGCGGTCGCGCTGATCCTCGACCCGCAGGGCCTAACGGCCAGCTTCACCGGGCTCGATTGGACCTCCCTCGGCGCGATCGCCTATCTCGTCTACATCTCGACCCTGTTCTGCTTCGGGGCCTGGAGCCTGTTGCTGGGGCTCTATCCTGTGGCGACCGTCGCGCCCTTCACGCTGCTCGTCCCGGTCTTCGGCTTCCTCGGCTCGGCGGTCCTGCTCGGCGAGGCCATCCAGCCCTGGAAGCTCCTGGCCTCGGCCCTGATCATCGCCGGACTGGTCCTCAACGTCTTTGGCCAGCGCCTGTTCAGGTAAGCGGTCGCCGCGGTCACATCCGCGCTAGCCGCGGAACTCCTGCTGCCATTGCCGACTTGCCTCCTCGTGCCTGCCGGGAGGACCAGCCATGCCGCGCGTCGTCAGCAAGGAGGATTTCCCGGTCGGCCGCATCCGGCAATATCTGGAGCCCGGCCCGATCGTGCTGGTCTCCTCGCGCCATCGTGGCAAGAACAACATCATGACCATGGGCTGGCACATGGTGCTGGAGTTCTCGCCCTCGCTCGTCGCCTGCCTGATCTCCAGCGGCAATCACAGCCACCGCATGATCAGAGACAGCGGCGAGTGCGTCATCAACCTGCCGACGACGAAGCTGACCGAGCAGGCGATCGGCATCGGCAACTGCTCGGGCGCCAGCACCGACAAATTCGAGCAGTTCAAGCTGACGGCGCAGCGGGCGCACGCCATCAAGGCGCCACTGATCGGCGAGTGCCATGCCTGCTTCGAATGCCGCATCCATGACGAAGCGCTGATCGAGCGCTACGACCTCTTCGTCCTCGAAGTGGTCAAGGCGCATGTCGCCCCGCGCCCGCTGCATCCGAAGACACTGCACTACACCGGCGGCGGCATCTTCATGACTGCCGGCAAGGTCATCGACGAGAGCGCCAGGTTCGAGCCGTTCATGCTGCGAACCTGAGGCAGCGGGCGTCAGAACTTGTAGGCGAGGCTGGCGCGCACCGCATGCGCCGACGGCTCATGCTCGACCGTGCGGCCGAGATAGGCGCCGGCCCCGACATGGTCGAAGCGGCCATAGTCGGTGTAGCGATAGTCGATGCCGAGGATGACATTGTCGGTCAGGGCGTAGTCGACGCCGCCGCCGACCGTCCAGCCGGTCCGGGAGGTGTTGCTCAGCTCGCTCAGCCCTGCAAGCGGGCTGACATAGGCGTATTCGAGCTTGGTGAAGGCGACGCCGCCGGTGGCGTAGACCATGATCCGGTCGAGGCTGTAGCCGATGCGAGCGCGCACCGAACCCTGCCAGTCCTGCCGCACGCGGACGACGCCGCCGAGATCGCCCTGGCCGGCATGGGCGTTCATGCCCTCGATATCGCCCTCGACACCAACAACGATCGCACCGAGCTGGTAGTTGAAGCCGAGGCGGGCGCCGCCGATGAACGAGGACGGGCTGTAGTCGAAGGAACGGCCAAGCGGAGCGCGGCCGGCAGTCACGAATTCGCTCGCCCGGTCGGAGCCCCAGGAATAGCCAAGCTGGCCGCCGACATAGATGCCGCTCCAGTTGTAGAAGGTCGGCAGCTCCGGCGCCGGCGGCAGGACGCCCTTCCCGCGGAAATCAGCCGCCAAGGAGGCGCCACCAGCCAACAGGGCGACAGCTGCGATGGAGGCTTTCAGAAGGGCTTTCATCAGATTCTCGGGCTCGAACGCGGCTGCCTCCGGGCGCTAGCCCGCCCGGCGCCGCGATGCGTCAGGAGCGCGATTATGAAAATGTTAAGGTTAATGAACTGCTAAGCGGCCTCCTCGCCCGCGCCTTTCTGGAACGAAAGCGCCTGCCGCAACGTTGCCAGCGCGACGGAGCCGTCTAGGATCGACAGCCCCTGCACCGGAGCGCGCATGGCCTATTTCAAGCGACTGACGGGCGCTGCCGGGCTCGCGGCTGTGGTCGCGGGTTACGTCCATGGCCTGGTCTCGCGCCGGGTCGGCGAGCCCGCGCGCCAGGCCCGGCTTGGACGCGGCGCCAGAAGCCCGATCACCCTGCCCTGGCGCGGCTGGAAGGATGTGCTGCTGCGCTTCAGCGCCCGCATCCAGGAAGCGCGCGTACTCTCGCTCGCCGGCGCCGTCGCCTTCTTCACACTGCTCTCGCTGGTGCCGGCCCTATCGCTGCTGGTCACCGTCTACGGCATGCTGACCGACCCGGCGACGATCGTCGGCCAGCTCGACGACATCACCATCGTTTTTCCGCTGGCGGCCCGCGAACTGATCCGTGAGCAGGCGATCAGGCTGTCGAGCCAGGGCGCCGCCAATCTCTCGCTGACCTTCCTGGTCAGCTTCCTGGTCGCGGTCTGGAGCGCCAATGCCGCGATGAAGGCGGCCTTCGATGCGCT
The DNA here is from genome assembly GCA_035998995.1 of Allobosea sp. Taxonomy (GTDB): domain Bacteria; phylum Pseudomonadota; class Alphaproteobacteria; order Rhizobiales; family Beijerinckiaceae; genus Allobosea. Next base: position 18,358 of record DASYHC010000043.1, read on the forward strand.
CAACATCATCTACGGCGTGCGCGAGCGCCGCGGCTTCATCCGCCTCAACCTGGTGTCGCTCGGGACGACTCTGAGCGCGCTCTTCGTGCTCATCCTGGCGCTGACCCTGATCGCGAGCCTGCCGGTGGTGACCGCGCTCTTCCCCTTCGGCCACGAACTGGAAGTGCTGATCCGCTGGCTGCGCTGGCCGGCCTTCTTCCTCGTCGGCATCACCGCGATCGGTTGCCTCTACTGGATCGGCCCGAGCCGAAAACCGCCGCGCTTCGCCTGGGTGCTGCCAGGCGCCATCGCAGCCGCGCTGCTCTGGGTCGCCGCTTCGATCGGCTTCTCCTTTTATGTCAGCACGCTCGGCCGCTACACCGCGACCTATGGCTCGCTCGCCACCATCGTCGTGTTCATGACCTGGCTCTGGCTCTCGGCGACGATCGTGCTGAGCGGGGCCGAGCTCAATGCCGAATTGGAGCATCAAAGCCGCCACGGTTCGGCCCCGGCGCCTGTCACGCAACTCAGCCGCAACCCACCAAGCGGACGCTGAACCGCAGCTGGAGCACGATGCCACAGCAGCGGCGGCTTGACCTTGCCCTCGACCGCAGCCTTTGCTCGCGAACTCAGCCCGCCCCTGCCCGCGACCTGGACCCATCATGATCACTGCGACCCGTATCCACCTCACCATCGCCATGCTGATGGGGCTGTCAGGCGTGACGCTGCTTGCCGCCGGTACGCATTCCGGCGCCTCCGACAATGTCCAGATCGCCGGGCAAATGCTGCTCTTCCATGCCCCGGCGGTGATCGCCGCCTGCGCCGCGCGCCGTGCCGAATTGCTGGCCGACTGGCCGGCGCGGCTCGCGATCTCGCTGCTGATCCTCGGCGTCGCCTTGTTTTCCGCCGATCTTTCCATGCGCGGCTTCCATGGCGAGCGGCTGTTCCTTGGCGCAGCTCCAGCCGGTGGCTTCATGATGCTCGGCGGCTGGTTCGGCCTCGTCATCGCCGCCTTGTTCTCCAAGCGCGCCTGACCGGCATCGGCACGCTTTCGCAGCCTTGCGTCTTCCGCTAGAACGCGGCGCGGCGCGGCTGCCTCCCTGCGCCTTCGCGGAGCTGCCGATGAACGCCCCTCACAATCTCACGCCCTCGCAAGCCGCCGATCTGCTCGTCCAGGCGCTGCCACACATGCAGCGCTACGATCAGGAGGTGATCGTGATCAAATATGGCGGCAACGCCATGGGCGACGCCGCCACCGCCGAGGATTTCGCCGAGGACGTCGTGCTGCTCGAGCAATCCGGCCTGAAGCCTGTGGTCTGCCATGGCGGCGGCCCGCAAATCGCCCGCATGCTGGAGAAGCTCGGCATCAAGTCGGAGTTCAAGCAGGGACTGCGCGTCACCGACGCCGCGACCGTCGACGTCGTCGAGATGGTTCTGGCCGGTTCGGTCAACAAGGAGATCGTCGGCTACATCTCGCGCGAAGGCGGCAAGGCGATCGGCCTGTGCGGCAAGGACGGCAACATGGTGACTGCCCGCAAGGCGACGCGCACCATCGTCGATCCCGATTCGAAGATCGAGCAGGTGCTCGACCTCGGCTTCGTCGGCGAGCCCGAGTCGGTCGACACCACCGTACTGAAAGCCATCCTGAAGGAAGAGCTGATCCCGGTGCTGGCGCCGGTCTGCGCCGCCGCAGACGGCCAGACTTACAATGTCAACGCCGACACCTTCGCCGGCGCGATCGCAGGTGCGCTCAACGCCAAGCGCCTGCTGCTGCTCACCGACGTGCCGGGCGTGCTCGACAAGGACAAGAAGCTGATCCCCGAGCTCACCATCGAGCAGTGCCGGCGCCTGATCGCCGACGGCACCATCTCCGGCGGCATGATCCCGAAGATCGAGACCTGCATCTACGCGCTGGAAAAAGGCGTCGAGGCCGTCGTCATCCTCGACGGCAAGGTCCCGCATGCGGCGCTGATCGAACTCTTCACCGACACGGGTTCGGGCACGATCATCCGGAAGTAGGCGATACAGCCGTCTTTCCGGGGCTTCGCGAAGCGAAGAGCCCGGAAAGACGGGGTACTTCCCTGTCGCAAGGACTTTGCAAGCATCTTGCATGTCATGATGGCGCGTCCCACATGTCATGGCCCAATGAACCAGAACGCATCAATCGCCGCCGCCATCCCGCTCCTGCCGGAGCAGACTGCGTTCGGCCATGTCGACCACTGGATCTTCGACCTCGACAACACGCTCTATTCGCACGAGGCGCAGGTCTGGCCGCAGGTCAATGAGCGGATCAGCCTCTATTTGCTCCATCTGTTCGGGCTCGACGGCCTGTCCGCGCAGCAACTGCGCCGTTACTATTACGAGCGCTACGGCACGACGCTGAACGGGCTGATGGCGGAACACGGTATCGAACCCGACGACTTCCTCGCCTTTGCCCACGACATCGACCTGTCGATGCTCGATCCCAATCCCGATCTCGGCGCGGCGATCGCCGCTTTGCCCGGCCGCAAGCTGATCCTGACCAATGGCTCGCGCGGCCATGCCGAGAACGTCGCCGGCAAGCTCGGCATCCTCCACCACTTCGAGGACATTTTCGACATCGTCGAGGCCGGCTTCCTGCCCAAGCCCGAGCGCGCGACCTACGAGAACTTCCTCGCCAAGCATGCGGTCGATCCCGCCCGGGCGGCGATGTTCGAGGACATCGACAAGAACCTGATCGTGCCGAATGATCTCGGCATGAAGACGGTGCTGATCGTGCCGCGCACGCCCGATCCCTTCCGCGACGCCTCGGAGCAGGCTGTCGTCGAGGCCGGCCATGTCCATTTCGTCACGGACGACCTGACGGGGTTCCTGAAGCCGCTGGTGCGGGCAGGCGGCACGCTCCCGATCACGGCGCCTTAGGCGTAGCGCTCCGCCGCAAGCCCATGCGCCCGGCGCAAACTCGCAAGGTCCAGCCCCGGGATCCCCCCGTCGATCACGCGCCAGCGCCCGCCGACCATAACGCGATCGGACTTGTTCGCGCCGCACAGGACCAGCGCCGCAATCGGGTCATGCGCCCCGGAAAAGCGCAATTCGTCGAGCTTGTAGAGAGCAAGATCGCCTTGTAGGCCCACCGCGATCCGGCCGATATCGGAGCGGCCGAGGCAGCGCGCCGAGCCCTCCGTCGCCCAGCGGATCGTGTCGCGCGCCGTCACCGCGCTGGCGCTCTTGTAATGCAGCCGATTGACCAGCAGCGCGTGGCGCAGCTCCTCCATCAGGTTCGAGCCGTCATTGCTGGCCGAGCCGTCGACGCCAAGCCCGACCGGTGCACCAGCCGCTTCGAGCTCGCGCGTCTTGCAGAATCCTGAAGCCAACACGCCGTTCGAGGTCGGGCAATGGCAGACGCCGACACCGGCCTTGCCCAGCCGCTCGCATTCCTCGCAGGAGAAGTGGATGCCATGCGCCAGCCAGGTTTTTGGCCGCATCCAGCCGGCCTCTTCCAGCAGGTCGAGCGGCCGCTTGCCATAGACCTCCCGGCAATAGGCGTCCTCGTCCTCGGTTTCGGCGAGGTGGGTGTGCAGCGGCGCTTCAAAGCGCGTCGCCAGCTCAGCCGAGGCTGCCATCAGCGAGGTCGTCACCGAGAAGGGCGAGCACGGCGCCAGCGCGATCTGCACCATGCTGCCGGGCTTGGGATCATGGAACAGGCCGAGCACCCGCTCGCAATCGGCGAGTATCGTGTCCTCGTCCTGCACGACCTCGTCAGGCGGCAGGCCGCCATCCTTCTGCGACAGGTTCATCGAGCCGCGCGAGATGGTGACGCGGATGCCGAGCGCCCGCGCCTCTTCCACCGCGATGTCGACCGCGTTCTCCAGGCCGGCCGGATAGAGATAGTGATGGTCGGCCGCCGTGGTGCAGCCGGAGAGCATGAGCTCGACCAGCGCGGCGCGTACCGCCAGCCGCAAATCCTCCGGCCGCAACCTCGCCCAGAGCGGGTAGAGCGCCTTCAGCCAGGGAAAGAGCTCGCGGTCGATCGCCGCCGGATGGGCGCGGGTCAACGTCTGGTAGAAATGGTGGTGGGTGTTGATCAGGCCGGGCAGCACGACATGGCCGGAAGCGTCAAAGCTTTCGGTCACCGGCAATGCTGGATAGCCACCGCTCGCGACCAACTCGACGATCAGCCCGTCCTCGATCACGACCCCGCCCCCGGCATTCTCGGCGAGGATGGCGAGCGGATTTCTGATCCAGATGCGCATGACAGGTTCTAGCAACGATTCCCAGCACTTGGCATAGGCTGAGATCGCCCGGCATGCCAGCCTGCGCAGCCGGAACTCCGTTGATCAAAGGGACTAATCAGAGGGGGAGCGTATCGCCGCTCCACCATCCGCGTCACTGGTCAGCCCGTGTGCAGGCTGACCGGTGCGAACTCTTCGGATCGGGCCGGAGCGGCTTACGCCACCTTGGCGATCACCGGCTTGGCTTCCCACTCCTCGCCCCAGATCATCACGGCATGGCCGGGGGAGACCTCGCGGTACTGGCGCACCGGTGGAACGTAGTCAGGCGGGCGGATCGGGCTCTTGATCTCGTCGTTCGAGACCGGGCGCTTCTGCAGGCGCCGGGCCGGGTCGGCGATCGGCACAGCCGCGAGCAACCGCTTGGTGTAGGGGTGCTGCGGGTTCTGGAAGATCGCCTCGCGCGGCCCAATCTCGACGATCTCGCCGAGATACATCACCGCGACGCGGTGGCTGACGCGCTCGACCACCGCCATATCGTGCGAGATGAAGAGATAGCCGAGGCCCATGCGGGCCTGCAGGTCGAGCATCAGGTTGACCACCTGCGCCTTGACCGAGACATCGAGCGCCGAGACGGCCTCGTCCGCCACGATCAGCCGCGGCTCGACCGCAAGCGCGCGGGCGATGCAGATGCGCTGGCGCTGACCGCCGGAGAACTCGTGCGGGAAGCGGCTCGCCATCTCAGGCAGCAGGCCGACGCGCTGCAGGAGATCAGCGACCTTGTCGCGCGCCTCTGAGCGATTGGCGAGGTTGTTGATCAGCAGCGGCTCGGCGATCGCGGCCCCGACATTCATGCGCGGGTTCAGCGACGCGAACGGATCCTGGAAGATCATCTGCATGCGCTTGCGCTGCTCGCGCAATTCGCCCTGGTTGAGCTTCAGCACGTCGACGCCGTCGAGCAGCACCGAGCCCGAGAGCGGCTCGACCAGGCGCAGCACCGAGCGGCCCGTCGTCGACTTGCCGCAGCCGGATTCGCCGACCAGCGCCAATGTCTCGCCCGCCTTCAGGCTGAAGGAGACGTTCTCGACCGCGTGAACCCGGCCCTTGACCGAGGAGAGCAGGCCCGAGCGAATCTCGAAGCGGGTCGTCAGCCCCGCGACCTCGAGCACCGGACGCTCGGCGGCCTGCACGGTATCGGGAACTTCGGTCGGAACGTCCGACTGGCCCGTCAGACGATCGACCACCGGGAAGCGCATCGGCCGCCTGCGCCCTTCCATCGAGCCAAGTCGCGGCACGGCCGAGAGCAGCGACTTGGTATAGGGCTTCTGCGGGCTGGCGAAGATGTCCTCGGTCGGGCCGGTCTCGATCTCGTCGCCATTGTACATCACGACGGTACGGTCGGCGATCTCGGCGACCACGCCCATGTCGTGCGTGATGAAGAGGACGGACATGCCCTCCTCATGCTGCAGCTGCTTGATCAGCTCGAGGATCTGCGCCTGGATCGTCACGTCGAGCGCGGTCGTCGGCTCGTCGGCGATCAGGAGCTTCGGCTTGCAGGCCAGCGCCATCGCGATCATCACGCGCTGGCGCATGCCGCCGGAGAAGCGGTGCGGATATTCGTGGAAGCGCGACTTCGCCGAAGGGATCTTGACCTTCTCCAGCAGGCGGATCGTCTCGGCCTCGGCTTGGGAGCGCGACAGGCCGCGATGCAGGATCAGCGCCTCGGCGATCTGGAAGCCGATGGTCAGCACCGGATTGAGCGAGGTCATCGGCTCCTGGAAGATCATCGCGATCTCGTTGCCGCGAATCTCGCGCATCTGCGCATCCGGCAGGGTCAGGAGCTCCTTGCCGTTGAGCTTGATCGAGCCTTCGATCTTGCTCGAGCTGGGCGGGGTCAGGCGCATGATCGACAGCGCGGTCACGCTCTTGCCGGAGCCGGATTCACCGACGACCGCCAATGTCTCCTGAGGCTTGATGTCGAAGGAAATGTTGCGCACGACCGGCTTCCAGAGCCCTTCGACCCGGAACGAGGTCGTCAGATTCGAGACCGAGAGGATCGGAGACGTCATGCCAGGTCCTTCATGCCAGGGTCCATCTTAGCGATTTGATCACAGCGGTTGCGCGGGCCCCTCGCCCAGGCAACCACCGGTGAGCCGGTTGAAAGCGGCATCAGAATAACCAGCGCGCCGCCGATGTCAGTAGCCGACGTGATAAAAGATTTAGCGTCCCCTCGGCTTTCGCCTCATCCGGGAGCAGGAACGCACGAAACGCGAGCCGGCGGCTGCCGGACTCGCGCCTATGTTGCGATGCTGATGTCGTGCCCTCGTCATCGGGCTGGGGCGCTATTTCAGGCCGCTCGTGACAAAGTTGCGGATGTAGAACTTCTGGAAGAGCAGGAACGGCACCAGCGCGACCAAGCCTGCGAGCGTGGTCGAGGAGAACAGCCGCCCCCATTCCGTGCCCTCCAGGCTGATATTGCGGGCAATCGCCACCTGCACCAGCGTGTGCTCCGGCGAGGGCGCCGCCACCAGTGGCCAGAAGAACGCCTCGAACTGGTGCATGAACAGCATGATGCCGCCGGTCAGCACCACCGGCCAGGAGATCGGCAGCGCGATCTTCAGCCAGATATGGCCCCATGAGGCGCCGTCGACCCGCGCCGCCTCGTAGAGCTCGCGCGGCAGGCCGGCGAAGAACTGGCGGAACATGAAGATGACGAAGCCGTTGGCGAGGTCGGGCAGGATCAGCGCGGCATAGGTGTCGATCAGCCCCAGGCTCTGCACGAGGATATAGAGCGGGATGACGATCGCCTCGAACGGCATCATCGCCGCCGCCAGCACGAAGGCGAAGATCACGTTCTTGAAGCGGAAGTCGAACACCGCGAAGGCAAAACCGGCAGCGGCATTGATGATGACGCCGACCACCATTGTCGTCAGAGCGACGAAGAGCGAGTTGCCGACGGCGCGCGGGAAGCCGGTGCCGATCAGCGAAGTGTAGTTCTCCAGTGTCAACCGGTCGGGGATCAGCATGCCCCAGCCGAGGCGGCTGCCCTGGGCGAAGATGTCGGCCGGCGGCCGCAGCGAGGAGACCACCAGCCAGACCAGCGGCAGCAGCAGCACGAGCGCGATCAGCGACATCGTGACGTAGCGTGCGGCGCCGAAAGCCAGCACGGTGGAGCGGCGATCGACGCTCATGCTTCGGCTCCTTCCTTGTCGCGGAACAGCCTGAGCTCGATCGCGGCGATCACGCCGATGATGACGAGGATGATCGTCGACAGCGCCAGCGAGCGCCCCCAGTTGATGAAGGTGAAGGCGTTCTCATAGGCGCGGAACATCAAAAGGTCGGTCGCGCCGTTCGGCCCGCCCTTGGTGATGATGTAGACCGGCGCGAAGAACAGGAAGTTGATTGCGGTATCCGCCACGAAGACAAAGGCGAGCGGCCGACGCATCTGCGGCAGGGTGATGTGGACGAGCTGGTGCCAGCGGCTGGCGCCGTCGATGCGCGCGGCCTCGTAGAGCTCGCCCGGAATGCGGTAGAGCCCGGCGAGCAGGAAGATCATCCAGTAGCCGCAGCCTTTCCAGGTTGCGATGGCGATCATCGTGCCCAGCGCCTGATGCTCGGACAGGAAGAAGGGCTGGCGGCCGATGCCGATGCCTTCGAGGATGGCGTTCACCGGCCCGAGATTGGAATCCAGCATGATGTTCCACAGCACCGCGGTGAGGCCGGTGGAGAGCGTCATCGGCAGGAAGAAGGCGGCGCGGAAGAAGGTGATGCCCCTGCCCGGCACCATCACCAGCAGCGCGTAGCCGAAGGCAATGGCGATCTGCAGCGGGTTGATGATGATGTTGAAGATCAGCGTGACCTTCAGCGAATTCCAGAAGCGCTCGTCGCCGAAGAGCTGCGCGAAATTCGTCAGGCCGCCGAAGGAGGTCTCTCCCGCGAGGTTCTGGGTGAACAGGCTGCCGCCGATGGCGATCACGATCGGCGTCAGCCGGAACAGGACGAGGAAGGCCAGCGCAGGCAGCAGGAAGGCGAGCAGCACCAGCGTGCGCGGCTGCATCGGATCGGCGGAGCGGCGCCGCGCGAGACGCGGCGCCTCCGAGGCAGCGACTGGGGCCGCGGCCCGGTCGGTCAAGGCTGTCATCTCCGATCAGCCGCGATATTTGGCGAATTCGCGGTCGATGTCGCGGGCCGCCTTCTTCAGCCGCTGCTCGACATTGGCGCCGCCCTGGATCTCGCGGAAGGCGCCGCGCAGGATGTCCTCGTATTCGAGCCAGCCCGGCGTCGCCGGCCGCGGCATGGCAGTGTTCTCCATCTCGGAGCGGACGATGCGCCAGCCGGGCGTGTCGAGCTCGGCGCCCATCGAATCCCAGACCGATTTCAGCACCGGCGGGTTCGGCCGCAGGCGCGCCTGCGCTTCGACATATTCAGGCTGGGCGAAGGCCTTGATGAAGGTCTCGGCCGCGGCGCGCTGCTTGGTCCGCGGATTGAGGCCGATATGCCAGCTGCCGGTCGGCGTCACCGCCTTGCCGCCCTCGAAATAGGGCTGCGGCGCCACCGTCCAGTCAAGGTCCTTGCGCGCCGAGATCGAGGCAAGGCTCGGCGTCGTCGCGAGATACATCGCGGCCCGGCCGGTCGCGAACATTTCCAGCGCGAGATTGGTGTCGAACACACCGGTCGGCGTCACCTTATGCTTGTTGAACAGGTCGGCGTAGAACTGCATCGCGTCGATGAAGGGCTTGGAATCGACATAGCCGGTCGCGGTCAGGCCGTCCTCGCTCAGCACCTGCGCTCCCTTGGACTGCGGCAAGGTCAGCGCCTGATAAGGCCGGTCGGCCATCTCGAAGACGAGGCCCCACTGGTTCTTGGCCGGGTCGGTCAGCTTCTTGGCGGCTTCGAGCGTCTGCTCCCAGGTCCAGCGCTTGGCGACGTCGGGCTCCGGCAGGGCGACGCCGGCATCGGCGAAGTGCTTGCGGTTGAGGAACAGCACCATGCCGCTGCTGATATAGGGCAGCGTCATCAGCTTGCCCTTGTAGGTGCCCTGCGCCAGCGCCGCCTTGGTGTAGCGACTGAGGTCGTTGCCGAGGATGCCGTCGAGCTCGGCGAGATGCTTGCGGATCGAATAGGATGCGGTCAGCGGCCCGTCGGCGAAGAAGATGTCGGGCAAGGGCGTGCGCGCCTGCAGGCGCACTTCCAGCGCCGGGAACAGCTCGTTGAACGGGATGCGCTCCAGCTTCAGATTGATCGTCGGATTGTTCTTCATGAACATCTCGGCCATCGGCGTGATGTGGCCTTCCGGCCAGCCGACCCAGATCACGTTGAGCTCGGTCTTGGCCTGGGCGCGCAGCAGTTGCGGCGCGGCGAGCAGGCCGCCGGTGGCGGTCATGCCCTTCAGAACGGTGCGGCGCGTCGTCATCCAATCCTCCTGTTCGTTCTTGTCCGGTATCGGTGGCAGGCCAGTCGAAACGGGGAGCGCTCAGCCGCGCCCATAGCTCGCGATCGTCTCGATCACATGCCGGGTCGCGGCCGGGCCATCCATGCGGATGCCGGCCTTGACGTTGGCGCGCGGCGGCTCCGGCTCGTCCGGGCGGCGCGTGACATTGCGCTGGTCGGCCACGGTCATGCCGCGCAGCAGCGGGCTCGCCAGCTCGACCTGGATATGGAAGGGCTTGTGCTCGACCAGGTCCGGCCGCACGAAGGGCACGAAGGCGCTGGGATCGTGCATCGGCGAGATCGGCTTGCCGTAGCGGGCCTCGTTGCGGCTCAGATAGAAGTCGAGCATGCCGGCGACGGTCTCGGGGACGGCTCCACTAACCTGCCGCAGCATATCGGCATGGCTGCGCTCGAGAATCGCCTGGCGAGTGAAGTTGAGGCCGGCGAGATAGATCTCAGCGTCGCTGGAAAAGACGGCCGCCGCCGCTTCCGGATCCTTCAGGATGTTCGCCTCGGCGTAAGGCGATGCGTTGCCGATATCGAGGCTGCCGCCCATGATCGTGATGCATTTCAGCCAGCGCGCCAGCCGCGGCTCGGTGCGCAGCGCCACCGCGACATTGGTCAGCGGGCCGATGGCGGCGAGCACGAGTTCGCCTTCAGCCTTCTTCGCCTGCTCGATGATCATCGCCACTGCATGCATGTCGACCGGCCGGCGCTTCGGCTCAGGGAGGTCGGCGCCGTCGAGGCCGCTGGCACCATGGATCATCGAGGGCGCGAAGCTGCCGACGAGGGGAGCGCCCATGCCGCCAGCGACGGGGATGTCGAGCTCGGCGAGTTCGCAGATCTTCAGCGCATTGCGCGTGGTGTTCTCGACGATCGAGTTGCCGAACACCGTGGTCAGGCCGCGCAGCTCGAAATGCTTCGCCGCGTAAAGGATGGCCATGGAATCGTCATGGCCGGGATCGCAGTCGATGAGCAGCGGGATCATGGCCGGTCATATCCGAGGATGGTGTCGATGACGGCGTCGACGCAGGCCTCGCCATCCACGGCGACGGCGACGTCGCAATTCGCCGGTCGGCTGGCGCCGGGCTGGTCGTGGTCGCGGCGCATCGGCCTGGAATCGCAGGCGGTCATGCCGCGCAGCGGGCCCTCGCCGAGCTCGATATGCACCGGCAGTGGCTGGAAGGTGATCAGCCCCGGTTTCACCAGCGGGATGACGGCACAGGGGTCGTGCATCGCCGCGGTCGGCGTGCCGTAGCGCTCCTGCATCTTGGCGAGATAGAAGGCGAGCAGATCGGCCATCACCGAGGAAACCCGCCCGCCGTCCTGGCGCAGCCTGGCGATATGGCGCTCGGCGATCCCCGCCTGGCGCGTGACGTTGAGCCCGACCATGCTGAGCGGCACGCCGGCATCGAAGACGATCGCCGCGGCCTCGGGATCGCAGACGATGTTGAACTCGGCATAGGGCGTGCGATTGCCGCTGGTGGTCGAGCCGCCCATGATCGCGATCGACTTAAGCCAGCCGGCGAGCCGCGGCTCCAGCCGCAGCGCCAGCGCGACATTGCTCAGCGGGCCGATCGCGATCAGGCTGAGCTCGCCCGGCGCAGCCTTGGCCGTCTCGATGATGAAGTCGACGGCGTGCCGGTTCAGCGGGTCATAGCTGGGTGCCGGCAGTTCGGCTCCGTCGATCCCGGTTGCGCCATGGACATAGGCGCCGTCGAGCGGCGGCTCGATCAAGGCGCGGTCGAGGCCGGGCACGACCGGCAGGTTCAGGCCCGCCAGCGTGCAGATCGCCAGGGCGTTGCGGGTGGAGTTCTCCAGCGAGGAATTGCCGGCGACGGTCGTCAGCCCGACGACATCGAGATGTTTGGCGGCGTAGAGGATCGCCATCGCATCGTCATGCCCGGGATCGCAATCGATGATGTAGCGGGTCATGCGGACCTTCCAGAGTTCGTCGCGGATGTCACGGACAGGCGCTCGACCAGCACCGGCTCGAGCGCCAGCGTGCGCGGCAGCGGCCGGCCGTGGTCGAGCAGGCCGACCAGCAATTCGGCCGCCTTGACGCCGATGTCGTAGGCTGGCTGGCGGATGGTGGTCAGCGGCGGCGAGGTGAAGGCGGCAATGTCGATGTCGTCATAGCCGATCACCGCGAGGTCCTCCGGCACGCGCAGGCCGCGCTGCTGCGCGGCGCACATCGCGCCGATGGCGACGAGGTCGTTGAAGCAGAAGATCGCATCGGGCCGCGTCGCACCGCAGCGGTCGAGCAGCGCGGCCATCGCCGCATGGCCGCCGCCGACGGTGAGATCGGACTCGATCATCAGGGCCAGGTCGAGCGGCCCCCCCGCCTCCGCCAGCGCGGCGGTGAATCCGGCGAGGCGTTCGGTGCTGCGTGGATGGCCGGCCGGGCCGGTGATGCAGCCGATGCGGGCAAAGCCCTTGCCCGCCAGATGCGCCCCGGCGAGCCGCCCGCCCAGCAGGGAATCGTCGTTGATCAGGCAGTCGACGCGCGGGATCGTCGTGTCGAGGGCGATGATCGGAACCGTGGTGATCTGCTCGAGGCTGCGGAAGAAATCAGAGCTGGCATTGCTGGTCATCACCAGCAGCGCATCGATCCGCTTCATCATCAGCGTGCGCAAGTAGGCGGTGAGCTTCTGCGCGACGTCGCCGGAATTGCACAGCATCAGGCTGTAGCCACGATCGAAGCAGCCGGTCTCGACGCCGCGGATCACCTCGGCGAAGAACGGGTTCGTCGAGCTGGTGACGATCATGCCGACGGTATGGGTGCGGTTGCTCTGCAGCGCCCGCGCCACGCCGCTCGGCTGGTAGCCGAGCTGCTCGATCGTCGCCTGGACCTTCTCGATCGTGTCCGGATTCACATGGCGCGTGCGGTTGACCGCATGGGACACCGTGGTCACCGAGACCCCGGCCGCGCGGGCGACGTCTTTGATCGTCACCATCGGCCGCACCTTCTGCTCGGAAAGAGCGGGTGGCAAAGCGACACGGCTGTCGCCGCAACGACGCGATGCGCAACGCAAACTGCCCGGCGATCTCGCGCCAACTCACCCTCCCCGAGGCCGCCTGAAGACCGCCATTGCAGGAACGATAGCAGTCCAAAACGTTTGCGCAAACGTTTTGTATACAGCTAAACCACTAGTTGAGATCAGCGGACCGGCGCTCTCAGTCGTGTGTCGTGGCTTCTTCCGCCAGCGCTATGGCCGGCGGGATGGGCCGTCCGGAGCAATCCTGCCCTGTTCGGCAAATACGACCTTCAGCGCTTCTCGATCTCGGCAAGATAGGCGCTGACGGCCCGCTCGGGCCCGTGCCAGGAGGCGCCCTTGCCCTGCAGCTCGGGCGCCTCCTTCCAACCCGGCTCGATGCCCGTCATGTTCGGCAGGAGATGGGCGATGCCCTTGTGGCAGTCGATGCAGGTTTTCTCGCCCGTGGTCAGGAAGCGGCCATGGATATCGGCCGCCCGGCGCGTCTGCTTGGTGAAATCCATCGCCACGGATGAGTGGCAGTTGCGGCATTCGAGCGAGTCGTTCGCCTTGAGCCGCGACCATTCGTGCTTGGCGAGCTCGAGCCGCATATCCAGGAACTTCTCGCGCGTCGAGATCGTCCCGAAGATCTTGCCCCAGACCTCCTTCGAGGCCTGCATCTTGCGGGCGATCTTGTCGGTCCAGTTGTGCGGCACATGGCAGTCCGGGCAGGTCGCGCGCACGCCGGAGCGGTTGGAGAAATGCACCGTCGACTGCAGCTCCTGATAGACGTTGTCGCGCATCTCGTGACAGGAGGTGCAGAACTTCTCGGTGTTGGTGATCTCCAGCGCGGTGTTGAAGCCGCCCCAGAAGATCACGCCGCAGACGAAGCCGACCAGCGTCAGGAAACCGAGCGGCAGATAGGCGCTCGGCCGGCTGATGATCCGCCAGAAGGCGACCACCATGCCCCAGAGCCGCCAGAAGAGGCGGCGCCGGACTGCTTTGATCTGGATCAATCCCAGGGAAGCCGCAGCCGTGAACTCGGCGCAGCCCGTAAGCAGCAGCCCTATCGGGCCGCTGGAGCCGGCTCACATCTTCTTGCCGTCCTTGCCGAACTGCTTGAGGAAGGCGGTGAGGTCCGCGATTTCCTTCTCGTTCTTGATGCCGGCGAAGACCATCTTGGTGCCGGGAATCTTGGCCTTCGGGTCCTTGATGTACTCGGCGAAGACCGCCTCGTCCCAGGTGATGTTGGCATTCTTGTTGGCGGTCGAATAGCTGTAGCCCTCGACCTCGCCGGTGTGCCGGCCGAACAGGCCGTTGAGCTGCGGGCCGACCAGATTCTTGGCGCCTTCGCCGACCTGGTGGCAGGCGCGGCATTTGTTCCAGGAGCGTTCGCCGGCTGAGACATCCTGCGCCTGGGCGCTGGTCGTGACGGAGGCGGCAATAAGGGTAGCGGCGACGATAGGCAGTTTCATGCGGTCAGACCTTGCAGATGCGGGATGAATTGGCGCCGCTGCGCGAGGCGGCGGCGCGGTGATCGGCTTTCAACTGAACATGTCGGCGGTGATCGCGGCGTACCAGCCGACGTTCTCGGCCTGATTTTCCTTGCGCAGCTCGGCGCTCTCCCGCGGCTGCGAGACGAAGGTCTCAGCTGCAGCGATCTTGCCGTCCTTCGGCTCATAGCGGCCGCCGACCTTGATGGTGTCGTCGGTCTCGATCAGCGACCAGCAGGTGTTGATGTAGCGCGCCGGGAAGGTGCGGCCGCCGGCGAGCTCGCCGCGGATCACCATCGCCGCGACCTTGGCCTGGCTGTTGGCGGCAAAGGCGGATTTGGGCATGTCGCCGGCGATGCAGGCATCGCCGAGCACGAAGATGTTGGGGTCGACGGCCGATTTCATCGAGGCGGGGTCGATCGTGCAGTAGCCGCCGGCCGGGGCTAAGCCCGCCGAGCGCGCGATCTCGCCCGCCATCTGTGCCGGGATGACATTGACGAAGGCGCAGTCCTTGTAGGTCTCGAAACCGGTGACGACGGTGTTGCTCTTCGGATCGACCGACTTGATGCCGTCATGCACCTTCGGGCCGAGCCACTCGATCATCGCGCCATAATGCTTCTCCCAGCCCTCCTGGAAGACGCCCTGCTTCGAGAAGCTGTCCTTCGGATCGAGGATGATGATCTTGCAGTCGCGCTTGCCGCTCGCCTTGAGCACATGGGCGAACATCGAGGCGCGCTCATAGGGGCCGGGCGGGCAGCGATAGGGATTGGGCGGGGCGATCATCAGGATCGTGCCGCCATTTGGCACCGCGTCGAGCTTCTGTCTGATCAGTTGCGTCTGCCGGCCGGGCTTCCAGCCATGCGGCATGGCTTCCTCGACCTCCTTCGACCAGCCGGGGACGGAATCGTATTTCAGGTCGATGCCGGGCGAGACCACGAGCCGGTCATAGGGCAGGCGATCGCCGGTCGAGAGCACGACCTCCTTCTTGTCGCGGTCGATCTGCGTGGCGCGGGCGCGGGCCAGCGTGATGCCGTGGTTCTTCGCCAGCGCATCGTAGCGATGGCTGATCTCATCGTAGCTCTTGAAGCCGCCAATGAAGAGGTTGGAGTGGAAGCAGGTGTGGTAGACCTCGTTCTCCTCGACCAATGTCACGGCGATAGCGCCGTTCGAATCCTTGGCGATGTATCTCGCCGCGGTCGCGCCACCGGCCCCGCCGCCGATCACCACGACGCGCGGCTTGGCCTGGCCGAGCACGGCGGGCGAGGCGATGGCGAAGCTGCCGGCTGCGGCAAGGCCTGACAGAAATGTGCGGCGGCTGGTCGACATGGTTCCCTCTCCCTTTCCCATCATTTGCGGCGGACCTCTGACGGGTCCTATCCGACCTTCAGATAAGCGAAGCCCTTGCTCTGCATCGCCGCGACGGCGGCGACGCCGAATGGCACGAAGCCGACGAACTCGGCCTTGCGCGCCTTGCTCTTGTCGATCTTCAGCCGGGAAAAGGTGATCTCGCAGAGATGGACCTTGAGCCCGTTCCTGGCGACATCCTCGAAGCGCTCGAAGACCTTCGGAACCGTGGCGGCCTCCTCGCTCCAGCTCGTGCCGTCGAGGTTCTCCAGGAAGAACTCCACGCCCGGACCGTGCGCGACGATGGCGAGCTGCAGCGCGAACGGGTCGGCGCCATAGGCGGAATAATGATTGGCGATGTTCTGCAGCATCTGGGTGAAGCGCTGGGGATCGCCGAAATCGCAATGATAGAGGCAGGCGACGTCGGCCTCCTTCTTGAGGTCGGCGAGCGCCGTCTGCCGCGGCGCGGCAAGGGCCGGTGTCGCGGCTGCGACCACACCGCTGGCTGCCGCCAGCATCAGCGCCCGGCGCGAGGCCTGCTGGGTATCCTCCGACATCATTCCCCTCCGCTGTTCAGGCCATATGCCCGGCTAAGGATTGGGCTTCAGACTCTCGTAATAGGCCGCCAGCGCCGCGATCTCCTCGCTGGAGAGCCGGGCGGCGACCGCCTGCATCACCTGATTGTCGCGCTGACGCCCACGATAGGCGTTCATCAGCGCGACGAACTGCCCGGCCGGATGGCCGACGATCGCCGGAATGCCGCCGACCTGCTTGCCGCTGCTCTGGTGGCAGCTCGTGCATTCGGCGGAGAGATATTCCCCCAGCGCCTTGTCTCCGGCGGCGTTCGCCGGTGCGCAGGCCAGGACGAAGCCGACCACCGAGAGACGAACGGCGCCGGCTCCTCGCATCAGTCGACCTTCGGAGCCGTCTTGGAATCCGGCGTCACGTCGAGGATCACCGCCCGTCCGGTGATCTTCACCTCCGGCTTGCAGTTGGTCATGCAGGGTTCCTTGCCCCAGAAGGCCTTCTCCGTGGTCTCGCGGTCGTCATCGTAGAAGGTGGCCGCGTTTGGCAGCTTCACACTGGTAAAGTTCTTATCGGACAGTTCGAAGTCCTCGTCCTTCACGATGTCGTTCAGGTAGAGCAAATAGGCGGTGACGGCGTAAAGCTCGTCCGGCGACAGCGACTGGGCGTTGCCATAGGGCATGGCGCGGCGGACATAGTCGAACACCGTCGAGAGATCGGGCCAGAACGAGCCGATCGTCTTCTCAGGCCGGTCGGATTTCAGCGAGCCCATGCCGCCGGCCAGCACCGGCCAGCGGCCATTGCCCTGGCCGAACTCGCCATGGCAGCTGGCGCATTGCGCCTGGAAGATCTCGTCGCCCTGCTTGACCGTGCCCTTGCCGGGCGGCAGGCCCTTGCCGTCGGGCCGCACCGCGATGTCCCAGGCTTTGATCTCCTCGGGCAGCGCCTCGCGACCGAGGCCGAGCTTTGCGGCCGGCGCTGGAGCCTGGGCAGCCTTGGCGGGCGGATGCGTTTGAGCCTGCTTGGCTGCCGGCTTGGTTTGCGCGATCAGCGGCGCGGCGGCGAGCACGGCAACCGCTGCGAGGCCCGCGAGCAGGACGGGATTAACCGATCTCGACATTCTCGGTCTCCCCGTTCGCCTTCACATGCCAGGTCTGGATGCCGTTGTTGTGGTAGATCGAGTTGGTGCCGCGGATCTTGCGCAACTCCTCCTTGGTCGGCTGGAGATAGCCGGTCGAATCCATGGCGCGCGACTGGATCAGCAGGTCCTGCCCGGTCCAGTCGAAATCGACATAGAAGCGGGTCAGCGACTTATCGAGCACCGGCCCGTCGATCCGGGCATGCTGCCAGTTCTTGCCGCCATCGAGCGTGACGTCGACTCTGCTGATCGTGCCGCGGCCCGACCAGGCGAGGCCGGAAAGGACGTTGCGGCCCTTCTGCTTCAACGGCGCCTGCGGCGACGGATTGGTCACCACCGATTTGGCGTCCATGAAGAAGGTGAAGCGGCGCGAGCGGCCATCGGCCAGGAGGTCGGTGTATTTCGAGGTCTCCTCGCGGGCCTGCCAGGGCTGGTCGCCGACCTCGATGCGCCGGAGCCATTTGACCCAGAGATTGCCCTCCCAGCCCGGGATGACGGCGCGCAGCGGATAGCCCTGCTCGGGCCGCAGCGCCTCGCCGTTCATGGCGAAGGCGATCAGTGTGTCGTCGAGCGCCTTCTCGATCGGCAGCGAGCGGTTCATGCCGGAGGAATCGGCGCCCTCCAGCATCAGCCACTTTGCGTTGGTCTTCACCCCCGCCTCCGCCAGCAGCGCCTTCAGCGGCACGCCGGTGTACATGACGTTGTGGACCATGCCGTGGGTGAACTGGCAGCCATTGAGCTGCGCGCCGCGCCATTCCATGCCGGAATTGGCGGCGCATTCGAGGAAGTGGATGCGGTTCTGCCGCGGCATCCGCTTGATATCTTCCATGGTGAAGACCAGCGGCTTGTCGACGAGGCCATGGATCATCAAACGGTGATTGGCTGGGTCGATGTCGGCGATGCCGCCATGATGGCGCTCGAAGCACAGGCCGGACGGGGTGATGATCCCGTCGAGCTCGTGCAGCGGCGTGAAATTGACCGAGGATTCGGGCGACGCAGTCAGCCAGGAGACATCGCGGCGGATCACGTTCTTCTCGAAGCGCGACGGCGTGCCATAGGGCCGCTTGTCGACGCCTTCGCCGAGATAGCGGCTCCAGTCCTGGACTTCGGTGATCAGCGGATCGGGCTTGCCGGCTTCGGCGCGGGCGAGCCCGGTGCCGGCGAGGCCGGCTCCTGCGACCGCCGCCCCGCCGAGGAAACGGCGACGGCTGAGCGCATCGGGTTTTGCGGGAGAGGTCATGCCTCGTCTCCTTGCTCTTTGACGAGCGTGATGGCGGAGGCACTCATGCCCCGCTCACCTTCACGGCATCGTTCGGCTTGATGGTGATGGTCTTGGTCGCGGCGACATGGTTGCGCACCACATCCCAGATCGGCGGTCCCTGCGTTCCCTCGTTGACGCTGGCCCAGCCGGCGACGACGTATTTGCGGGAGGCGTCGATCGGCTTGCCGGATTTGAGATGGGTGAGGCCGGAGATGCGGCTGCCCATCGGCTTGCCGACATCGATGGCGTAGCCCATGCCGCCGATGCGGACCATGTCGCCGCCGCCCTGGAAATAGGGGTCGGGGTGGAAGATGTTGTCGGCGACGTCCTCGAGAATCTCCTTGAGCTGCGCGCCGGTCATCTCCATCCGGTAGCAGTTCGGATAAGTGATCGCGGTCGCGTTGCTGATCGCCTCCCAGGTGATCGGCTCGCCCGGCAGCAGCGATCCGCCCCAGCGGAAGCCCGGCGAGAGCGCGATCTCGGCGTCGCGCTGCGAGAGCATGGCGTCGCAGATCAGGTCGTCGAAGGTGCCGTTGAAATTGCCGCGCCGGTAGAGCAGCGACTCCGTTCGGCCGATCTCCTTGGCTAGGTCGGCGGCAAAGGGCGCGCGCAGCTTGGTGACGAGCGCCGCCATCTCCGCATCGGGCGCGATCGCATCGGCGAAGACCGGCATCAGCTTGAAGCGGATATCGGCGACCTTGCCGTCCTTCACCGCAACGTCGAGGCGCGAGACGAACTTGCCATGCGAGCCGGAAGCGACGAGGGCGGTCTGCCCTACCCGGATCAGCCCGGGCATGGCATCATGGGTATGGGCGGTCAGGATGACGTCGATGCCCTTGACCCTACTCGCCAGCTTGCGGTCGACGTCGAAGCCGTCATGCGAGAGCAGCACGACGATCGCGGCGCCTTCGGCACGGGCCTCCTCGACCTGCTTCTGGATTTCCTCCTCGCGGATGCCGAATTCCCAGTCCGGGAACATCCAGCGCGGATTGGCGACGGCGGTGCGCGGCAGCGCCTGGCCGATCACCGCGACCTTGACGCCGCCCTTCTCGAAGACCTTGCGCGGCGGGAAGACCGGCTCGTTCCATTCCTTTTCGCGGATGTTCTGGGCAAGGAAGGCGAAGGGCGCGGCCTCGACGATCTGCTTGACCCGCTCGGCACCGAGCGTGAACTCCCAATGCGAGGTCATCGCGTCGAGCTTCAGCGCCGACATCACGTCGACCATGTCCTGGCCCTTGGTCTGGAGCGAGCTCCAGCTGCCCTGCCAGGTGTCGCCGCCATCGAGCAGCAGGACCTTGTCGTCGCCGCGCTCGGCCCGAACAGCCTTGACCAAAGTCGCGATCCGGTCGAGCCCGCCCATCCGGCCATAATTGCGGGCCAGTGCGACGAAATCGTCCGAAGTCAGTGCGAAGGCGTCGGCCGAGCCGGCCGCGATCTTGAAATGCTCGCGGAACGCGGCGTCGGTCAGATGCGGCGGCAGGCCCTTGACCTCGCCGACGCCGAGATTGACCGCCGGCTCGCGGAACTGCAGCGGCATCAGCTGGGCGTGGATATCGGCCACATGCAGGATGGTGACCTGGCCCTGCGGCTCGAAGCGCAGGATGTCGGCCTGCGACAGCTTCTGCTGGGCGGCGGCGCGCCCGAGCGGGCCGAGGCCGGAGCCGGCAGTCATAGCCGCGGCGACCGCCGTCGCCTGCAGGAAGTCTCGTCTTGAGATCATGACTCATCCTTTGGATGCGCGCACATCGCGATCCAGGGGCTCTTCAAGTGGAGCTTTGGTCGTCATTGCGAGGAGCGAAGCGACGAAGCAATCCAGGAGCGACAGAGCTCTACGAGACAGGATTGCTTCGCTTGCGCTCGCAATGACGGTTGGCGTCAGCCGACCGTCAGCTTGTTCTTGGCGGTGTATTCGGAGCCATTGTCATCCTTCCAGGTGAAGGTGAACTCACCCGATTCCGTCGCCTTGAAGAAGAAGGACTGGTAGGGATTGGCCGAGATCGCCGGAAACCAGTCGGCCGAGAAGACCGGCTTGCCGTTGAAGCTCGCCGAGAACTTGTTGATGATCTGGCGCGGGATGGTCTTGCCCTCGGCGTCCTTGCGCTGGCCGGATTCCATCTCGTGCGAGATCAGCGTCTTGATCTCGATCATCTCGCCGGCGGCGGCCTTGGCCGGAACACGCACGCGGGGCGTGGGCTTGGTGGTCATGGGTGTTTCCTCGCCTTGTTCTGTCGATGACGATGCGGGGCGTCAGCCGCCGCAGCCGCCGATCGTGACCTTGATGTTGGCCTTGGCCGTGTGCAGCGTGCCGTTCGACATCTCGGCGACGCAGATGATGTCCTGCGTCTGGGCGAGGCGCATGCGCGTCGCGGCCGAGGCCTTTCCGCAAGCCGGCGTGAACTGGTAGCTGACGACGCCTGGCTGCGGGTTGCCCTCGGCGAAGACGTGCACGGCCTTGACGTAGTCGGCCTCCGTCATCGGGCTTTCGATCTCGACATTGATCGGAACGACCAGGCCATTCTCGGCGATCTCGGGCACATCGAGCTTGATCTTGCCGGAGGCCATCGGCTTGTCGCCGTAGAGCTTCTTGATCTCGGCGGCGACGGCCTTCTCGTCGGCAAAGGCGAGCTTCGGCGCGATCGCAGCGGCGGCGAGAGCCCAGGCCGCGGCCTTCACCGCATCGCGGCGCGACAGCGTCGACGGTTGAATCTGCATGCGGGGCTCCTCCCTGGAATTCGTCTCGTTTTAACTCTTGACGGCGCCGCAGCAGGACGCCAATCATTTGCACGTATCGTGATATTGTTTTTTGTGAATGTAAAGCCCCCGAGAGGGCCGGCGACGAGATCGCAGGATAAGCGGTCCCGGAGGAAACGAAAGGGCGAGGGATGAAGCTTCCGATCCTCGGAGCGGCCGCGTTGGCGGCTGTCATGATAGTCGCGGCCGGGCCGCTGACCGCACAGTCGCCGCCGCAGGACGACAGCGAGAAGGAGATCGAGCGCTATCGCCAGATGCTCTCCGATCCGTTCTCGAATCCGGGCTTCCTGGCGGTGGATCGCGGCGAGGCGCTCTGGGCCGAGAAGCGCGGCACGAAGAACGTCTCGCTGGAGGGCTGCGATCTCGGCGAGGGGGCGGGCAAGCTCGACGGCGCCTTCGCCAAGCTGCCGCGCTATTTCGCCGACGCCGACAAGGTGATGGATACCGAGCAGCGCCTGCTCTGGTGCATGGACAAGCTGCAGGGGCTCGACACCAAGGATGTCGTGCTGCGGCGTTTCTCGGGTCCGGCCCGGGCCTCGGACATGGAGGACCTCGTCGCCTTCATCGCCAACAAGTCGAGCGATATGAAGATCCAGCCACAGCTCTCCCATCCCAAGGAGATGGAGATGGCGGCGGTCGGCGAGGCGCTGTTCTACACCCGCGGCGGCGTCAACGACTTCTCCTGCGCCACCTGCCATGCCGAGGAAGGCAAGCGCATCCGTCTGCAGGGCCTGCCCAACCTCTCGGTCAAGGGCAAGACCGCGCAGGAGACCATGGGCTCCTGGCCGACCTATCGCGTCTCGCAGAGCGCGCTCAGGACGATGCAGCACCGGCTCTGGGACTGCTACCGCCAGCAGCGCTGGCCCGTGCCGGAATACGGCTCGGAAGCCCTGACCGCGCTCACCGTCTTCCTGCAAAAGCAGGCCGAAGGCGGCGAGATCAAAGTCCCGTCGATCAAGCGCTGAGGGGAAACGTGATGATCAGGACACTCATTCCCGTCGCGGCGCTGCTGCTCGTCGCAGGGTCCGCCACCGCCGAGGAACGCCCGGCCCAGGCCGTGATCGACGCTTACATCAAGTCGACCTTCGGCAAGGCCTCGGCCGAATGGCAGGCGAGGATCAAGCCGGACGATTCGCTCGCCGTCTGCAACACGACCCGCAACAACCCGTCCTCGGCGGAATCCGACGCGATGCTGAAGCGGGAGAGCGCCCGCGTCACCTACCCAGCCGACGGAAAATTCCTCGGCGACTGGAAGAAGGGCTACCAGGTCGCCAATAACGGCCGCGGCGGCCAGTTCTCCGATCCGCCGGGCACGGTCGCCGGCGGCAACTGCTTCGCCTGCCACCAGCTCGACCCGAAGGAGGTCAGCTACGGCACGCTCGGCCCGAGCCTCGCCGCCTATGGCAAGGATCGCAAATACGATCCGGAGACGATCAAGGACGCCTACACCAAGATCTACAATTCGATGGCGGTGGTGCCCTGCTCGAACATGCCGCGCTTCGGCGTCAACAAGGTGCTGGACGAGCAGCAGATCAAGGACGTGATGGCCTATCTGTTCGATCCGGAATCGCCGGTGAACAAATAGGCCTTGCTGGAGCAGCCCATGCTGACGCGTCGCCTGTTCGTCACCTCCGGCGCCTGCGCCCTGGCCTCACCGGTCCTGGCGCAGGTCGTGGCGACGCTCGGCTCCGGCGAGGAGACGCTGACCGTCCTCAGTGACGGCAGCTTCGAACTGCCGTTGTCGATGCTGGCGCGCGACATTCCCCAGGCGCAGCTCGCTGCCGAGGCCAAGCAGACCGGGCCGACGCGCTCGGTCCTCAACGTCACCTGCCTGAAGCGCGGCAAGGACGTCATCCTGTTCGATTGCGGCTCGGGCGCGAACTTCCTGGCGGGCTCGGGCAAGCTCGCCGAGAGTCTGAAGACGGCCGGGATCGAGCCCGATGCGGTGACGCATGTGCTGTTCACCCATCTCCATCCCGATCATTTCTGGGGCGCGCTCGACGAGTTCGACAGCCCGCTCTTTCCCAATGCGCGCTGGCTGGTCGCCGCGCCCGAGATCGGCTTCTGGAGCGACCCGAAGGTCTATGAACGCCTGCCGGAGGATCGCCATGCCTTCGCTGCGGGGGCGCAGCGCATCGCCAAGGAGCTCGGCGACAGGCTCGAACGGATCGAGCCCGGCCGCGAATGGCTGCCGGGGATCGAGGCGGTGACGACGCCCGGGCACACGCCGGGCCATGCCTCCTTCGCCTTCAAGACGGCTGGCGGTCCGGTGATGGTGCTGGGCGATGCGCTGACGCATCCGCTGATCTCGTTCGCGCACCCGGATTGGCGACCGGCGTCGGACCACGACGCCGATCTCGCCGTCGCGACGCGGCGCAAGCTGCTCGACCGGCTCAGTCAGGAGAAGGCGCAGATCATCGGCTACCACCTGCCCGGCGCGATCGGGCGGGTCGAGCGGCAGGGCACGGCCTATCGCTTCGTCGCGGCGTAGCGAACGGCTTATAGTGAATTCAGCGGAACCTTCAGGAACCGCTTGCCGCTCTCATCCGGTTGCGGCAGCTCGCCGGCCTTCATGTTCACCTGCAGAGAGGGGATGATCAGCCTGGGCATGGCGAGCGTCGCGTCGCGGGCCTCGCGCATCGCGACGAACGCGTCCTCGCCGATGCCGTCGCGGACATGGATGTTGTGCTCATGCTGCTCGGCGACCGTCGTCTCCCAGCGGATTTCGCGGCCGTTCGGGCCGTAGTCGTGGCACATGAACAGGCGCGTCTGCGGCGGCAACGCCAGTACACGCTGGATCGAGCGGTAGAGCGTGCGCGCGTCGCCGCCGGGGAAGTCAGCCCGGGCCGAGCCGCCATCCGGCATGAACAGCGTATCGCCGACCAAGGCGGCATCGCCGATCACATGGGTCATGCAGGCCGGGGTATGGCCGGGCGTATGCATCGCGAAGGCCTTCATCCCGCCGATCAAATAAGTGTCGCCATCGGCGAAGAGGTGGTCGAACTGGCTGCCGTCGCGCTGGAACGCGGTGCCCTCGTTGAAGATCTTCCCGAAGGTCTCCTGCACGATGGTGATGCGCTCGCCGATGCCGATTTTCCCGCCGAGCTTGCCCTGGATATAGGGCGCGCCGGACAGGTGGTCGGCATGGACATGGGTTTCGATCAGCCATTCGACCGCGAGGCCGTGTTCACGGACGTAGGCGATGATCTTGTCGGCGGAATCATAGGTGATGCGGCCGGAGGCATAGTCGATGTCCATCACCGAATCGACGATGGCGCAGGCGTTCGAGCCGGGGTCCTTCACGACATAGCTGACCGTGTTCGTCTGTGCGTCGAAGAAGGCGGTGATCTCTGGCTTGCTCGACAGATCGACCGGGTGCGGGATAGCGGTCATGAGGTTCTCCTCGGCTCGGCCGGACGAATGGCGCCGGCAGCGGCGAGCCGGCGGGCGAGCGCCATGCCGGCGAGCATCGCCGCGAGGAAGATCAGCGCCGGCAAGCCGCCAGTCAGCGCCGCGACCAGTGCCGGGCCAGGGCAGAAGCCGGCGAGCCCCCAGCCGATCCCGAACAGGACTGCGCCGGTGACCAGTCGCGCATCCGGCCGGCTGGCGCTCGGCAGGACGAAGCGCTCCGCGAGCAGCGGGCGGCCTCGGGCGAAAGCGAGCCGGTAACCCAGCATGGTGACGGCGATACCGCCGGCCATGACGAAGAGCAGGCTGGCGTCCCAGCGCCCGGCCGGGATGGCGGCGAGGTCGAGGAAGTTCAGCACCTTGGCCGGGTTCGCCATGCCGGCGAGGATCAGTCCGAGGCCGAAGATCAGGCCAATGGCGAATTGCACGAGGATCGACATGGCCGGACTCACAGCAGGTGCCGGGTGACGAAGACAGTCGCGATGGCGCTCGCCATGAAGGTCGCGACTGCGATCAGCGAGCGCAGCGACAGGCGTGACAGGCCGCAGATGCCATGGCCGGAGGTACAGCCATTGCCCCAGATCGAACCGAAACCGATAAGCAGGCCGGCAACGACGAGAACCGGTACCGTCGCGGCGATCTGCGGAACCGGCCAGGCCGATCCTGCAGCATAGACGATGAGCGGCGCGAGCACGAGACCGGCGACGAAGGCGAGCCGACCGCCAGCCTCGCCGTCCGCCTGCGGCGGCAGCAATCGCGAGAGGATGCCGCTGATGCCGGCGATCTGACCCTGGAATAGCATCAGCATTACGGCCGCTAGGCCGATCAGCGCGCCGCCGGCAAGCGAGGCGATGGGTGTGAACGTCGTCTCGATCATCTCAGCGTCGCTCCGCCGGGCAGGGAACCGAGATTGACCATCATCGACTCCTGCAGTATTAAATTCCATATCTCATATATATAGAAAAAACGATATGTCAATCGAATTGCAGCCTCGCGCCGAGGCGCCAGCAAGCCCGCCGATCGCGGAGGCTGCAGCGCTTCTCTCGGCCATGGCGAGTCCGCGCCGGCTCGCCATCCTCTGCCGTCTCGTCGAGGGTGAAGCAGGCGCCGCCGAGCTCGCGGGGGTCACCGGGCTGAGCCCGGCAGGCGTCGCCTCACACCTGGCGCAATTGCGCAAGCTTGGGCTGATCACCGCCCGGCGACGCGGCGTCGCGGTCTTCTTCTCGCTGGCGAGCGAGAAGGCGAAGGCGGTTCTGGAGACCTTGCACGCGCTCTACTGCGCCCCGGTGCAGGCGATCAGCCGCGCTGCCACAGCCCCCTGAGCGAGCCTTCGACCAGGAAGGCGATGCCGACCCGCGCGCCGATCATCATCCCGGCGATCGCCAGCGGCCAGGACAGGGCCAGCATCGAGCCTGCCGAGATGCCCTGCCCGATCGTGCAGCCGCCGGCGAGCACACCGCCACCGCCCATCAATACGGCGCCAAGGAGATGACGGCGCATCTCGCGGTCGTCGTCGAAGGCTTCCCAGCGGAATTCCTGGTCATAGAGCGCCGACAGGAAGGAGCCGAGCGTCACGCCGGCGAGCGTGCCGATGCCGAATTCGAGCAAGGCCGAGGGCGCGCTCAGCACGGCATAGAGCGCCCGGCCGACCGGCGAGACGAAGGTCAGGCTCTGCGCGCGCGGGACGGTCTCGAAGGCATCGATGGCGATGCCGGTCACCCACCAGCCGGCAACGACTGCAAGGCCGAGCGTCGCGCCGGCGAGCAGCAGCCGGGGCGAGCGTCGCAGGCGCGGATCGATGGCGACGATGGCGATCAGGACAATGGCGCCGGCGACGGTGATCAGCACGCGCGCAGCCGGGGCACCGAGATAGGTCAGGATGCCGGCGAGATCACCCTTGAGGCCGCCGGGTAGCGGCCAGTAGACCTTCTCCAGCACCTCGATCCGGATCGGCGCGAACATGCCGCGCAACGTCGCATAGGCGACCGCGCCGAAGACCATCATCACGATCAGGCTGCGCAAATCGCCCGAGCCGAGCCGGATCAGCGAGCCGAAGCCACAGGTGCCGACCAGCGCCATGCCAAGGCCGAACAGCGTGCTGCCGACGATGATCGACAGCCAGGGCAGCGCCGGCTGGACATAGGTGGAATTGGCGGAATCGAGCAGATGGAGCCCGATCAGGGCCTGCGTGCCGATCAGCGCGATCGCGAGGGCAAGCCCGAAGATCCTGAGGCGGCGGGTGTCGCCGCCCATCCAGGCATCCTCGACCGCGCCGAAGGAACAGAGCCGTGCCCGGCGGACGGTGAAGCCGCAGGCCGCGCCCACGCCGACACCCGCCAGTGCCGCGCCCCAGGCCGGCAGCTCGATCATGGCAGGCGCCGATGAGAGCGACGGGCGCTCACGATTTTCCGGCTTCGGGTCCGGGCGGATTGCAGAAAATGTCGTAGATCACGGCAATGACGCGCCGGACATCGTCGCTGGCGAGGCTGTAATAGATCGCCTTGCCGTCGCGGCGGGTGGTGACGAGCTGGTCGAGACGCAGCCGCGCCAGCTGCTGCGAAACCATGGGCTGGCGCAGCGAGAGGAGGTTCTCCAGCTCGGTCACCGTCCGCTCCCGCTCGGCGAGCAGGCAGAGCAGCAGCAAACGGTTCTCGTGCGAGAGGGCCTTGAGGAAGTCACTGGCCTTGCGAGCTTTGCGCATCAGCTGGTCGAGCTCGGGCGAGAACTCGGCGCCGTCGCGCAGTTCGGTTTCCAGCGCTTTCGATACGATCGCGGTCATTGGGTCTGTACGCCTGATCGTTGAACCTGGGGAATCTCAATGACAGCAACCAGCCGCCCGAGCAAACCCCAGAACATGTCGTCGTTGAGATAGCCGGTGATGCGGCCGACTTCCTTCTCGCCGTCCATCAGCACGAAGGTCGGCGTCGCGATGACAGGCTCCAGCAAGCCGCCGCCTCGCATCCCGCCGGCCGGCAGATCGACTCGCCGCAGCGGCGCGGCCTTGCCTTCCGGCGTCTTCGCGTAGACCGGCGCGACCTCGCGCTCGAAGCGGACGCAGAACGGACAGCTGCTGCGCGTGTACATGACGAGCTCGGCGGCCGAGACCGGCAGCGACACCAATCCCGACAACGTGAACGCCGCCGCCAGTCCTGCGCGATATCGCCCGCTTGCAATCATCGGTCGAACATAGTCGTATTCATATGTTTATACCAGAGCCGTCGAAGCTCAGTGCGGAGGCGACGCCATGATCACACGACGCAGCCTGCTGGCGAGTTCGCTGGTCGCCATGGTGACGGCACCGGCCCTGGCCAAGGCAAAGCTCGGCGAGGACGGGCTCTACCAGGAAGACTGGTATCTGGAGAGCTTCCTCGACCTCGCCGAGGACCTGACCAATGCGAGCCAGGGTGGCAAGCGCTTCGCGATCCTCTGGGGGCTGCGCAATTGCCCGGCCTGCCGGCGCATGCACGAGGTCCACCTCGCCGACCCGGCGATCGAAAGCTACATCCGCGACAATTTCGCGGTGCTGCATCTCAATATCCTCGGCGCCCGCGAGGTTACCGATTTCAGCGGTAGCAAGCTGAGCGAGAAGGCGCTCGCGAAGCATTACGGGATCGAGGGCACGCCGGCGATCCAGTTCTTCCCAACCAGCGCGAGCGGTCTTGCCGCGAAGCCGCCCAGGGAGCGCGAGGTCGCGCGCATGGCTTCGCTGCCTGAACCACAGGCTTTCATCGCCCAGTTCCGAGCCGTCAGGAACGGCGTGTGACACTGGGTCGACCGATCTTCTAGATCAGCGCCAGCATGTGCAGGCCGACGAAGCAGCCCGCCCCGGCTCCGATCAGCAAGAGCGGGTTGACCGGCGTCAGCATCAGCAGCGCGGTCGAGAGCAATGCCAGACCGCGCGCGAACCAGCCGCCGTCGAGCGCCTGGATCAGGACATAGCTGGCCGCCAGGATCATCCCGGCTGCGACGGGCCGCAGGCCCGTCTCCAGCGCAGTGAGGATGCGGGCGCCCTGATAGCGCGACCACAGGCTGGTGACGGCATAGATCAGGATCGCTGTCGGGCCGAAGATGCCGACCGTCGCGGCGACGGCTCCCCAGAAGCCGGCGATCTGCCAGCCGATCAGCGTCGCCAAGAGCGAGCCCGGCCCGGGCGCCAGCCGGGCGATGGCGAAGGCGTCGACGAATTGCGCGGCGCTCAGCCAGTGGTTCACGTCGACGATCTGGCGATGCATGTCGGCGATCGCACTCTGGCCGCCGCCGATCGTCACCAGCGAGAGCGGCAGGAAGACGATGAGGATGCTGAGGGGCGTAGCCGGCATCGAACCGCCCTCAGCTCTGCTGATAGGCGACAGCGACGCTGAGCGAGCCGATGCCCAGCACCGTCCAGAGCAGCGGCCAGTGCAGCACGGTGACCGCGATGAAGGTCGCGGTCATGACGGCAAGCGGGAATATCCGGCGTGGCACCCGCCGCGCCGCCGTCAGCCCCATCGCCAGCGACAGGCCGATCGCGGCGGCGGCCGCGCCGTTGAGCGCGACATGGCTGAGCTCGTAGCCCGAGATCGAAGCGAAGGCGCTGCCGATCAGGACGATGACGAAGGCGGCCGGGACGATCATGCCGAGCCAGGAGGCGATGGCGCCATTGCGCCCGCCGAGCCTGTAGCCGATCCAGATCGCCATATTGGTGACGTTGACGCCTGGCAGTGCCTGCGCGATCGAAAGGCCGTTGAGGAAGTCCTCCTCGCTCAGCAGCCTGCGCCGCTGCACGAACTCCCGCAGCATCCAGCCGCTGAGGCCGCCGCCGAAACTGGTCAGGCCGATGCGGGAGAAGATCAGGAAAAGCTGCAGCGGCGTCGGCCGCGTGGCTTGCGTCTCAGGCATGGCTCGTTCGTCGCTGCGTGGCCCGCTCGAACAATGCAGGCTTTGCGCCGCTGGACCAGCGAAACTGCGCATATCCGGCATGAGTTACCGGGCGCTGGCTGACGCCTCCCAGAAAATGCTCGAAAGGCGCTTGACCTTACCATCGTGGGAAGGTGCAGGGTGCGGCCATCATCACTCGAAGGATAGTGCAGCCATGTGCTCCTGCCAGCAGCATTCGACCACGACCTCGGCCGCGACATCGGTCCCTGACGGCGCGATCAGCCTTCGCGTCGAGGACATGACCTGCGGCCATTGCGCCGGCACGATCAAACAGGCGATCGAAGGCAAGATCCCGGGCACCTTCGTCACGGCCGATCCCGCCTCGAAGCTGGTCAGCGTGCAGGGCAGCGCCGACATCGCCGCGATCAGATCGGCAGTCACTGCGGCCGGCTATACGCCGAGCGCAAAACTGGTCGGTTGAGGCCGGACATGACGAACGAACTCACCCTCTCCCGCCGCGGACTGCTGATCGGCGCTGTGCAGGCGGCCGCGGCGTTCGGACTCTTGCACCCGGCGAACGCCGAGACGCTGCCAAAAATGGTCGTGACGCGCGACCCGAATTGCGGCTGCTGCGGCAAATGGGTCGAGCATGTGAAAGCCGCAGGCTTCCCGGTCGAGGTGGTCGAGGTCGCGGATGTCGCGCCGCTCAAGCTCAGGCTCGGCGTGCCCGATGTGCTCGCCTCCTGCCACACGGTCGAAGTCGGCGGCTACGTCGTCGAGGGCCATGTCCCGGCGCAGGCGATCAAGCGATTGCTCAGCGAGCGCCCGCAGGTGACGGGCCTTGCCGTCGCCGGCATGCCCGTCGGCTCGCCCGGCATGGAAGTGCCCGGACAATCGCCGGATACTTATGATGTCGTCGTCTTCTCCGCCGGCCGGCAGAACGTCTTCGCGCGCTATCGCGGTGTGCAGCAGCTCTGACGCCTTACCGGCCTAGTCGGATCGCTGTCCGCTGCGGAACAGGCCCAGTATCACCTCCCGCGCCCAGCGCAGCATGGCGTTCTGGGCGTGCCGCCGGCTCCAATGTAGCGCGACGCTGAAATCGCGTTGCGGCAGGGCTGGCTCGAGCAAGGCAAAGGCGCCGATCGGTTCGAGACCAAGGCCGATCTGGCGCGGCATCAGCACGGCGAGGTCGGTGGCGCGGATGATCGGGGGCAGGGCCATGAAGCTGGAGACGACCAGCCGGATGCGCGGATCGAGATGCAGCATCTCCAGCATACGCTGCGTCTGCGCGTGCGACCTGACGGCGACGAAGTCCAGTTTGGCGATCGTTTCGGCGCTCAAGGCGCCGTCGACGGCCAGGCGCGTCACCGGATGGTCGGCGCGGACGAAGACCTGGTAGCGGTCACTCAGCATCTCCACATGGGCGGTACCACCGACGGTCGGCAGGAAGCCGAGCGCGAAATGCAGCTGGCCGTTGTCCAGCGCCTCGGAGATCACCTCATGCGGCCAGGCCCGTGCGATGATGCGTAGGTTCGGCGCGATCTCGCGGAAGGTCGTCATCAGCGGCGGCAGGAAGCGGCCCTCGCCGATGTCGCTGAGATGCAGGCGAAGCTCGGCATCCGTCGTGGCGGGATCGAAGCGCTCCCCTTCGTCCAAGCCGGCCTCCAATAGCGCCAGGCCGGCCTGGACCGAATGGGCGAGGCGTTCCGACCGGGCGGTCGGCCTGACGCCACCGGCGACACGCTCGAACAACGGATCGCGCAATAGGAGACGCAGCCGTGTCAGGGCCTGGCTTGTAGCCGGCTGCGACAGGCCGAGCTCCTCGGCCGCGCGGCTGACATTGCGGGTGCGGTAGACCGCGTCGAACAGCCTCAGCAGGTTCAGGTCGATCGTATCGATATTCGCCATGCGAATAATACTTAGTCGCTTCATCTAATTGAGCAATGGCTGGCGCGCCGTCACAGTACCCTCGATCCGAGGGACGCGCATGCCAGCCGACAACACATCATCATCCGCCCGCCCGAGTGTCCGCGAAGCCGTGCTCGACCTGCTGCGCCAGCTCGGGATCGACACCGTCTTCGGCAATCCCGGCTCGACGGAATTGCCGATGTTCCGCGAGTATCCTGAGGACTTCCGCTATGTGCTCGGCCTGCAGGAAGCGGTCGTGGTCGGGATGGCCGACGGCTATGCCCAGGCGACGCGCAATGCCGCGCTGGTCAACCTGCACTCGGCGGCCGGCGTCGGCCATGCCATGGGCAACATCTTCACGGCGTTCAAGAACCAGACGCCGCTGCTGATCACCGCCGGCCAGCAGGCGCGCTCGATCCTGCCCTTCGACCCGTTCCTCGCCTCGGTGCAGGCGACCGAATTGCCGAAGCCTTACGTCAAATGGGCGATCGAGCCGGCGCGCGGCGCCGACCTGCCGCTCGCCTTGGCCCGGGCCTATCACATCGCCATGCAGCCACCGCGCGGCCCGGTCTTCATCTCGATCCCGGCCGATGACTGGGACCAGCCCAGCGAGTTCGTCATGCCGCGGCGCGTCAGCCAGGCGCTTGCGCCGGCTCCGGACGCGATCGCGGCGATCGCCGAGCGCCTGAACGCGAGCAGGCGCCCGGCCTTCGTCGTCGGCGCCGGCATAGCGCGCGACCAAGCGGTCGACCATGTCGTCGCGCTTGCCGAGCGCCATCAGGCCTCGGTCTATGTCCCGCCGATGTCCGCGCGCTGCGGCTTCCCCGAGCGTCATCCCCAGTTCTGCGGTTTCCTGCCGGCGATGCGCGAGAAGATCGTCGAGCGCCTGGCCCCGCACGACTTCATCCTGGTGCTCGGCGCGCCGGCCTTCACCTATCATGTCGAGGGCAACGGCCCGCATGTCCCCAAGGGCGCGCAGCTCGCACAGATCGTCGACGATCCGCAGCAGGCCGCCTGGGCGCCGGTCGGCGACAGTGTCATCGCCAGCCTCGATCTCAGCGTAAGGGCGCTGCTCGCCGCGAGCGCGCCCGGCGCCGGGCGTGAGGCGGCGCGGTCCCGCCCCGTCCCGCCGGCGCCGACGCCCGGCGTGCCGATGTCGGCCGCCTTTGCGCTGTCGGTGATCGACCGCGAGCGTCATGCCGACGATGTCGTGGTCGAGGAGGCGCCGAGCACCCGCTCGACCATCCAGACCTATCTGTCGATGAATG
Source organism: Allobosea sp. (assembly GCA_035998995.1). GTDB lineage: Bacteria > Pseudomonadota > Alphaproteobacteria > Rhizobiales > Beijerinckiaceae > Allobosea. The sequence goes on from DASYHC010000043.1 coordinate 50,903, forward strand.
GCGCCGACAGCTTCTACACCATGGCGAGCGGCGGGCTCGGGCACAGCATGCCGGCGGCGGTGGGCATCGCCCTAGCGCGCCAGCGCATGAAGCTGCCGGGGCGGGTGATCGCGCTGATCGGCGACGGTTCCAGCCTCTATTCGATCCAGGCGCTCTACAGCGCGGCGCAGCTCGACCTGCCGATGACTTTCCTGATCCTCAACAATCGCCGTTACGCGGCGCTGCAGGATTTCGCGCCGGTCTTCGGCTACGCGCCGAACGACAAGCCGGCCGGGACCGAACTGCCGGGCATCGATTTCGCGCAACTGGCCGGCGGTCAGGGCGTGCCGGGCGAGCGGGTCGAGCGCCCCGAGGACCTCGCCCCGCGCCTGCGCGCTGCCTTCGCCGCGCCCGGCCCGAACCTGATCGACATCGTGATCGCCTGAGATGCGAGGCCAAGAGATGACCGACACCATCAACCTTCTAATCGACGGCAAGGCGGTCGCCGCGACCGGCGGGCGCGTCTTCGAACGCCGAAACCCGCTTGACGGCTCGGTCGCCAGCCGCGCCGCTGCGGCGACAGTGGATGATGCCCGCACGGCGGTCGACGCTGCCGCGCGTGCCTTCCCGGCCTGGTCGCAGACGCCGCCGGCCAAGCGCCGCGAATTGCTGGTCAAGGGCGCGCATGCGCTGGAGGCCCGCGCCGCTGATTTCACCGCCGCGATGTCGGCAGAGACCGGTGCCTCAGCGATCTGGGCCGGCTTCAACGTCCATCTCGCCGCCGACATGCTGATCGAGGCCGCGGCACTGACGACGCAGATCAGCGGCGAGGTCATCCCCTCCAATGTCCCGGGCAGCCTCGCCATGGCGGTGCGCCAGCCGGCGGGCGTCGTGCTCGGCATGGCGCCGTGGAACGCGCCGGTCATCCTCGCCACGCGCGCCATCGCCGTGCCGCTCGCCTGCGGCAACACTGTCGTGCTGAAGGGCTCCGAGCTCTGCCCGCGCACGCATGGGCTGATCATCGCGGCACTGCAGGAGGCTGGCCTCCCAGATGGCGTCGTCAACTTCGTCACCAATGCGCCTGATGACGCCGCCGAAGTCGTAGCGGCGATGGTGGCGCATCCGGCGGTCCGGCGGGTCAACTTCACCGGCTCGACCCATGTCGGCCGGATCATCGCAAAGCTCTGCGCCGAGCATCTGAAGCCGGTCGTGCTGGAGCTCGGCGGCAAGGCCCCTGCCCTCGTCCTCGACGATGCCGATCTCGATGCTGCCGTCGCCGGCATCGCCTTCGGCGCCTTCGCCAATTCCGGCCAGATCTGCATGTCGACCGAGCGCATCGTGGTCGACAGCGGGATCGCCGACGACTTCGTCGCCAAGCTCTCGGCCAAGGCAGCGAGCCTGCCGCTCGGCGATCCCCGCAAGGGACCGGTGGTGCTCGGTTCGGTCGTCGACATGAAGGCGGTCGAGCGCTGCAATGCGCTGATCGACGATGCGCTCGCCAAGGGTGCGGCGCTGGTCTGCGGCGGCAAGTCCGAGACGACCTTGTTCCCGGCGACGCTGCTCGACCATGTCACGCCCGCAATGCGGATCTATGGCGAGGAGAGCTTCGGCCCGGTCAAGGCGATCGTCCGCGTCGATGGCGAGGAGGCGGCGATCGCCTGCGCCAACGACAATCCTTATGGGCTCTCGGCCGCCGTCTTCACCGGCGACACGGCGCGCGGCTGGCGCGTGGCGGCACGGATCGAATCCGGCATCTGCCATGTCAACGGCCCGACCGTGCATGACGAGGCGCAGATGCCGTTCGGCGGCGTCAAGAACAGCGGCTATGGCCGCTTCGGTGGGCGCGCCGGCATCGAGGCCTTCACCGAACTGCGCTGGCTGACGCTGCAGACCACGCCGCGGCACTACCCGTTCTAGGCGCGCCGAAGAGCGCGATCCAAGCCGAGGGAGGACAAGATGAAATCTGGGCAAGGCTCAATGAAAATATCGCGCCGGCAGATGCTGGCGCTTGCCGGCGCGGCGCTGGTTTATCCGGCATCCGCGCGCGCTGCGAGCTGGCGTCCGAGCAAGAGCGTGCGGCTGGTGGTGCCCTTCGCTGCAGGCGGGGCCAACGACATCATCGCCCGCGTGCTCGGCGAGCGCTTGAGCGCGGTGTGGCAGCAGCAGGTCTATATCGACAACAAGCCGGGTGCGAGTTCCAATATCGGCTCGGCCGACGTGGCACGCTCCGAGCCCGACGGGCATCATCTCCTGATCACCTCGAGCGCGATCGCGGTGAACCGCTTTCTCTTCGAGAAACTGCCCTTCGATCCACTCGCAGATCTAGCCCCGCTCTCGCTCGCGACCGTCATTCCCAATGCGATGGTGGTGCCTCCGGGCTCAAGCGCACGCACCGTCGGTGACTTCATCGCCATGGCCAAGGCCAAGCCCGGAACGCTGAATTTCGGCTCGGCCGGCGTCGGCTCCTCGCTGCATCTGATCGGCGAGCTGTTCAAGCGCGCAGCCGGCATCGAGATGACCCATGTTCCCTATCGCGGCGCGGCGCCGGCCATGCAGGACCTGATGGGCGGGCGCATCGACGTCATGTTCGATACGGTGACGGTCTCGATCAGCCAGATCCGCGGCGGCACGATCCGCGCCATCGGCGTCTCGACACAGGAGCGTGTCCCGTCGCTGCCCGATGTGCCGCCGATCGGCGAGACCCTGCCCGGCTTCGATGTCGGCTCCTGGTTCGCGCTGTTCCTGCCGGGCAAGACGCCGCCCGAGATCGTCGCGTCAATCTCGTCCGATGTGCAGGCCGCGCTGAGGCATGAGCCGGTGAAGGCCCGGATCGAAGAACTCGGCGGCCGCGTCGTCGCCTCGACGCCGGATGCGCTGGGGCGCTACATGCGCGAGGAAACGGAGCGCTGGGGCAAGGTGATCCGCGAGGCCGGGATCAAGGCACAGGATGGCTGAGCGCCTTGTCGCCCAACCGTCTTGGGCGCAGAGCCATGGTCAGCATGCTCGCCAGTCGGCGTCGGGCGGGTGTCATGGGTGGAGGCTGGTCTCGCAACCCGCGGCGAACTCGTCCATGGCTCTGTAACAGTTACTGCTGCCGCGCCGCTTCCGGACCCCTTCATTCCGTCCGAAGATAGTGCTGTCCCGATGCCCGACCGCGGGTGATCGGACCGGCAAGCCAGCGGGTGGACGCATGAAACGAGGTATGAAGCGCCTGCCAATGGCGCTGCTCGCCACCGCCGCGATGGTCATCGGGTCTTCCGCCGAGGCGATCGAGCGCCTGCAAGGCGCGTGGGCGACGAGCGCGGCGAGCTGCGACCAGGTTTTCAGCAAACGCAATGGCCGGCTGGTCCTCAGCAAGCGCTCGGCCGAGGGCTGGTCCGGCTTCATCGTGAGCGGCAAGCATGTCCGCGGCATGAATGCCAGCTGCGATGTGATCTCATCGAAGCAGAAGGGCGATGTGCTGACCGTGCTGCTCGGCTGCGAGACCGAGATCATCTTCGAGACGATGAGCGTTTCGCTCCGCTTCAAGCCCGATGGCGATCTCGTGCGCTTCGATCCGGAGTTTCCGGAGGTCGAGACGAGCTATCACCGCTGCGACAGGTAAAGCCGCCGGTCATTCGTAAGGTTGGATGAACCGCCTTCTCGCGGGCAAAATCCCGGCGTGAAAAGGAGGACTATCATGAAACCGATCCGCATCCTGTCCGCAGCACTGCTTGTCGGCCTTCTAGCGCCGCACCAAGCGTCGGCGGCGATGGTCGTCGCTCCGATCGAGAGGCTCGCCGCGTCCGAGCTCGTCGAGACCGTGCAATACCGCCGGGGCGGAGCGGTCAGACGTGGCGTGGCGGTCGGTCCTCGCGGCGGGGCGATCGCCGGGCGCGGCTATGTCGCGCGCGGGCCGCGTGGCGCCGTGGCCGGCAGGGGTTACGTGGCGCGCGGGCCGAGGGGCAATGTCGTGGCCGGGCGAGGCGCGGTCGTGCGGCCCGGCTATCGGCCGGTGGGGCCCTGGGTCCGCCCGGCCGGTTATTGGTGGCATCCGGGCCTGGCGGTTGCATCCGGCGCAGCGATCGGCTTTGCCACGGCCGCGGCGGCCACGGCCTACGCCAATTCGCAGGCGCCCGGACCGGGCTATTGCTGGTTCTACACCAACCCGCAACGCACAGAGGGCTTCTGGGATGTCTGCCCGCCCTGAGTCCCGACAGTGCTCGGCCCCGAAAGGTCGGGACCGGGCTTGTCATCGGCGGTGACCGGGGTGCCCAACCGGCGTGTTCGACGTGGGGTCTCCTCAACCATCAAGGCCGAGCTGCAGCGACTGGGGAAGGCGGCGCGGTTCCTATGGGCGGATATCGACGCCAGCGCGGCCTCAGGGCTTAACGGTCTTTGACGGTGGGGCAGCGGCGGGTGCCGCGACATGCCCGAGCGGGAATGCGACGCTGACCAGCACGATCGTGCCCTGAGGCCGGTTCTCGACATTGACCTCGCGCAGCACCTTGAGCCGGGTCGCGACCGGCGTTCCCGCCACGGCGAAATTGTAGCCGATCGAGCCGCCGAGGGCCGTGGTGCGGCCCTTATACGGGCCGAGCGTGGCTCCGCTGCCGCCATCGCCGCTGACCTGCTGGTAGTGCGAGGCGATCAGGCCGATCGAGAACTCCTTGCTGAGATACTGGGTGATCGCGAGATCGGCGTGGAAGGCGTTGCCGCTGCGATAGTCGGTATCCTTGTTCTTGCCGTTGATCTCGAAGCCGACGGTGGCTGAGATATCGAGGCCGATCTTGGGATCGAGCCAGGTGGCGGCGGCGAAGACATCGCCGATCCAGCGGTTGAACGCCAAGTTGGAGAGCTCGCCGTCCTGATAGGCGCCGGCCGGGATGCTGACCGAACCGCCGACCTGCCAGTGGAAATTGCCGGCATGCCAGCCGATGAAGCTGGAGACGATTGGATCGCCGAGATTGAAGGTGGCGTCGCGGGAGCTGACGCCGATGGCGCGGCCGAGGCGCGGCGCCGCGACCACCGCGCCGGCGCTGATCCGCGGCGTGCCGAATGGGACCGTGACGGCGAAGGCAAGATTACCTCCGAATATCTCGACCGGCGTGACCCAGGTCGGGGTCATGAAATTGGCCCGTGCCTCGACCTTGACGTTGGCGAGCACGGCGCCGCCCAACTGAATCTGCCGTCCGGCGGAGAGGCGGCCGGAGTAGGAGTAGAAGTCGTTCTCGAAATAGAAGCCAGGCGGGGGCAGCATGCCGGCGCCTGGCCCGCGTAGGCCCGGCAGGTAGAGGCTTGCGCCGCCTTCAGTCGCTGCGAGCTGGGTATGGATCAGGCTCGCGCCGAGAAGGGTGGTTGCGCCAACCAGAGCGGTCCGGAATCGCCTCATGACCTGCGCCCCTCGTCACCACGGCGAAGGGTTCGATGATTCAGCCGGGAGCGTCAAGTCGTAGGGGTAAACGCGTTGTTGGCGGCCCGGCCGGCGCTGCAACTGTAACCACTGCATCCGCGGCGAGCTTCCGGGCTTATATGCTGGCGATACGCCTAACGGTGTAGTGGACACCTGGCATGGAACAGGCGCAAAAACGTGGGCTCGCCCGCCTGATGCTCCGCTGGCCGGACCGGCGCGCGATCCTGCGCGAGAAATGCGGACACGATCCGCGCCTTGCCGAATTGTGCGAGGCCTATGAGACGGCTTGCGAGGCCGCGGCCTACTGGTCGAAATCGCCTTCGGCGATCGGCCGGGAACGCACCGCGGAATATAACGCGCTCGCGTCGGCGACAGAGCAAGACATCCTCGAAAGAATTTCCTAACCTAGGTGCTCTCGGCGGCGAACGAGCGCGAATGCGCGCCTTGTCAATCTATCCATGGTTGCGCCATTGTTACGTTGATCGGCGAGAGTAATTTTTCGGTCCAGGCTTTGGAGGCGAGGCAATGGACAGAAAGATATCGGCGCAGGGCGAGGAGCCTCCGCCAGATGAAGTGCTGTCGGCTCTCCAAACGTTACTGAGCGCCGAAACGCTGCGAATATCCGAGAGAAACAAGCGCTTTCTCGGCTTTGTCGTGATGCAGACCATTCACGGGCAGAGTGACCGGATCAAAGCCTATTCGATCGGCGTCGACGTCTTCGGGCGGGACGACAGTTTCGATCCGACCGTCGATCCCATCGTACGGATCGAGGCCACGCGCCTGCGCTCGGCCTTGACCGCCTATTACGACAGCGCCGGCAGTGAGGACCGCGTCAGGATCACGATTCCACGCGGCAGCTATGTCCCGACATTCTCCTGGTCGCCCGGGATGGCGAGTGCCGAGGGCCGCGGCGGGGTTTTCGCCCTTGCTCCGGACGCAGTGCCGGTAGCCGTGGTCATCCATGATCACTCCGACCGCGCCGATCCCGAGGTCGAGCTGCGGGGCGAACTCTTCACCGACGCATTGCTCCCGCTGCTGCGCAAGGCGCGCTTCAAGACGCTGGTGGTACCGGCGGTCGAACGCAGCGCTGCGTCGGGCGCCATCCAGGAACTCTTCGCGCATCCCGGCGAGACCTATTCGCTGGATATCGCGGTGCGGCCTTTGGTGGAGCGCCGCCGCTACTCCTGGCGCTTCAGCGATCTGCGCAACGGCGAAGTCCTGGCGTCGGGCTTCCGTGACTTCCTGGCAAAGGCGACGCCGTGCTTCGAGTTGATCGACGATCTCGCGGATGCCGCAGTGAAATCGATTTCAGCCGTGGTTATGGCCCGCTGAGGCTGCGACCAGTCTCACTGATACAGTTACAGCCTTAAGCGCCCGATACCCGCATGCGAGCTTGCCGCCGTCGCGCGGCCAGGCTTGCGTTCTTTTGAAGACGCGCAGCGCCCGGCGACAGACCCGCAACCGGGAGTGTCTCATGGGACGCAATAAATTCCTCGCCGCAGTCGGCTTTGCCGTCGGGCTCGGCCTGTCGGCGATGCCGGCGCAGGCGCAACCCGCGCCAAGCCAGCCCGCTTCCGCAAGGCCGAATATCCTCGTCATCTTCGGCGACGATGTCGGCCAGTCGAACATCAGCGCCTATTCGCACGGTCTCGTCGGCTACAAGACGCCGAACATCGACCGGATCGCCAAGGAAGGCATGATGTTCACCGACTATTATGCGGAGAACAGCTGTACGGCCGGGCGCTCGACCTTCATCACCGGCCAGGTCTGCCTGCGCACCGGCCTGTGCAAGGTCGGCATCCCTGGAGCCACGGTCGGGCTGCAGGATCGCGATGTGACGATCGCAGAGGCTTTGAAGCCGCTCGGCTATGCGACCGGCCAGTTCGGCAAGAACCATCTCGGCGACCGCGACGAGTTCTTGCCGACCCGTCACGGCTTCGACGAGTTCTTCGGCAATCTCTACCATCTCAACGCCGAAGAAGAGCCGGAGCGGCCCTATTACCCGAAGAACGACACGGCCTTCGTGAAGGCCAATTCACCGCGCGGCGTCCTCAAGACCTCCGCCGACGGCAAGATCGAGGACACCGGCCCGCTGAACCGCAAGCGCATGGAAACGGTGGACGACGAGACCACCGCCGGCGCGATCGACTTCATGCAGCGCCAGGTCAGGGCCAACAAGCCGTTCTTCACCTGGATGAACACCACGCGCATGCATGCCTTCACCCATGTGCGCGAGTCGATGAAGGGAAAAAGTGGCATGCCCGGCAACGACTATGCCGACGGCATGATCGAGCATGACGGCGATGTCGGGAAGCTGCTCAAGGCGATCGACGATCTCGGCATCGCCAACAACACCATCGTCGTCTACACCACCGATAACGGCCCGAACCAATGGTCCTGGCCCGACGCCGCCACCACACAGTTCCGTTCCGAGAAGGACACGAACTGGGAAGGCGCCTTCCGCGTGCCGGCGATGATCCGCTGGCCGGGCCGGATCAAGGCGGGCGAGGTCTCGAACGAGATGGTCTCCGGCCTCGACTGGTTCCCGACGCTGGTCGCCGCCGCTGGCGATGGCGAGATCAAGGACAAGCTCGCCAAGGGGACGTCGCTCGGCAGCAAGCAGGCCAAGGTTCATCTCGACGGCTACAACCAGCTCCCATACTTCACCGGCCAGCAGCCGAAATCGGCCCGCAACGAGTTCTTCTACTTCAACGATGACGGCGAGCTGGTCTCCTATCGCTACAACGACTGGAAGATTGTGTTCTGCGAGCAGCGCGCACCTGGCGGGTTCACCGTCTGGGCCAACCCGTTCACCTGCCTGCGCGCCCCGAAGGTCTTCAATCTGCGCATGGATCCGATGGAGCGCGCCGATATCGTCTCCGACCAGTACTATGACTGGCTCGCGAAGAACGCCTACCTGATCCAGTACGGCGTCTACCGGGTGGCGCCGTTCCTGCAAACCTTCAAGGACTTCCCGCCGAGTCAGCGGCCGGCGAGCTTCAGCGTCGACCAGATGGTCGAGTCGCTGATGAAGAACCTCGATCAGGCCGCGAGCCGAGCCTCGAAATAGCAGCTCACCCGCGAAAAGCCGGGCCGGCAACATGCCGCCCCGGCCCCTTCAATCGAAGAAGAGGTTTTCACAGCAGAGGAGCAGGGGAATGGACAAGCATCCGACTTCGCAAGAGCAGAAGCCTGCCACCACCGAACACCCCTCAAGCAGTCTCGACCGGCGCAAGATCCTGCTGTCGGGCACAGCCTTCATAACGGCCGCGGCCGTGGGTTCGCAGGCAGAGGCCCAACAGCCGGCGCCGGCGCCACAGGCCGCTGCGGGCTCAGGGCGGCCGCCCAATATCCTAGTGATCTGGGGCGACGATATCGGCACCTGGAACATCAGCCACAACAATCGCGGCATGATGGGATATCAGACGCCGAACATCGACCGCATCGCCAGGGAAGGCGTCTCCTTCACCGACTATTACGGCCAGCAGAGCTGCACCGCCGGCCGCGCCGCCTTCATCGGCGGTAGCGTGCCAGTGCGGAGCGGTATGACCAAGGTCGGTCTGCCAGGAGCCAAGGAGGGCTGGCAGAAAACCGACGTCACCATGGCGACCGTAATGAAGTCGCGAGGCTATGCGACCGGCCAGTTCGGCAAGAACCACCAGGGCGACCGCGACGAGCATCTGCCGACGCAGCACGGGTTCGACGAGTTCCTCGGCAATCTCTATCATCTGAACGCGGAGGAGGAGCCGGAGAATCCCGACTATCCGAAGAACCCGGAGTTCCGGAAAAAATTCGGACCGCGCGGCGTCATCAAGGCTTCCGCCGACGGCAAGATCGAGGATACCGGACCGCTCACCAAGAAGCGCATGGAGACCATCGACGAGGAAACCCTCGCGGCGGCGAAGGATTTCATCCAACGCCAGGTCCGCGCCAACAAGCCCTTCTTCACTTGGTGGAACGCGACGCGGATGCATTTCCGCACCCACATCAAGCCGGCAAGCCAGGGCAAGTCGGGACAGGACGACTACTCGGACGGCATGGTCGAGCATGACGGAATGGTCGGCGAACTGCTCAAGCTCGTCGACGATCTCGGCATCGCCAACGATACCATCGTGTTCTATTCGACCGATAACGGCCCCCACTACAACACTTGGCCCGATGCCGGCACCACGCCCTTCCGCAGCGAGAAGAACTCGAACTGGGAAGGCGCCTATCGCGTCCCCGCCTTCGTCCGCTGGCCTGGCAAATTCCCCGCCGGCACCACGCTTAACGGCATCGTGGCGCATGAGGATTGGCTGCCCACCTTTGCCGCCGCAGCGGGCGCAGCTGACATCAAGGAGCAATTGCTCAAGGGCGTGACGCTGAACGGCCGTCCCTACAAGAATCATATCGATGGCTACAACCAGCTCGACTATTTCTCCGGAAAGACCAAGGAATCGCCGCGCAAGGAGTTCTGGTACGTCAATGACGACGGCCAGATCGTCGCCGCGCGTTATGAGGACTGGAAGGTGGTATTCCTCGAGAACCGGGGACAGGCCTTCGGCGTCTGGCGCGAGCCTTTCACCGAACTGCGCGTGCCGCTGCTGTTCCATCTGCGCCGCGACCCGTTCGAGAAGGCGCAGCACAATGCGAATGTCTACAATGACTGGTTCCTGTCTCGCGTCTTTGTCATCGTTCCGATCCAGGGGCTGGCAGCGCAGTTCCTTCAGTCGATGAAGGACTATCCACCGAGTCAGTCACCGGGCTCCTTCAATCTGAGCAAGATCGAAGAGCGCTTGCGCGCGGCCGCCAACTAGCACGCTCTCATCATGGCCGCGGCGTTGCAGCGCCGCGGCCACTGCATTGCAATCCGGGCGTCACAGGCAGCGATTTCGAGGCGAGCGCAGGGCGCCGGCTCACACACCGCTTGCCAAGATCGTGGGGAATTCGATGTCGAAGCTTCGTACGCTTCTCGCCGTCGCGATGTTGGTGCTGCTCGGCTTTGCGCCCGCCGGCGTCCTCGCCCAGACCGACCCGCTGCCCTCCTGGCACGACGGCAAGGCCAAGCAGGCGATCCTCGATTTCGTCGGCAAGGTGACGCGAGACGGTGGACCAGACTATGTGAAGCCCGAGGAGCGCATCGCCACCTTTGACAATGACGGCACGCTCTGGGCCGAGCAGCCCGCCTATTTCCAGCTTCTCTTCGCCTTCGACGAGGTGAAGCGGCTCGCCGGTGCAAATCCGGCACTGAAGAGCAAGGAGCCCTATCGCTCGGTGCTCGCCCGCGATCTCAAGGGGCTCACCGCCGACCATAACAAGGGCCTGATGCAGGTCATGGCGACGACCCATAGCGGGATGACGACGGAGGAGTTTGCGGCGCACGTGCGCAATTGGCTGTCCTCGGCCCGCCACCCGACGAAGCAGCGGCCTTACGACACGCTCGTCTACCAGCCGCAGCTCGAATTGCTGCGCCATCTGCGAGCCAACGACTTCAAGACCTTCATCGTCTCCGGCGGCGGCGTCGAGTTCATGCGGGTCTTCGCCGAGAAGGCCTATGGCATCCCGCCCGAGCAGGTCGTCGGCTCCTCCGGCGTGGTCAAGTTCCGGGCGGGCGCGAACGGCAAGCCCGATTTGTTCAAGGAAACGAAGGTCGAGTTCGTCGATGACGGCCCTGGCAAGCCGGTCGGCATCAACCGCTTCATCGGCCGGCGCCCGATCCTTGCCTTCGGCAATTCTGACGGCGACCTGCAGATGCTGCAATACACGACGGCAGGCGAAGGGCCCCGCATGGCGCTGATCGTCCATCACACCGATGCCGAGCGCGAATGGGCCTATGATCGCTCTTCGCAGATCGGCAAGCTCGACAAGGCGCTCGACGAGGGCAAAGCTAAGGGCTGGACCATCGTCGACATGAAGGCGGACTGGAAGACTGTCTTTCCGGACAGGTGACGACGATGGCGGTCAGCGAGCGATCGGAGAGGCGCGAACCATGATGGATGCCGCAATCCGGGAGACCCGTGTGATCATCGACGGGATGGTGCGGGTCGAAGGCGGCGCCTTCCGGATGGGCTCGGACAAGCACTATGCCGAGGAGGCGCCAAGCCATCGCGTCAGCGTCGACAGTTTCTGGATCGACACGACACCGGTAACCAATGCGCAGTTCCGCGCCTTCGTCGAGGCAACCGGTTACGTCACCTTCGCCGAGATACCGCCCGACCCGAAGGACTATCCGGGCGCGCTGCCGCATATGCTGCAGCCGGGCTCGCTGATGTTCAACCCTCCGATGCATCCGGTCGATCTGCGCGACTGGTCGCAGTGGTGGACCTTCAAGTTCGGCGCGACCTGGCGCAAGCCCTATGGCGCCGGCTCCTCGATCAAGGGCCTGGACGATCACCCCGTCGTCCACGTCGCCTATCGCGATGCCGAGGCTTATGCGGCCTGGGCCGGCAAGGCGCTGCCGACCGAGGCCGAATGGGAGTTCGCCGCCTGGGGCGGGCTGGAAGATGCCGAGTTCGCCTGGGGTGACGAGCTCACGCCGGAGGGCCGCCACATGGCCAACACCTGGCAGGGCAACTTCCCGCATGAGAACAGCAAGGAGGATGGCTGGGCCCGGACCTCTCCCGTCCGCAGCTATCCCGCCAACGGCTACGGGCTCTACGACATGATCGGCAATGTCTGGGAGTGGACCACGGATTTCTGGTCGGTACGCCACCAGGCCGATGCGCCGAAGGCCTGCTGCGTGCCGCAGAACCCGCGCGGCGGGCCAGAAGCCGAGAGCTACGATCCCCGCCAGCCGCATATCCTCATCCCGCGCAAGGTGCTGAAGGGCGGCTCGCATCTGTGCGCGCCGAGCTATTGCCGGCGCTACCGCCCAGCGGCCCGGCATGCCGAGCCGGTCGACACCTCGACTAGCCATGTCGGCTTCCGCTGCGTCGTTCGCGAGCCTGCCTGACGATTTCCTGGGTGCCCCGTAACCGTAACAGGGCTGACGTGGCGGGGGCCTGCGGTCCAAATCATGGCATCGGTACCGGAGGATCGAGCAATGGACGGAGCCGGACCGAGCGCGCGCGATACCGTCCGGGAGCTCCAGGACCGGATCAACCAGGACATCATCGGCCAGGAGAGGGTCGTCGAGCGCATCGTCGTCGCGCTGCTCGCCAACGGCAACGTGCTGCTGGAGGGCCTGCCCGGCCTCGCCAAGACCCGGGCGATCAAGAGCCTGTCGAACAACGTCGAATCCGAGTTCAGCCGCATCCAGTTCACGCCCGATCTTTTGCCCTCCGACGTGACCGGTGGCGAGATCCTGCGCGCCGACGGCCAGTTCGAGTTCCGCAAGGGGCCGGTCTTCGGCAATCTCATCCTCGCCGACGAGATCAACCGCGCTCCGCCCAAGGTGCAGTCAGCCCTGCTCGAGGCGATGGAGGAACGGCACGTCACCGTCGCCGGCAAGCGCTACGACCTGCCGCCGCTCTTCATGGTGCTGGCGACCCAGAACCCGATCGAACAGGAAGGCACCTATCCGCTGCCCGAGGCGCAGATGGACCGCTTCCTGATGCATGTACGGATCGACTATCCGTCCGACGCCGACGAGGTGAAGGTGATGCGGCTGGTCCGCTCCGAGAACGCCGCGGCATCCGGCAGGCCGGCGCCGCCGCCTGCGAAGATTCCGCAGGCGGTGATCATGCAGGCCAGGGCCGAGATCGACCAGGTCACGACCAAGGAAGTCGTCGAGAGCTACATGGTCGCGCTCATCGCTGCGACGCGGCGGCCGGCCGAGTTCGGCGAGCATCTCAAGAGCTGGATCGCGGTCGGCGCGAGCCCGCGCGGCTCGCTCGCGCTCGACAAATGCTCTCGGACCTATGCCTGGCTGCAGGGGCGCAACTACGTCACGCCCGAGGACGTACAGGCGGTCGTCCATGATTGCCTTAGGCATCGCGTCTCGCTCGCCTATGAGGCCGGCGCCGACGGCGTGAGCGCGGATGCGGTGCTGGACGAGGTGGTGAAGCAGGTCGCTGTCGCGGCCTAGAGCATTTTCGAGCGAAGTGGGCACCGGTTCGCGTGAAGAAAATGCGATCAAAACAAATGCTCTAGCGGAGTGACAGCATGGCGCTGATGCGGGAGCGGACCGGGCCAGGCGAGCGCAAGACAGCGAACGGCGCGCGCGCCTTCGTCAGCCTCGACGAGTTGCTTCGCCTCAAGCATCGCGCCCGCGGCTTCAGCTTCCTGCCGCGCCAGCCGGTGCACAGCCTGCTCGCCGGCCGCCATGCCTCGCGGTTGCGCGGGCGCGGGCTGAATTTTGAGGAACTGCGGCACTATTTCGAGGGCGACGACACCCGCAACATCGACTGGCTGGCGACTGCGCGGCTCGGCAGCCCGCATGTCCGGGTCTATTCCGAGGAGCGCGACCGGCCGGTACTGCTGCTCGTCGACCAGCGCAGCACGATGTTCTTCGGCAGCCGGCGGATGATGAAATCGGTCGCGGCCGCGGAGGCCGCGGCGCTGGCGGCCTGGCGGGTGACCTCGCTGGGCGATCGCGTCGGCGCCGTGGTGTTCGGCGATGACGGCATCGTCACCGTGAGTCCGCAAGGCCGCGACCACGGCGCGGTCCGGGTCCTCTCCGAGGTCGCCCGCCAGAACGCCGCCCTGAAACCTCCCGCCTCGTCCGGGCGGGGAGCGACGCGGCTCAACGAAGCGCTGGCCGCAGCCGCCCGGATGATCGCCCATGACGGGTTGATCTGCCTAATCTCCGATGTCGCCGGCGAGGACGACGAGACCCAGCGCCTGGTGACGCGCCTGTGCGCCCACAACGACGTGCTGGCGGCTTTCATCCACGACCCGCTCGAGCAGGAGCTGCCGGATATCGGCCTCGCGACATTCAGCTCGGGGCCGACGCAGATCGAGGTCGATGTGTCGTCCGCGGCGCTTCGGAAGCGGTTCGGCGAGGAGCGCGTGCAGTGGCGCACGCGTCTTGCAACCATGTCACGCAGCCGCGCAATTCCCGTGCTGCCGATCTCGACCGAGCGCGACGTCGCCGTGCAATTCCGAGAGCTGATCGGCCAGCGGCAGGCGCAGCGGCTGGCGCGGCTTGGCGGGAGCGCGCCATGAGCAGCGACCCCGGCGATCTCGCGAATCTGGCCGACCTGGCCTTGCCGGAGCCGATCTCGTTCTGGCCGCCCGCCGCCGGCGTCTGGATCGTCGGCGCAACGGTGGCGGCGATGCTGGCCGTGGCAGGCTGGCGGGCACTGCGGCGCTACCGGGCCGATGCCTATCTGCGGCGCGCGACCGCCGAGATCGATGCCTTGACCGGCGATGACGCCAGGACCCCGGAAGCGATCTCGGCCATCCTGAAGCGCGCTGCGATCATCGCCTATGGCCGGAGGGAGGTGGCGGCGCTGACCGGCCCCGGCTGGACCGCCTTCATCACGCAGACCACGCTGGCCGGAGTGCAGACGACCGATCTGACGACGCGACTGGCGGGCCTGTTCGGTCCCGACGCGGCCCCGCCCTCGACGGGGATGAGCGCGCTTGCCGCCCAGGCCAGGGCCTGGCTGAGCGGACAGCGTGGCCGCACGACGAAGAGGGCGTGACCATGCTCGGCTTCGCATACCCCTGGATCGCGCTGCTCATTCCGCTGCCGCTGCTCGTCTGGTTCGGCTTGCCGGCGCATGCCGAGCAGCGCGCCGGCCTCGCCGTGCCATTCTTCGACAGGCTGGCCCGGCTCAGTGGCCAGCAACCCTTCTCGGGCGGTGTGGTGGCGAAGCGTCGTCCCGGCAACCTCGTCGTGCTGGTGCTGGTCTGGCTGCTCGTCCTGGCGGCACTCGCCCGGCCGCAATGGATCGAGCCGCCGCTGCATCGCGATCTGCCGACGCGCGACCTGCTCCTGCTGGTCGATCTCTCCGGCTCGATGGACACGCGCGATTTCGTCGACGCCTCCGGCAAGACCGTCGACCGGCTGAGCGCGGTGAAGCAGGTGCTCGACGATTTCCTCTCGCGCCGCAAGGGCGATCGGGTCGGCGTCGTCGTCTTCGGCGATGCGCCGTTCGCGCTCGTGCCGTTCACCACCGACCTCGATCTCTGCCGCGCCATGCTCCAGGACACCGCCGTCGGCATGGCCGGGCCACGCACGGCCTTCGGCGATGCGATCGGCCTCGGCATCGGCCTGTTCGCCCGCAGCACGGTCAAGGCCAAGACGATCATCGCGCTGACCGACGGCAACGACACGCTGAGCAAGGTGCCGCCCGCAGAGGCTGCCCGCGTCGCGAAGGACAAGGGCATCGTGATTCACACGGTCGCGGTCGGCGACCCGCAGGCAGCCGGCGAGGACAAGCTCGACGAAGCCGCGCTGAAGGAGGTTGCCGCGACGACAGGCGGCGGCTTCTTCCGCGCTCTGGACCGGGCCCAGCTCGCGCAGATCTATCAGCGCCTCGACGAGATCGAGACCCGCCGCATCGACAGCGTCAGCTTCCGCCCGCGCCGCGACATCTACTGGCTGCCGCTCGCTGCCGCGCTCGGCCTGACCTTGCTGGCGCAGGCGTTCGGCATCGCGCGCCGGCATCGGCGCGTGACACCTGCCGGATCGACCGGGGTGGCGGAGGCGCGGTCATGATGGACGCGCTTGCCGCCTTCCATCTCGAACGGCCGGCCTGGCTGCTGGCGTTGATCCCGGTCGCCCTCCTCTGGCTGGCAGCACGGCGCAGCTCCGATCCGGTGCTGCAGTGGCGTCGCGTCATCGATCCGGAATTGCTGCCCTATCTCCTGACCGGGAACGACCGGCGCAGACGCATCGTCCCAGCCGACTGGCTGTTTGCCGGCTCGGTTGTCGCGGCCATCGCGATCGCAGGCCCGGCTTGGCAACGCGAGCCATCGCCCTTCGCCGACGCCAAGCCGCCGGTCGCGATCGTGCTCAAGGTCACGCCCTCCATGCTGACGGAGGATCTTGCGCCGACGCGGCTCGAGCGCGCACGGCAGAAGCTTGCCGATGTCCTGGCCGCCCGCGAAGGGGCTTCGACCGCTCTGATCGCCTATGCCGGCTCCGCCCATCTGGTGCTGCCGCCGACGCCGGACAGCACCGTCGTGCTCGACCTCGCCAAGGCGCTGTCGCCGCAGATCATGCCGAAGCCGGGCGACGATCTCGCCGGTGCGCTCGCTCTGGCCAGGCGCGTGCTGGCAGGCACGGGCCAGGGCGGATCGATCCTGCTGCTGGCCGATGCCGTCGCAGCGGAGATCCCGGCGCAACCGGCTGGATCACAGGCGCTGACGATCCTCGCATTGCAGGGCCCCGGCGCCGCCGTGACCGGGCTTACCGAGGCGGCGAAGGCGCTCGGCGGCACGCTGGTCGCGACGACGCCCGACCAGTCCGATGTCGCGGCGGTCGTTCGCCGTCTCGACCGTGGTGACAATGCCGCCGGCGTCGCCGGAGAGGGCGAGCATTGGCGCGAGGCCGGCTATTGGCTGGTGCCATTACTCGCTCTGCTGGTCCTGCTCTGGTTCCGGCGCGGCTGGGTGCTGGCATGACACGATCGCGCCATCTCTCGCCCTATGCGGCCATTGCTTGCCTCGCGGCCCTGGCGCTGCTGGTGGCGTGGTATCAGCTCGGCTTTCGCGATCTCTGGCTGACGCCGGATCAGCGCGGCCGCCTGCTGATGAGCGGGAATCGTCCAGCCGATGCCGCGAAGGCTTTCCGCGATCCGCTCTGGCGCGGCGTCGCGCTGTTCCGGGCGGGGGAGTTCAAGGAGGCTGCCCAGTCCTTTGCCGCCCGCGACACGGCCGAAGGCGCCTTCGACCAGGGCAACGCGCTGGTGATGCTCGGCCAATACGATGACGCGATGAAGCGCTATGATCGGGCGCTGGCGCTGCGCCCTGCCTGGCAGGCCGCGCTGACCAACCGCGAGATCGCTCGTATCCGCGGCGAGCGGAAGAAGCTGCAAGGCGGCGAGACCGGAAACACCGACAGCAAGCCCGACGAGGTCGTCTTCGACAAGACAAAGGAGGGTGGCGAGGATTCGACGGTCGAGGGCGAGAAGCCAATGTCCGACGAGGCGGTGCGTGCGCTCTGGCTGAAGCGCGTCCAGACGAAGCCGGCGGATTTCCTGCGGGCCAAGTTCGCGTACCAGCTCGGCGCGCAGCCAGGAACGGCGCCATGAGGGTCCTTGGCCTTCTCCTGCTGCTGGCAATTCCGACCGTCGCGCTCGCGCAGGCGCCGGCCGAGCCGCCGGTCATCCGCACCAGCCTCGATCCCACGGACGGGATCGTCATCGGCCAGCCGGTCCGGCTCAATGTCGCCGTGCTGTATCCCGACGTGATGCCGCATCCGCCGCTGGTCAGAGTGCCCGAGGCGGCCGGAGCCCAGATCCTGCGCTTCGAGACGCAGGCGACCACCCTGAGCGACCGGATCGATGGCCGGGACTATGTCGGCCAGAACTTCGAATTCGTCGTCTTCCCGCGGCGCGGCGGCGAGATCGCCGTGCCGGCTCCGGCAATCACACTGCTTGCTCGCAATGGCGACCCGGCGGGATCGGCGGCCGGCACGGCGATGCGCTTCAGCGTCAGCGTTCCCGCTGGCATCGACCCGTCCGGTCCGGTGCTCGTCGCTGACAGCGTCAGCGTGAGCGAGACCTGGTCGCCGGAACCGCAAGGACGCCAATTCCGGGTCGGAGATGCGGTGGTCCGGACGATCCGGCGCCAGGCTGCGGGCGTTCCGGCGCTCGGCATGGCCGAGTTCCGCTTCGAGGCGCCGGATGGCGTGCGAACCTATGTCGATCCGCCAGTGATCGAGGACCGCAGCAACCGCGGCAGCGTCGATGGCCACCGCAGCGACAAGGTCACCTATGTCTTCGAGAAGCCGGGCACCGTCGCGCTGCCGGCTCTCGCCCAGCCCTGGTGGAGCCTGGCCGACACGCAGGCGAGGACCGAAACGCTGCCAGGGCTGACGGTGACGATCGCAGCCGCGGCACAGCCAACACCATCGGCCCCGTCCAGCAGCCCCGCCATCTGGGTTCTCGGCCGGGGAGCAATGGCTATCGCCCTGATCGCGCTGTTTGCATTGGCCCTGGGCAAGCGCCTCATCGCAACCTGGCGGCAAGCCAGCGCCCGGCTCGGCGGTTCGGCGTGGCTTGCGCGCTTGCGATTCTGGCGGGCCGCGCGCAGCGGCGAGGCCGCGGCGAGCTACCGCGCCTTCGCGATCTGGCTTGACCGGCTATCCGCTACCGACCGGAAGGCCTTACAGGAGGATCGACGCTTGGCACCTCTTCTGGCCCAGCTAGAGCAGGCAATATTCGGCGCAGGCAGCTGGACCAAGCTGAACGGAAGCGAGCTTGCGCGCGCCATCGCGAAGTGGTGCCGGCAGCAAGGCCACAACAGAGCGGCTCCGAACGTGCTGCCACCGCTCAACCCGGTCGGATAGGGCCCGCCCATGCTTCGCAGCGAGCGGCGCAGATTCCCCCAGGTAACTGTTACAGGGTTAAGGCAGCGAGAGCGGTATGCGACCTTTGCTCGACGTTCCTGCCGCGAAGCCGAGCAGCCATGGCGCGCATGCGTCTTTTGGGCCGATCGACGGGGTTTCTCGACAATCCGTGTTGGCAGTTTGCAGCGGCAATGGAGCAAGCGATGTCCGCGAGCCCTCTGAAACAGCTTTTGCTGGCCTTGGCGGCCTTGATGCCCGCCATCGGCATGGCCCAGACAGTACAACCGGCGGCACCGGACGCAAAAACCATCGCAGACGCCTATGTCTACCTGCTCGGCCGCGCGCTCGTCATCCGCCAGGAGCAGATGGACAGCAAGGCGAAGGACTTCGCCTACAACAAGATCAAGTACAATCCGCTCGGCTCGGCCGATTTCGTCAATCCCAATTTCGACGTCGCCTATCTCGAAGCCTGGGTCGCAGTCGACGACAAGACGCCGGTGATCCTCGATGTGCCCGAGGTGAAGGGGCGCTACTACACAGCGCAGATCCTCGACGAATGGGGCGAGGTGATCGCCAACATCAACGAGCGCACCTTCCCGTCGAAGCCGTTCGGCAGGTTCGCACTGGTGAAGCCGGGTTCGACGGCGAGGATTCCGGCTGACGCGTCACGGATCGAACTGCATTCCAGCAAGGCCAAGCTACTCGGCCGGGTCGAGCTCAAGGGCGACCCCGACGGCGCCGTCAAGCTGCAGCAGGCTTTCAAGGTGGCCGCGCTCGGCAAGCCGGCGATCGCCAAGCCCGTGGCATTGCCGATGTTCGAGAACAAGGATCTGATGGACTCCAAAATCTTCGACAAGGTCGACGCGACGCTGTCCAGCGCGCTCGACGTTGCGCCGAACGCCGCAGAAATGCAGCAGAAGGTGCAGGCGATCGCCGCCTATGTCGCTTCCGGCAAGGACGCCCGCGCCGCCGTCGACGCGCAATTGAAGAAGGTCGTGCCCGAATTCCAGGAATACGCTTTCACCAAGAGTGCGCCCTACCGCAATCATTGGGTCGGTGGTGCCGCCGTCGGCAATTACGGCAAGGATCACTGGCTGCGCACGACGGCCAATTATGCCGGCATCTGGGCCAACTCCACCGATGAGGTGATCTATTTCGCCGCGACGCGCGATGCCGACGAAAAACTGCTCAACGGCAGCGACAGCTACGTCATTCATTTTCCTGCCAACCGACTGCCGCAAGCGGCCGTCGATGCGTACTGGTCGGTGATCCTCGTCGGCGTGCCGGACTACCGGGTGGCGCCTAACCCGCTCAACCGGTTCAACTTCAACACTTATTCCAAGCTCGCGAGCGAGGCGGACGGATCGTTGAAGATCGCGATCGGACCGAAGCCCGTCACCGGCGTGCCGGAGTCGAACTGGCTGCCGTCGCCGGAAGGCAAGACCTTCTCGCTGACCTTCCGGACTTATGTGCCGAAGGATGTCGTCAGGAAGGGCGAATGGCAGCCCGCACCGGTGACCAAGGTGAACTGACGAAACTTGTGAAGGCCAAGACCCAATTCGATAGGAGACCGAGCATGAAGGCCAGCCCGGCAGTTCAGATCATGCTGTCGCTCGCAATGGCGGGCGCCGCTTTCGCCCAGCAGACCAACGCTTCGGGCAGCGCGATTCCGGTCACGCCCGACAATTTCGTGCGGGCCGAGTCGGACCTCTATTTCAGCAACGTCGTCAAGGATGGCGGCCTCGGCAAGTTCGTGCATCGCCGCGAGCCGGCCGCGATCGACAACCAGACCGTCATCCGGCTCAACCGCGACACGCTGTATTCGGCGGCCGTGTTCGACCTGGACGCCGGCCCGGTCACGATCACCATCCCGGATACGGGCAAGCGCTTCGTCTCGATGCAGGTGATCGACGAGGATCAGTACACCTCGCAGGTCAGCTATGGCGGCGGCAGCCGCACCCTGACGAGAAAGCAGATCGGTACCCGCTACGTCATCGTTGCGGTCCGAACACTGGTCGATCCGTCCGACCCGAAGGATGTCCAGCAGGTCCATGCCCTGCAGGATGCCATCAAGCTCAGCCAGAAGGCTGCGGGCAAGTTCGAGATTCCGAATTGGGACCAGGCCAGCCAGAAGAAGGTGCGCGACGCCCTGCTGGTGCTGGCCTCGACACTGCCCGACGCCAACCGGATGTTCGGCACCAGGGCGCAGGTCGACCCGGTCCGCCGGGTGATCGGCGCGGCTTCGGCCTGGGGTGGCAATCCCGACAAGGAGGCCATCTACCTCAATATCACGCCGCCGAAGAATGATGGCACGACGGTTTACCGGCTGAACGTCAAATCGGTTCCGGTCGACGGCTTCTGGTCGATCAGCCTCTACAATGCCGAAGGCTACTACGAGAAGAACCCGCAGAACGCCTATTCCCTCAACAACCTCACCGCGAAGAAGGGCGACGACGGCTCGGTCGCGGTGCAGTTCGGCGGCTGCGACGGCAAGATTCCGAACTGCCTGCCGATCATGAAGGGCTGGAACTACATGGTCCGGCTCTATCGCCCCCGCGCCGAAATCCGCAACGGCAGCTGGAAGTTCCCCGAGCCGCAACCGGTGCAGTGAGAACCTGACATGTCCGGTCTCGACATCTTCGCCTGGATCGTCCTCGTCGTGCTCGTCGCCAGCACGGTCTTCGTCATCGTCTTCATGGCGATGTGGCCGGGCATGGTCGCAAGGCGACGTGGCCACCCTTGGGCCGAGGCTGTCAGCATCGGTGGCTGGGTCACCCTCTTCCTCGGCTTCGTGCTCTGGCCGGTGGTGCTGATCTGGGCCTATGTCGATGTGCCGGCCAACCCGGCCGGCCGCGCCGGCAGTTCGGAGCACGCGCGATGATCGTCGTCCTGCTCAATGCCTACCTGGCGCTGCTCTTCATCCTGGTGAAGCTCAGGATCGTGCCCTTCAACCTGTTCTGGAAAGTCTCGCCGGTCCTCGTCCTGCTGCTGCTCCTGATCGGCCTGTTCATTCCAATGAACTGGGGCGCGCCGCAGGGGCCGGTACTGGTCGTGCGCAACTCGGTCGCGATCGTGCCGGATGTCGCCGGCGAGGTGATCGACGTTCCGGTCGCCGCCAACACGCCGCTCAAGGCGGGTGACGTCCTGTTCAGGATCGATCCGGTGCCGTTCCAGTCGCAGGTCGACGCGCTGGCCGCCCAGCTCAAATTCCAGGAGACGCGTCTCGCCGAGATGACCCAGCTCCAGTCTCGCGGCACGGGCAGGGCCTTCGATGTCGAGCAGCGCGAGGCCGAGGTCGAGCAGCTCAGGGCCCAGCTCGTCGGCGCGAAGTGGAACCTGGAGAAGACGACGGTGCGCGCGCCTGCCGACGGCTACGTCACCAATCTCGCGCTGCGCAAGGGAGCACGCGTGACCAACCTGCCGCTGGCGCCGGTGATGGCTTTCATCGATACCGCGGACACGATCGTCGGCGTTGAGATCAACCAGATCGACGCGCGTTATCTCGCGCCCGGCCAGCCGGTCGAGCTCACCTTCAAATTTGCGCCGGGAACGGTGCAGACCGGCAAGGTCGAGAGCATCCTGCAGGCGGTCGCGACGGGCCAGGTGCAGACCTCCGGCCTCGCCGTGACGCCGCGGGCTGTCGCGGCCGCGCCCTTCGTCGTGCGGGTCAAGCTCGACGACGAGGCCTTCGCGCGCAGGCTACCGGCCGGCAGCGCCGGCGACGCGGCGATCTTCACCGATCGCGTCAAGGTGGCGCATGTCATCCGCAAGGTTCTGCTGCGCCAGATCGCGATCACCAACTACGTCAATCCGCTCTAGAGCATCTTCGAGCGAAATGGGCGCCGGTTTCGCGTGGAGAAAATGCGATGAAACAAGAAACTAGAGCAGTTGCGCGCTTCGGAGAATTGCCGAACTGCTCCAGTGCCATCTGCCGAGCTGGACGATGTCATGCAGCCTTGGCGGCAATGACCCGGCTGGTGCTAAGCGGCGGGTGGGAGGATTTGACCTATGGTCGCCCGCTCGATCAGCCGGACGCCGATATTGACGCGTAGGACGCTGGCCTCGGGCTCGGCGATCCGGCGCATCAGGGATTGTACGCCGAGCCGCCCAAGCTCGCCACGGTCGATCCGGATCGTGGTCAAGGGCGGGCGGCTATGGGTCGAGATCGAGATGTCGTCGATGCCGATGACGGAGATATCGTCGGGCACCCGGACCCCTTCGCTCTGCAGCCCCTGCATCACGCTGAGCGCGACCACGTCGGTGGCGCAGAAGAAGGCGGTGACGCCGTCGAGGCGCCCGTCCTGCAATGCCTGCCTGATCGCGCGCTGCGCCTGGGGTAGCTCGACCTTCATCTGGAACAGGTCGATCAGGTGCCTGTCGGGATCGAACTCGATTCCGGCTTCCTCGATCGCCATCTTGAAGCCCTCGAGGCGGCGCTGCATCGACAGGCGATGCCGCGAGGCCACATGCACGATCCGCCTGTGACCGGCCGCCAGCAGCCGGCGCGTCGCCAGCCAGCCGGCGCTCCAATTGTCAGGCAGCACGCAATCGAGCCGCATGGTGCGGTCCATGCCGTTGACCAGCACCGCCGGCAGTTTCGAGTTGACGAGCCCGTCGATGACGGCGGGGTCGTCCATGCCGACGGCCATGACGGCGCCCGGCCGGGCGGCAAGCAATTCGTCCAGCTCGGCGATGACCCGGCCATCGGCATGCGAGGTCAGCCGGACATCGAGCTTCAGCGAGTTCGCCGCGGCCTCGGTGATGACGCTCTGGACGACGCCCTCGTAGAATTGCGAGTTCGAGTAGGCCTCGGCCGGGATGATCAGCACCGCGCCGTCGACGCCGGCCTTCTGCAGCGAACGGGCGCTACGATTGCCCTGATAGCCCAGCTGTTCCGCCAGGCCGAGAATCCGGCGCCGGCTCTCGTCGCCGACGCCGCCGCGATTGTTCAGCACCTTGGAGACGGAGGCGACCGAGACGCCCGCCGCGTCGGCGATGTCGCGCAGGGTCGGCGCCAGGGTCTCGTCTTCGCTCATCCCAGCCACTTCTGCAGACCGCTCCCGCAAGGGGAGAAACAGGGATTAAAAACGCCTGGTCATGACCAGAAGAACTGGTCGTGACCGAGCGAGCGCATCAACGCCTCCATAAAGTAATAATCACCATAGGGAAGCATCGTATCGGCATAACCGGCCCCGACATGCGAGGCACCATGGGCGAGGAGCCCGAGCGCCTGGGGATCGCGGGTCAGATCGCAGTGATCGAGCAGGCCGCCGAGCAGCCGGTCGCCCAGCGCGCGCCAGCGTGCCGCCTCCTCGGACTCGGACTGGTCGGCCAGGAGATAGACGCCCGCCGCCATGATCGCAGCGGCCGAGCTGTCGCGATGGGTCCCGCGCTGGTCCGGCGCGCCGAAATCCCAGGCGGGCACGGCATCGCCCTCCATCAGCGCCTCGGCCTTGGCCGCGAGCCGCCGGGCCGCGTCGGCATAAGCCGGATTGCCCGTGGTCAGTGCCGACTGCGCGAAACCGTGGATCAGCCAGGCCTGGCCACGCGACCAGCAGGAGCCGTCGGCATAGCCCTGATGGGTCTCGCCGCGCAGCGGCTTGCCGCTCGCGATGTCGAAGACGAAGGTGTGGAAGGAGGTGTCGTCGGGCCGGACGATGTGATCGAGCGTCGTCTGCGCATGGGCGTCGGCCGCCTCGCGGAAATCCGCGCGGCCGGTCTGGCGATGGGCCCAGTAGAGCAGCGCGAGATTCTGCATGGTGTCGGCGATGATCCGGCCATTGGCGAACTCGGCCTGCATGCGCTGGGAATGAACCTGTCTGGCGTTCCAGGCCTGGATGTAGCGCCCGTCCGGCCGGTAGCGGGCGACCAGTTGCCGCGCCGCGGCGAGCGCCATCTCATGCGCCTCGTCGTCTCCCGTCATCAGCCATTCAGCCACGCAGCTCAGCGAGAACTGGAAGCCGAGATCGTGGTTCTGCGCGTTCTGATTGGCGAGGATGCCGCGGAACACCGGCCGCCGCGCCCGCGCTGCGTTGAGGAAGACCGGATCTCCCGTCAATTGCAGCGCCAGCCAGAGCTGCCCGGCCTGGAAGCTGACCACCCAATCATAAGGTCCGCAATAGACCCAGCCATTGTCAGGCAGGCCGATCTTCGGATTGCGCAGGCCGATCACCGGCATGGTCTGACGGAGCTTCGCGACGCAGCGCTCCAGCGCCTCCTGATGAGGGCGGGTGTCGCGCCTGGCGGCGGCGGCGGCCTCGACCGTTGAGAAATAGGTGCTTGGCTCGATGCGCATCGCTCGCCTCCCGTGGACGAGCATTTTTCGCATCACAAAATTAATTTCGTCAATAACGAAAATTTCTCTTGATGAAGATATTTTTCCTTCTATCGTTTGCCAACACTAGGAGGCCCTGGGGAGGAGCCGATGCCAGCCGCCGCAGCAGCGCGTGCGCGCGCCGTCCAGCGGGACGACCTCGCCGGCTATGGCTTCATGTTGCCCTGGCTGCTCGGCTTCCTGCTGCTCACGCTCGGTCCGGTCGCCGCCTCCTTCTACCTGTCGCTGACCGACTATAGCGGCCTGTCGGCGCCGAACTGGGTCGGCATCGAGAACTACGCCCGGATCGCCACCGACGATCCGCGCTTCGTCACGGCGATGACGGTGACCTTCAGCTTCGTGCTGCTCTCGGTACCGCTCAAGCTGCTCTTCGCCCTCGGCGTCGCGGTCGCCCTGAACAAGGGCCTCACCGGCCTCTCCTTCTTCCGGGCGGTGTTCTATTTGCCCTCACTGATCGGCGGCAGCGTTGCGATCGCGGTGCTCTGGCGCCAGGTCTTCGCCGGCGACGGGCTCCTCAACCAGGCCCTGCACGCGCTGTTCGGCTATGAGGGACCAAGCTGGATCGCCAACCCCTCGACCTCGCTCTACACGCTCGTCCTGCTGGCGGTCTGGCAGTTCGGCTCGTCGATGATCATCTTCCTCGCCGGCTTGCGCCAGATTCCGCAGGACATCTACGAAGCCGCGAGCATCGACGGCGCGCAACCCATCCGGCAGTTCTTCAAGATCACCCTGCCGCTGCTCACGCCGGTGATCTTCTTCAACGCCGTCATCCAGACGATCGACGCCTTCAAGGCCTTCACCTCGGCCTTCGTGATCAGCGACGGCACTGGCGGGCCGATCGACTCGACACTGTTCTACACGCTCTACCTCTACCAGGAGGCCTTCACGAACTTCCGCTTCGGCTACGCCTCGGCGCTGGCCTGGATCCTGGTGCTGATCATCGCGGTCTTCACCGCGCTCTCGTTCCTGTCGGCGCGCTACTGGGTCCATTACGATGACTGAGGTGGTCCGGGCTCCCGCCATCGCGCTGCCGGCGGCGCCGAGCCGGGCCGACGTCGCCTCGCCCTGGCGGCGCGCCTTCGCCTATGCGCTGCTCATCGCTGTGACTTTCGTGCTGCTCTATCCGCTGCTCTGGATGGTGGCGAGCTCGCTCCGGCCGGACTCCGAGATCTTCCATTCGACCTCGCTGATCCCGCAGGCCCCGACCTTCGACGCCTATCGCCGCGGCTGGAACGGTTTGAGCGTCGGCTTCAGCCAGCTCTTCCTCAACTCGTTGCTGATCTCGGCGCTGGTCGTCATCGGCAATGTGATGTCCTGCGCGATGGCGGCCTATGCCTTCACGCGTTTGCGCTTCCGCGGCCGGGGCTTCTGGTTCGCGATGATGCTGGGCACGCTGATGCTGCCGCAGCATGCCGTGCTGATCCCGCAATACATCATGTTCCTGAAGCTCGGCTGGGTGAACACCATCCTGCCGCTGACGATCCCGAAATTCCTCGCCGTCGACGCCTTCTTCGTCTTCCTGATGGTGCAGTTCTTCCGCGGCATTCCGCGCGAACTCGACGAGGCCGCGGTGATGGACGGCTGCGGCCCGCTGCGCATCTTCCTGAAGGTGATCCTGCCGCTGTCGACGCCGGTTCTGGCGACCGCGGCGGTGTTCTCCTTCATCTGGACCTGGGACGATTTCTTCGCGCCACTGATCTATCTGAACGATATCGAGAAATATACGGCCCAGCTCGGCCTGCGCACCTTCGTCGACTCGGCCGGGCAATCGGACTGGGGCGCGCTCTTCGCCATGTCGACGCTCACCGTCCTGCCGATCTTCATCCTGTTCCTGATGTTCCAGCGCCTGCTGATCGAGGGCATCGCCACGACCGGGATGAAGCGATGACCCACCCCCCTCGCCCCACCGGACGACAGCCGACATGACCATGCTATCGCTCACGCAGGTTCAGAAGCGCTTCGGCGCCGTCGAGGTCATCCGCGGCGTCGATCTCTCGATCACGAGCGGCGAGTTCGTCGTCTTCGTCGGCCCCTCCGGCTGCGGCAAGTCGACCTTGCTCAGGATGATCGCCGGCCTGGAGCCGATCTCCGACGGCGAATTGTCGATCGGCGGCGTCAGGATGAATGAGACCGCAGCCTCGCAGCGCGGCATCGCCATGGTCTTTCAGTCCTATGCGCTCTATCCGCATATGAGCGTCTTCAAGAACATGTCGTTCGGCCTCGAGACGGCTCGGATGGCGAAGGCCGAGATCGACCGGCGCGTGCGCAAGGCCGCCGAGATCCTGCAGATCACGCCGCTGCTCGAACGCAAGCCGCGGCAGCTTTCGGGCGGCCAGCGCCAGCGCGTCGCCATCGGCCGCGCCATCGTGCGCGACCCGAAGATCTTCCTGTTCGACGAGCCGCTCTCCAATCTCGACGCGGAATTGCGCGTCCAGACCCGGGTCGAGATCGCCAAGCTCCATGCCGATATCGGCGCGACCATGATCTACGTCACCCACGACCAGGTCGAGGCGATGACGCTGGCCGACCGGATCGTGGTGCTGCGCGCCGGCATCGTCGAGCAGCACGGCACGCCGCTCGACATCTACAACAAGCCGGCCAACCGCTTCGTCGCCGGCTTCATCGGCTCGCCGAAGATGAACTTTCTCGACGTCAGCGCTGTGAGCGGTGGCGACGCCGTCACGATCGCGCTCGGCGCCAACCGGTTCACCATGCCCAGCCGCCGCGGGATCGATGCTGGCGAGAAGCTGACGCTCGGGGTCCGACCCGAACATGTGACGGCCGGCGGCACGCCCGAGATCGACCTCGGCACGCTTGCGATCGTCCATGTCGAGCAGCTCGGCGGCCAGACCATCGCCTATGGCCGGCTCGCCGACGGCCAGTCGCTCAATGTCGTGCTGGAAGGCCAGCGCCGAATCAGTGCCGGCGACAGCCTGCCGGTCGGCGCCCGGGCGGAGGGCTGCCATCTCTTCGGAACGGACGAACTGCGCCTGAACAGCTGAAAGCCGGGATCAACGACGACAACAACACTATTCGGGGAGGAGAGAGACATGCTCAGCAGACGCGACACCCTGCGCGGTGGTCTGGCACTCGGCGCCACGGCCCTCGCTCCGTCAGCCGGCTTCCACGCGCTGGCCGCCGAGACGGTCATGCGCCTCTACTGGTGGGGCACGCCGACCCGCACGGAGCGGACGCTGAGCGCCGCCCGGCTGTTCGAAGCGACCAATGCCGGCGTCAAGATCAATGGCGAGGTCGGCGGCGCCGATTACTGGTCGAAGCTGACGACCATGATCGCCGGTGGCAATGCGCCGGACATCTACCAGCTCGAACCCGGCCGCTTCCCCGACTACAGCCGCCGCGGCGCGACGCGACCACTCGACGACTATCTCGGCAAGGTCATCCGGACCGACCGGCTTTCGCCCGGCGTGCTGGCGCTCGGCACGCTTGACGGCAAGGTCACCGGCATCCCGCTGTCGCTCAACGCCTTCGCGCTGCTCTACCACGCCGAGCCGTTCAAGGAGGCGGGCATCGCGCCGCCCGGCCCCACGACGACCTGGGACCAGTTCGCCAAGCTCTGCGTCGACCTGACCAAAGCGATGGGCAAGAAGAACGTCTGGGCCGTCGGCAACTGCTCGCGCTATCTCCAGACCTTCCAGTCCTGGCTGCAGCAGCGCGGCAAGCTGATCTTCACGGCGGAAGGCAGGCCGGGCTTCGACGCCAAGGACGGCGCCGAATGGTTTGCCTACTGGGAAGCGCTCGCCAAGGCGGGCGGCTGCGCCAATGCCGAAGTCCAGGCGCTCGACAAGGCCAATGTCGACAGCAACCAGATGGCGCGCGGCAACGCCGTCATGACGCTGTCCTACTCCAACCTGCTCGCGGCCTATCAGGCGGTCGCGAAATCGCCGCTCGACATCACGTCGCTGCCGATACTGAGCCCGTCCGCACCGTCCGGCCTGTTCTATCGGCCGGGCCTGCACTGGTCGATCGCGAGCACAGCCAAGTCGCCAGAACTGGCCGCCCGCTTCATCGACTTCTTCATCAACGATGTCGAAGCGGGCAAGGTGCTCGGGGTCGAGCGCGGCGCCCCGGTCAATCAGGATGTCATGGCGGCAATCGCGCCGACGATCGACCCGCTGGAGCGCAAGGTGCTCGACTATCTCAAGCTGATCGAGAGCCGGGTCGGTCCCTACCCCCCGCCCTTCCCGCTCGGCACCTCCGAGTTCGACGAGCGCTCCTTCCGTTCGATCGCCGACAAGGTCGCGTTCGGGCAGCTCAGCCCGACCAAGGCCGGCGAACAGCTGCTCGCTGATGCCCTGCGCATCATCAAGCCGTAGCGGCGCATCATCACGGAGCGTCGGCCAGACGCTCCGCTTCGGATTTTCGGCCGGCGACAGGTGCCCATGAGCGATACGATCTTTCCGGACGGACTCTTCCGCCCCTGGTCCGGCAACCCGCTGCGCAGCCGCGCCGATGTCGAGATGGCGCTGCGCGCCCTGGCGGCGCCGGTCGAGCGCTATCGCTCCGCCGGCGGCGCACGCTTGCGTCTCTCCGCCACCGCCGCGCATTTCGACCATGCGCCGGCGGACATGGAGGGCTATGCCCGCCTGCTCTGGGGCCTGGCTCCGGCGCAGGCGGGCGGTGCCGACTGGATCGATTGGTCCCCGATCGCACGCGGTCTCGCCAATGGCTGCGATCCCGATCATCCGGAATTCTGGGGCTGGCCGAGCCAGGTCGATCAGCGCCTGGTCGAGCTGGCGGCGATCGGCTTTGCCCTGCGCCTCGTCCCCGACAAGCTCTGGGAGCCTCTCGACGCCCGCGCCCGAACGCACGTCGCCGACTATCTTCGACGCGGTCACGCTTGTGATTTCGCCGACAACAACTGGAAGTTCTTCCGCTTGATGATCGGCATGGCGCTCGGCAGCGTCGGCGCCGACTATGACCGTTCGCTCGACGAGCGCTACGCCGAGGAGCTCGAGGCGTTCTATCTCGGCGATGGCTGGTACAGCGACGGCAATGTCCGGCGCGCCGACCACTACATCCCTTTCGCCTTTCATTTCTACGGACCGTTGCTGGCCGCACTACAGGGCGGCAGCCGCGCCGATGCCTATCGCGAGCGCGCCCGGCTGATCGCGCCCGACATCGCCCGCTGGTTCGCCGATGACGGGCCGGCCCTCGCCTTCGGGCGCTCGATGACCTACCGCTTCGCCATCGCCGGCTTCTGGGGCGCGCTGGCTTTGATTGGCGAGGAGGCGCTGCCCTGGGGCCAGATCAAGGGCTTTTATCTGCGCAATCTGCGCTGGTGGGCGCAGCGCCCGATGGCCGAGCGCGACGGCATCCTGCCGGTCGGCTACGGTTATCCCGATCTGCATATGTGCGAGAGCTATAACTCGCCGCAATCGCCCTACTGGGCCTTCAAGGCCTTCCTGCCGCTGGCCTTGCCGGACGACCATCCGTTCTGGGCGGCGGAGGAAGCGCCCTGCCCGCCACGCCCTGCGCCCGCGGTACTGCCTCATGCCGGCATGGTCGTGGCCAATCCTCCCGGCGATGCCGTCGCCCTGGTCTGCGGCCAGCAGACCGAGCCGACCAATCGCTGGGCGCGTCTGGGCGCGCAGAAATACGCGAAGTTCGCCTATTCTGCGCGCTACGGCTTCAGCGTCGAGAGCGACCCCTTACGCCTGTCGGAGGCGGTGCTCGACAACATGATCGGCTTCAGCAGCGATGGTCAGCACTACCGTTTCCGCGAGTACAATGAGGAGGTTCTGCTCGCAGATGACCTGCTGTTCGCGCGCTGGCGCCCTTACGCCGACGTCGTGGTCGAGAGCTGGCTGTACTGGCAGGACGACCACCATGTCCGGGTGCATCGCGTCACCGCCCCGCGCCGGCTCGTCACCGTCGAAGGCGGCTTCGCCATCCCGCGTCCGCCTGGACCTGTCGAGGGACACCGCGCGGCGCCCGGAGAAGCAATCATCCAAACGCCCGCGGACCTGTCGGCGCTGCTCGATCTCTCGCCGGGCCTCCGACGCGACGGCAAAGCCCAGATCGCCCCGCCCAACACCAATCTCGTCGCATCCAAGACGCTGGTGCCGCAACTGGTCGGAGAACTGCCGGTGGGAGGGTCGGTGCTGGCCTGCGCCGTGATCGCCGGCCCACGCTCGGCGGCGCTCGACACCTGCGTCGAGACAGTCCGGCGAACACCGCCGGACCTCGCCATGCTCGAGGACAGGATCGCGCGGCTCGGCCGGCCGATCAGCCTGCTGCGGCGCTCGGGTTGAGTGAAGCGGCCTCCTTGGCCCGCGGCAACCCAGCGGTCGGGCTGCTTCTACGCGCCGATCAGCGACGACGACGTGGCGCACTTCGTCATCGCTCCATGAGCGGGCCGGTTGTCGCAGAACCAGACGGACGCAGCGTCGCGAGATCCCACAGCATCGGACCGAAAGGCGGAATGCGTTCTTCGAAAGAATCCGATGCGATGACAATGCGATAGACTATCGTGGCCGCCTCCGTTCGGGCGCGCGATGATCTAGCCGAATGCCACGTGGCTCGGCCGATGCGGTCGATCCCAAACGCTCCTGCGATGCGCCGCCATATGCGCGGCCGAACGACAGCCTGTCACCCCGTCCTTCTGGGAGCGGAATGTGGCGCGATCGTTCAATTCGCGCGACGCCGGCGATGCTATCCCACCGCACAGGAGCAGCGGACATCTGGAGAGGACCATGCGCTTCGTGCTCAACGGTGGGGCGACGGCGATACCCGAGGATATGGCGGAGGACCGTCTGCTCTGGGTCCTGCGGGACCATTTCGCGTTGAACGGCCCGAAATATGGCTGCGGCATCGGAGCTTGCGGCGCTTGTACGATCCATCTCGACGGCATGGCGGAGCGGGCCTGCCTGTTGGCGGCAAAGGATGTCGAGGGCCGGGTGGTCACAACTCTGGAGGGCCTCGGTTCGGGTGCCGTCGGCGGGCTTCATCCGGTACAGCAAGCCTGGATCGAGGCTGCCGTTCCGCAATGCGGCTATTGCCAGAACGGGCAGATCATGGCCGCCGCGGCGCTCCTGAATGAGGATGCGGCTGCAACGCCGGCAGAGATCGCGGCGGTGATGGACGGCGTCATCTGCCGTTGCGGTACCCAGACGCGCATCGCCGCGGCGATCGGCCGGGCGCAGCGCAAGATGTCGGCACCGACTTAGTGGCGCTCTCGCGACGCTCAATCCTCAAAGGGCTCGGCTGGGCAACGGCCGGCCTGGTTGTGACCGCCGGCGGCGCCTATGGGGTGTCGCGACGACTCGCATTGCCCTATCGCGGTGCTCCGACATCGGCCGATGCCTCGGCCTGGCTGCGGCTCACGCCTGAAGGCCTGATCGAAATCGTGATGCCGCGCGCCGAGCTCGGCCAGGGCATCGCAGTGTCGTTTCGCCAGGTCGTGGCGGAGGAGACCGGATTTCCGCTCGAGCGTATCCGGGCGCTGCTGCCGCGCACCGACCTTCTGCCGCCGGCACGGGCGACAGTCGGTTCGGACTCGGTCAGGGATTTCGCGCCGCTGCTGGCCTCGGCGGCCGCCGCCCTGGCGGCCGTTCTGAAACGAGCTGGCGTCGTCGACGGCAAGGCCCCACCCGCGGGCTTCGATGCGCTCGCGGCGAGCCCGCGATTGATCGATGCTGCCGCGATCGGGAAAGCCGTTCCCGTTTCGCTCAAGCCGGGCGCCAAGTGGATGGTCGGCACCGAGCCGCCGACCGACGCCATTTGCGCGATCGTCACCGGGAATGAGCAACTCTATGCCGATGATGTGCGCCTACCGGGCATGGTCTTCGGAGCGGTGCTTCGGTCGCCGCGCCTCGGCGCGACGCTGTCCTCGGTCGATGACGCCAAGGCTCGCACGCTTCCCGGCTATCTCGGGCTGCACCGTCTCGGCGAAGCTGTCCTGGTTGCAGCCCAGAGCCGCAGCGCGCTCGAACGGGTCTTGGCGGCACTGACCTCGAAATGGTCCGGTGGCCTCTCCGACGATGCCAATCTGGGACTGGCGATCGATATCGACCACGGCCTCTCGCAAGGGGTGCTTGAACATGTCCGCAGCGACGCGCGCTTTACGGAGACGGAAGCCTTCGACCTCGACCTGCGCTTCGAGGTGCCGCTGGCGGCTCATGCCTGTATGGAGCCGCGCACTGCGGTGGCGCGTTTTGACGAAGGCGGCCGCCTCGAAGTCTGGACCGGGACGCAGGATGTCACCTTCGTCCGGGCGGCGCTGGCCCAG
This sequence comes from Allobosea sp., assembly GCA_035998995.1. Classification (GTDB taxonomy): domain Bacteria; phylum Pseudomonadota; class Alphaproteobacteria; order Rhizobiales; family Beijerinckiaceae; genus Allobosea. The sequence goes on from DASYHC010000043.1 coordinate 84,237, forward strand.
CATCTCGGGCTGTCGCGTGATCTCGTCACGGTGATCGGCTGCCGCGTCGGCGGCGGTTTCGGCGGCAAGACGCTCTGCAATGTCGAATTGGAGGCGGCGTTGCTGGCGCGGGCGCTCGGTTGCCCGGTCAAGGTGCAGTGGACCCGTCTCGACGAGTTCCGCGAAGCGTTCCATCGCCCGCCGTCCTCGCATCGGATCAGGGCGCGTCTCGCCTCGGACGGTACGCTGGACTGCTGGCATCATGCGTTCCGTTCGGGGCATGTGATGTTCACCTCCGCCGCAATGGGGCCAGTGCTGCAATTCGCCACGAGCTTCGTCGGCGATCCCGGAGTGTTGCGCGGTGCTATCCCTCCCTATGCGGTGGCGCGGTCACGAGTGGAATTCGAGGACGTGCGATTGCCGGTTCATACCGGCCCCTGGCGCGGGCTCGGGGCCGGGCCCAACATCTGGGCCGTGGAGACGGCGATCGATCAGTTGGCCCGCCTGCGGAACGAGGATCCCATCGCCTTCCGCAAGCGGCTCGTCGCCCCACAATGGCCGCGTCTTGGCCGGGCACTCGACCGGGTCGCCGCGCTGGCCGGCTGGCCCGCGCTGAGATCGAGCCCGACGCGCGGTTACGGCGTGGCCTGCGGCGTCTACAAGGAGATGTCCTATGCCGCAGTGGTCGCCGAGGTGACGCGCGAGGGCGAGCGGATGCGCGTGACGAGGCTCTGGTGCGCGCATGATTGCGGGTTGATGCTGAATCCCGGTCAGGTGAGGGCCCAGGTGGAAGGCAATCTCGTCTGGGGCATCGGCATGGCGCTCCACGAGTCACTCACCCTGGCCGAGGGGACCCTGGCGCAGACGAGCTTCGCCGACTATCCCCTGCCCCGCTTCTCCGACGTGCCCGAGATGACCATCGAGCTGATCGACGAAGGCGAAGCCCCGACCGGGGCCGCCGAAACCGCCATCGTGGCGGCGGCGCCTGCAATCACCAACGCGATCGCAGCCATGACCGGCAGGCCTGTGCTGGAGCTTCCTTGGCGGCCGGACCGGTATTCCGGCTGCAACGCATTCCAAACGAGGTTCCTGAATCCGTGAGCCCTTTCCGTTTCGAGCCTGTCGAGATGCGGAGCCTGTTCGATGTCGGCCGGCGGCTCGGAGAAGCGCCGGAAACCTGGCAGGACGCCGCGCCGGGAGCAGGCACATGATCGCGCCGATGAAGAACGATCTCACCGGCGCGGCTCTCGTCAGGCTGATGCATCTGTCCTTTGCCGAACAGGGAATCAGCCTGCCTGAGCGCAGTCCGAGGCCAGCGCCCAATACGCCCCATGCTTCGCTCACCGAGAAGACAGCCTTCGCCGAGGCGGTGCTGGCGGCGCATGGCCCCTCCGCACTTCTGAAGGTCGGCCAGTCGGTCTCGCGCCTGGCATTCGACCCGATGGGCGCTGCCTTGCTTGCCGCACGGAACGGACCGGATCTCATTGCGCGGTGGAGCCGGCTGGAGCGCTATGTCCACAATCGGCACCCGATCATCGTTCGTTCCGTCGGCGACACCGCAGCAGTACTAGATCATCGTGGTGAGCCAGGCGACCAGCCGGGCCCGGCGATCAACTACCTGTTGTCAGGCCTCATCGCAGGGCTCCTGACCACAGCGGGCTGCACCGATCTCTGCCTGACCATGGGGCCTGAGGATCGGCAGGTGACGGTCATCGCGGCCGGCGCCGTGATGGACCGGATCGCGCCGCCCGCGGAGCAGACAGGGCTCTGGCGGTTGAGCTGGAAACCCGGGCCAAAGCCGCCCGGATCCAACACGACGCTCTACGCGCAGCCGGATCAGCGCTTGAGCAAACCAAGCCGCGACGCGATCGTATTGATCGAAAGCGATCTGCTCGTGGTCTGGTCGTTGCCGCTGCTCGCAGAGCAACTCGGCCGGTCGCCGCGCACCTTGCAACGACGACTGGCCGATGACGGCTTGTCGCTCCAGATGCTGCGGCGCGCCTCTCAGATTCGTCAAGCCAGCCTGCTGTTGCTGGCCGGCGGTTCCTCGATCGCCTCCATCGGCTTTGCCTGCGGATTCAGCGATTCCGCCCATTTCACGCGCGCCTTCAGGAAGGCGACGGGCATGAATCCGACGGAATTCGGCGCTTCGGCCGAGACGAAGCGAGGTGCCGCGGCCGTGGATGCGATCTGAACTCCGACATTGTCGGCCGCATCGTGCGAGTTGCCCGATATCGCCAGGACAAGTCCTCTTCAGTGGGGATGTGACTGAGGAAGAGCTTGCTGCCTTGCGCTGCGGGTTTTTGAAGAACTCGTTGGGCCAGCCTATTGGCGCTGTTTCGTTTTTATCGAGCCCACTACGTCTCGTACTCGCTTGGTTCTGTCGAAATATGTGGCCAAGATCGCCCCGCACATGATGACTGCGCTAGGAATGACAAAGGCCTGTTCGAGCGGCTCGCCAAAAAGGAGCGCGCCGGCAACAGCGAGTGCTGGAATGCGCAGAGTATCGAGCGCTGAGACCTGAACTGCTGTGCCATGGCGCGTCGCTTGGCTCAGCGACGCTTGCGTCATGTAGCCGGAAACAGCCATCAGAACGATCGCAAATGCGAATGTTGCGGTTCCGTGCGTGAAGAGTGTCGTTGTGGCTATGGAAGAGGATGGAAGCTGAAGAGCTCCGGCTCCCACCATGCTCAACGTCAGGAAGATCACCAGCTGGATCGCATTCATCAGGAATAGGATTGAATGCGTAGATTGTCTCTGACTAAGAGTTCCCAACATGATATTGGTACAAGTCAAAATGCCGACGCCGGCAAACGGGATAATAATCGCGAGGCCCATAATATGTTTATATTGAAATACGATAGCTGCGGCTCCGGCGAAAATTAGACCGAGCCCAATCCACGCCAATCCGGCTGGTCGTATCCGGAATACAAGAATGCCAATTGCGGCGGCGAACAAAGGTCCACTGAATTCGATGCTCGCCACGAGGCCCAGCGGCAGATTGGCGACACTCCAGACCACCGCGATCGCGCCTACGGCATGCAGGGCGCTCCGAGCGAGATGCAGCGGCAGGCGCGAGTGCCTGACCTCGCGAAACAACTTGCGGTCGCGACAACCCAGGACGAGACCGATCGCCAACCCACCGGCCGAGCGTATGGCGAGAATTTCCGGATATGAGAGGTCTAGCTTTAGTTGACGGATCGCGACAGCGAGGAGGAAATAGGCGAAGACGTTTCCGGCCATCCAGGCTGCAAACGCGAAGGAGATCGCCCCGCCCAGCGCCGGCCCGCGAGCATGCGGCTGAGAACTGCCATCCGAATTGGAATTGAGAGCCGGACCTGTTCGAAGTAGGCGGCGTTCGGGAGGCTGTCGCATGACTTGTCGGTCTCGGAATGCCGCGGCAAGGGATTCATAATCATCGTCTTCGACCGGTTTCTAAGTACCTTTTCGGCCGTCAATGTAAATTTCTCGTCCTCAATCTTTTGAGCGGCATCCATCTCGCCAATACGTCCGCTGATGATACTGGACGCTCTCTGAGTTTGGATCGAGAGAACATCATGATCCAACGTGGCCTCTACGTTGTCCACCCTATCGATAATCGTGCCGCAATGTCTCAGATCATCAATCGCAGCCGCAGCGACGTTGGATAACTTCGTCTCGGGTGCGAGGCAAAGGGTGAAGCGCCGTGGGGGGCGCAAGGCGAGCAGTTTCATGAAGGAAAGGGCATGACGGGCGGTCGGATCGCACGACAATGCCACCGATAGCTCCCTGACATCCCCGAGGCGCCGCTCGATCGTGAAGAGGTCGACGAGGGCTTGGGTCGGATGCTCACCGATTCCGTTGCCGCCATTGACCACGGGAAGATGCGTCAGGCGCGCGATCTCTTCGACGGTCGCGACATGTTCAGTCCTGGCGACGATCAGGTCGCAGTACTCCGAGATCGTCCGGATGTGATCCTCGAGATCTTCGCCTTGAGCCTTGCCGAGCCGACTGCCCGGCGAAGCCGAGATATCGACGATATGATGGCGGAGTCGGGAGGCCGCGACGTCGAAACCGATCCGGGTCCTCGTGCTTTCCTGCTCGAAGAAAAGGCCGATCATCCTGGGCCTTGTTCGTGCGGGCAACTTTCCGTCGGCAATTGCCGCAGCCTTGCTCAGGACGTCGATCAGGTCCGATTCGTCGATATCATCGGCGGATAGGAGGTCTTTGACGCCCACGCCAGCCATAGCGCCCTGGCTCCCGTTGCTAGGAAACAGAACATATCCTTTTTAGGCTGCGGAGGAACGACCCTTTTTAGCCGTGGTTGTGGAAGGCCGGTCGATAGCGGGAAGCGCGACGCGCCGATCGATGATCGGATCGATATCCTCCTTCGGCATTGGCCGCGCGAACAGGAAGCCCTGAACGCCATAAGGGGCAAAGCGCGTCACCGCTTCGAACTGCTCCGGCGTCTCCACGCCCTCGACGATCATCGGCACGTTCAAATCGCCCGCCAGACCCGTGATTGCCCGCATCAGCGCTCTCGCCTTGGTGCTCGTGGCGATGCTGCCGACGAAGGCCCGGTCGATCTTCAACATGTCGATCGGGAGCTCGGCAAAATAGCTCAGCGACGAGTATCCCGTGCCGAAATCGTCCAGAGCGACCTTCACGCCCAGTGCGCGTATCCGGTGCAGCGTCGCGATCACGAAGTCCTTGTCCTCCGCAAGCGTCGTCTCAGTGACCTCGACGGTCACCCGGTGAGGCGCAACCCCGGTCCGCCGCAGCGCGTCCTCGATGACGCCGACGAGATCATGATCCCGGTGGAACTGCTTGGCGGATACGTTGACGCTGACGCCGACCGGCTGCGGCCAGCTGATCGCAGCTTTCAGCGCCTGCTCGATCGCAAAAGAACCGAGGCTCTTGATCAGTCCATTCTGCTCGGCAAGGGGGATGAATTCCGCCGGGCTGACCGAGCCGCGCGTTGGATGCCGCCAGCGCATCAACGCCTCACACATCAAGATCGTTCGACCGCGCGGGCTATAGATCGGCTGGAAATGGAGTTCGAACTGACCTTCGACGATGGCCTTGGCCAAGTCCTGCTCCAACTCGATCCGACGATCATAGGCTTCGCTCAGCTCTGGCACATAGGACAGCCAGCGGTTTTTCCCTTCAGCCTTCGCCTTGTAGAGAGCCAGGTCGCAGTGCTTGAGTGAACGTTCGATCGACTCGCCGCTCGCATTGGTGAGGCCGATACTGACGGAAACCGAGAGAGTGGCTTTGCCGACGCTTATGGGGTCTGCAAACAAGCTGACCACCAGCGCGGCGAGCTCGGCAACATCTTCGCCGGTGCGATCGGACACGATCATGAACTCGTCGCCGCCGATTCGCGCGGCTTTTTCGCTGGGCTCCAGAACCGACGAGATGCGAGCGGCGACCAGAGACAGCAGGGCATCGCCGACGTCGTGGCCGAGGGTGTCGTTGACTGTTTTGAAGTCATCGACGTCCACGGACAGAAGGTAGGTTCGTCTCCCCGACGAAAGCCGTTCTTCCACCTCCTCGATGAACCCGCGCCTGTTGAGAAGCGAGGTGATGCTGTCGGTCTTCGCGATGGTATGAAGATCGCGTGTTGTGCGAAAATTCGAAACGAACACGCGGTGGATGACGTCCGAGGACGAGATCGTCAGCACGACGGTCATCAACAGCCCACCAGCGATAACGACGAACGCTGGGATTTGGGATGCAATCAGCGCGCCGGCGAAGGGTAGCGCGGCAAAAGTGACCTGGATATTCGTGATGAACGGGCGAGAGCTGTTGCGGCCCGCAATTCCGGCGATGTAGCCGATGGTCTGCGCAACCGCCAACGTCACGATACGGTCGTCGGAGTGAACCGTGACGGCATAGGCGCCGAAGCAGCTCATCGTGAGGGCGGTCGCCCAAGCGCCAGCATAGGCCAGACGCTCGAACACGACGGTCGAAATTGAGAACTGCTTCCGCCGATAAAGAACCTGTGCTCCGAAGCGGAATGCGCCGACGCAACCCATGATCGCGCTGAGAAGAGCGAAAGTGGCGTCACCAGTGATGGCAGCGCAAGCTGCGATCACGATCGTTGCGATCGCCATCCCGATCGGGATCGCCAAAGGCGTGCCGTAGAGCGCACGCACCATGACGCTGCGAAGCTCAGGATCATAGAGGACCGTCGTGGAAGCACGCGTCTTCATTCGTGTCGAAATCCGAGCCCAGTTCTTTTACCGGTCCGACACTCTTGCAAGGCAATCGTCGATAATTCGTTGACGCGGACGATATCTGAACCGGCGGGTTCTCTCTGAGGCTCCACCGCTTGAGTATTCGTGCTTTAGCATCGGACCGAAAAGTGGAATCCGCTCTTCGGAACAACCCGGCGCGATAACAATGTGATAGATCATCGTGACCGCGTCCGATCGGACGCGCGACGATCTAGCGAGACGATCGCACCGGGCACCGCACTATTTGCGCGGAACGGACGGTTGCCCGGCGCGGCGGCTGCACACGGGCACTAGGCAACGCGCACGCCCATGATCGCACCAATGCGCTCTGGAGCCTCGATTTTCTTTCCGACGCGATCTCTGACGGTCGTCGCTCGGGGTGAGCGTCGTGGCTGGTGGGTCCATCGCGCAAACCAGCAGGGTTGTATCAATGTCAGGGCCAACACATGCTTCCATGCCGGCTTAGGCGCTGCCGATCGGATTGCGCCAGTAGCGGAAGTGGGCGCCCCGCCGGGAAATGGACATTGGCGGCACAGGTTGCGCAGCGTCGGGGTCTGCTGAATTCAAACGAAGATCGAGGTCTCCGGTGATTTGGCGTCGCTTGCGCGGCACTACCAGCGCAAAAATCTGGGAACGGAGAGCGCTCCCAGACCGGTTACGACAGCGATTGCCAGCGGATACCAGGTCGCCAGAAACGGCGCCGCATCGTCGGGGCAGTGCAGACTGTAGGCTATCGTTGCCAGACCCGCAGAAGCAAGGCCGGCGCAAGCTCCGGTCAAGCGTCGATTTGTCGGAGCGCCATGGTGGGCCAGAGCAGTCAGGACAGCCAGAGGAAGCAGCGAATAGAGCGGCACAGCAATCAGGCAGGCACGCCAGTTGCGGCCTAGGACCAATCCGCTCCACTGCTCGCTCGGCGCCTGTGCCAGCGTAAGGACAGCAAAACCGAACACGATCAGCAGCGGCAGTGCGACAACCGGAAGGCATCGTGCCGCCCGCAAACCCGGCCGCAAGCTGCTTTGAAACAGCGTCAATGCAATGGCGGCAACGCTGAAGCCCAGCATCGCCTTGGCTATGACGGGCGCGGTCATCCAAACCGTCCCGAGATCGCGCCGCGCGCCCAGCGTGACCAGGACAAGCGCCGCCGTCGCCACCAGGGCCGCGAAGGCGCAAAGCCATGTCGCACGGCGCAGCCAGCCCGTATCGACGGGCTGGGCACTCTCGCTCATCAGGGCGATCAGGTCATCGGTCTTCATGCTCGATCTTCAATGTTTCCGGCTAAGGGCAAGTTCGTGCGCTGACCGCGAAAGGTTACGGAGGGTGATCGGCACGGCGTCATGGCGCCTTTGCTCCCCGCTTGGAGAGAAACTTCCCCATCGCCTGCAGACCGCGATGGATCGCGACCTTTGCGGCATTCTCGGTCATCCCGGCCGCGTCGGCTGCCTCGGCGACGCTCGCGCCCTGAAGCCTGACCCGGTCGATCAGGCCACGCGTCCTGTCCGGCAGGGTCGCCATGGCGCGATCGAGATCGAGCCGCGCCTCGGTCGATGCTGCGCTCGAACGCTCCGCCATCTGGAATGCTTCGTCGTCGAGCGGCAACTGGCCGGCGTGGCGGCCGGAGCGGCGCAGGTGATCGATCAGCTTGTAGCGTGCGATCGCATGGGCCCATGCCGTGACCGGGCTGGTCGGCTCATAGGTATGCCGGGAGAGATGCAGCGCCAGCAAAGCCTCCTGGAGCACGTCCTCGGCCTCGCTCGGCTCGTGACGGCCGGACCGTGCCAGCATCTGCCGGAGATAGCCGCGCAGACGCCCGCCGATGGTGTCCAGGAAATGCCGATAGGCAGCGGCATCGCCCGCCAGCGCCGCGAGAAAGACCGGCTTGAGCTGCTTTTCGAGCTCTTCGAGCGACACAGCGGTTTCGCGTCCCGGATGCATGTGAGAAATCCGTTACCCCCTCGCATGGCGGCGCCCGGCTCACAAGCGCGTGACTGCGTGGTCAGCGTCGCTGCCGGGCGCGATAGGGTCGTGTCGGGATCGGGCAACTGCTCCGCCACCGCGAAGGATCCGGTATGGCCTTTACCGCCCGCATGGGCCGCATGCTCGCTCTCATCGCGGCATTCCTCTCTGCTCCGTTGGCAGAAGCGCAGCAGCCGGCGCAGCCCTGCCCGGCGGATGAGGGCTGCAAGGTGGCGAGCGGTACCTATCGGATACTGCTGCCTCGCGAGGCCACCACTACGCGATCCTACGGCGCGATAGTCTATTTCCATGGCTATCAGGGCACGGCGTCCGAGGTCGTTGCCGACCCGGCACTGGTCGAGGTTGCGCGGCGGCTCGGAGTCGCGTTGATCGCGCCGGAAGGCGTTGGGCGGAGCTGGTCGTTTCCCGGCTCTCCCGCGCAGAACCGGGACGAGTTGGCTTTCGTCGCGCAGATGCTCGATGACGCCGCGCGCCGCTTCCCGATCGACCCCGGTCGCCTTATGGCGAGCGGCTTCTCGCAAGGCGGATCGATGGTCTGGTATCTCGCCTGCCGGATGCCGGGGCGCTTCGCTGCCTTTGCGCCGATTGCGGGCGCCTTCTGGGAGCCGCTGCCGGAAAGCTGCGCCGGTCCGCGCCCGAAGCTGATCCACGTCCATGGCACGAACGACAGGACCGTGCCGCTTGCCGGACGGCAGTTGCGGCAGGGTTTCCGACAGGGCGATGTCTTCAAGAGCTTCTCGGCGCTTGCTCCGGGCGGCTGCACGACGGACTTGCCTGACATGGCACGCTCTACCTCGCCGGAACCGGCGCTGACATGCCGGCAGGCCAATGGTTGCAGCGGAGCACGGCTTGAGCTCTGCCTGCATGATGGTGGGCATATGGTGGATACCGCCTGGGTCGAACGGGCCTGGCGGCTGACGATGCCGGCCGACCCGGCCTCGCTCGCCGCCCGCCCGGTTCTCACGTCTCCGTGAAGCTGTAACCAGCGGCTCCGTCACTGCGATCTCACCGACAAACCCGCTCATACGGGCCGTCGGAGAGAACCATGCGTCACGAACCGATACCCACCGTTCCTGCAGCGTCTGTTGCGCGGAACGAGACCGTCACGGGCGCCGACATCATCGCTGCGCGGCTGGCCGCCGCAGGCGCCACGCACGCCTTCGGCATTCCGGGCGGGGAAGTGCTGGCGCTGGTCGACGCGCTTGAGCGAGCCGGCATCCGCTTTCTCCTTGCCAAGCACGAAAATGCCGCGGGCTTCATGGCCGAGGGGCTGTGGCACGCGACCGGTGCGCAGCCCGTGCTGGTGGCGACGCTCGGCCCCGGCGTCGCCAATGCCGTCAACGTCGTCGCGAATGCGCAGCAGGATCGCGTGCCGCTGCTCTTCATCACAGGCTGCGTCGATCAGGCTCTGGCCGAGAGCTACACCCATCAGGTCTTCGATCATCAGGCCGTGCTCCGCCCCCTGGTGAAGGCGAGCTTTCGCGCCGCGCCCGGCACGGAGGATCTCGTCATCGGCAAGGCGGTCGCACTGGCGCGGCGCGGGCGGCCGGGTCCGGTGCATGTCGACCTGCCGATTGCGGTCGCCGAAGCGCGCGGGCCTCGCCGCGCTGCCGCGCTCGTGCCATTGCCCGAACGGGTCGTTCCGGCCGACCTCACCGTCGCTTCGCGGCTGCTCGCTGCGGCGCGCCGGCCGCTCGTCATCGCCGGGCTCGATCTCGTCGATCAAGGCGCCGCCGCCCTGCAAAACCTCATCGGCCGAACCGGCGCGCCGCTGCTCACGACCTACAAGGCCAAGGGGCTGCTGCCGGAGAGCGATCCGCTGGTCATCGGTGGTATCGGGCTGTCTCCCAAGGCCGATGCGATCGTGCGGCCACTGATCGATGCGGCTGATCTGATCGTGCTCGCCGGCTACGATCCGATCGAGATGCGCCAGGGCTGGCGCAATCCCTGGCCGGCGGGCAAGCCGGTCATCGACATCGTCGCCGAGGCGATGCCGCACGGCATGCACGCATCGACGCTGCTACTCGAGGGCGATGTCGCGACCATTCTGACGCAGCTGACGGAAACCTCGCCGCCGGCCAGCACGCCGGTCTGGCCCGATGGCGAGCCTGCCGCGATCCGCACCCGTTTCCGCGACGCTTTCACCGCGCCGGCGGTCTGGGGGCCGCATGCCGTGTTCGAGACCATGCGCGCGGTCGCGCCGGCCGGCACGGTCGCCACCGCCGATTCCGGCGCGCACCGCATCCTGCTCAGCCAGATGTGGTCCTGCGACGGGCCTCGACAACTCCTGCAATCGACCGGGCTTTGCACCATGGGCTGTGCCTTACCGCTGGCGACCGGCGCCGCGCTCGGCTCGGGACGGCCCGTGCTCTGCTTCGTCGGCGATGCGGGGCTGGAGATGGTGCTCGGCGAACTCGCGACCTTACGCGATCTCGGCCTGACCGTCGTCATCGTCACCCTGGTCGACGAGAGCCTCGGCCTGATCGCGCTCAAGCAGCGGCAGATGGGCTTGGAACGCGCTGGCGTCGATTTCGGCGGCACCGACTTCGCGGTGGTGGCGACTGCCATGGGCGGCCATGGCGTCACGATCGCCGACCGCGAGAGCCTGGAGCGCGAGGCCGCCGCTGCCTTGGCACGGCAGGGCTTCACTATCCTCGCCTGCCGCATCGCCGCCGCGGAATACGACGGAGCCTTCTGATGGCGGTGGCGATCGACAAAGCCGCAAAGCGCCCGCGCGATGTGCGGCTCGACTTCTTCCGGGGCGTCACGATGCTGATCATCTTCGTGGCGCATCTGCCGGAGAATAGCTGGAATGCCTGGATTCCGGCGCGTTTCGGCTTCTCCTCCGGTGCCGAACTCTTCGTCTTCTGCTCGGGTATCGCCAGCGCGCTCGCCTTCGGAAGCGTGTTCGTTCGGCGCGGGTTGGGGTTGGGCTCGGCCCGCATTGCCTATCGCATCTGGCAGGTCTACTGGGCCCAGATCGGCCTCGTCCTGGCGCTGATCGCGCTGGCGGCGGGGCTGGACCGGCTGTTCGAGCGCGGCGTGCTGGCGAAACAGTTCGCGCCGCTGCTGGAGGATCCAGCCCGGGCGCTGCTCGGCATAGCGACGCTGACCTGGCAGCCGGATTATCTCGATATCCTGCCGATGTATCTCGTCATCCTCGCGCTGGTGCCGGTGATGATGGCCCTGCGCAGCCTGCACGAGGTGCTGCCCTTCCTGCTGTCGGCAGTGCTTTATGCCCTGGTCTGGACGATCGGGCTCGATCTGCCGGGCAACCCCTGGAATGATGCCGGCTGGTTCCTGAATCCGTTCGCCTGGCAGCTGATCTTCTTCGCCGGCTTCTTCATCGCGATGAAATGGCTGCCGGTGCCACGGCTAGGCGATGCCCGGCTGATGCTGGCGGCAACGGTCTTCCTCCTGCTGTCGATACCGCTCTCGTTCTGGGGCCTGCTCGAACTCTGGCCGGCGGCGCAGGCTTTGCGCGATCTCGTTCTGCCGGCGGCGGAGAAAAGCGACCTGCATATCCTGCGCGTGCTGCACTTCCTGGCGCTGGCCTATGTCACGCTCAGCCTCATCGAGCCGTGGCGCAATGATCTCGACCGCGGCGTCGGCCATCTCTTCATCCTGATCGGCCGGCAGTCGCTGGCCTGCTTCCTCGCTGGCGTCGTGCTGGCGCGGCTGCTAGGTGTCGCCGCCGAGACGGCCGGCCATAGCGCGCCCGTCGTTGCACTGCTCAACCTCATTGGCTTCGGCCTGATCCTCATCACTGCGATCGTGATCGGGTGGTTCAAGAGCGGGCCATGGCTCGCCGCGGCCAGGCCCGCCCTCCCCATCGAACCGGCGTCGCCGCCACGGAAGCCGGAGATCGCCGCTGCGAGCCAGCCAACACGCGTCCGTGAAGCGAGTTGAACGGCGCTTGATCGCCGGTTTGCGAACTCCTCGATGAGCGCTCGACACGAGCACCGCTACGGAGCAACCCATGTCCCACCCCCTGCATCATGATCTCTTCGGCGATGGGCTGGCCGTCGCGAATGACGCAGCCAGGCTCGCCTGGAACGATACCCTCGAAGCGTTGCTGGCCCATGCCGCCGCGACGCCGGAGCATCTCGCCCGCACGCTCGCCGCCGACCCGAACTTTGCGCTCGCCCACGCTGCCAAGGGGCTGATGCTGCTTTCGCTCGCCCGTCCAGAGCTGTTGGGTCCGGCGCGGGACTGTCTCGCCGCGGCGCGGGCCTCCGCATTGCTGCGCCCGGTCGCTCGCCGCGAGCAGATGGTGATCGAGGCGCTGGCGCTCTGGCTCGACGAGGCGCCGCGCAAGGCGGCCGAGCGGCTCGAAGCCATCCTGCTCCTACACCCTCAAGACGTGCTGGCATTGAAGCTCTCGCACGGCCTGCGTTTCATGCTGGGCGATCAGATTGAGATGCTGGCCACATTGAATCGTTTCGCGCCAAGTTTCGGCGAGACGCATCCGCTCGCGGGCTATGTCCACGGCTGCCATGCGTTCGCATTGGAAGAGCGCGGCCTCTATGCCGAGGCTGAGCGTACCGGCCGCCACGCCGTCGCCCTCTGCCCCCGCGACGCCTGGGGCCGCCATGCCGTTGCTCATGTGCTGGAAATGACCGGCCGGACGAGCGAAGGCATCGCCTGGCTTGCCGACGGTCGCAGCATCGCTCACGCCAACAACCTGCGCTTCCACATCTTCTGGCATCTCGCGCTGTTCAGGTTGGAGCGGAACGAAACCGCCGAGGTGCTGCGGCTCTATGATGAGGAGATTCGCGCCGAGGCGACGGATGATTACCGTGACATCGCCAATGCAGCCTCGCTGCTGGCGCGACTGGACTATGCGGGGGTTGCCGTCGGCGACCGCTGGGAGGAGCTCGCCGATAAGGCGGAACGTCGGGTCCATGACGGGCGGCTGGTCTTCGCGGACCTGCACTATGCGCTCGCACTGCTTGGCGCCGGACGCCGCGGCGCCGCAGAAAACATCGCGCAGAGCCTGGCGCGCGATGCCGATGGCTGCGCGGTTGGAGAGCGAGCCGAAGCCGCGCGCAGCGGCGCACTCGCGGCGCAGGGATTAATGGCCTTCAGCGAAGGCGACAACGCGCAGGCGGCCCGCCTGCTCGGCTCCGCCCGCAGCGGACTCCTTGCCATCGGTGGCAGCCATGCCCAGCGTGACCTGTTCGAACAGGCGCATATCGAGAGCCTGCTGCAAGCCGGAGACCACGAGTTGGCGGCGCGCCTGCTCGAACAGCGTCTCGCGCGACGTGGCGGCTCGAACCGCTTCGCTGCGCGTCGGCTCGCGCAGTTGCATCGCCGCGCTCCGGGCCGCCTCGCCGCGCTCGCCATCGCAGCGAGCCCGATCGCCATCGCTCACTGACCTCGAACTCAAGGACAAACAGGCCATGACTTCCGCCGCCATGCCCCACAGCTTCGCCCTGCCATCAGGCCGGACCATGATCAACCTTGCGCTCGGCGGCTTCGCCGGCCTGGGCTTCTGGGAACTGTTCTCGGCCGTGCCCACGGCCTGGTTCGCCGAATACCCGCTTGAGCCGCCGGAGCTCGTCAAATCGCTCTTCGCGCATCAGTTCGGCCTGACGCTGTCGACACCGGTCGCCAAGCTGCTGCACTTCGCGACCGGCTTTCTGTTCTACCCGCTGGGCTATTGGGGCCTCACCCGCTGGGTGAAGAGCTTCGGTATGCCCGCCGATGGCTGGATCTGGGGCGTCGTCACCTATTTCATCGCGCTCGGCTTCTTCGCCCCCCTGGCAGGGCAGCATTTCCTGCTCAGCGATGTGCCGCGTCTCTCCTTCATGAGCTTCGTCGGTCACGCCATCTATGGCTGGCTTGCGGCCTTCGTCTTCGAAGCGCTGGAGGCGCGCGCGTCATGAGGGCGCATCGGCAAGGCAGCGCCGGGCCGGACCGGCGCAGCCTCATTCTGCTTGCACTCTCCGCTCTTGTGCCGCTTGGCGCCGAGGCGGATACGGCCCGGCCGGTCAACACGCTGGGCTCGGCGGACGGCGTCGCGATCCGTGGCTATGATCCCGTGGCCTATTTCCGGGAGGGCGGCCCGCGTCGCGGCAAGGTCGAGTTCTCGGTCCACCATGGCGGAGCCATCTGGCGCTTCGCGAGCGCCGAGAACAAGGCTCTGTTCGAGGCCGATGCCGAGCGCTACCTTCCCGCCTATGGCGGCTTCTGCGCCTATGGCACGTCGCGCGGCTATCTGGTCAAGGTCGAGCCGGAAGCCTGGTCCATCGTCGATGGCCGGCTCTACCTCAACTACGATCTCGGTATACGGAAGACCTGGCTCGGCGACAGCGCAGCGTACATTCGCAAGGCGGACGGCAACTGGCCGAGGCTGAGTTCGGCACCGATCCGATAGGGCCCGATCGGCCGCGCTGTCGGGTAGAATCCGTGTCAAACCTCACGGAAACATACCGATCGGTATGCGGCAGTTGCGGACGGTAGGTCGCAGTCAGGAACCGGACGCTCCATCTTGCATATGGGGCAGGGGCGGCGAGCCATCCGATGTGACTTTGCGCCGAGGGTTTGCCCTGTATGCCCCTGATTGGCGCGAGAGCGAGGGAGCGTCTTGATCAAGGCTCCCTCGCTCTCGCATCACGCATCAAGCGATTAATGTCCTCGACGATGCACTTCGCCCGTGTTTTTGCAAGGAGCCCCTCAGAGATGACGCGAGCGCTTTCGCTCTGGAAGGCCATGTAGCCGTCGTGCCGCGGCCTCAGCATGGAGCCTTCAAGCGTTGCGCGCGTCTGTGGCCTGCCCCCTGAAAAGTGGTCCTCCGTGAAGTAGGCTTTTGAGCCTTGGAGGATGCCGCTATGGCGCATAAGAAGCACAAGCCTGAAGAGATCGTCGCGAAGCTCCGGCAGGTCGACGTGTTGTTGTCGCAAGGTCGACCAGTTGCCGAGGCGATCCGCACGATCGGGGTGACCGCCTTCAC
>DASYHC010000068.1:0-29082 GCA_035998995.1 Allobosea sp.
GCAGTGTCACGGATTCCGGGCTCAAGCCCCGATCTTCACATTCCGCGCCAGGAAATCGATGAAGGCGCGCATCCGCGCCGGCACGAAGCCGCCCTGCCCGAGATAGACGGCGTGGATGACCTCGATATCGCCCGCATTGAAATCCTCCAGCACCGTGACGAGCCGCCCTGCGGCGACCTCGGCCTGGGTATGAAAGCGCCCCAGCCGCGCCAGGCCAACTCCGGCGACGGCGAGTTGGCGGGCGATCTCGCCGTCGCCGACCTGAGTGTTGCCGACCGCGGCGATCGAGATCAGCGCGCCGTCGACGCGGAACGGCCAGCCCTCGACCGAACGGGCGAAATTGAAGCCTATCAGATTGTGCTTTGTGAGATCGGCCGGCGTCTTCGGCTCGCCATGGCGGGCGAGATAATCCGGCGAGGCGACGACGGCGACACCGCTCTCGCCGATCTTGCGCGCCATTAGCTGGTTGCCGCGTAAGGGGCCCGGCGCGACGCGGATCGCAATATCGGCCCGCTCCTCGATCAGGTCCACCACCTGGTCGGTGAAGACGAGATCGATCGAGAGCTCGGGATGCTCGGCCAGGAAGGCCGGTACCAGCGGCAGCAGAATTTGGTTGCCGAAAGCGACGTTGGCGTTGACCCGCACCCGTCCCCGCGGCGCCCGGCCCGCAGCCGCCTCGCATTCCGCCTCGGCGATATCCGAGAGGATGGTGATGCAGCGCTGATGGAAGGCCTGGCCCTCGGCGGTCAGTTGCAGCTTGCGCGTCGAGCGGTTGATCAGCCGGGCGCCCAGCCTGCCTTCCAGCCGCGTGACCAGCTTGCTGACCGCCGACGGCGTCATGTTGAAGAGTTTCGCCGCGGCAGAGAAGCCGCCGCGCTCGACCACGGCCGCGAATACTTCCATCTCGCCGGAGCGGTTGCTGAGCAGGGCTGCCATAGTGAACTCAAGTCACAAGTGATGTTACGGGCGGCATCCTAGTTCAAACCGCTGCATTGCACCATCTGGCTGGGACCCGTTCCCATGCGCAGTGCGCGGAGCCTCCCATGCCCATTGCCATCTATGCCCTCACCGCCGGTGCCTTCGGCATCGGCACCACCGAATTCGTCATCATGGGCCTGCTGCTGCAAGTTGCCAGCGACCTGCAGGTCTCAGTGGCGATGACCGGCCTGCTGATCTCCGGCTATGCGCTCGGCGTCTTCGTCGGCGCGCCTGTCCTGACCCTCGCCACCCGCAAGCTGCCGCGCAAGCAGGTTCTGATCCTGCTGATGGCGATCTTCACCCTCGGCAACATCGCCTGTGCGCTCGCCCCGAGCTACGGCCTCTTGATGGCGGCGCGCATCGTCACCTCGCTGGCGCATGGCACCTTCTTCGGTGTCGGCTCGGTCGTCGCGACCAGCCTGGTCCCCGAGGACAAGAAGGCCTCGGCCATCGCCGTGATGTTCACCGGCCTCACCATCGCGACCCTGCTCGGCGTGCCCGCCGGCGCCTGGCTCGGCCTGCACTTCGGCTGGCGCGCCACCTTCTGGACCATCGCCGTGATCGGCGTCGTCGCCATGCTGGTGCTGGCTCGTCTCGTCCCGGCCGATAAGGGCAAGGTCGAGGTCGCGCCGCTGCGCCAGGAGCTCGCGACCCTCGCCGACCCGCAGGTGCTGCTCGGCCTCGCCATGACCGTGCTCGGCTTCGGCGGCGTCTTCGCGGTCTTCACCTATATCCAGCCGATCCTGGTCGAGATCACCGGCTTCTCGCAAGAGGCGGTGTCACCGATCCTGCTGCTGTTCGGCCTCGGCCTGATCGTCGGCAACATGCTCGGCGGCAAGCTCGCCGACCGCAACCTGCCCGTCGCCCTGCTCGCGACCACCGCGACCCTCGCCATCGTGCTCTTCGCGATGACCGCGACGCTGCGCTCGCCCGTCGCAATCACGATCTTCGTCGGCCTGATCGGCGCCGCCGCCTTCGCGACTGTCGCTCCCTTGCAGATGCGTGTGCTCGACAAGGCTGGGCCGGCCGGGCGCAATCTCGCCTCCAGCCTCAACATCGCCGCCTTCAACCTCGGCAATGCCTTCGGCGCCTGGCTCGGCGGCGTCACCATCGAGCACGGCCCGGGACTGGCCGCCGTGACCTGGGTCGCCGCCCTGGTGCCGTTGGCGAGCCTGGTGCTGGCAGTGATCAGCCTGCGCCTGGACAAGCGCGAGCGGGTGGCGCTGCAGACCGCCTCCGCCTCTTGCCCACAGGCATAAATATCAAAGACTTCGCAGAAGGAATTCGACCATGGATTACAGATATCTCGGCCGCTCCGGCCTCAAGGTTCCCGCCCTCAGCTTCGGCGCCGGCACCTTCGGCGGCCAGGGCCCGCTCTTCAGCGCCTGGGGTACCAGCGATGCCAAGGAAGCGACCCGTCTTATCGACATCTGCCTCGAAGCCGGGGTCAACCTGTTCGACACCGCCGACGTCTATTCGAACGGCGCCTCCGAGGAAATCTTGGGCGCCGCGATCAAGGGCCGGCGCGACAAGGTCCTGATCTCGACCAAGCTGACGCTGCCAATGGGCGACGGCCCGAACGATGCCGGCTCCTCGCGCAGCCGCCTGATCGACGGCACGGAGGCGGCGCTGCGCCGGCTCGGCAGCGACCATATCGACCTGCTGCAGCTCCACGCCTTCGATGCTTTCACCCCGATCGAGGAGGTGCTGGCGACGCTCGATGCGCTGGTTCGCGCCGGTAAGATCCGCCAGGTCGGCGTCTCCAATTTCGCCGGCTGGCAATTGATGAAGTCGCTCGCACTGGCCGAGAAGCACGGCTTCCCGCGCTATGTCGCCCATCAGGTCTACTATTCGCTGGTCGGCCGCGACTACGAGTTCGACCTGATGCCGCTCGGCCTCGACCAGGGCGTCGGCGCGCTGGTCTGGAGCCCGCTGGGCTGGGGCCGCCTCACCGGCAAGATCCGCCGTGGCCAAGCCCTGCCCGAGGGCAGTCGCCTGCACCAGACCGCCGATTTCGGCCCGCCGGTCGACGACGAGAAGCTCTACGCCATCGTCGACGTGCTCGACGCGCTCGCCGAGGAGACCGGCAGGACGGTGCCGCAGATCGCGATCAACTGGCTGCTGCAGCGCCCGACCGTCGCCTCGGTGATCATCGGCGCCCGCAACGAACAGCAATTGCGCGATAATCTCGGCGCCGTCGGCTGGGCGCTGACGCAAGAGCAGATCGCAAGGCTCGACAAGGCGAGCGCGACGGTCCCGCCCTATCCGGCCTTCCCCTATCATCGTCAGGAGGGCTTCGCCCGGCTCAACCCGCCGGTGGTGTGACGCAGCGCTCCAACAAATCGCTCAGCCCTCATCCTGAGGAGCCGCGCAGCGGCGTCTCGAAGGATGCTTCAGGAGACTCCGGAACCAGCTGGAGCATCCTTCGAGACGCGATCTGCGATCGCTCCTCAGGATGAGGGCTGAGGGAGGTTCGATGGTTTGAAACACCCTGCGCCCGCAGCTTGATTTTTTTCGCGCGGCCTTGTCGGCTGCCGGCCCGGCCGAACGTCCTTGGCCTGAACCGGAGCGCTGCGCATGCACTACGCCATCCTTTGCTATCATTCCGAAGAGGTCGTCACGGCCTGGTCGAAGGAGCAGAACGAGGAGGTGATGGGCCGCCTCGAAAAGGTCCGCCAGCGCATCGCCAAGGAGGGCAAGCTCGGCCCGGTCGCGCGCCTGCTGCCGACCACGGCGGCGACCACGCTGCGCAAGGACCGCGACCCGCCGCTGATCATCGACGGCCCCTTCGCCGAGACCAAGGAGCAGTTTCTCGGCTTCTACATCGTCGACGTCGCCGATCTCGACGAGGCGCTCGGCATCGCGCGCGAGCTTGGCGAGGCCAATCCGGGCGGCGCGTTCGAGGTCCGTCCGCTCGCCGTCTACTACCCGGCCGGAGTCTGATCATGGCGGAGATCGCCTGGATCCATGCGGCGCTGACCTCGGCGCGCCCTCAGGCGATCAGCGCCCTGCTCCGCTATTTCCGCGATCTCGACATCGCCGAGGAGGCCTACCAGGAGGCCTGCCTCCGGGCGCTCCGGACCTGGCCGCAGAACGGCCCGCCGCGCGATCCGGCCGCTTGGCTGATCTTCGTCGGCCGCAATGTCGCGCTCGACCAGGTCAGGCGGCAGAAGAAGCAGGAGGCGCTGCCCGACGAGGACCGCCTCTCCGATCTCGGCGACGCCGAGAGCGAGGTCGCCGAGCGGCTCGACGGCGGCCATTACCGCGACGACATCCTGCGCCTGCTCTTCATCTGCTGCCATCCCGATCTGCCGGCGACGCAGCAGGTCGCGCTCGCCTTGCGCATCGTCTCGGGGCTCAGCGTCAAGCAGATCGCCCGCGCCTTCCTCGTCGGCGAGAGCGCGATGGAACAGCGCATCACCCGCGCCAAAGGCCGGGTCGCGGCGGCCAACGTGCCCTTCGAGACGCCCGGCCCGGTCGAGCGCTCCGAGCGCCTCGCGGCGGTGGCGGCGATGCTCTACCTCGTCTTCAACGAGGGCTATTCGGCCAGCGGCGCCGAGGCCGATAGGCGCCGGCCCTTCAGCGAAGAGGCGATCCGGCTGACGCGGCTGCTGCTGCGCCTTTTCCAGACCGAGCCGGAAATCATGGGGCTGCTGGCACTGATGCTGCTTCAGCATGCTCGTTCGGCGGCGCGGCTCGATGCCGACGGCCAGATCGTCCTCCTCGACGATCAGGACCGCTCGCTCTGGGACCGCGAGATGATCGCCGAGGGCCTGGCGCTGGTCGACAAGGCAATGCGCCATCGCCGGCCCGGCCCCTACCAGATCCAGGCTGGGATCGCGGGGGTCCACAGCCGCGCAGCGCGGGCGGATGAAACAGACTGGGCGCAGATCGATATCCTCTACGCCACGCTGGAGCATCTCCAGCCCTCGCCGGTGATCACGCTCAACCGTGCCGTCGCCGTCGCCAAGCTGCGCGGTCCGGAGGCCGCGCTCGCCATGGTCGAACCGCTGGAGGAGCCGCTCTCGGGCTATTTCTACTTCTTCGGCTTCAAAGGCTGGCTGCTGATGCAGCTCGGCCGCAACCGGGAAGCGCAGATGACCTTCAACCGAGCCATCGCGCTCGCCGGATCGGCCAGCGAGGCCGCCCATATCCGCCAGCATATCGACCGGCTGATGGGCGAGAGCGGGCAGGCCGCCGCCGGCTGAGGCCGGTGACGGATCGCTGCTGAAGATTTTTTACGGCGCGGTGTCGGCACCGCGCCCGCTCGTTCGTCCTTGGCTCAAAGGGGCGACGAGCGAATGGCCTCGGCCGGAGACGGCCGTGGTAAAAAACTCGTCGATGACAACCGCTTGCTCCGGAATCCTGAATCTCAGGTTCGGAAGCGCCATTGCAACGAGGAGACCGACCATGTCGCAGACCACCGTCAGCAAGGAAGACTGGATCGCCGCCCGCAAGGCCCTGCTCGTCAAGGAGAAGGCGTTGACGCGCCAGCGCGATGCGATCGCTGCGGAGCGCCGCGCCTTGCCGCGCATCCGGATCGAGAAGGAATACGTCTTCGACACCTCGACCGGGAAGCAGACGCTCGCCGAGCTCTTCCGCGGCCGCAGCCAGCTCATCGTCAAGCATTTCATGCTGGCGCCCGGACAGATCGAGGGCTGCGTCGGCTGCTCCTTCGAGGCCGACCATATCGACGGCGTGCTCAGGCATCTCGAACAGCACGACGTCGCCTATGTCGCGGTCGCACGCGCGCCGCTCGCCGAGATCGAAGCCTACAAAAATCGCATGGGCTGGAGCTTCCACTGGGTCTCGTCTCATGGCAGCGACTTCAACTACGATTTCGACGTCTCCTACACGCCGGAGCAGCTCGCCAACGCCTTCTACAATTTCGAGACAATCGCCTCGCCGCTGGAGGACCTCTCCGGCCATACCGTCTTCGAGCAGGATGCGGACGGGACGATCTACCAGACCTACTCGACCTTCGGCCGCGGCGCCGAGGAGGTGCTCGGCACCTACATGTATCTCGACCTGACGCCGAAGGGGCGCAACGAGACCGGCCCAGCCGGCAATCTGACCGACTGGGTCCGCCCGCACGACCGCTACGACACGCCCGGCAAGACCGACATGACCGGTCGCTGGCGGGAGGATCAAGCGGCGTCCTGCTGCCACGCTCCGGCGGCCGGCTAGGTCCTGTCGTCGGTTGGTATTCCGGGCTTGTCGAGGCGCTGCCGTCATTCCGGGGCAAGCGCGCAGCGCTGAGCCCGGAACCCATGACCACGACAAGGCCGAATGGTTCTTGCGCTTGCCGAGGCGCCCCAATTCCGACACTTGTGGTCATGGGTTCCGGGCTCAGCCCTGCGGGCTGCCCCGGAAAGACGTGGTGCCTTGCTCCGCACCGTCATCGCTGACTGTCTGCAGCGTCTAGAGGTCGCCGCCGAGGGCGTCAGCTCGCGCCGGCGCCTTCGCTGTCCAGGCTGAGCGCGAGCTTGCGCAGCAGCGCTGCAAGCTCGGCCTGCTCGCGCGCGCTCAAGCCGGCGAGCAGGCGCTTTTCCAGCTCCATGTCCTGGCGGAAGGCAGCCTCGGCCTTGGCGTGCCCGGCCTCGGTCAGTTCGACCAGGAGGCTGCGCTTGTCCTCCTCCGCCTCGCGCCGCCGGATCCACCCGGCCGCCTCCAGGCGGTTGAGGCGTGCCGTGAGCCCTCCCGAGGAGATCATCAGCGTGCGGTAGAGCTCGGTCGGCGTCAGTCGCCACGGGGCTCCGGCTCGTCGCAGCGTCGAGATCACGTCGAACTCGCCGGCATCGAGACCGTGTTGTGCGAACACCGCCTCGATACCCGGCCGCAGCCGCAAGGTGATCCGGCGCGCCCGGCCGATCACGGCCATCGGCGAGGTGTCCAGATCGGGCAACTCGCGCCGCCACTGCTCGCGCAGCCGGTCGATATGGTCGCCGCCCTGCCCCGCTTCGACGCTCATCCCGACCTCCGCTGACTCTCGTGACGAGCACCATGAATATATCTTGACACCAAGACAATCTCAAAATTATCTTGACGCAAAGATAACTGCCGAAGCGACAGCGCGAGAAAAATTTTGCTCGCCCTGTCGGAACGTCCGGACCGCCAACGTCCTCGTGTCGGAGCGCCGGACAGGCCGTACCCCAGCCAACACAGGAGAGTGCTATGCTTACCTATCTCGCCATCGCCGTGCTCGCCCTCGTCGCCGGCGTCCTCATTGTCGCCGCACGCAAGCCCGATCTTTTCGAGGTCAGCCGTTCCGCGACGATCCGGGCGACATCCGAGCGCGTCTTCGCCCTACTCGCGGACTTCCAGGAATGGGGCGCCTGGTCGCCCTATGAGAAGAAGGATCCGGCGATGAAGCGCAGCTTCAAGGGCGCGACCTCCGGCGTCGGCGCCGTCTACGCCTTCGACGGCAACAGAGAGGCCGGCACCGGCGAGCTCGCCATCGTCGAGGTCCAGGCGCCAGTGAAGCTCGCCGTCACCCTCGACATGACCAAGCCCATGGCCTGCCACAACCTGATCACCTTCACGCTCACCCCGGCTGAAGGCGGCACACTGGTGACCTGGCACATGCAGGGAGCCTGCCCGTTCATCGGCAAGGTCATGGGCACGATCTTCAACATGGACCGCATGGTCGGCGACGATTTCGAGAAGGGTCTCGCCGCCCTGAAGCAGGCCACCGAACGCCCGCAACTTGTTGCTGCCGCGGCCTGACCACAGCGCATCCGACTGTTCACCCCAGAGAAGCCAAGCAAAAGGAGGAAGAACCATGACCAACGCAGCAGAACTCGACAAGCCGCAGGCCGGCGACCTCTCCGGCTGCATGCCGTCCAAGCCCCAGGCGGAACATGAATGGCTCCACCAGCTCGTCGGCGAATGGACCTATGAGACCGAGTGCATGATGGGCCCGGACCAGCCGCCCATGAAATCTTCGGGCACGCAATCCTACTCGTCCATCGGCGGGCTCTGGCTCGTCGGCGACGGCACCGGCTGCATGCCCGACGGCAGCCCGGCGAAGACCCGGATCACGCTCGGCTACGATCCGCTGAAGGAACGCTATGTCGGCTCCTTCATCGGCTCGATGATGAGCGGTCAGTGGGTCTACTCCGGGACGCGCAGCGCCGACGGCAACGTGCTGACCCTCGACACTGAAGGCCCCGACTTCACCAAGCCCGGCAAGACGGCCGCCTATCAGGACATCGTCGAGGTCAAGAGCCCGGATCATCACATCCTGTCCTCGCGCGCCAAGGGCGAGGATGGCCAGTGGGTCCAGTTCATGACCGCGCATTACCGCCGGGTGAAGTAGGCGAAGAGCGAAAGCCCTCCCCCCGCTTGCGGTGGGGAGGGTTGGGTGGGGGGCAGAGCCGCTCGGCGCCAAACTGGAAGAAGTCCCGAGCCCTGCTTTCCCGCCCCCGATCCCTAACCCTTCCCCACCGCAAGCGGGGGGAAGGGAACAGGCTGAAGCCTTCCGAGGGCGCGGAGCGACCAGCTCCGCGCCCTCGCGCTTGACCCGCATGCGCGTTCGGGGGCATGTGCAAGCCCTAAAGAAACTGGGTTGGGGACGGCCTAGAGGCGATGCGCATCCTGCTGATCGACAATTACGACAGCTTCACCTGGAACCTGGTCCACCTTATCGGCGGGCTCGGCGCCAAGGTCGACGTGCGCCGCAACGACACGCTCTCGGTCGATGACGCCCTCGCTGGCGACCACGACGCGATCGTGCTCTCGCCTGGCCCCTGCACCCCGAACGAAGCCGGCATCTGCCTCGATCTCGTTCGCCAA
Source organism: Allobosea sp. (assembly GCA_035998995.1). Taxonomy (GTDB): domain Bacteria; phylum Pseudomonadota; class Alphaproteobacteria; order Rhizobiales; family Beijerinckiaceae; genus Allobosea. The sequence continues at coordinate 8,773 of DASYHC010000068.1, forward strand.
GGCGCCGACAGGAAGCCGATCTTCGGCGTCTGCCTCGGCTTGCAGACGATCGGCCAGGTCTTCGGCGGCGAGATCGTGCGTGCGCCGCTGCCGATGCACGGCAAGGTCTCGACCATCACCCACCGGGCCCGCGGCCTGTTCCACGGCATCAATGGCCCGCTGGAGGCGACGCGCTATCATTCGCTGGTCGTTCGCAGGGAAAGCTGCCCGCCAGAACTGTCGATCGAAGCCGAATCCGGCGACGGCATGATCATGGCGCTGTCGCATCGCGAGCTGCCGATACACGGCGTGCAGTTTCATCCCGAGAGCATCGCCTCGGAGCATGGCGCGACGATCCTGCGCAATTTCCTCGATCTCGCCGAGCGATGGTCGCGCCAGAACGCCAAAGCCGCCCTTTCCGCGACAGCCTGATCGATCGAGTTCCCATGGACGACTTCAAACCCTTCATCGCCAAGGTCGCGACCGGCGCCTCGCTGTCGCGCGAGGAAGCCCGCGACGCCTTCGAATCCATGCTCTCGGGCGAGGTCACGAACGCGCAGGCAGCCGCCTTCCTGATGGCGCTGCGCGTGCGCGGCGAGACCACCGAGGAGATCGCCGGCGCCGTCACCGCCATGCGCTCACGCATGCTCACGGTCGAAGCCCCGGCCGACGCCATCGACATCGTCGGCACCGGCGGCGACGCCTCGGGCTCCTACAATGTCTCGACGCTGGCCTCGATCATCGTCGCCGCCTGCGGTGTTCCGGTCGCCAAGCACGGCAACCGCGCGGCGTCCTCGCGCTCCGGCGCCGCCGACGTTCTGACTGCGCTCGGCGTCAAGGTCGGGCTCGAACCTGCCGCCACCGAGCGCTGCATCGCTGAGGCCGGCGTCGGCTTCATGTTCGCGCCGACCCATCACGCTTCGATGCGCCATGTCGCGCCGGTGCGCACCGAGCTTGGAACCCGCACCATCTTCAACCTGCTCGGCCCGCTCTCGAATCCGGCCGGCGTCAAGAAGCAGCTGATCGGCGCCTTCTCCGAGACCTGGCTCGAACCGATGGTCAAGGTGCTGCAATCGCTCGGCTCGACCACTGTCTGGGCCGTGCACGGCTCCGACGGGCTCGACGAGATCACCACCACCGGCCCGACCCGCGTCGTCGCGCTGAAGGACGGCAAGATCGAGAGCTTCAATATCGCCCCCGAGGATGTCGGCATCGCCCGCGCCCGGCCCGAGGATCTGCGCGGCGGCGAGCCGGCGCAGAACGCCCAGGCGCTGCAGGAGGTGCTCGGTGGCGCCAAGAGCGCCTTCCGCGACATCGCCGCCTTCAACGCTGCCGCCGCGCTCGTCGTCGCCGGCAAGGCCGCCACGCTCGGCGAGGGGCTGGCGCAGGCCTATGCGGTGCTGGACAATGGCAAGGCCAAGGCCGCGCTCGCGACGCTCGTCGCCAGCTCCAATGCGTGAGGCTGCCCATGTCCGATATCCTCAGACGGATCGAGGCCTATAAGCGCGAAGAGATCGCGGCGGCCCGCGTTGCGGTTCCCCAGGCCGAGATCGAGAAGCGCGCGGCGGCTCAGCCGGCGCCGCGCGATTTCATCGGCGCGCTCGAAGCCAAGCACCGCGCCGGCGGCCCGGCCCTGATCGCCGAGATCAAGAAGGCCTCACCGTCCAAGGGGCTGATCCGGCCCGATTTCGACCCGCCGGCGCTCGCAAAAGCCTATGCCGAAGGCGGCGCCGCCTGCCTCTCGGTGCTCACGGACACGCCATCCTTCCAGGGCCGGCCTGAATATCTTGGCGAGGCGCGCGCCGCCTCCGGCCTGCCGGGCCTGCGCAAGGATTTCATGTTCGAGCCCTACCAGGTCTTCGAGGCCCGGAGCTGGGGCGCCGACTGCATCCTGATCATCATGGCCTCGCTCGATGATGCCGCGGCGCGCGAGCTTACCGCCACCGCCAAGGCGCTCGGCATGGCCGCGCTCGCCGAGGTCCATGACGAGGCCGAACTGGAACGCGCCCTGAAGCTCGACACCAAGCTGGTCGGCATCAACAACCGCGACCTGCGCAGTTTCGAGCTCAACCTCACCGTTACCGAGCGCTTGGCGCCTCGTGTGCCGAAGGATCGCCTGCTCGTCGGCGAGAGCGGCATCTTCAGCCATGCCGACATCGCCCGTTTGCAGGCTTGCGGCGTCGACACCTTCCTCGTCGGCGAGAGCCTGATGCGCCAGGCTGATGTCGCTGCGGCGACGCGCCAACTCCTCACCGGAAAAACCACCGAGGCCGCGGCGTGAGCCGCCTCACCCATCTCGACCAGAAGGGCGAAGCCCATATGGTCGATGTCGGCGACAAGGCCGAGACCGTCCGCACGGCAATCGCCGAAGGCCATGTCGTGATGCAGGCGGAAACGCTGGCGATCGTCCGCGACGGCGAGGCCAAGAAGGGCGACGTACTCGGCACCGCGCGTCTCGCCGGCATCATGGCGGCCAAGCGCGCCCATGAGCTGATCCCGCTCTGCCACCCGCTCCTGCTTTCGAAGATCGCGGTCGACCTCACGATCGACGAGGCGCTGCCCGGCGTGCGCGTCCGCGCCGAGGTCAAGCTCACCGGCAAGACCGGCGTCGAGATGGAGGCGCTGACCGCCGTCAGCGTCGCCTGCCTGACCGTCTACGACATGGTGAAGGCGGTCGATCGCGCCATGCATATCGAAGGCATCCGACTCGTGCATAAATCCGGCGGCAAATCCGGAACCTACGAGCTCGCAGGGCCAGCATGAGCCTCACCCCCGTTCCCGTCGCGCTCAAGGCGCTGCTCGACAGCGTGCCCAGCCCGACGCCGCCCGAGACGCTGCCACTGGCGCAATGTGCGGGCCGCGTGCTGGCCGAGGACGTCTCCGCGCTCAGGACCCAGCCACCCTTCGCCAATTCGGCCATGGACGGCTATGCCGCCCGCGCCGCCGATCTTGCGCCAGGCAAGGAGCTCAAGGTCGTCGGTGAATCCGCCGCGGGCCGCGGCTTTCCCGGCCCGGTCAGCCCGGGCGAGACGGTGCGCATCTTCACCGGCGCGCCGATCCCCGATGGCGCCGACGCGATCCTGATCCAGGAGCACGCCGAAGGCGTCGGCGGCCCGGTCATCCGCGTCACCAAGCCGGCGAGCAAGGGTCAGTTCATCCGCCCGGCAGGGCTCGATTTCGAAACCGGCGAGGTCCTGCTGAAGGCCGGCCGCCGCCTCGACAGCGCCGCGCTCGGTCTCGCCGCCGCGGCAGGCCATCCGACGCTTTCCGTCCGCCGCCAGCCGCTGGTCGCGATCCTCGCCACCGGCGACGAACTCGTCCTGCCCGGCGAGCCGGTCGGCCCCGATCAGATCGTCGCCTCCAACAGCTTCGCTCTCGCCGCTCTGATCGAGCAGGCCGGCGGCGTAGCGCTCGACCTCGGCATCGCCCGCGACAACCATCCCGATCTCGCAGCCAAGATCGAGGCGGCACGCGCGGCCGGGGCCGATGTGCTGATCACGCTCGGCGGCGCCTCGGTCGGCGAGCACGATCTCGTCCAGGCGGCGCTGAAGGCGCAGGGCATGGCGCTCGGCTTCTGGAAGATCGCGATGCGCCCGGGCAAGCCGATGATGATGGGCCGGCTCGGGCCGATGGTCGCGCTCGGCCTGCCCGGCAATCCGGTCTCCTCGATCGTCTGCGGACATCTCTTCGCCATGCCGCTGGTCGAGGCTCTGCTCGGCATCGCCGATCCCGAGCGCGACCGTAGCGAGCCCGCGATCCTCGCCTCCGATTTGCCGGCCAATGACGAGCGCCAGGACTATCTGCGCGCCACTGTCGAGACGGTCGACGGCGAGCGGCGCGTTCGGCCCTTCGCCAAGCAGGATTCCTCGATGCTGGCGAACCTGTCCCGCGCCGAGGCGCTGGTGATCCGTCCGGTCTTCGCGCAGGCGGCCAAAGCCGGCGATCCCTGCCGCATCATCCGGCTGCGCTAAGCCATTCGCTCTAGGACAGGAAGCGCCTTGCGGAACACAAGGCGAACGCGTATGGTGTTCGTGCTTTGTTTCGATTCCAGCCCGAGAGGCGAGCGGCGCGACCATGCTGACACGCAAACAGTTCGAACTGCTTCGCTTCATCCATGAGCGCCTGCGCGAATCCGGCGTGCCGCCATCCTTCGACGAGATGAAGGACGCGCTCGACCTGCGCTCCAAATCCGGCATCCACCGACTGATCATGGCGCTGGAAGAGCGTGGCTTCATTCGCCGGCTTCCCAACCGGGCGCGCGCCCTCGAAGTGATCAAGATGCCGGACGGTATCGGCGGACCGCAGGCGCAGCGCGGCCGCTTCAGCCCCTCGATCGTCCAGGGGGGGCTCGGCCAGACGCCGCCTGCCCCGGCGCCGGCCGCCAATCTGGCGAAGCCACGCCCCTCGGCTGCCGAGGAGAGCGGGCGCTCTACCGTCTCGATCCCGGTCATGGGCCGCATCGCGGCCGGCACGCCGATCTCGGCGATCCAGGACCGCAGCCACAGCGTCTCGATGCCGGCCGACATGCTCGGCGGCGGCGAGCATTACGCGCTCGAAGTCCGCGGCGATTCGATGATCGAAGCCGGCATCCTCGACGGCGACACTGTCGTGATCCGCAAGCAGGACACCGCCAACACCGGCGACATCATCGTCGCCCTGATCGACGACGAGGAAGCGACGCTGAAGCGACTGCGCAAACGCGGCTCCTCGATCGCGCTCGAAGCCGCCAATCCCGCCTATGAGACGCGCGTGCTCGGGCCCGACCGGGTCAAGATCCAGGGCCGGCTGGTCAACCTGATGCGGCGCTACTGAAGCGTCTCGGCCTCCTGTGCCGGCTCCGCAATCGTGGGAGTTGGCGCCGGAATGGGTTCGGGCGCCGGCCTCGGCTCCGGCCGCGCACGGGTCCAGGGACGCAGGCGGGTCGCCTCGTCTGCCGTTAGGGCGCGCCAGCCGCCGCGGGCAGCGTGATAGGCGGTAGCGCCGTCGCGGATGAGCGCGCTGCGGTCGATCAGGCGGGCCGCGCAGGGCGCGCTCCAGTAGAGTGACGTCACCACCAGATCGGCGCGCTGGCAGTCTTCGACCAGGGCTAAGCGGTCGCGCGTGTAGGCGACGCTACGGCCATCCGGCAGACGGATGACGCAGCCGCGCGCATCGCAGGCGGCGCCCTCGCGCAAGACGGCATCGTCGGGCGAGCGGGAATCGCCGTCGGCATGCAGCCATTGCGTCAGCACGAAGCGGCTCGGCTTGCCGGCCAGTACCATCTTCCCCTCCGGCCCGCGCACCAGCACGCCCGAGCCGTCGCGCTCGATCAGGATGTCGGGCCGCGACGGGGCCGAGGCCATCGCCAGCCCGCCGACCAATGGCAGCGCTGCGAGAAAGCGCAGCGCCGTCGTCCATAAGGTCAGCCAGAGCAGCGCCAGCGAGAACAGGATCAGGGCGAGCCAGCCGAAGGCCGGCAACACCACGGTAGAGCGGTCGATGCTGGCGACCCAGTGGGCGAGCTGGAGCACGAGACCCGACGCCCAGCCCATCAGCGCCCAGGCCGGCCAGTCGAGCCCGAATGGATAGGCGAGCACGCCGAAGACCGCGGCCGGCATCACGATCAGCGAGACGAAAGGCAGCGCCAGCGCATTGCCGAGCAGGCCGAACGGGTTGAAGGTCTGGAAATGGAAGACGCCATAAGGCGCCGTCGCCGCGGTCGCGACCATGGTGGTGGTCAGTATACCGACCGCCGAGAGCCAGAGCGGCCGCAGCGGCCAGGGCCAGGAGGCCGCGGCGGCATCCGGCGCCCGCTCCTGCCAACGCTCGGCGAAGGCGATCAGCGCCGCCACCGCCCCGAACGACATCTGGAAGCTCGGCCCAAGCAGCGCTTCGGGCTCGCGCAGCAGCACGATGATCGCGGCGAGCGCAAGGTTGCGCATGCTGAGCGCCGGCCGGTCGACCAGGATCGCCCCCAGCATCACCAACGTCATGATCAGCGAGCGCACGGTCGCAACCTCGGCGCCGGAGAAGATGCAATAGCCGGTCGCGCCTGCCATCGCGGCGAGCGCCGCCAGCTTCTTCACCGGCCAGTACAGCGCCGCTGTCTGCGACAATGCCAGCAGCGCCCGCGCCAGCCAGAAGATCGTCCCGGCGGCGAGCACCATGTGCAGGCCTGAGATCGAGACGATATGGTAGATGCCGGCGGCGCGCAGGTCGTTGTTGGTCTCTTCGCTGATCAGGCCGCGCTTGCCGGTGACGAGGGCCGCCGCCATCGCCCCCGCCTGTCCGCCGCCGCTGGTTACGATGCGCTCTGTCAACGCATTGCGGGCCTGGTCGATCGCGACCACCAAAGCGAGCCGGCGCGGCATCGGGGCAGGCGCCGGCACCAGCGTGATCTTGCCAGCGATGTTGCCGACCGCACCGATGCCCCGGAAGAAGGCGTCGCGGGCGAAATCATAGCCACCTGGGCGCGCCGGCCCGGGCGGCGGCAACAGGCGAGCGGTCGCGCTGAAATGGTCGCCGGGCTTCAGTGTCGCGGTCGGCGTGGTGACACGCACCCGTCGCGGTCTCTGCGCCGGCTCGACGCCCGGCAGGTCAGTGACCTGGATGACGATGCGCACGCCCTTCTCGCGCTGTTCAAGCGTCTCGACGAAGCCGGTGAGCTTGCCGACATGGTTGCGGGCAAGAGCCGGCGCAGCGATGCCTGCCGTTCGCCAGGTCGCAGCTGTGAAGCCGGCAAAGGCTGCGGCGGCAGCAATACAGACCACCATGGCCGCCCGCCGCTGTCGCAGCAGCAGTGCAGCGAGCGCGCACAGCACCAGCCCGGCCGAGGGTGCGGCCAGCCCCGGCTCACGATCGGCGAAAAAATAGAGCAGCACGCCGGCGCCCATGCAGACCGGCAGCCAGTTGAACAGACGCCGCCGCTCGATCTCGATTTCGAGGGCCTGGCGGAAGCGGTTGCCCCAATCGCCCAGCGGAACGGATAGCGGCGGGACAAAACCGGCCGCACGCCGCAGGCGCGCCGGCAAGGCCAGCGCGGCGGCCCGCACCCTGCTACGGCGCTCTTCTGGCCCGTAGGAGAGCATCCGTCCCCCGATCGCGGCCGCGCGATGATAGTGCCCCCTCCCCGCAGGAGGCTCTTAACGGCAGCCGGCAAGCCATGTTACAGCGGCGGCGCCGGATGTCAGCCCCGGCCGAGGCCCGTATCGAAACCGCCCTCGCCTTTTGCTTACCCGTTCCGCCGGAGCCTCCCTTCATGAGTGACACGGTCGTCACGCGCTTCGCGCCGTCGCCAACCGGATTCCTGCATATTGGCGGTGCCCGCACCGCGTTGTTCAACTGGCTCTATGCCCGCCACCATGGCGGCAAGATGCTGCTGCGCATCGAAGACACCGACCGCGAACGCTCGACCGAAGGCGCCATCGCCGCGATCCTCGATGGTCTCGCCTGGCTCGGCCTCGATTGGGACGGGCAGACCGTCTACCAGTTCCAGCGCGCCGCCCGCCATCGCGAGGTTGCAGAGCAGATGCTCGCCGCCGGCAAGGCCTATTATTGCTACGCGACGCCGCAGGAGCTCGACGCGGAGCGCGAAGCGGCCCGCGCCGAGGGCAAGCAGTGGCGCTATGACGGGCGCTGGCGCGACCGCGACCCGGCGACCGCGCCCGAAGGCGTCAAGCCGGTAATCCGCCTCAAGGCCGAGCAGACCGGCGAGACCGTGGTCGAGGACGAGGTCCAGGGCCGTGTCACCTGGCAGAACGAGAATCTCGACGACCTCGTGCTGCTGCGCTCCGATGGCAATCCGACCTATATGCTCGCCGTCGTCGTCGACGATCACGATATGGGCGTCACCCACATCATCCGCGGCTCGGACCACCTGACCAATGCCGCCCGCCAGACCCAGATCTACCAGGCGATGGGTTGGACCGTTCCCAGCATGTCGCACATCCCGCTGATCCACGGTGCCGACGGAGCCAAGCTGTCGAAGCGGCATGGCGCGCTCGGCATCGAGGCCTATCGCTCGATGGGTTATCTGCCGGTCGCGCTGCGCAACTATCTTCTGAGGCTCGGCTGGAGCCATGGCGACCAGGAGATCTTCTCCCCCGAGGAGATGATCTCGCTGTTCAATCTCGCTTCGATCGGGCGCTCGCCGGCGCGCTTCGACTACGCCAAGCTCGAGAACCTCAACGGCCTCTATATGCGCGAGTCCGCCGATCACGAATTGATGACGGCGCTGAAGGCGATCTGGTCGGAAATCGGCCCGCCGCGCGGCATCGGCACTGAGCCCTCTCCGGAGCTGGAAGCCAAGCTGATGGCGGCGATGCCCGGCCTAAAGGAGCGCGCCAAGACGCTGATCGAGCTGATCGACAGCGCCTCCTATCTCTATGCCCAGCGCCCGCTGGCGCTCGAGCCCAAGGCTGCCGCCCTGCTCGACGATGCCGCGCGCCAGCGCATGCCGAAACTGGCAGAAAAGCTCTCGGCCGTCGCCGACTGGGCGCCGCCGCCACTGGAGAGTGCGATCCGCGATTTCGCCGAGGAGAGCGGCGTCAAGCTCGGCCAGGTCGCGCAGCCCTTGCGCGCGGCCCTGACGGGCAAGACCACTTCGCCCGGGCTGTTCGACGTGATGGCGGTGCTTGGCCGCGACGAGGTGCTGGCGCGGCTTGCCGACGCTGCCTAGGCGCATTGCAATCAGCCTGCGCCGCAAGCTGATCGGCGAGAGGAGCTCTATCTTTGGGTTGGAGACGGTTTCACCGATCCGGTTATTCGACCTGATCGGACCTCGTTTCGAAGCCACCAGAAAGGCTAATGACCGCTCGGTTGAACGCCTTGCGGAATTGGTCTAGCAACGCGCTGCGGACCGGCTGCTCCCGCTGCCGGTCCGGCATAAAAAATGCTTCAAAATCAGTCCGATGAACCCTTCCCGCTTGCCCGCCCCGACATTCCCGTCATGGAGCCGTCATCGTGGGACGTTCGGATGATGCCGGAATGCGACAGGCAGCCGGCGCCTCCGTCCGACCGGGACTATGACTGAAGAACGAGCCTGAAAGGATCGGATCCATGAGCGGAACTACCAGCCAGTTGACTGTCGAGGGCAAGGCCGTCGACATGCCGGTCAAAACGGGTTCGATCGGGCCGTCGGTCATCGACATCGGCAAGCTCTACGGCCAGACCGGGATGTTCACCTACGATCCCGGCTTCACCTCGACGGCGAGCTGCGAGTCGCAGATCACCTATATCGACGGCGACGAGGGCGTCCTGCTCTATCGCGGCTACCCGATCGAGCAGCTCGCCGAGCATGGCGACTTCCTCGAGACCTGCTATCTCCTGCTTTACGGCGAGCTGCCGACCGCGGCCCAGAAGGCCGATTTCGACTATCGCGTCACGCGCCACACCATGGTGCATGAGCAGATGGCCCGCTTCTTCCAGGGCTTCCGCCGCGACGCCCACCCGATGGCGGTTCTAGTCGCCTCGGTCGGCGCCATGTCGGCCTTCTATCACGACTCGACCGACATCTCCGATCCGCAGCAGCGCATGATCGCTTCGATGCGCATGATCGCGAAGATGCCGACGCTGGCGGCGATGGCGTACAAGTACACGATCGGCCAACCCTTCGTGTATCCGCTCAACTCGCTGGACTACACCTCGAACTTCCTGCGCATGTGCTTTGCCGTGCCGGCCGAGGAGTACAAGGTCAACCCGGTGCTGTCGCGCGCGCTCGACCGGATCTTCATCCTGCACGCCGACCATGAGCAGAACGCCTCAACCTCGACGGTCCGGCTCGCCGGCTCCTCCGGCGCCAACCCCTTCGCCTGCATCGCGGCCGGCGTCGCCTGCCTCTGGGGCCCGGCGCATGGCGGCGCCAACGAGGCCGCGCTGAAGATGCTCGAGGAGATCGGCAGCGTCGACAACATCCCGAAATACATCGCCAAGGCCAAGGACAAGAACGATCCGTTCCGTCTGATGGGCTTCGGTCACCGGGTCTACAAGAACTACGATCCGCGCGCCAAGATCATGCAGAAGACCACGCATGAGGTCCTGGCCGAGCTCGGTATCAAGGACGATCCGCTGCTCGACGTCGCGATGGAGCTCGAGCGCATCGCCCTGCACGACGAGTACTTCATCGAGAAGAAGCTTTATCCGAACATCGACTTCTATTCGGGCATCACCTTGAAGGCGATGGGCTTCCCGACCTCGATGTTCACCGCGCTGTTCGCGCTGGCGCGCAGCATCGGCTGGATCGCGCAGTGGAAGGAGATGATCGAGGATCCGTCCCAGCGCATCGGCCGGCCGCGCCAGCTCTACACAGGCGCGCCGAAGCGCGACTACACCCCGATCGGCCGTCGCTGAAAAGCTCAGGCTTGAAGACCATGGAGGCCGCGACGAATCCGTCGCGGCCTTTATTGTTTCCATGGATTGATGCATCAAGCGCAGGTGACCATTGCGCCCGACGCGCTACAGTCGCCGCCCCATAAAACGAGGTTCATCGCTCATGTCGAAAGCTGAAGGTCTCAGCCGTCGTGGATTCATCGCCGGCGCCTCCGCCCTGCCCTTCGTCGGCGCGGCCGGGTCCGTCACCGCGCAGGCGCAGTTCCCGACGCGGCCGATCTCGCTGATCGTGCCCTTCGCCGCCGGCGGCTCGACCGATATCGTCGCGCGCCTGGTCGGCCAGAAGATGGGCGAATTGCTCGGCCAGTCGATCGTGATCGACAACCGCGCTGGTGCCGGCGGCAATATCGGCTCGACCGCGGTCGCCCGTGCCCAGCCCGACGGCTACACGCTGCTGCTCGGCACGATCTCAACCCATGCGCTCAACCCGGCGATCCTGAAGACCGTGACCTTCGACGCGGTCAAGGACTTCACCCCGATCTCGCTGCTGGCGGTGGTGCCGAACGTCATGGTCGTGCATCCAAGCTTCCCGGCCAAGACCGTGCCAGAGGTGATCAAGCTGCTGAAGGACAACCCCGGCAAGTACTCCTACGCCTCCTCCGGCGTCGGAACGCCGCTGCACCTCTCCGGCGAGCTGTTCAAGTCGCTTGGCGGCGTCAGCATGAACCATGTGCCCTATCGCGGCGCCGGCCCGGCGCTGAACGACGTCGTCTCGGGCGCGGTGCCGATCATGTTCGACAACCTGCCCTCTTCGGCCCAGTTCATCCGCAGCGGCCAGTTGCGCGCCATCGGCGTCACCACCAAGGAGCGCGTCTCCTCTTTCCCGGACCTGCCGACCATCGCCGAGGGCGGGCTCGCCGGCTATGAGACCTATACCTGGAACGCGCTGTTCGGCCCCGCCAACATGCCGCGCCCGGTGGTCGACAGGCTCAACAGCGCCGCCAACGCCTCGCTCAAGGACGCCAATGTGAAGCAGCGTCTGGAGGACGTCAGCGCCGTGATCGTCGGCTCGACGCCGGAAGCGCTGGGCGAGCACGTCAAGGCCGAGCTGGCGAAATGGGGCCCGATCGCCAAGGCCTCCGGCGCGGTCGTCGAGTAAGTGGCCGTCAGCCGCCCGCCGGCTTCCGAACGAGAGCGAGCGCCGCATCGACGGCGTTTGCCGCCGGGCTCGGCCCGGCACTGCGCATGGTCTGCTCGACGCTTGCGAAACCCTCGAGCTGACGCTGGCGAGCCGGGCCATTGGCGATCGCCGCGAGAAGCGCACTGGACAGCGCCTGCGGCGAGGCATCGTCCTGGATGAACTCCGGCACCACGCTCTCGCCGATGATCAGATTGGGCAGGATCACGCTCGGCAGCTTGATCAGGCGTCGCGCCAGCGCGGCCTCCCAGCCGGCGCCGCGATAAGCCGCGACCGTCGGCACCTGCGCCAGCGCCAGTTCGAGCGTCACCGTGCCCGAAGCCGCCAGGGCTGCCCTCGCCTCACGAAAGGCCGCGAGCTTGGCCGCCTCGCCCGTCACGATCTCTGGCTTGATCGGCCAAGTCGCGGTGAGTTGCGTGATCGCGTCTACCAATCGCGGCACTGCCGGAAGCACGAAACGTGCGCGCGGCAATTGGGCGGCAACCAGCGCGACCGCCTCGCCGAAAGGCGGTAGCAGATGCCGGATCTCCGAACGCCGGCTGCCGGGCAGGATCAGAATGGTCGGCGCGTTGGCGTCGTCGCGCCGCGCCGCCTCGTCCGGCCCAGGCCGATAGTCCTGCAGCCGCTCGATGAGGGGGTGGCCGACATAGACGGTCTGTGGCCCCCCGAGCCGCTCCAGCGCCGCCGGCTCGAAGGGCAATAGTGCCAGGATCCGGTCGACATGCGGCTTCATCCGCCTGGCTCTTCCCTGCCGCCAGGCCCAGACGCTCGGGCAGACCCAATGCGCGGTCGGCACGGCCGGCGCGAGCTGTCGGACCTTCTTCGCAACGCGCAGGCTGAAATCGGGCGCGTCGATGGTGAGCAGCAAGTCTGGCGCGAACTTGACGGCGGCCCGCGCCGCATCCGACATTCGTCGCAGCAGCAGAGGCAGGCGCGCCACCACCGGGCCGAAGCCCATCACGGCGATGTCCTCCTGTGGGAAGACGCTGTGCAACCCCTCTGCGATCAGCGCCTCGCCGCCGACGCCTGACAGCTCCAGCGGACGGTCGCCCAGCACCTCGCGCAGCCGCGCCACGAAGCGCGCGCCGAGTGCATCGCCCGAGGCTTCGCCGGCGACGATGAAGAGCCTGAACGGGCGGGTCACGCCGCACCCTCGATGAACAGGCCGGAGGTGTCCGCGAGCGTAACGAGTCGCTCGCGGTCGCCGATCAGCACGCTGCCGGCCCTGACCGCGATGCCGGCGAGGCCAGCAGTCGCAACGCGCGTCACGGTATCCGGGCCGATCGCCGGCATGTCGACCCGGAGGTCCTGCCCGAGCTTCGGCGCCTTGACGAGGACGCCGTCGCCCTTGCCGAGCTTCAGGCGTCCGGCCTGGACGAGGCCGGCGACGCGCTCGATCATCGCGTCGGTCCCCTCGGCCGCCTCGACGGCGACAACGCGATGGTCGGCGACGATCGCCGCTTGCCCCATGTCGAAGGGCGAGAGCGCTGCGAGCAGGTTGAAACCGGTCGCGATCGCCTCGCGCGCAACGGCGGAAGGCCTGTGGCGCCCCAGAGCTCCAACCGAGGCCACGAGATCGGGAGCGATGTCGGCCGGTCCGAGCACGCGCAGCCCCTGGCCTTCGAAGAAGCTGACGACGCCACGCAGCAGATGGTCGTCGCCGCCCTGGAAGGCGCGGGCGAAATGCGGCAGGTATTTCAGGGTAGATAGTTCCGGCGCCAGCGAGCCGAAGCTCGGCCGCGGCAAGGCGCCGACCATGACGATCTCGTCGACCTGGCGCCGCTTGATCTCATCGAGAAAACGCCCGAGCTGGCCGAGCCGGTATTCCTTGGCGTCGTAGGCTGCATAGTCGGACGGATCGCCTGCGCCGGTGAGCACAGCGACATAGACGCTTGCGCCCTGTGCTGCAGCCGCTCCGGCCACCCGCAACGGAAACTCGCCGCGGCCGGCCAGGACGGCGAGACGCCGTCCCTGCGGCCGGCCGGTATCGGCCGGCCCTTTGCTCACCGCTCTGGCGCGTTGACGTCGCGCGGCACCGAAATCCCCCGGTCGCCGCCCGCGCGTATGAAATCGAGAATCTCGTGAATCAGCGGATGCTCGGCGAACTCGGTGGCGACGTCCTCGACCCGCTCCGAGAGCGTGCCTTCGTCGGCGAAGAGCAGGCGATAGGCCCGGCGCAATTCGTGAATCTGCTCGCGCGAGAAACCGCGCCGCCTGAGGCCGACGAGATTGAGCCCGGCGAGGTGAGCCGGGTTGTCACGGACCATCCCGAACGGGATGACGTCGAGCAGAACGCCGGAGCCGCCGCCGATGAAGGCGTGATCGCCGATCCGGACGAACTGTTGCAACCCGGTGCCACCGCTGACGATGACGAAGTCGCCGACAGTGACGTGGCCGGCGCACATGACATTGTTCGAGAAGATGACGTTGTTGCCGATCACGCTGTCATGGCCGACATGCGAATTGGCCAGGAACAGGCCGCGATCGCCGATGACGGTCTTCATGCCGCCACCTTCGGTACCCGGATTCATCGTCACGCCTTCGCGGATCACGCAGTCGGCGCCGATCGCCAGCGTCGAAGGCTCGCCCTTGTACTTCAGGTCTTGCGGCGGGTGGCCGATCGAGGCGAAGGGATAGATCTTGGTGCGCGGACCGATCGTCGTGCGGCCGGCGACGACGACATGACTGATCAGCTCGACCCCGTCGCCGAGGGCGACATCGGGACCAACGGTGCAGAACGGGCCGATCTTGACGCCCGCTCCCAGCTTGGCAGCCGGGTCGACGATCGCCATCGGATGGATTGAGGTGCTCATGGCAGGGTCCTGCGTCTGGCCGGGAACGGGAGCATGCATCGTGGCTGCCGTTCAGACGACCATGGCCGAAAGCTCGGCTTCGGCGACGAGCACGCCGTCGACCCTGGCCTCGCCGCGGTAGAACCAGATATTGCGCTTATGGGCCAGCTTGGTGAGGTGGAAGCGCAGCGTGTCGCCCGGCACGACCGGCTTGCGGAACTTCGCCTTGTCGATCGTGGTGAACAGGACGGTCGTGACGGCAAGATCGTCGCTGCCGCGCGCGCTGACGACGAGCACGCCTGCCGTCTGCGCCATCGCCTCGATCATCAGCACGCCGGGGAAGACCGGGCGGCCTGGAAAGTGGCCGGTGAACTGCGGCTCGTTGAAGGTGACGTTCTTGATACCGACGCCGGACGCATCCCCATCGATCTCGACGACCTTGTCGACCAGCAGGAACGGATAGCGATGCGGAATGCAGGCCATGATCTTCTGGATATCGGCCACGCCGAGCGCTTTCGTCGCATCCGTCATCGTGTCGTTTCTCCTCGGACGCCCGCGCCCTGCGCGAATGTTCGCCACCACCCGTCTTGAAAAGCTGCTTTTGCCGGAAGCCGGCCCGAGATCAAGCGTTTTCGCCGCCACCCGGCCCTTTGCCGCGTTTGGCGGCGAGTTGCTTGAGCAAGGCGATCTCGCGCGCCCAGCCCAGCGCCGGCTGCGCGGGAGAGCCGCCATAGCGCGCACCGCGCGGAACGTCGCCGGCGATACCGCTCTGGGCCGCGATCTGGGCGCCCATGCCGACGGTCAGATGGCCCGCCAATCCGGCCTGCCCGCCGAGCACGGCAAAATCCTCGAGCGTGCTGGACCCGGCTATGCCGACCTGGCCGCAGATGACGCAATGGCGGCCGATCACGCAGTTGTGGCCGATCTGGACGAGGTTATCGATCTTGGTGCCCTCGCCGATCACCGTGTCGCGGCTGGCGCCGCGGTCGATCGTGGTGTTGGCGCCGATCTCGACATCGTCCTGGATGATGACGCGGCCGACCTGCGGCACCTTCATGTGCCCCTTCGGTCCCATGGCGAAGCCGAACCCGTCCTGACCGATGCGCACGCCCGGGTGGATGATGACGCGATTGCCGATCAAGGCCGCCTGCAGCGTCGAGCCGGCTCCAACAGCGCATTCCCGCCCGACCCGGACCTGCGGGCCGATGACGGCGTTCGGCCCGATCACCGTACCGGCGCCGATTTCCGCTCCCGGCCCGATCACCGCCCCAGGATCGACCGTGACGTCGGCTTCGAGCCGTGCCGTCGCATGCACGAAGGCGCCCGGAGCGACGCCGGCCGAGCCGAACATCGAGCCCGGCCGCAGCGCCTGCGGGTGGAACGTCGACAGCAGCTTGGCGAAGGCATGGTAAGGAGCCGGCGTGACCAGCGCGACCGTTCCGGCAGGAACGCGCTCGGCAAAGCGTGGCGAGACGAAGCAGAGCCCTGCCGCGGTCGCGGCCAGCGCCGCGACATATTTCGGATTGTCCATATAGGCGGCATCGCCGCCGCCGGCAGTTTCGAGCGGCGCAATACCTTCGACCCGGCGCGTCGGATCGACTCCCTCCGGCAAGGTGACGCCCGACAAGGAAGCGACCTCGCTGAAGGACAGCGAGGTCGCGATCGGAAAGAAACTGGGTTCTGCCATCAGAGGGTCCGTTGTGGGGCGCTCATGCGCCCCACAGGTCAGAAGCGGGTGCCGCCCGAGAAGCGGAAGGCCTGGACGCGGTCGCCGCCGAACTTGCCGGTGAGACCGGTAACCGGATCGGTGCCGATCTGGCCGTCATCCTTCGAGAGCGCATAGGCGTAGTCGAAGCGGATCGGGCCGAGCGGCGACTGCCAGAGCAAGCTCACGCCGACCGACGAGCGCAGCACGTTCTTGTCGCGCACGCAGGCGATGTTGTTCTGGTAGGGCAAGCCATAGGTCGGATCGATCGCGACGTTGAACTGGCGTGCCTCGCTGCCTGCCGGGCAGGCAAATCCGCCGACCTTGCGGCCACCGTCATAGTTGAACAGCGTGCCGGCATCGGCAAAGACCGCGCCCCTCAGGCCAAGATCGCGCGGCAGGCCGAAGATCGGGAACTGCACTTCGAGCGAGGCGCCGAAGAAGGTGGTGCCGCCCAGTGCGTTCGCTGTCGGATCGTTGCGCACGTCGCGCGGGCCGATGCCGGACGGCGCAAAGCCGCGCACCAGCGTCGGTCCGAGGAAGTAGTGGTCGATCATGCGCAGATCGCCGCTGGTGGCCTGGACGTGACCGCCCTGGATACGGGCGATACCGACGAAGTCCTCGAGGAACTCGCGATAGTAGCGCGCATCGGCGCTGAGCCGCAGGAACTTCGAATCGCCACCAAGACCGGCGAACTCCGGCTTCACCTCGGCAACGAAGCCGTTGCGCGGGGTCTGGTAATTGTCGAGCGAGTTGTAGTTGAAGTTCAGGCCGACCAGCGAGGTCAGAGTCGTGCCCTGAGCCTCCTTGACCGCCACTGTCGCTTCACCGTTCGTCAAGCAGTTGAACCCGCCCACCGAAGCAGGCGATGCGCCCGGCGTCCCAGGCGTGAGCCCGGCGATCGGGCTGCTGCAGTCGTTATAGGGTTGCGAGAAGGTGTTCGGGATCTTGATCTCGGTCGAATAGATCGAATAGCGCGGCGTGATCGAGAACTCCTCCGTGATCGGGAAGGAGAAGCGCACCTGGCCGCCGGTCACCCGGCTCTCGAAATAGCCGATATTGGTGTTGTCGTTGAACTTCGAGAAGAGGTCGAAGCCCGCCGCGATCCGGTGACCGAGGAAATACGGCTCGGTGAACGAGAAGTCGATGCCCTGGGTCCGCTGGCCCAAAGTGCCGGCGATACGGACGAACTGGCCGCGGCCGAGGAAGTTCGACTCGGAGAGCGAGACTTCGCCGATGATGCCGTCCGAGGTCGAGTAACCGCCCGCGATCGAGAACGAGCCGGTCGCCTTGTCCTCGACGTCGATGTTGACGACCACGCGATCAGGCGCGCTGCCCGGCTCGTTGGTGATGCGAACCTTGTTGAAGAAGCCGAGATTGTTCAGGCGACGCTCGGCGCGATCGATGAAGACCTTGTTGTAGGCGTCGCCTTCGCCGAGATCGAGCTCGCGGCGGACGACATAGTCGCGCGTGCGGGTGTTGCCGCGCACATTGATGCGCTCGACATAGACCCGCGGGCCTTCCTCGACGACATAGGTGATGCCGATCTGCTGGCCGGCCGCGTCGCGCTCGCCGCGCGGGCGGACCTGAGCGAAGGCATAGCCACGCTTCGCCACCTCGGTGGTCAGGGTGATGAGCGAACGCTCGACCGCCTCGGCATTGTAGGTGTCGCCGGCGGAGGTGTTGACGAGCGACTGCAGCGCAGCCGGATCGACGTCGCGCAGCTTGGAATCGACCGCGACATTGCCGACCTTGTACTGCGGACCTTCATCGACGGCGATGTCGACGACCCAGCCGCCTGCCGCGTCGTCGAAGCGCGCGTCGCTCGAGACGATACGGAAGTCGGCATAGCCGTTCTTCAGGTAATAGCGGCGAATCAGCTCGAGGTCAGAATTGATCCGGTCCGGATCATAGACGTCGGAGGTCTTGATCCAGCTCAGGAAGTTCGATTCGGTCGAAGCCATCAAGCCGCGCAGGCGCGACGAGGAATAGGCGCCGTTGCCACTGAAGTTGATCGACTTGATGCCGGTCTTGCCACTCTCGACGATCGTGAAGACCACGTCGGAGCGGCCGTTCGGCAGCGGCTGGATGCGGCCGCTGATCGTCGCCAGACCGTAGCCGGCGCGACGATAAACCTCTTTGAGGCGCTCTACGTCGGCATCGATGAGCTGCTGGCTCAGCGGGCCGCGCGCCTTGGACTGGACCTGACCGAGCAGCACGTCGCCCTTCAGGCGGCGATTGCCCTCGAAGGCGACGCGGTTGATCGTATCGTTCTCCTGGACGGAGACGACGGTCTGCGCGCCGCGGCGGCTGACCTGAACGTTGGAGAACAGGCCCGTCGCCATGAGATTCTGGCGAATCTCCTGCGGGTTGCCCGAACCCTGCCCCGTCACATAGGAGCGGATCGTCTCCGCATCGACACGACGGTTGCCTTGGACAATCACGGACTGCGCGAACACCACGCTACCGCTGACGGCCACCATGACGGCCGCAAGTCCGACTGATCGAGAGAGCCGCATGCGCAAGGACCGGCTCTGAAGCGTCGACGTCATCGGGTCGCCTATTCCATTCTTTGGGTCACCATCCCGCAAGCGGGATGCCCCGCTACAGGCGAGGCTTGGCGACATTGAAGACCAAACGCTTCTACAAAGTTTCCCGCGGGGTGCAAACCGCCATTGTCGTTAACAAAAGATTTTTGCGGGGGTCGTTGCCGGGAGGTCACGCGCACCCTTCGGAAAACCGGCGTGGCCTCTGAAAACAGGCCATAAAAAGCCACAATCCAGAGGTGCGGGCAGGCTTTTGCAGCAGGCATGTCAGCCCGGTGCAAGCTGGTTTGCCTCAAGCTGACAGCCGGAAGATCACAGCAGCGAACGAACGTGGACCAGGTCGTTCCAGGTAACGAACAGCATCAGCATCAGGACGAGCCCCAATCCCACCCGGAACCCGATTTCCTGGGCGCGCTCGCTCAACGGTTTCCCGCGCAGCGCCTCGATCGCATAAAACATCAGGTGCCCGCCATCGAGCATCGGTACCGGGAACAGATTCATCAGCCCGATCGAGACCGACAGGATCGCCGCGAGATTGATGAGCGCCAATAGTCCGCCGCTGGAGGCGACCATGCCCGAGACCTGGGCGATGCGGATCGGTCCCGAGAGCTGGTCGGTCGATTCCTTCCCCTTGATCAGCTTGGCGATGTAGTCATAGGTCCGCTCGATCACGAACCAGGTCTCGCTCATGCCGAGCAGCACGGATTGGCCCAGACTGAAATGCTGGGTCGACCAGTCCTCGGGCTTCGCCGAGGCCTGAACGCCGATGATTCCCAGCCGCTGCTTGCCCAATGGCGAGGAGGTCTCGACCAGGTCTGGCGTCACCGAAACCACGACGTTGGCGCCACTGCGCTCGACCGTCACCGGAAAAGTCTCGCCCGGGCGGATCGAGATCACCCGCTGCAGATCAGCGAAGCTCTTGACCTCGTGGCCGTCGACGAGGCGGATCAGATCGCCCGACTGCAGGCCGGCACGCGCTGCGGCTCCACCGACCGTGACGGCGTCGACGCGCGGCGCCAGGACCGGCTTGCCGAGGAAATAGGCCGTGCCACCGAAGATCAGGATGGCGAGCAGGAAATTGGCGATCGGTCCGGCAGCGACGATCGCCGCCCGTTCACCGATCGACTGAGCCGGAAAGGACCGCTCGCGCTCCTCGCGGCTCATGCCGGAGAGTGCGTCGCCATCGGGCGAACTGGCGGCGTCGGCGTCACCCGAGAACTTGACGTAGCCGCCGAGCGGGATCAACGCGAAGCGCCAGCGCGTGCCGTGCCGGTCGTTGAAGCCGAACAGCTCGCGTCCGAATCCGATCGAGAACGTCTTCACATCGACGCCGCACCAGCGCCCGACCAGGAAATGGCCGAGCTCATGCACGAACACGACGAGGGTGAGGACGAACAGGAACGGCAGCAGATAGCCCAAAAGGAAGCTAGCCGCGTGCCAGACCGATCCGACGATATCCATAAAACTCTCCCGACTTCAGCCACTAGGTGACAGTGAAGCGGCCTTCGGACAAGAGCGCGCGGGTCCGATTTCTCGCATCTTGGTCAACAGCGAGGGCCTCGGTGACGTCGGAAGGTGGCGACAGCAAGGCGCCTGTCATCTGCTCACAGACAGCCTCGACCAAGGCGGGAATCGCCGGGAAAGCGATGCGTCGATCGAGAAAGGCCTCGACTGCCACTTCGTTGGCAGCGTTCAATACCGCTGGCGTGGCGCCCCCCTCCGCGAGGGCAGCCATGGCGAGGCGCAGCGCCGGGAACCGGACGAGGTCAGGCCGCTCGAAAGCAA
>DASYHC010000069.1:0-9096 GCA_035998995.1 Allobosea sp.
TCTTGCCGGTTCTCGAAGTTGACGCCGTTGTTTCTCGACGATGGCGTGTAACGGTAGCATCGGTCCCGGCCGTTAGCCTGGACCTGCACCATCGATGAACAGACATCATCCCATGTAGGCGTCGTTAACTGAACGCAAATGAAGGTTGAGTTGCGCGTGATCTGGCCTAGCGCATCCGAAAGTTGAGCAAAGAGTTCGACTGCGTCGTGCTTCGCCTCGGATAGCATCCAGAAAATCTTGCCGTCTTCTGAGGCGCAGACATCCCGAAAGCGTTGAACGCAGCGTTCAAAGTATGCGTAGTGCACGGGCTCGGTGGGGTCGCGATGGGCGAACATCTGGGTCACATTGAAGTTCTCAACGAACCAAAGATGCTCTGCCCCGCGCTCCCCTTCGGGCCGTGGGATACTTCGATAATGAGAGGCGTCCAGAAAGGTGCTGAAATCGTCACGAAGGCAATGCAGAACCGCTCCAGGAGACGAGAATAGCCAATCGAAAGGCGTTGAATATCGCTTTAGGCCATTCGATTTGAGGACAGCCGCAGTAAGGCAGTTCGTACCAAGGGGCACAACGTGCTTCACTTCGCAGTTCGCGATTAACTGCTTCGGAACAGACAGTGAAGAGAGGAAATCGAGGATCCCGTTAAGATGCTGAACGGCCAGCAGCCTATATTCTTGTGAGGCGAGCATCGAACTAACCGCAGCGGCAACCCCACGATGGCCCCCGTGGCCCAAAAGCAGTGCGGCGTACGAGTTAAGGCCGCCATCGTCAGCCGGCCGCTTGAGAACGGCAGGATACAACGCTGCAACGATCTCGCGAGCCTCGTCTTCCTGGCTCTTCGATTGTTCCTCGTGAGCCAACATTCTCTCAGCCCTTATACGCCATGACATTCAGATGCCATGGCTCGCTATCTTTACCCTGAAGCACGCGCTCGACGCGTGAAAATCCGGCGTGCTTCAGCGCAGCGGATAGGGTTTCGAATGAATAGCCCCAGCGATGGGCATCGTAGCGGGAGCCGCCACGGCTCTCGACCTTCCATCCATAGAAGCCGGCCATGGCGTGGAAATGCTGGTCGTTAGTGATCGTGCTTATCGCCATGCCGAGATATTGCTTGGCGTGAAATACCAGGTCCGGGCAGATGATGTGAGCATGCCCGCCGGCGCTTAAAACGCGCGCCCACTCGCGGAAGGACCTCGTCGCATCGTCGGGCTCAAGATGCTCGATCATGTGGCGTGTATAGATCGACGCGACAGACCCGTCCTTGAACTCATGCAGGTCCCAGGCGTCGCCGACCAGATCGGTGGCGACTGTATTGCGGACATCCATATTCAGATAGTCCGGCAACCGAACATCAGCGCAGCCGAGATGCAGCCGGATAGGTTTCGTTTGCGAAAGGCTCTCGTTCATTGCGCCGCCCGTTGTTGAGATCAATTGCTGGCCTCGCGACCTCTATACCAAAGCGCTCGCCCGCGCCCATCCCCCCAGCCGCCTCCGGGCGGCTTTTCCATATCTGGAGCACGCTGCCATGAGCGATCGTTTCGCGATCTGCCTGCCGATCACGCTTGCCTATGAGGGCGGCTATGTCGACCATCCGAAGGATCCGGGCGGCACGACCAATCTCGGCATCACAATCAAGACGCTGTCGGGTTGGCTCGGCCGGCCGGCGACGAAAGGCGAGGTCAAGACGCTCACGATTGCCAAGGTCTCGCCGATCTACCGCGGGAACTACTGGGACGCCGCGGCCTGCGGCGGCTATCGGCCGGGCGCCGATCTTTGCGTCTTCGACGGCGCCGTCAATTCCGGCGTATCGCGCTCGATCGGCTGGGCGAAGCAAGTGAAGGCCGGCGCCGACGCGAAGGCCTTTGTCGCGCAGTTCTGCGACCTCCGACTTGGCTTCCTGAAGCGCCTCGGCACCTGGTCGAGCTTCGGCAAGGGATGGTCGAACCGCGTCGCCTCGATCCGAGCCAAGGCTACGACGATGGCGCTGGCGGCCATGGGCGTGACCGGCGCTGCCGCGGCGCAGCAGCTTCGGGCCGAGGCCGCTCGCGCCGAGGGGCAGGCCAAGGCCGACACCACGAAGGCGACGACAGCCGGCGCCGCGACCGTCGCCTCGCCGGCCGTAGCGCCGCAGGCGGGCATCGAGGGCGCGACCAGCTGGGGCGTCCTTGCCATTGTCGCCGTCGTCGTTCTCGGCGCCGTCGCCTTCCTGATCATCCGTTCCCGCAACCGCCGCGACGAAGCCGCGGCGTTCCGCCAGGAGGCTGCCCTTGTCTGATATCCTCGAATCGCTGGCCGCGACGCTGGCCAAGCAGGGCGCGCCGGTGCTCGGCGGCATGATCGGGACGGCGATCGGCGGGCCGGCCGGCGCGGCGATCGGTGGGCTCGCCGGCAAGGCGCTGGAAAGCCTCGCCGATGCCTTCGGTGTGCCGGCGACGCCGGAGGCGGTGACCGTTGCCGTCCAGCAGCCCGGCGCCGCGGCGACGGTCGACACGGTCGAGGATCGCGCGAAGTTGATGTTGCCGATCTGGCAGGCCGAGGTGCAGCGCGTCAGCGACGCTCAGGCGGCCGAGATCGAGAAAGGCTTCGGCTCTTGGCAGTTCTGGCGCGGCGCCTGGCAGGCGCTGATCATCGGCGGTTGGGCCATCATCCTTCTCGCCGGGATCTTCGGCGGCGGGCGCGTCGTGCCCCTGCTGCCGATGAATGACGTCGTGACCGCCTGGGGCTCGGTGACGCTGACCTGGCTCGCCGTCTTCAATGGCGGGCACACCCTGAAGGAGATCGCACCCTCGATCGGCTTCGGGGGGCGGCGCTGATGACGATCACTTCGGAGCTCGTCGTCTTCATCATCACCGTCCTGGGCGCGCTGGGGGCGATTTGGGCGCGAATCGAGGCGATCGTCAGCCGCGCTCGGACCGAGGCCATGCTCGCGGCCAACGGGGCTTCCAACAAGGCGGACATCGTCGCGTCGGACCTCGCCGCGCATCGGCTGCATGTGGCCGAGACCTACGTCAGCAAGGCCGGCCTGCGCGACCAGGTCGGCCAAGTCATGGACCTGCTGCGCGACGTGCAGAACGATGTCGGCAGCGTCAATGAGCGCCTCGACCGCGTGATCGAGACGCGGTCCCATCCGCCGCAGCGCAGAGACTTCAAATCGACCTCATGAGATCAGGCGGCTGAACGCAGGGCCTTCTTCGCCGGCCGCATCGCCACGGATCAGCGCCGTGACCTGATCCCACTGCTGCTCCAACAGACGCAACTCGTGATCGCCATCAACCATCACGACGTTGACGATTGGTGGTCGTCGAAATCTTGCAGCGCAGTCGAGCCCTCCATAGGGGTCGCGCTCACCCTGCACGATCAGGGTCGGCGTTACCAAGGTCGGCAAGTGCGCGTATCGCTCTGGCTCGTCGGCGCGCTCTGGATGCCTGAATGGATAGCCGATCGCGACGACCGCACCGACAGCGCTGTCACCAGGCCGTTCCGCCGCCAACATCGTCACGATGCGGGCTCCGGACGAGCGCCCGATCAAGACGATGCCTGACCGTCCCAGGGAGGCGATGGCGTCTTCGAGATGCGCGCGCCGAGCGAAGCCTTGATGGATGATAGGGCCGACAATCTCTCTTTCTCCGAGAAAAAGCGTGCCCGGCTCGGCTAACCTGTTCCGCAGCGCTTCCTCGATATGCTGGTCCAGCGGATAGGAATCGCCGCCGAGATAAAGATACGTGCGTATGGCCATTTTCCGGGATCGTGCGTGATGCGGTTGCAGAGCGGTGTCAGCCGGTCCTCGGATACCAGCCTCGGTGTAAAAATTCGACGATCAGATCGCGGCCCGGTCGATCTCGATCTTATCGCTCTCCAGATGGATTCAAGGAGTTTCCGTGCAGGCAGTTCAGATATGCCTGTCGTTGGACGAGATCGCCGCCTTTAGCGGGGCGATCACGATTCCCGCCTGTCGGGGCGGCAGCAGCTCAATCGGCAATATGGGGAACGCGCGCGAAGCAGCGCAGACGGTTGGCACCGCTTCCCAAGCTGAATGTCGTCGGTTCGATCCCGATCGCCCGCTCCAAATCCTCTTTCAAGCACCGATCCGCAGCCGCTATGGCTCGTATGCACCGACGCCCGGGGCATCACGCGTGCGCTGCACGACATCGAGAAATGCCTTGATGATCCGGCTGGTCTGCCGCTGCTTCAGCACGACCACATGGGCATAGGTGTAGACCTCGGCGCCCTCGATCGGGATCAGCCGCAGCGTCTCGTCCGGAACGAACTCGGCCTCCGAGACATAGCTGATGCCGAGCCCGCGGATCACCGCCTCGCGGATAGCTTCGCGGCTGCCGATCTCCATGACGAGGCGCGGCTTCGTGCCCGTCTTGGCCAAGGCGCCCTCGAAGGCACGCCGCGTCGTCGAGCCCCGCTCACGCGCGATCACCGGCTCGCCGTCCAGTTCCGTTAGCCGGACACTGCGGCGTCCAGCCAGGCGATGGTCGTGCCGCACGAAGACCGCGACCGGATGGCGGCGATAGGGGATGGTCAGGAGCCGGTCGTCCTCGTCGATATAGGCGAGGACGGCGACGTCGCAGCGATAGCTGGCGAGATCGTCGAGGACCTCGGTCGAGTTGCCGATCTTCACCGCCAGTTCGATGCCGGGATAGGCCCGGTTGAAGGCGGCGAGCATCTCGGTGACATGGAACGGCCCGACCGCACCGATCGAAAGCCGGCCGGTCCTGAGCTCGCGCGACTCTGTCAGGAAGGCGAGCGCCTCGGCCTCTTCGGCAAAGAGGCGGGTGGTGATCCCCAGCAATTGGCGCCCGGTATCGCTCAGTTCGCGCCGCCGGCCGCGCTTGACGAAGAGCTCGACGCCGAACTCCTCCTCCAGCGCGCCGACCTGAGCGGTCAATGTCGGCTGGCTGATATTGAACGCCTCGGCTGCGGCGTTGAAGCCGCCGGCATTCGCGACATTGTGGAAGGATCTGAGCTGAGTGTAACGCATAGAGAATTGCTATCTATTCGGATCAAAAAATCAATTTGTTATAGAAACCGAGCTCTGTGAGCATCCTCCCCAACGCAGCCGGCAAGGCGCATGGCAAGGGATGGACCGCATGAACTGGGCGTACTGGAACCCCGTGAAGATCCGGTTCGGCAACGGTCTCCTCGATGAGGTCGCCGGGCTGATCGCTGGGCGGCGCTGGGCCCTCGTCACCTATGACCAGCCGATGTTTCGCGAGCTGTCCGCCCGGCTGACGGCGGTTGCCGGCGCGCCGGTCGTCTCGATCACCAATATCGAGACCAATCCGGATTGCGCCGATCTCGCCGAATCCTGCCGCCAATTCGGTGCGGCCGAGCCGGCCGAGGTCATCGTCGCGCTCGGCGGCGGCTCGATGATCGACGCCGCCAAGGTGCTGGCCGCCAGCGACGGCGATTTCGAAACCGTGCGCCGGCATCTCGTCGAGAAGACGCCGCTGGACGAGGCCGCAATCATTCCGATCATCGCCGTACCCACCACGGCGGGTACCGGCTCCGAAGTCACCTCCTGGGCGACGGTCTGGGATTCAGCCAATGGCAGCAAGTACTCGCTCGCCCATCCCAGGCTCTATCCGGAAACGGCTGTGCTCGATCCCTCCTTGACGGTCGGCGCCCCCCGCGGCCTGACGCTGGCGACCGGGCTCGATGCCCTCTCGCATGCGCTGGAGAGCATCTGGAACGTCAACGGCAATCCGGTCTCGGCGAACTATGCGGTCGAGGCGGCCCGCGAGATCATCGACACACTGCCGCGCCTGCTGGAGCGGCCGGGCGATGTCGAGCTCAGGACCCGGCAGATGCGCGCCAGCCTGCTGGCGGGCCTCGCCTTCTCGAACACCAAGACGGCGCTCGCCCACAACATTTCCTACGACATCACGCTGAAGAGCGGCACGATCCACGGCATCGCCTGCTCCTTCTCGCTGCCGATGGTGATGCGCTGGGCGATGGGGGCGCAGCCGCAATGCGACGCGGCGCTGCGCCGGGTCTTCGGTCCCGACCTCGAAGCCGGCGCCGAGCGGCTCGGCGCCTTCCTCAGGGATCTCGGCGTCGCGACCGAGCCTTCCGCCTATGGCGTCTCGGCCGGCGAATGGAACCGTCTCGTCGGCAAGGCGCTCGAAGGCGAGCGCGGCCGCAACTTCATCGGACGGCAGGCGGCCATGGCCGCTTGAGATCAAGAAGGGCAACGACGCCCGCAACGGTTCTACCGGCAGATCGCAAAGATCGCCGGATCATCTCGGGAGGATGACATGACCACCACGCGTCGCACGATACTCACAGGGTCACTGGCCGCCGGAGCGCTGTTGGCGGCGCCGGCTTTGGTCCGGGCCCAGACGAAACTCATCCGCGTCGGGCTGATCCCGTCCGAGGATTCCAGGGCGATGCTGGAATCGAGCGCGCAGCTCCTCGCGGCACTGCAGAAGAATCTCGGCATACCCGTCCAGGGCTTCGTCGCGTCCGACTATAACGGCGTGATCGAGGCGATGCGCTCGAACCATGTCGACGTCGCCTATCTCGGCCCGTTCTCCTATGTGCTCGGCACCACGGTCGCGGCGATCGAGGCCTTCGCCACGGCGGAGACGGCCAAGTCGAGCCGCAGCTACTATCGCAGCCAGATCATCGCGCGGAAGGATAGCGGCATCGGCGAGTGGAAGGACCTGAAAGGGCGCACCTTCGCCTTCGTCGATCCATCCTCGACCTCCGGCCATCTCTTCCCGAAGGCCGGGCTGATGAAGCTCGGCTTCGATCCCGAGAAGGATTTCGGCCGCGTCCTCTTCACCGGTTCGCACGACGCCAATGCGCTCGCCGTCGCCAACAAGCGCGTCGACGCCGCGACGATCGCCGACCGCATCCTCGATGCGGCCGTGCAGAAGAAACTGGTCGATCGCGCCGACATCCACGTCGTCTGGGAGTCGGACCCGATCCCGGAATCGCCAACCTGCTGGCGCAAGAACCTCCCCGACGACCTGAAGGCGAACATCAAATCGGCCTTCCTGAACATCCGGGACATCACCTGGGCCGACCAGGGCAAGCTCAACCGCTTCGTCGAGACCAATGACCAAGCCTACGACATCATTCGCGAGACCGCGAAGGTGCTGAAGCTCGATCTCACCAAGATGAAGTAGTCGCGCAAAAAAGCGACCGTTGGAGGAAGCGGCATGATCAAGATCGAAGGGCTGAAGAAGTCCTATGCGGGCCGCCCGGTCCTGCAGGGCATCGACCTCAGCGTCAAAGCCGGCGAGTTCCTCGTCGTGCTCGGCCCCAGCGGTGCCGGCAAGTCGACGCTGCTGCGCTGCATCAACGGGTTGGCTCAGCCCGATGCGGGGCGGACCGTCATCGACGGCAAGGTGCTCGATCTCAGGCGCGGCGCGGCCGGCAAGCGGCCGGTGGCGATGATCTTCCAGCACCACAACCTGGTGAGGCGCCTGTCGGTGCTGAAGAACGTGCTGGTCGGCCGGATGGCGGGGCTGTCGTCCTTCCTCTCGATGCTGCAGCTCTTTCCGAAGCGGGACGTCGCGATCGCGATGGACTGCCTGGCCCGGGTCGAGCTCGCCCAGAAGGCGAATTCGCGTGGCGACCAGCTCTCCGGCGGCGAGCAGCAGCGCGTCGGCATCGCCCGCGCGCTGGCGCAGCAGCCGGCGGTGATCCTCTGCGACGAGCCGGTGGCGAGCCTCGACCCCAAGACCTCGCGCATCGTGCTCGGCTACCTCAAGGCGATCTGCAAGGAGGAGGGGATCGCGGTGATCTGCAATCTCCACCAGGTCGACTACGCCGTCGAGTTCGGCGAGCGCATCGTCGGCCTGAGCGGCGGCCGGGTGGTCTTCGACGACACGCCCGACCAGCTGACCTCCGAGATCGTCCACCAGATCTATCCCGGCCTGGAGGACCCCGGCATCAGCCGCGTGCTGAAGCCGCGCCCGGCCAGCCAGCCTGTGCTGGCGCCGATGATCGCCACCGCAACCGCCTGACGGGGAGCTGAGCACATGTCGTTCGGAACGCTGCAACTCGTCCTTCGTCCCCCGCAGGGCCGCTTCGGCTGGTGGGGTGTCAGCTTCATCGCGCTCGCCACCCTGGTCTTCCTGTGGTGGGCCGCGCTTGGCTCCCAGATCAACGCCAGCAATCTCTGGAACGGCATCCCCTATATGGTGGATTTCCTCGTCCGGATGATGCCGCCGAACCCCGAGTTCATCGAGCGGCTGTGGCGGCCGGCGCTGGAGAGCCTGCAGGTCGCGGTCTGGGGCACGCTGCTCGGCGTCGTCATTGCCCTGCCGGTCTGCTTCTTCGCGGCGCGCAACCTTAGCCCCAGCCCTGTCGTCTTCCATGCGACGCGGCAACTGCTCAACTGCATGCGCGGCATCAACGAGATCATCCTGGCGCTGATCTTCGTTGCCGCCATCGGCCTCGGCCCCTTCGCCGGCGTGCTCGCCCTCGCCATCCATGGCGCCGGCATGCTCGGCAAGTTCTTCGCCGAGGCGATGGAGGATATCGACGAGGGGCCGCTGGAGGCCTTCCGCTCGGCCGGTGTCGGCCCGTTCAAGACCTTCTTCTTCGGCGTCCTGCCGCAGGTCCTGCCGGCCTGGCTCGGGACGATCTTCTATCGGCTGGAGACCAATGTCCGCCAGTCGACCGTGCTCGGCATGGTCGGCGCCGGCGGCATCGGCTTCGAGCTCGTCTCCTCGATGAAGCTCTTCAAATACCAGGACACCGCGACCTGCATCCTTGTCATCCTGGCGATGGTCTTGGTGGCCGATCTTGTCTCGTCCCGCGTCAGGGCGCTGATCCGCTGATCGGCGCCGCCTGAGGAGTTTAGTTATGAACGCGCATTCTTCGGTTAGCTCTGACGTTGTGGTGAACGGCCGTGGCTATGCTCGCCCTTCGCGTCCTGTGGTGGTGATCTGCATGGACGGTTCGGAGCCGGCCTATGTCGAGGCGGCGAGCGCCAGGGGGCTGACGCCGAACCTCGACCGGATCATGAAGACGGGCGCGAGCACGCACGCCTATTCGGTGATCCCGAGCTTCACCAACCCGAACAACCTCTCGATCATCACCGGGCGCCCGCCTTCCTGGCACGGCATCGCCGGC
>DASYHC010000071.1:0-11942 GCA_035998995.1 Allobosea sp.
TTCAACGCACGCCTGCGCGCCGCCGGAAAACCTGCCAAGCTCGCCATCACAGCCTGCATGCGCAAGCTCATCACCATCCTCAACGCCATCATCCGAAACAAATCACCATGGAGATGCGCTTGACCACACAGTCGCTCTCCCGCAGGGGGAGAGGGAATTGCGTCTCAGGCTACTGCTTTCGCCTGGTTGCCGGCTTCAGCGCCTTCGAGATCGGCCATCGCCGCCGAAACGCCGCCGCTGCGATGGGGCACGCCCGCCGCGGCAAGGCCCATCTCGACGCCGGAGAGGGCGCCGAGCAGCGCGAGCTCGTTGCACTCGCCGAGATGGCCGATGCGGAAGACCTTGCCGGCAACCTTGCCGAGGCCGGAGCCGAGCGAGATGTTGAACTTCTCCAGCGCGATCTTGCGAAAGCGGTCGGCGTCATGGCTCGGCGGCATCAGCACGCCGGTCAGGACCGGCGACTGCTCGGCCGGATTCTCGCAGAGAACCTCCAGCCCCCAGGCCTTTACCGCGGCGCGGCAGGCGCTGGCGAGGCGCTTGTGGCGCGAAAAGACCTGGTCGAGCCCTTCCTCCTGCAGCATGGCGAGTGCCTCCTTCAGCCCGTAGAGGAGGTTGGTCGCCGGCGTATAGGGGAAGAAGCCGCCGGCATTGATCCTGATCATCTCCTCCCAATCCCAGAATGAGCGCGGCAGGGTGTTGCTCTTCGAGGCTGCGAGCGCCTTCTCCGAGACGGCGTTGAAGCCGAGGCCCGGCGGCAGCATCAGCCCCTTCTGCGAGCCCGAGACAGTGACGTCGACCTGCCAATCATCATGGCGGTAGTCGACCGAGGCGAGCGAGGAGATGGTGTCGACCATGAACAAAGCCGGGTGGCCGGCGGCGTCGATCGCCTTGCGGATTTCGGCGACGCGGCTGGTCGCGCCGGTCGAGGTTTCGTTATGGACGACCATCACCGCCTTGATCTTGCGGGCCTTGTCTTCGGCGAGCCTGGCCTCGATCGCGGCCGGATCGGCGCCGCGGCGCCAGTCGCCTGGGATGAACTCGACCTCAATGCCGAAGCGCGTGGCGATATTCTTCCACAGCGTCGCGAAATGGCCAGTCTCGGCCATCAGCACGGTGTCGCCGGGCGAGAGCGTGTTGACGATCGCCGCCTCCCAGGCGCCGGTGCCGGAGGAGGGATAGATCACTACCGGCTGCTTCGTCTTGAAGACCGCCTTGCTGCCCTCCAGCACCGTCTTGCCGAGCGCGGCAAACTCGGCGCTGCGGTGGTCGATGATCGGCATGGCGATGGCGCGCAGGATCCGGTCCGGAATCGGGCTCGGACCTGGAATGTGCAGGAAGTGACGCCCTTGCATGATGTTCTTGTCCTCCCCGAGGGCCAGGCGCTGCTGCGCCATTGCCTGTTATTTTGCATTCATTTTTTCAAAGATCAATTGCCTTCTGGTATGCTAATTATGTTCAATCAGGCTCGACAATGCGCGCGGGCCAACTTAGCGATGATGCATGAGCGAGCTATTTCTCGATACCATAGATGAGCAGAGCCGGGTGCCGGCAGAGGCTGCGAAGCCCGTCGCCTCGCTGCATGAGGGGCTGCTGGTCGCTCTGCGCGACTTCATTGTCGAGGGCAATCTCGCTGACGGCGCTCGCGTTCCCGAGCGGGCGCTGTGCGAACGTTTCAACATCTCGCGCACGCCATTGCGTGAAGCGCTCAAGGTGCTGGCGGCGGAAGGGCTGATCGAGCTCCTGCCCAATCGCGGTGCCCGGGTGCGCCAGCTCAGCCCCGAGGATATCCGCGAACTCTTCGACGTGATGGGCGGGCTCGAGGCGCTGGCTGGACGGCTTGCCTGCGAACGTATTTCGGAGGCGGAATTTGCCGAAATCGAGCAAGTTCATCATGAAATGTACCGATTCTACCTGCGCCGCGACATGCATGGCTACTTCCATTGCAACCAGGCGATCCACCAATTGATCGTCGCGGCAGCCGGCAATGCGACGCTGGCGGCGACCTATGCCGGCCTGGCCGGGCGGATCCGGCGGGTGCGCTATTCGGCCAACCTCGCCAAGGATCGCGACCGCTGGGGAGAAGCGATGCGCGAGCATGAGGCGATCCTCGATGCGCTGCGGCGGCGCGCTGGTTCGGAGTTGTCCGATATCCTGTTTGTGCACCTGCGCAACAAGCAGAAGGCTGCGCAGGCGTCGGCCTGACGGTCATTGCGAGCTGCGGGAGCGGCGAAGCAATCCAGGACCGCCGATTGAGGCCGTCTGGATTGCTTCGCATTGCTCGCCATGACGGTTGCGCTGCAAAGATCGTGGTCATTTTTTTATTTCTGAAATTTAGGATTGAATGCAAAAATTTTTGATCTAAGCTCTCTCCATCGCGCCGATAGAGCGCAATCCTCGGGAGGGATCGATCATGAAGCAGCACTGGTTGGCCACGACCGCAATTCTGGCCGTCGGCATCGGGCCCGCAGCCGCCTGGGAGCCGACGAAGCCGATCGAGATCGTGGTGCCGTTCTCGGCGGGCGGTGCGTCCGACCAGATGGCGCGGACGATCCAGGGCATCATCCAGAAGCAGCAGTTCACCAAGCAGCCGATCATCGTCGTCAACAAGCCGGCTGCCGGCGGCGCCGAGGGCATGCTCGACATCCAGAAATCGGCCGGCGATCCGCACAAGCTGATCACCACCTCGAGCGGCATCTTCATGACGCCGATGGCGACCAAGCTGGCGCTGAACTGGACCGATTACACCCCGGTCGCGATGCTGGCGCAGGATTCCTTCCTGCTCTGGGTCAACGCCAAGTCGCCCTACAAGAACGCGGGCGACCTGATGGCGGCGGCCAAGAGCGCCAATCCGGCGATGAAGATCGGCGGCACCTCGTCGAAGCGCGAGGACAACCTGCTCGTCTTCGCCATGGAGAAGCAGGGCGGCACCAAGTTCGCCTATATCCCGTACACCTCCGGCGGCCAGGCCTCGACGCAGTTGTCGGGCGGGCATGTCGAGGCCACCACCAACAACCCGGCCGAGGATCTCGCCAACTGGCGTGGCGGCGCCACCCGCCCGCTCTGCGTCTTCGCCGAGCAGAAGATGGCCTATAGCGAGAAGGTCGCGGACGGGCAGTCCTGGGCCGACATCCCGACCTGCGCCTCGCAAGGGCTGAATGTCAGCTACCAGATGCTGCGCGGCATGTTCATGCCCGGAAAAGTCAGCAAGGAGCAACAGGCCTTCTATGTCGACCTGTTCAAGAAGGTCTCCGAGACGCCGGAATGGAAAGAGTATCTCGCCCGCAATGCGCTGGCGGCGGATTATCGCGACGGCGAAGCCTTCGTCTCCTTCCTGAAGGCGGACGAGGCGAAGCACGAGAAGCTGATGACCGAAGCTGGTTTCATGGCGAAGTGAAGCCAGGGCCGCAACGGAAGTGTGCGTCGTGCTACCACCGTCGTCATTCCGGGGCGGCCCATAGGGCCGAACCCGGAACCCATTAACACGACAGTTGGCGTGAGCGGCGCTCGGCGATCGCGAAGGTCGTTTCGTAGCGCGTGTTCATGGGTTCCGGGCTCAGGCCTTCGGCCTGCCCCGGAATGACGGCAGCGGCGCCGCTGACGCGGCTTGTCCGGGATGACATGGGAGGGGACGGATAATGTCGAGCCCTAGTGAAATCGAAGCACCCGAACGCGGCATCTCGCGTCGCCCGGTCGAGATCACGACGGCACTGCTGCTGATCGGCCTCGCCGGTGTCGTCCTCTACGACTCGCATGGCCGTGGCGCCGGCTGGGATGGCGGCCCGCAGAACGGCTTCTTCCCGGCCCGCGTCGGCTGGATCTTCCTCGCCGCCTCGCTCTTCATCCTCTGGCAGTCCTTCCGCCGGCCGGACGGCGTCTTCGTCACCTATGAGCAATTGCGCCAGGTCGTCCGGGTGCTGGGGCCGCTCATCCTGTTCGTGGCGCTGATCGGACCGCTCGGCATCTATGTCGCCTCTGCGGTCTTCATCATCGCCTTCATGGCAGTGGTCGGGACGTCGCGCTGGTGGTCGATCGGGCTGACCGCGCTCCTGGTGCCGATCGCCTGCTTCTGGGTTTTCGAACTGCAGTTCCGCGTGCCTTTGCCGAAGGGCCCGCTCGAAGCCATGCTCGGCTACTGAAGGACGACCGATGGACGATCTCTCCTCGCTCATCGCCGGCTTCCAGGTCGCGCTCTCCTGGCACAATATCGGCTTCATGGCGGTCGGGGTCATCCTCGGCATCATCGTCGGGGTGCTGCCGGGACTGGGCGGGCCGAACGGCGTCGCGATCCTGCTGCCGCTGACCTTCGGCATGGACCCGACCTCGGCGATCATCCTGCTCTCGTCGATCTATTGGGGCGCGCTGTTCGGCGGCGCGATCACCTCGATCCTGTTTAATATTCCCGGCGAGGCCTGGTCGGTCGCGACCACCTTCGACGGCTATCCGATGGCGGTGCAGGGCAAGGCGGCAGAAGCGCTGACCGCGGCCTTCACCGCTTCCTTCATCGGCGCGCTCTCGGGCGTCGTGCTGATCACCTTCGTCGCGCCGCTGGTCGCACAGTTCGCGCTGCGCTTCGGCCCTGCCGAATTCTTCGCGGTCTTCCTCCTGACCTTCTGCTCCTTCATCGGCATGGGCCGGGAGAACCGCGCCAAGATCATCGCCTCGCTCTGCATCGGCTTCCTGCTCGCGGCGGTCGGCCTCGACTCGATCTCGGGCGATCTGCGCATGACCTTCGGCTCGACCGAGCTGATGCGTGGCTTCGACTTCCTGATCGTCGTCATCGGCCTGTTCGGCGTCAGCGAGATCCTGCTGACGGTCGAGGAGGGGCTGGTGTTCAAGGGCAAGCAGGCCAAGATCGACCTCAAGGTCGTGCTGCGGACCTGGGCCGGCCTGCCGCGCTACTGGGCGACATTGGTGCGCTCGGCGATTGTCGGCATGTGGATGGGCGTGACGCCGGGCGGCGCCATCGCCGCTTCCTTCATGGGCTATGGCCTCGCCAAGCGTTTCTCGAAGCGCGGCAGGAACTTCGGCAAGGGCGAGATCGAGGGCGTGCTCGCGCCGGAGACCGCTGCGCATGCCGCTGGCACCAGCGCGCTGCTGCCGATGCTGGCGCTCGGCATTCCCGGTTCCGCGACGGCGGCGGTGCTGCTCGGCGGCCTGCTGGTCTGGGGCCTGCAGCCCGGGCCGATGCTGTTTGTCGAGCAGAAGGATTTCGTTTGGGGGCTGATCGCCTCGATGTATCTCGGCAATCTCGCCGGCCTGATCATCGTGCTGGCGACGGTGCCGCTCTTCGCCGCGATCATGCGGATCCCGTTCTCCTTCGTCGCGCCGGTGATCCTGATCGTCTGCGCGATCGGCGCTTACACGATCTCGAACTCGATCTTCGACATCTGGCTGATGCTGATCTTCGGCGTCGTCGGCTATGTCTTCAAGAAGCTCGACTACCCGCTCGCCCCGATGATCCTGGCGCTGGTGCTCGGTGACCGGGCCGAAGACGCCTTCCGCCAGGCGCTACTCGGCTCAGGTGGCTCGCTCAGCGTCTTCTGGGCTAACGGCCTGGTCGGAACGCTCGTCGTGCTCGCCTTGCTGCTGCTATGCTGGGGGCCGGCCGGCGATGCGATTGCCGCACTGCGTGGACGCGGCCGGCAAGATCCTGAGACCGCAGAGGCCACCAGATGACGCAGGCCGCGCTGCCGCGCCCGCACAGCCGCAATCTCGGCTTCGAACGGAAATTGTCGCAGGCGCTGGAAGGGGAGGTGCGGTTCGACGCCTTCACCCGCGGGCGCTATGCCACCGACGCCTCGATCTACCAGATCGTTCCGCAGGGCGTCGCCTTCCCGAAGAGCGAGGCCGATCTCGCCGCGGCATTGACGATCGCCGCCGAACATGGCGTGCCGGTGATCGCGCGCGGCGGCGGCACCTCGCAGAACGGCCAGCCGATCGGCGATGCGCTGATCCTCGACATGAGCCGGCACTTCAACGGCATCCGCGATTACGACCCGGTCGCGCGCACGGTTTCGGTCGCGCCTGGCATCGTGCTTGAAGCACTCAACACGCATGTGAAGAAGGACGGGCTGTTCTTTCCAGTCGAGCCCTCGACGGCGAGCCGCTGCACCATCGGCGGCATGGTCGGCAACAACTCGTCGGGCGCGCGCTCGCTGCGCTACGGCAAGACGGTCGACAATGTCGTCGCCCTGAAGGCGATGTTCCATGACGGCGAGCCCTTCGCGCTCGGCGAGGGGCCGGTCGGCGACAATGCCTCGCCGCGGGCGCGGGCGCTGATGGAGACGATGCTGGCGCTGGCCGATCAGCATCGCGACGAGATCGAGGCGATTTTCCCCAAGGTTCAGCGGCGCGTCGGCGGCTATAATCTCGACGAGTTGATCGTGCCGCGGCCGAACCTGTCGCATCTGCTGGTCGGTTCGGAAGGCACGCTGGCGCTGACGACGCAGGCGACCTTGAAGCTATCGCCCCTGCCGCAGCACCGCGTCATGGGCGTCTGTCATTTCCCGAATTTCCGTGCGGCGATGGAGACGACGCAGCACATCGTCGCGCTCGGGCCGGTCGCGGTCGAACTCGTCGACAACAATGTGCTGGTGCTCGGCGCCGACATCCCGCTCTTCGTGCGCACGCTCGCGGATATCACCAAGGGGAAGCCGAACTGCCTGCTGCTGGTCGAGTTCGCCGGCGACGACCTTGTCGAGCTCAAGCGGGACCTCAAGCGGCTCGACCAATGCATGGCCGATCACGGTTTCCCGGATGCGGTGGTTGAGGTCGTCGAGCCCAGCAGGCAGAAGCCGGTCTGGGAGGTGCGCGAAGCCTGCCTCAACATCATGATGTCGATGAAGGGCGACGGCAAGCCGGTCTCCTTCATCGAGGATTGCGCCGTCCCGCTCGAGCATCTCGCCGATTATACCGACGCGGTCACTGCCCTGTTCGAGCGCTACGGCACGCGCGGCACCTGGTATGCGCACGCCTCGGTCGGCTGCCTGCATGTCCGCCCGATCCTCAACATGAAGACGGAAGCCGGGGTGAAGGCGATGCGCGGCATCGCCGAGGAGGCCTGCGAGCTGGTGCGGCGCTTCAAGGGCTCGTTCTCGGGCGAGCATGGCGACGGCATTTCGCGTTCGGATTTCGTCGAGCCGATGTTCGGGGGGCCGCTGACCCGCGCCTTCGAAGCAGTGAAGGACGGGTTCGATCCGGCCAACCGGCTCAACCCCGGCAAGATCGTCCGGCCTTATCATATGGACGACCGCAGCCTGATGCGGTTCCCACCCGGCTACGCCACGCCAGTTCCGATGGAGACGGCGCTCGACTGGTCCGACTGGGGCGGCCTCGGCGGTGCGGTCGAGATGTGCAACAACAACGGCACCTGCCGGAAGATGGCCGGTGGCACGATGTGCCCGTCCTGGCGGGCGACGCGCGAGGAGCAGCATCTCACCCGCGGGCGCGCCAATACGCTCAGGCTCGCCATCTCGGGCCAGCTCGGCGAGGGCGCCTTCACCTCACCGGAGATGAAGGAGACGCTCGATCTCTGCGTCTCCTGCAAGGGCTGCAAGCGCGACTGTCCGACCGGCGTCGACATGGCCCGGATGAAGGTCGAGTTCCTGCATCACTACCACGGCAAGCACGGCCTGCCGCTGAAGGAACGCCTGATCGCCTTCCTGCCTCGCTATGCGCCGCTCGCCGCGAAGCTCGCGCCGCTGATGAACCTGCGCGACCGTATTCCGCTGCTGGCGAAGCTCAGCGAAAGCTGGCTCGGCTTCTCGGCGCAGCGCTCGCTGCCGGTCTGGCGCAAGCCCTGGCGCGAAGCGGCGGTGCCGTCGAGCGTGTCTGCGGTCAAGGGCGACGGCCGCGACATCGTGCTCTTCGGCGACACCTTCAACCGCTATTTCGAGCGCGAGAATCTCGAAGCCGCAGAGCGTGTGCTGCTCGCCGGCGGTTACCGTCTGCATCGCGTTGAAGCCGCGGGGGGAGGCCGGCCGCTCTGCTGCGGGCGCACCTTCCTGTCGGCTGGGCTGGTCGACGAAGCCCGGGCCGAGGCGCGGCGGACGCTCGACGCGCTCGCCCCCTTCGTTGCGAAGGGAGCTCGCATCGTCGGGCTCGAACCCTCCTGCCTGATGAGCTTCCGCGACGAGTTTTCGGCGCTGTTGCCGAAGGCCGAGGTCGAGCCCTTGGCCAAGGCAGCGCTGCTGGTCGAGGAGTTGCTCGCGGCCGACATGGCTGCTGGCAGGACTGGTCTGCCGCTGCGCGACCAGGGTGGGCGCGTCGCGCATCTGCACGGCCATTGCCACCAGAAGGCGTTCGACGCGATGGGCGCGGTCGAGAAGACGCTGCGCGCCGTGCCGGGGCTGGAGGTCAGGCCAATCGAATCGAGCTGCTGCGGCATGTCCGGCGCCTTCGGCTATGGCGCCGCGACGATCGACGTGTCGCTGGCGATGGGCGAGCTCTCGCTGCTGCCGGCGGTGCGCAAGGCGGCGGCTGGCGACCTCATCGTCGCCGACGGCACCAGCTGCCGCCACCAGATCCATGACGGCGCCGGCCGCGAGGCGATCCATGTCGTCAGGGTGCTGGACGAGGCGCTCAAGGAGCACGCCACACCGACATAGCGAACGACGAACCCGGAGAACGGGACAACCGCGGGAGGACTACCATGCTACGGACGAGGCTTCTCGGGACGACGCTGGCGCTCTGCGCAATCGGAGGCGCACATCAGGTCATGGCGAAAGACTATTTCCTCGCAAGCGGACGCTGGGACAATGTTGTCCTGGTCATCGATCTCGACAAGGCGATCGACCCGGCCAATGACGGGACGGCGAAGGCGGTCGTGAATCGTCTGCGCGTTACTCCCGACATCCAGGTCGACGGCAAGACCGTGGTGTCGAGCGGCCAGCCGATCTCGATCGCGATCGCGCCGGACCAGCGCCGGGCCTATGTCGTCAATCATTCCGGCCGCACGGCGCCGGAAGCGGCTGCCGCCTTCCAGCATGGTCATGCCGGCACGGTGACCGTCGTCGATCTCAAGAAGGCGCTTGACCCGGCGAGCAACGGCACGCTTGCGGCAGTCGAAGGCTATATCGAGACCGGCGGCTTCGGCCCGACCGGCTTTGCCATCGCCGCCGATGGCAAGCATGCGGTCCTCGCCCATGCCGAGCAGGAGGGCGACGAGGATGGCGGGCGCCATCTCAGCATCGTCGATCTCTCGACCAACAAGGTGATCCGCAAGGTCGAGCAGGCCTATGGCAAGCCGGGTTTCCCCTGTCCGCCCAATCCGGTGCCGCATCGCGCGCCCGATCCGAAGTTCGGCTGCTTCCCCGACACCAATGGCGTTACCATCAGCCCGCTCGGCGGCGGCACGATCTTCGGCGCCAATGGCGGCACCGACGACATCACCGTGATGAGCCTGCAGAAGGCGATCGCCGGGGAGGGTGGCGCGGAGGTCGCGCGCATCCCGGTGCAGGCCGGCGGCTTCGGCATCTCGACCAGCCCGGACGGCAAGCTCGTCGCCCATGCCTCGCGGGAGAACGCCCAGACCGACACGCCCGGCAATACGGTCAGCATCGTCGACGTCGAAAAGGCGCTGGCTGAACCCGGCAAGGGCGAGGTCGCGCGCGTCCTCGTCGGCACCGATGACGAGAAGACGCCGACCCGGCCTTTCGTCGCGGCCTTCCTGCCTGATGGAAAGCGCATCCTCTCGACGCAGTTCCGCTCGAACAACATCGACATCATCGATGTCGCCAAGGCGCTCGCCGGGCAGCCTGCGACGATCAAGCGCGTCGAACTCAAGACGCCGGGCGGTGAGCCGTCGCGGCCGCGCGGCATCGCGATCACGCCTGACGGGAAATACGCGGCGATCACCGGGGCGCCCAAGGGCAAATCCAATTCCAGCGTCGTCTGGATCGTCGATCTGGCGAGCTATGAGGTGAAAGGCCGCGTCACCGAGATCGGCAATGAGAGCTATATGATCGGCGCCTTCCAGGCCGATTGAGGCGAAGGGCGCTGGCCACGATCCACAGCAATCTCGGGCGCGGATTCAGGGGGTGTTAACCCTGCGCCGGTACCTCTCGATGCTCAGTCGAGTGAGTGTCGGGCCAGCGTTGATCCATGCGTAAAATCCATCGCAATCTCCAGACGAACAGCGCCTCTCCCGCCGCGCGAATTTCGGATCAACTGTCTGATTTCGCTGACATTCCGGAGCCGGCTTCGGGCGAGCGCCGTGCCTCTGCCGGACAGGCTGCGCTGGGGCTCGTCCGTTACGGGCGCACCCCCGACAAGGTTCGCCGGCAGGAGGTCGAGCGCCCTGCCGCCGAGGCGGCCGCCCCGCTGCCCGAGCCCGAGCCGGAAGTGCCCGTCGATCCCGGTCGCGTCCGCTATTGGCGTACGCCCCAGCGCATGCTGCAGCAGGTCTGGGGCGGTGCGTCGCCCGAGCTGGTGCCGCAAGCCGAGGCTGACATGGCAGGGAAGGGCGAGGATGTGCTGATGGCGCAAGACCTCGATGCGCCGCTGCCGGAAGAGAGCCCAGCCGAACTGGTGACGACTCCCTTCGCTTTCCTCTCCGACGCGGCCTTCTGGGAATTCATTCCGGACGCCGAGCAGGAGGACGATACTGCCTTCGAGAGCGCGCCGCCGGTCCTCGCTTCCAGGACCCCGGTAGAGTCCGCGCAGCCGATCGCGCCGGTGGTAGCGGCCGAGCCGGTGCGCCCGGCGTCTGCTCCGGTTCCCGCAGCCGCGTCGGCGACCATGACGTTCGGCTGGACGCAACCTTATCGTTTCGAGCTGAGTCTGACGCCGCCGGCTCTGCAGGTCATTGCACCCGCTCCCGAGCCTGTCGCCCCGGCTCCTGCGCCGAAGGTCCAGGCTCCGCGCCGCAGGATCATGGGGCAGCTCGCTCCCGCTGCCGCTCCGGCCGCCGCGCCTATGCCGAAGGTGGCCGAAGCGGAGGCAGCGCCAGCGCCCGTGCCGCCGAAGGTCTCGGTCGTGCCTGCGGCGCCGAAGCTGCGCGCGGCCATGCCGATGCCGAAGCCGATCGCGTCGATGGGCTTCGAATTGCCGCCGATCGAATTCCTGGCCGAGCCGCCGCAGATCGCGACGGCTATTCCGATCGAGATCATCCAGCAGAATTCCGGCCTGCTCGAAGGGATTCTGGAAGACTTCAACGTCCGTGGCGAGGTCGTGCAGGCCTGTCCCGGCCCGGTCGTGACGCTTTACGAGCTCGAGCCTGCCCCTGGCACGAAGTCCTCCCGGGTGATTTCGCTGGCGGACGACATCGCGCGCTCGATGAGCGCGGTGTCGGCGCGCGTTGCGGTGGTGCAGGGCAAGAACGCGATCGGCATCGAGCTGCCCAACGCCAAGCGCGAGACCGTCTTCCTGCGCGAACTGCTGGCCTCCCAGGATTTCGAGGGCACCAAGCACAAGCTGGCGCTCTGCCTCGGCAAGACCATCGGCGGCGAGCCGGTGATCGCCGATCTGGCGCGCATGCCGCATCTGCTCGTCGCCGGCACCACCGGCTCGGGCAAGTCAGTCGCGATCAACACCATGATCCTGTCGATCCTCTACCGGCTGAAGCCGGAGGAGTGCCGATTGATCATGGTCGATCCCAAGATGCTCGAGCTCTCCGTCTATGACGGCATCCCGCATCTGCTCACCCCCGTCGTCACCGACCCGAAGAAGGCGGTCGTCGCGCTGAAATGGGCGGTGCGCGAGATGGAGGAGCGCTACAAGAAGATGTCGAAGCTCGGTGTGCGCAACATCGACGGGTTCAACGTGCGCGTCGGCGAAGCCATGGCCGCCGGCGAGGTCATCACCCGCACGGTCCAGACCGGCTTCGACAAGCATTCGGGCGAGGCGATCTATGAAGAGGAGGCGATGGACCTGTCGCCTCTGCCCTATATCGTCGTGATCGTCGACGAGATGGCCGACCTGATGATGGTCGCCGGCAAGGAGAT
>DASYHC010000077.1:0-30487 GCA_035998995.1 Allobosea sp.
ATGCCGCCATCGATGCCACGATCGATCAGTGTCGATGCCGCTTGGTCGAAAAGCGCATCTGCCGCCATGTTGTCTGCTCCATCGGCGCGTTGCCCGCGCTCATCGGGTCGCCTCTGTTGGGCGCCCGCAAATCAGGTCGGCAAATTGGCCGGTCCGAACGAGGCTGGCAACAGCTCCGCAAGCGAAAAACGCGCACGGATGCCATCGGGCCCGGCAATGGCGATCGGCGTCTCCGGCCCGGCGAATTCGCGGATGCGCTGGCGGCAGGCGCCGCAGGGCGTCACCAGCTCCGCCCCATCGCCGAGGACGACGATCGCACGGATCGCGCGCCCACCGCCGGCGACCATCGCCGAGATCGCCCCGGCCTCGGCGCAGGCGCCGACTGGATAGGCGGCGTTCTCGACATTGCAGCCGGGATAGACCTTGCCGTCATCGGCCAGGATGGCGGCGCCGACCTTGAAGCGAGAATAGGGTGCGTAGGCCTTCTGCTGCGCGGCCTTCGCCGCGGTGAAGAGCGCGTCGAGATCAGGGTCGGCGGTCACTCAGCGTTCTTTCACATAGGGCAGGCCCGAGGCCTTGGGCGGCGTCGCCTTGCCGATGAAGCCGGCGAGCAGCACCACCGTCATCACATAGGGCAGCGCCTGGATCGCCTGCACCGGCACTTGGCCGATCCCAGGCAGGACGACACCCTGCAGTCTTATCGCCACCGCGTCGAGCAGGCCGAAGAGCAGGCAGGCGAACAGAGCGGGCCAGGGCCGCCAATTGGCGAAGATCACGGCGGCGAGCGCGATGAAGCCCTTGCCGGCGGTCATCTGCGGCAGGAAGCCAGCCGATTGCGAGACGGCGAGATAGGTGCCGCCGAGTCCGCAGAGCGCGCCGCAGATGATCACGGCGGCATAGCGCAGCCCGGCGACCGAGACGCCGGCGGTGTCGACAGCGGCCGGGTTCTCGCCGACGGCGCGCAGGCGCAGGCCGAAGCGCGTGTGCTTCAGCGTCAGCGCCGTCAGGATGAGGGCGAGCACGGCAAGGTAAACCGGCGCGGCATGGCCTGAGATGGCGATGTCGTAGATCGGGCCGAGGACCGGGATCTCCTTGATCGCCCCGACCAGCGGCAGCTCCAGCTCGGGAAAACGCGCCGCACCTTCGAGATTCGGCGTGCGCCCGCCCTGGCCGTACCAGGCATTGCCGAGGATGGCGGTGAGCCCGACCGCCAGCATGTTGATCGCGACGCCGGAGACGATCTGGTTGCCGCGCCAGGTGATCGCGGCAAAGCCGTGCACCAGCGACAGGGCGATTGCCGCGAGCATGCCGGCTCCGAGGCCGGCCCAGGCCGAGCCGCTGTGATAGGCGACGACGGCCGAGGCGAAGGCGGCGATCAGCATCTTGCCTTCGAGGCCGATGTCGACGACGCCGGAACGCTCCGACCAGAGCCCGGCGAGCGCGGCGCAAAGCAGGGGGATCGACAGGCGGATGGTCGAATCGAGGATGACGGCGAGGGTCTGGACGATCTCCATCGCCTAGCTCCTGGCCGTCATTGCGAGGAGCGAAGCGACGAAGCAATCCAGGGGGACGTCGAGCTCTGCCGCCCCTAGATTGCTTCGCTGCGCTCGCAATGACGCGCTGGAGGCGATCGCGCTCATGCGGTCTTTCCCCGGCCCAAGGACAACACGCTGGCGACGAGGCGCCGGAACAACCCGTCGAGCGCGCCGGCGAAGAGGATGACGATGCCGCCGATCACCACGACCATGTCGCGCGTGATGGTCGGCTTGTCGAAGGAGAGCTCGGCCCCGCCCTGGTAGAGTACGCCGAAGAGCAAAGCCGCGAGGCCGACGCCGACCGGATGGCCGCGCCCCATCAGCGCCACTGCGATGCCGACGAAGCCGTAGCCGGCGGTGAAATCGAGCACCAGCCGGTGCTGCACGCCCATGGCTTCATTGACCGCGAGCCCGCCGGCGAGCGCGCCCGAGATCGCCATCGCCACCATGATGATTCGCGCCGGCGAGATGCCGGCATAGGCGGCGGCGCGCGGATTGGCGCCGACGGTGCGGATCGCATAGCCGAGCCGCGAACGGTAGATCAGCGCCCAGACTGCGACGAGGGCGGCGATTGCTAGCAGGAACGAGGTGTTGAGCGGCGTCGAGGGCAGCTTCAGTCCGAAGGCGCCGAGCAGTTCGTGGATCGGCGTCAGCACCGCCTGCTTCGGGAAATCCGGGGTTTCCGGCTGCATCGAGCCGGCTTTCCC
This sequence comes from Allobosea sp., assembly GCA_035998995.1. Taxonomy (GTDB): domain Bacteria; phylum Pseudomonadota; class Alphaproteobacteria; order Rhizobiales; family Beijerinckiaceae; genus Allobosea. The sequence goes on from DASYHC010000077.1 coordinate 2,243, forward strand.
CATTACTTCGACCAGCAAATAGACGATCAGCGTCGCCGCGATGAAGTTGAACATGATCGTGGTGATCACGACATGGCTGCCGCGGGTCGCCTGGAGATAGCCGGGGATGAAGGCCCAGAGCGCCCCCCCCGCTGCGGCGGCGAGGATGGCGAGCGGCACCAAGAGGATGCCGGGCAAAGGCGCGAGCCAGAGGCAGGCGATCGCGGCGAAGATGCCGGCGACGGTCGCCTGGCCTTCGCCGCCGATATTGAACAGCCCGGCATGAAAGGCGACCGCGACCGCAAGGCCGGTGAAGATGAAATTGGTCGTGTAGTAGAGCGTGAAACCGAGGCCTTCGAGGCTGCCGAGCGAGCCCCTGAGCAAGAGCGCCGTCGCCTCCAGCGGGCTTTCGCCGATCGAGAGTACGACGAGCCCGGCGACGACGAGCGCTGCCGCGACGGAGACCAGCGGGACGAGCGCGGTATCGGCCCAGCGCGGAAGCTCGATCGGAGCAGCGCTCATGCCGCGCGCTCGCTGACGCCGGCCATCAGCAGGCCGAGATCGCGCTCGTCGGTCGCCACCGCCTCGCGCTCGCCGGTGATCTGGCCGCCGCAGAGCGCGAGAATCCGGTCGGAGAGCGCCATCACCTCCTCCAGCTCGACCGAGACGAGCAGGATCGCGACACCCTGATCGCGCAAAGCGATCAGGCGGCGATGGATGAACTCGATCGCGCCGATATCGACCCCGCGCGTCGGCTGGCCGACCAGCAGCACCTTCGGCGCCCGCTCGATCTCGCGGGCGAGCACGATCTTCTGCTGGTTGCCGCCGGAGAATTTGGCCGTCTTCAAGGTCGGATCGACCGGGCGGACATCGTAGTCCTGCATGCCCACGCGCGCATGCTTTTCGACCAGTGCCGGCGACAGGAAGGGGCCAGGCCCGAAGGCCGGATCGTCATGATAGCCGAGGATCGCGTTCTCGGCTGCGGCGAACGCGGTGACGAGGCCAGTCCGCAAACGGTCCTCGGGGATGTGCATCAGGCCGAGCCGGCGCAGATTGGCCGGGTTGCGATCGGCGGCGTTGAGGATCTGGCCGCCGAGCCGGATCACGCCGCGCGCCGGCTGGGTCAACCCGGCGAGCACGTCGAGCAATTCGCTCTGGCCATTGCCGGCGACGCCGGCGATGCCGACGATTTCGCCTTCATGCAGGGTCAGGCTGGCGTCCCGCAACGTCTCGCAGCCACGCTCGTCGATCACGGAGAGCCCGGCGGCTTCCAGCACCGGCGCACCGCGCTGGCGCGGGCTCTTCTCGACGCGCAGCAGCACGCGCCGGCCGACCATCGCCTCGGCGAGTTCGGCCGGCGAGGTCCGTTCCGTCTCGACATGGGCGACCATCTCGCCGCGCCGCATCACCGAGACGCGGTCGGTCACCGCCATGATCTCGCGCAGCTTGTGGGTGATCAGGATCACCGTCTTGCCCTGCGCCTTCAGCGCCCGGAGCAGTTCGAAGAGCTGGTCGGCCTCGGCCGGTGTCAGAACCGCCGTCGGCTCGTCGAGGATCAGCACTTCGGCGCCGCGATAGAGCGCCTTCAGGATCTCGACGCGCTGCTGCAGGCCGACCGAAAGCGTACCGACGATCGCGTCGGGATCGATGGCGAGGCCGTATTCCTGGGAGAGGCGTGCCAGCTCGGCCCTTGCCCTGGCGATGCCGCCCTTGAGGAAGGCTCCGCCCTCGGCGCCGAGCACGATGTTCTCGACGACGCTGAGCGGCTCGACCAGCATGAAATGCTGGTGGACCATGCCGATCCCGGCGGCGATCGCATCCGAGGAGGAGCGGATGCGCCGCGGCTCGCCGCGCACCCGGATTTCGCCGGCATCGGCTTCGTAGAAGCCGTAGAGGATCGACATCAGCGTCGACTTGCCGGCGCCGTTCTCGCCGACGATGCCGTGGATCGAGCCGGCGGCGACCGACAGCGAGACGTCCTTGTTGGCCTTGACCGGGCCGAACGCCTTGCTGATGCCGCTAAGCTCGATGGCGGGGTGCGGGCTCGTCACCGGTGGTGCGGGCTCACATCGTGCACTTGGAATCCGACATGTAGTCGTGGACCTTGACGGTGCCGGCGATGATGTCGGCGCGGGCCTTGTCGGCGGCGGCCTTCATCTCGGGCGTGATCAGCGCCTTGTTGTTGTCGTCGAGTGCCCAGCCGACGCCGTCCTCCTTCAGCCCGAGCACGGAGACGCCCGGCTTCCAGGTGCCGTCGCGTGCCTCTTTGAACGAAGAGTAGGCGGCGACGTCGACGCGCTTCAGCATCGAGGTCAGCACCTTGCCCGGATGCAGCATGTTCTGGTTGGAATCGACGCCGATGCCGAGCTTGCCGGCGTCGGCCGCGGCGCGCAGCACGCCGATGCCGGTGCCGCCGGCGGCGTGGTAGATCACGTCGGCGCCGCGGTCGATCTGCGACTTGGCGAGCTCGCCGCCCTTCACGGGATCGTTCCAGGCCGCCGGGGTCGAGCCGGTCATGTTCTGGAAGATCTCGGCGTCCTTCTTGCCGGCCTTGACGCCCTGGACATAGCCGCAGGCGAATTTGCGGATCAGCGGGATGTCCATGCCGCCGACGAAGCCGACCTTGCCGGTCTTCGAGCCCATGCTGGCGAGGAGGCCGACGAGATAGGAGGCCTCATGCTCCTTGAACACCACCGATTGCACGTTCGGCAGCTCGACCACCATGTCGATGATGGTGAACTTCAGGTTCGGGAACTCGGCCGCGACCTTCTGCAGCGCGGTCGCCTGCGAGAAGCCGACGGCGATGATCGGCGAATGGCCGTCGCGGGCGAAGCGGCGCAGCGCCTGCTCGATCTGGGCATCGTTGGTCGGCTCGAAATCGCGGAACTCGACGCCGGTCTCGGCCTTGAACTTCTCGGCCCCGGCGAAGACGCCCTCATTGAAGGATTTGTCGAACTTGCCGCCCTTGTCATAGACGATCGCCGGCTTGATCGCGGTCTGGGCCATGGCCGCCATGGCCGAGAGGGCGACGCCCGCCAGAGCGAGGGCGAGAGATTTCAAGCGCATCGAGCCGTTCCCCTGTCACACGCGGAATGGTTGCGCCATTCCTGCCTGGGGTCACGATGGCACGGCTTGCGGGCGGGGCCAAGCGGGCTTGCAGGCCCGCTCGGCGATATATGTCACATATGAACAGTCGCTCAACCGCGCTGGATCGAGACGCCGCCATCGGCGAGGAAAGCCGTGCCGGTGACGAAGCTCGACGCATCCGAGGCGAGAAACAGCGCAGCACGGGCAATCTCCTCCGGCTGCGCCATCCGCTTGAGCGCATGGATGCCCTCGACGAAGGCGGTGACTTCCGGGCCGGACGCGGGGTCGTTGGTGATGCTCGCTGGCGTGTCGGTGCCGCCCGGCAGCAGGGCGTTGACGCGGATGCGCTTGCCGCCGAGCTCCGCCGCGAGCGCCTTCACCAGGCCGATCTGGCCGGCCTTGCTGGCTGCATAGGCCGACATGCCGGCGAGCCCGGCGGTGTAGCCGACGAAGCTCGCGGTGACGATCAGCGAACCGCCGCCGCGCGCTTCTAGCGCTGGCGCCTGGTATTTCGCACCGAGGAAGGCGCTCGTCAGATTGGTTTCGATCAGATCGCGCCAGCTTGCGCTCGCCATCTGCCCGATCGGGCCGAGCTCGCCGACGATGCCGGCATTGTTGAAGCCGATATCGAGCCCGCCGAAGCGCTCGGTCGCGGTTTCGACCAGACGCTGCGCCAGAGCCTCCTCGCGGATGTCGCCGGCGACGGCGACCGCTTCGCCGCCTTGCGCCTTGATCTCGTCGACGAGCATGTCGAGCTCGCTTTGCCGCCGCGCGGTGACGACCAGCCTGGCGCCCTCCGCCGCGAACAGTTTTGCCGCCGCCCTTCCTATGCCGGAGCTCGCGCCGGTGACGATCGCGACCTTGTCCTTCAGTGCCGTCATGTCCTGTTCCTTGTTCAGGGAATGCGGCGCGGGTGATCGCAGGCGGGCGGCCCGTGCAGACACCCGCTTCCTGTCACGGCATGGCACCCGATTGCTGGCGCGAGCGGATCAGCCTAGCTTGCCGGCCATGACGCTGAACGAGGCCGAGATCGAGCGCTATGCCCGCCATCTGGTGCTGCCGGAGATCGGCGGCCCCGGCCAGGCGAAACTCAAGCGTGCCCGCGTTCTGGTGATCGGCGCCGGCGGGCTGGGCGCGCCGCTGATTCCTTACCTTGCGGCGGCCGGCGTCGGCACGATCGGCATCGTCGACGACGACCATGTCTCGCTCTCGAACCTGCAGCGGCAGATCATCTTCGGGACCGAGGATATCGGCGCGCGCAAGGTCGTCGCCGCCGCCAATTTCGTCACGAAGCTCAACCCGCGGGTCGAGATCGAGGAATACGTCACCCGGATCGACCCGCATAACGCCCGCGCGCTCGTCGCCTTCTATGATGTGGTCGCCGATGGTTCCGACAATTTCGCGACGCGCTATGCCGTCTCCGACGCCTGCTTCCACGAGAAGAAGCCACTGGTGACGGCAGCGCTCGGGCGCTTCGACGGCTCGCTGACCACGATCCGCGCTCACGAACAGAATCCGGACGGAAAACCGAACCCGACCTATCGCTGCCTGTTCCCGAACGAACCTCCGCCAGGCACGGTCGCGCCCTGTGCCGAGGCTGGCGTTCTCGGCGCGCTCGCCGGCGTGATGGGTTCGCTGATGGCGCTGGAGGTGATCCGCGCGATCACCGGCTTCGGCGAGCCGCTCGTCGGCAAGCTTCTGCTCGTCGACGCGATGGCGATGCGTTTCGAGACGATGAAATACGGCTGGGACGCCGACAATCCGCTGAACGGGACAGCCGGCGTCGCCGCCTGAGCTTACTTCGCGGCGCGCTTGGCCTCGATCACATCAAAGAGCTGCGCCGCGAGGTCCGGCCCGCCGAGCTTCTTGATGGCGCGCACGCCGGTCGGGGCGGTGACGTTGATCTCGGTCAGCTTGCCGCCGATCACGTCGATGCCGACCAGCAGCAGGCCGCGCTCCCTGAGTGCTGGCCCGATGCGCTCGCAGATCTCGAGCTCGCGCTTTGACAGATCGGTCGGCCTGGCCGCGCCGCCGCGGACCATGTTGGCGCGCAGATCACCGACCGCAGGCACACGGTTGACCGCGCCCGCCGCCTTGCCGTCGATCAGGATGATGCGCTTGTCGCCCTCCGTGACCTCCTTGAGGAAGGCCTGGATAACCCAGGGCTCGCGGAAGAGGTTGGCGAAGAGGTCGTAGAGCGAGCCGAAATTCGGGTCGCCCTTGCCGGTCTTGAACACGGTCGCGCCGCCATGGCCGTAGAGCGGCTTCATCACGATATCCCCGAACTCCTCGCGGAAGGCCTCGATCTCGGCGCGGTCGCGCGTGATCAGCGTCGGCGGCATCAGCTCGGGGAAGTGGGTGACGAAGAGCTTCTCCGGCGCGTTGCGGACTTCTGTGGGGTCGTTGACCACCAGCGTCTTCGGATGGATGCGCTCGAGCATATGCGTCGAGGAGACATAGGCCATGTCGAAAGGCGGGTCCTGGCGCAGCAGCACCACGTCCAGCGTCGAGAGGTCGGTCCGCTCGGGCGCACCCAGCGTGTAGTGGTCGCCCTCGACGTCGCGGACCTCGACCGGATTGATCACGGCCGTGACCTTGCCGTCGCGCAGGGTGAGCCTGTCGGGCGTGTAGGTGAAGAGCTTGTGGCCGCGGGCCTGCGCTTCCAGCATCAGCGCGAAGCCGGTGTCGCCGGCGATGCGGACCTTCTCGATCGGGTCCATCTGGATGGCGACGTTCAGCGGCATGGCGGAAGCTCCGGTTGCGGCCGTTATATCGGCTGCGACAGCCGGCTGGTGCAAGTGGCTTAGCCTTGCGTCAGAGCACCAGCTCGAACACGCCAGGGACATGGCGGGGCAGGCGCCAGGGCGCAAGGAAGACCGCGTCGGCCCGGAGATTGCGCTGCATCGCCCAGGGATTGCGTGCCAGCCATTGCCGGATGCGGGCTTCCATCAGGCGGCGCTTGTCCAGCGTGATCGCACTCGCCGCATCATCAAGTGAAGCGCGCGCCTTGACCTCGACGAAGACGATGTCGTCGCCACGCGCCATGATCAAGTCGATCTCGCCGCCCTTGCCGCCGAAGCGGCGCTGCAGCAGGCGATAGCCCTTGAGGTTGAGGAAGGCGACGGCGAGCCATTCGCCGCGGCGGCCGGAAAGGCCGGAATGACGGGCGCGCCGGCTGCGCAGCGCTTCGCTCATGGCGTGCGCGTCAATTCGAGGGCGCGGGCATAGATGACGCGTCGGGGCTGGCCGCTGGCGGCGGCAACCTGCGCCACCGCCTCCTTCAGTGAGACTTTCGCGAGCGCGGCCCGCAGGGCTTCGTCGAGCGTGTCGCCCTGCGCGGCCGTGGCCACGGCGGAGGCGTCGGGCGGGCCGATCACCACGACGATCTCGCCGCGCGCCTCCTCGGCTTCGGCATAGTGGGCGGCAAGCTCGGCAAGGGCGCCGCGGCGGACGTTCTCGTAATACTTGGTCAGTTCGCGCGCGACCGCGCCGGAGCGAGCGCCAAGCACCGCGGCGGCATCGGCCAGCATCTCGGCGAGGCGGCGCGGCGATTCGAAGAAGACCAGGGTGCCGGGAATGGCGGAAAGCTCGGTGAGGCGCCCCTTTCGGGCCGCGCTCTTCGGCGGCAGGAAGCCTTCGAAAAAGAAACGGTCGGTCGGCAGCCCGGCCAGCACCAAAGCCGCCAGGACGGCCGAGGCACCGGGAATGCCGGTGACCGGCAAACCTTCCGCGACGACCTCGGCGACCAGCTTGTAGCCGGGGTCGGAGACCAGAGGCGTGCCGGCATCAGAGATCAGCGCGAGCTTGCCGCCCTGGCGCAGTCGCTCGAGAATCTTCGGGCGCATCTGCGCGGCGTTGTGCTCATGATAGGGCAGGAGCGGCGTCGCGATGCCGTAATGCGCCAGCAGCGTCTTCGAGGTCCTGGTATCCTCGGCCAGCACGACATCGGCGGCGGCGAGCGTCGACAGTGCCCGGAACGAGATGTCCTTGAGGTTGCCGATCGGCGTCGCGACGATGTGCAGCCCCGGCGCGAGCGGTTCGGCCTCGGCCCGGAGCCCGAAGGCCGCATAGCTCGGGGCGCGGCCGGTGGCGGGCGGGACGGAAGACATGCCTGACATGGCGGCGAAACTGCCACACCGGCCGAGAAGATGCCACCATTCCCCGGCGTTTCGCCCGGGAACCTAGAGTTAACAACTTGAAAATAGCCTTGCTGACTGGCAGGACTTGTCCACGGTTCGGGACAAGACATTCAGCTGGTGTGAGCTTGCCTTGCGCCTCGCCGAGGACTGGAGACGAAAACCGTGTCGCGTCAGAGCAAGCTCCTTGCCCTCCCCCCGAGCCGCCGATTGATCCTGTTGTCCGGCGTCGGTGCCGTGCTTTCTGCCTGCAGCGGCGGGACCGGCGGCCTGCCCGGCTTCGACAATTCGACGGCGTCCCAGGGCGGCAATACTCCGCCGAGCGGCCCGACCATCGGTACCGGCTCGGTCAAGGTCGGCCTGATCCTGCCGTTGACCGCCGAGGGCTCGGGCGCGACCGTCGGCAATTCGCTCAAGAACGCCGCCGAGATGGCGCTCGCCGAATTCCCTGGCGCCGACCTGACACTGCTGGTCAAGGATGATCGCGGCACGCCTGAGGGCGCCCAGGCCGCAGCGCAGGAGGCTTTCCGCGAAGGCGCCGAATTGATCATCGGCCCGCTCTTCGCGCCGTCTGTGCAGGCCGTCGGTCAGGTCGCCCGCGGCGCCGGCAAGCCGGTGATCGCCTTCTCCAGCGACAGCAATGTCGCTGGGCGCGGCATCTATCTGCTCTCCTTTCCGCCGGAGAACGACGTCAACCGTGTCATCGCTTATGCCTCGGCGCAGGGACGCAAATCCTTCGCCGCGCTGGTGCCCGAGACCGCCTATGGCAAGGTTGTCGAGGGCGCCTTCCAGCAGGCCGTGGCCAATCACGGCGCCCGCGTCGTGGTGATCGAGCGCTTCGGCTCCGACCAGAACAGCATGCGCGCCGCCGCCACCCGCCTCGTGCCGGCGCTGCAGCAGGCGGATGCGCTGTTCGTGCCGGCCGATGCCGCGACGATGCCGAGCCTCGGCCTTCTCTTGCAGCAGGCCGGTTACGACCCGGCCAAGGTCAAGCCGCTCGGCACCGGCGTCTGGAACGACGCCAATGTCGCGCGCGTCCCGGCGATCCAGGGCGGCTGGTTCGCCTCGCCCGACACCGCCGGCTTCAACGCCTTCTCCGGCCGCTACCAGAAGCGCTTCAACAGCGCTCCGACCCGCACCGCGACCCTGTCCTATGATGCGGTCTCGCTGGCGGCGGCGCTCGCCCGGACGCAGGGCAGCCAGCGCTTCTCGGAGAGTGTGCTGACCAATCCGTCCGGCTTCGCCGGCGCCGACGGCGTCTTCCGCTTCCGTCCGGACGGGCTGAACGAGCGCGGCCTTGCCGTGCTCGAATTGCGCAATGGCCAGATCGTCACGGTCAACGCCGCCCCCCGCGATCTCGGCCCGCGGACGAACTGAGGCGCCGAAAGCGCGTCATTCTCGGGCGACGCTTAGCGGCGACCCGAGAATCTCTGGCAGGAAGAGGCGCCCTTCACGGGCGCCTTTTTTGTTATGAGATGCTCGGGTCTTCGCCCGAGCACGACGACAGGTATCACCCGCCGATATTGAACGCCGCCAGAGCCGCCATGTTGACGATGTCGGAATCCTTGGCGCCGAGCGGGACGATCTGCACCGGCTTGTCGAGACCGACCAGCAGCGGGCCGATCACTGTCGCGCCGCCGAGTTCCTGCAGCATCTTGGTCGAGATCGAGGCCGAGTGGAACGCTGGCATCACCAGGACGTTCGCCGGCCCGGTCAGGCGGCAGAACGGATACTGCGCCATCAGATCGCGGTTGAGCGCGACATCGGCGGCCATCTCGCCATCATACTCGAAATCGACGCGCTGGCCGTCGAGGATGCTCACGGCATCGCGCACCTTCTCGGAGCGCTCGCCGGCCGGATGGCCGAACGTCGAGAAGGCGAGCATCGCGACCTTCGGCTCATAGCCGAGCCGGCGGGCGACGCCGGCCGCCTCGATGGCGATCTCCGACAGTTCCTGCGCCGTCGGCATCTCGGTGATCGCGGTATCGGCGATCAGTACGGTGCGCCCGCGCGTGATCGCGATCGAGACGCCGATCAGGCGGTGGCCAGGCCGATCGTCGATGACGCGGCGGATCTCTTCCAGCGCGATCGAATAGTTGCGGGTGACGCCGGTGACCATCGCGTCGGCGTCGCCAAGCGCGACCATGGCGGCGGCGAAATGATTGCGATCCTGGTTGATCAGGCGCTGGCAGTCGCGGAACAGATAGCCCTGCCGCTGCAGCCGCTCGTAGAGATACTGGGCATAGGCCGAGTTTCGGTGCGAGAGCCTGGCGTTCTGGATCTCGATGCCCTTGGCGGCGAGGTCGACGCCGAGATGCTCGGCCGTCTCGTTGATGCGTTCCTCGCGCCCGACCAGGATCGCCTTGCCGAGCTCCTGGTTGACGAAGGAGGCCGCGGCGCGGATGACCTGCTCCTCCTCGCCCTCGGCGAAGACGACGCGCTTGGGATAGCGCCGCACGCGCTCGAAGATGCGGTTGAGCGCGCCGGTGACGGGGTCGCGCCTGGCCGAGAGCTGCGCCCTGTAGGCGCCGGTATCGACGATCGGCTTGCCGGCGACGCCCGTATCCATCGCCGCCTTGGCGACCGCCATCGGCACGACATGGATCAGTCGCGGGTCGAACGGCACCGGGATGATATAGTCCTTGCCGTAGCGCGGACGCGCACCCTGATAGGCGGCGGCGACCTCGTCCGGCACGTCCTCGCGCGCCAGCATGGCCAGCGCCTCGGCCGCGGCGATCTTCATCTCCATGTTGATCGTGGTGGCCCGCACGTCGAGCGCGCCGCGGAAGATGAAGGGGAAGCCGAGCACATTGTTGACCTGGTTCGGATAGTCCGAACGCCCGGTCGCCATGATCGCGTCTTCGCGAATGGCGTGGACCTCCTCCGGCGTGATCTCCGGATCGGGATTGGCCATCGCGAAGATGATCGGGTTCTCCGCCATCGAGGCGACCATCTCGGGCGTCACCGCGCCCTTCTGCGACAGGCCGAAGAAGGCGTCCGCCCCCTCCATCGCCTGCGCCAGCGTGCGCCGGTCAGTGATCGCCGCATGCGCCGACTTCCACTGGTTCATGCCCTCGGTGCGGCCCTGATAGATCACGCCCTTGGTGTCGCAGAGGATGACATTGTCGGGCTTGAAGCCCATCGCCTTGAGCAGTTCGATGCAGGCGATCGCGGCGGCGCCGGCGCCGTTGATGACGAGCCTGGTCGACTTGACGTCGCGGCCGGTCAGGTCGAGCGCGTTGATCAGGCCGGCGGCGGCGATGATCGCAGTGCCGTGCTGGTCGTCATGGAAGACCGGGATGTCCATCAATTCGCGCAGGCGCTGCTCGATGATGAAACATTCCGGCGCCTTGATGTCCTCCAGATTGATGCCGCCGAAGGACGGGCCGAGATAGCGCACGGCGTCGATGAACTTGTCGGCGTCCTCGGTGTCGACCTCGAGATCGATCGAATCGACATCGGCGAAACGCTTGAACAGGATCGACTTGCCTTCCATCACCGGCTTGGAGGCGAGCGCGCCGAGATTGCCGAGGCCGAGGATGGCGGTGCCGTTCGAGATCACGGCGACGAGATTGGCGCGGGCGGTGTAGTCATAGGCCCGGCTGTGGTCCTCGGCGATGGCGAGGACCGGGACCGCGACACCCGGCGAATAGGCCAGCGACAGGTCGCGCTGGGTCGCCATCGGCACGGTTGGAATGATCTCGAGCTTGCCCGGCCTCCCCTGCGAGTGGAAGAGCAGCGCCTCCTGATCGGTGAAGGTCGGACGGGTGCGCTTGGTCGGCGGGGAGCGGTCGTTCATGCGCTTGTTCTTTTTCACAGGCGTTTCCTCAGGGGGAACGACCATAGGGCAGCGCCGCTTTCCGCGACAAGGCGCGATTGCGCGACAGCAGCTTTACCGTGCCGGCAGGGATCGCGCGGGTTCGGTTCCAGGCGGGGACCCCTCGCCGTCATTCCTGGGCGGCGCGTCGGCGCCGAGCCCGGAACCCATGAACAGGACGGGGCCGAAGGATCGCTGCGGTTGCCGAAACGCCTCGACTCCGATCCCGGTAGTCATGGGTTCCGGGCTCAGCCCTGCGGGCTGCCCCGGAATGACGGAACAGACTCCTTGCGAAGCGCTCTAAAGACCGGCGCGCATGCGTGCGACGCTGTCTCCGACATAACGGTCTAGCTCGACGGCCTGCTCGCTGACCAGCCGCGCCGCCTCGACGACGCGAGCGGCCGCCGCACCCGTCGCGCGAGCTTCGCCGCCCGCCCCGGCGACGTTCTCGGTGACGGTCGCGGCCGAGCCGGCGACGGCCTGGGCGTCGAGGGCGATGCCCGAGGCGATCGCGCCCTGGCCGGTAACGACCTGCGCGATCGTGTCCGAGGTCGTCTCGATCGTGCCCATCGTGCCTTCGATCTGCCCGACGGCATTGGCGACGGCGGCGGCGGCGCCGCGAATCTCCTGCAATGTCGCGGCGATGTCCTGCGTCGCCTGCTGAGTCTGCTCGGCAAGGTTCTTGACTTCGCCGGCGACGACCGAAAAGCCGCGTCCGGCGACGCCGGCGCGCGCCGCCTCGATCGTCGCGTTGAGCGCCAAAAGATTGGTGCGCACCGCGATGTCCTCGATGAAGGCGAGCACGGCGCCGACCTTGTCGGCGGCGACGGCGAGCCCATCGACATCGGTTCTGGTCGAGCGGACATGTTTCGCCGCCTGCCGGGCGGTCTCGGCGGCAAGATCGGTCTGGCGCGTCAGCTCGCGGATCGAGGCGTCGATCCGCTCGGCCGCATGGGCGACGCTGCCGACGCGCTGGGAGGCGAGCTCGGCCTGCTGCGTCGCCTCGCCGGCGCGGGCGGTGGTGCGGTCGGCATTGGCAGCCATGCCTTGCGCCGCCTCGAGCATGCTGCGGGCGGAGTCGCCGACTCGGCGCAGCGCCTTGCCGACGGTCGCTTCGAGATTGACGGCAAGCTCCTCCAGGGCAGCCTTGCGCAGCGTCTCGATCTCCTGCCTGCCGGTCGCCAGCGTCTTCTCCGTGGTCACGTCGAGCAGGATGCCGTCCCAGACCGTGGTGCCATCGGGCAGGTGGCGCTTGGTCGCCTCGCTGCGCAGCCAGACGATGGCGCCGTCGGCCGCCGCATAGCGCAGTTCTGTGCGCCGGTGCCCGAACTCGTTGACCTGCTCGTCCTCGCTTGTCGACGAGCAGCGCTGCCGGTCCTCGGGCAGGATTCGCGACAGGAGTGTCTCGGGATCGCGTTCGATCTCCTCCCGGCTCAGGCCGAGCAGCTCACCCAGGCGGTAGCTGACGAACTGGTAGCGGCGCTGGCCGTCCGGTCGATCGATCCGCTGATAGAGCGTGCCGGGTACGTGTTCGAGCAATGTCTTGTAGCGATAGGAGGTCTCGCGTCGCTCGCGATCGTTGCTGAGGACGAGCCCGACCAGGACGGTGCCGAGTGTGCCGACCAAGATCATGATCGGCACGGCTTCGGTGAGGAAGCGCTGAGCCGCGGCCCAATTCGGCATGAAGAGGTTCGACGCGACGAGGCAGCAGGCGCTGATCAGGCTGAGCCAGACGAGATCGCGTAGGTTGAGTGAGCGCTTTTGACGGCTGAGCCAGGCGGCATAGATCACGCCGGCGAGCGCATGCAGGAAGATCCCGGCGATCCCAGTCGGCATGCCGACGCCGCCGAGATTGTAGCGCGCCGCGGCGAGCGGGGCGGCGGTCAAGAGCGCGGCGATCGGGCCGCCGATCGGGCCCGCCAGGATCGCGAAGGTGTTGCGCGAATCGACCACCAGCCCCGGCTGGATCACGAAGGGATTGGCCATGCTGCACAGCGCCCCGGCCGCGAAGAGCACGCCGACGGCGAGCTGGCGCAGCAGCGAACGCCGGTCGATCCAGCTGGCGCTCGCGGTCAGGATCAGGGCCGCCAGCAGCAGGAAGGACAGGCTCTCGATCAGATTGATGAACAGCGACATGGCGGGCCCTTGGCCGGGAACGGCCCATCGACCCTGCTTAAATATGTTGAAAGCAGTCCTAACGGATGGCCTTGCTGGCACGATTTGCTAGCGTGCGCGCCCCATGCGCCACACCACGCCAATAGACGCCGCCGAAGCGAAGCCCGCCGCCGGCACCGATCCCGGCCGCGTCACGCCGATGATGGCGCAGTACGTCGAGATCAAGGCCAATAATCCGGACTGCCTGCTGTTCTACCGGATGGGCGATTTCTACGAATTGTTCTTCCAGGACGCCGAGATCGCCTCGCGCACCTTGGGCATCGTGCTGACCAAGCGCGGCAAGCATCTGGGCGAGGACATCGCCATGTGCGGCGTCCCGGTCGAGCGCGCCGACGACTATCTGCAGAAGCTGATCGCCGCCGGCCATCGCGTCGCCGTCTGCGAGCAGACCGAGGATCCGGCCGAGGCCAAGAAACGCGGCGCCAAATCGGTGGTGAAGCGCGACGTCGTTCGCCTCGTCACCCCCGGCACGATCACCGAGGAGCGCTTGCTCGATCCCGGCCGGGCGAGCCTGCTCGTCGCCGTGGCCCGCCGCCGGCTCTCGGACGAGATCTATGCCTATGGCATCGCGGCCGTCGACATCTCGACCGGCCGCTTCGCCGTGCTCGAGACCGACCAGCGCGGCCTTGCCGTCGAATTGGCTCGTCTGGAGCCGCGCGAGATCGTCTGCCCGGACGCGATCCATGATGATCCCGAGCTCAGGGAGTTCTGGCGCGATATCGCCGCGCCCGTGACGCCGCTGGCACGCGAGGGGCTCGACCCCGCCTCCGGCGAACGCCGCCTCAAGGAGTTCTTCGGCGTCGCAACGCTCGATGCCTTCGGCGCCTTCAGCCGTGCCGAGATCGCCGCCGCTGCCGCAGCGCTCGCCTATGTCGAGCGCACCCAGCTCGGCGCCCGCCCGCCTTTGTCGCCGCCTGTCCGCGAGGGCATCAGCGCGACCATGCTGATCGACGCGGCGACGCGCGCCAATCTCGAACTGACCCGCACCCTCGCCGGCGAGCGCGCCGGCAGTCTGCTCGCCACCATCGACCGGACGCAGACGCCGGGCGGCAGCCGCCTGCTCGCCGAGCGCCTCGCCGGGCCGCTCACCGATCCCGAGGCGATCGGCCGGCGGCACGATGCCGTCGCGCTCCTCGTCGAGGTCCCATCGCTGCGCGAAGCGCTGCGCCGCGATCTCGCGCGCGTGCCCGACATCGCCCGTGCACTGGCCCGGCTCTCGCTCGATCGCGGTGGCCCGCGCGATCTCGCCGCGCTTGGCGCTGGACTGGATGCGGCCCGCAGCGTCGCCGCCGCACTGCTGCGCCAAGGCGATCTGCCGGACGAACTGCGCGAGGCGGCGCTGGCGCTCGGCCGCACCGATCCTGATCTCGCCACGCGCCTTTCCGACACGCTCGCCGACGAGTTGCCGCTCTTGAAGCGCGACGGCCGCTTCGTGCGCGAGGGCTTCGATCCGGCGCTCGACGAACTCAGGCTGCTCCAGGTCGATTCGCGCAAGGTGATCGCGCAATTGCAGGCGCGCTACGCCACCGAGACAGATTGCCGGACGCTGCGCATCAAGCACAATTCCATGCTCGGCTATTTCGTCGAGGTGCCTCAGGCGGTCGGCGAGACTTTCCTGAAGGAGCCCTGGCGTGCGGTCTTCGTGCATCGCCAGACCATGTCGGACGCGATGCGCTTTTCCTCGGTCGAGCTCGGCGAACTCGAGGCCAAGATTGCCTCAGCCGCCGACCGGGCGCTCAAGCTCGAGCTCTCGATCTTCGCCGCGCTGACCGAGGCTGTCCTCGCGCAGGCCGAGCCGATCAAGGCGGCGGCGCAGGCGCTCGCTGTGATTGACGTCGCCGCGGCCCTGGCCGAGCTCGCCATCGATGGCGGCTGGACCCGTCCACAGGTCGATGACGGCGCCGCCTTCACCATCAAGGCCGGCCGCCATCCCGTAGTTGAAGCGGCGCTGAAGCGCCAGGGCCAGCCCTTCGTCGCCAATGACAGCGAGCTTTCGGCAGCAGGCAAAGGCCGAGATGGTCGCATCTGCCTGATCACCGGCCCGAACATGGCCGGTAAGTCGACCTTCCTGCGCCAGAACGCGCTGATCGCCGTGCTCGCCCAGATGGGCTCCTTCGTGCCGGCGCAGAACGCGCATATCGGCGTGGTCGATCGACTGTTCTCGCGCGTCGGCGCCGCCGACGATCTGGCGCGGGGCCGCTCGACCTTCATGGTCGAGATGGTCGAGACCGCTGCGATCCTCAACCAGGCCGGGCCGCGGGCGCTGGTCATCCTCGACGAGATCGGGCGGGGCACTGCGACCTTCGACGGGCTCTCGATCGCCTGGGCCGCGATCGAGCATCTGCACGAGGCCAATCGCTGCCGGGCGCTGTTCGCGACGCATTACCATGAGCTGACGGCACTGGCCGAGCGGCTCGACCGCGTCGCCAATGCCACCGTTCGCGTAACCGAATGGAACGGCGAGGTGGTCTTCCTGCACGAGGTCGTGCCGGGCGCGGCCGACCGCTCCTACGGCATCCAGGTCGCCAAGCTCGCCGGCCTGCCGCCGGCGGTGGTCGAGCGCGCCCGCGCCATCCTCTCCGAACTGGAGAAGAGCGAGCGCGAGAAGCCGGTCGCGGCGCTGGTCGACGATCTCCCGCTGTTCGCGGTGCAGATGCGCAAGCCTGCGCCGGCCGCGACGCCGGTTGCCGGTCCCGACGAATTGCGCGAGGCACTCGCCGGGCTCGACCCAGACGAGATGACGCCGCGCGAGGCGCTGGAGGCGCTCTACAGGCTCAAGCGGCTGAATTGAGCCTGCGCCTGATCCCCTCCGCCGCCGCGACGCCGGTGGCGAAGCAGGCCTGCAGCAGATAGCCGCCGGTCGGCGCTTCCCAGTCGAGCATCTCCCCGGCAATGAAGCTGCCGGGCAGGCGCTTCAGCATGAAATCCTGGTCGACCTCCTCGGCCCGGACACCGCCGGCGGTCGAGATCGCGCGGGCGAGCGAGGCCATGCCGGTGAGACGCAAGGGCGCGGCCTTGATCAGGCGCGCGAGCGCTTCCGGCTCGGCCGGCAATGGTCCGCTTGCCGTCTCACGCAGCACGGCTGCCGCAAGCGGCGATAACCCGGCCGCCTTGCGCAGATGATTGCTCAGCGTCTCGCCCGGGCGGCGCTTCGCCAACCTGTTCGCAAGCTCCGGCTCGGTCAGGTCCGGGCGCAGATCGATCGTCAGGATCGCTTCGCCGTCGCGGGCGACCGCCTCGCGCAACGGGCCCGACAGCGCATAGATCGCTCCGCCCTCGATACCTCCTGCGTCGATCATCGCCTCGCCCATCACGCGCTGGCCGGCGAAGCTCAGCGCGATGCGCTTCAGCGGCTGCCCGGCAAAGCGCTCGCGCATCAGGGGCGACCAGTCGGCCGAGAAGCCGGCATTGGCGGGGCGCAGCGGCGCGATCACGACGCCCTTATCGGCAAGCAATTCGACCCAGGAGCCGTCCGAGCCGAGCCGCGGCCAGCTTGCCCCCCCGAGCGCCAGCAGCGTCGCGCGCGGTCTCGCGATCTCCTCGCCGCCACCGCGGACGGAGAACCGCAGCGCACCGCCTTCGTCCCATCCCGTCCAGAGCCGGCTCGCATGCAGCCCCACGCCGAGCCCGTCGAGCCGCGCCAGCCAGGCCCGCAAGAGCGGCGAGGCCTTCATCGCCCTGGGGAAGACGCGCCCGCTAGAGCCGACGAAGCTCTCCGCGCCGAGCCCGTCGGCCCAGTCGCGCAGCGCCTGCGGCGGGAAGGCTCGGATCGCCGGCTCCAGCCAAGCGCGCGCGGTGCCATAGCGCTCAAGAAGAGCGTCGAGCGGTTCGGAATGCGTCAGGTTGAGCCCGCCGCGCCCGGCGAGCAGGAATTTGCGCGCCGGCGAGGCCATCCGCTCGTAGATCGCGACCGTGTGGCCGGCTAGCGCCAGCCTCTCGGCCGCGATCAGCCCGGCCGGGCCGGCGCCGATGATGGCGACGTCCGGTGCGCTCAATTGCCGAACACGGTGTTGAGCTGGCTGCCGACCATGATGAACGTGGTGCGCTTCGGCATCTCCTTGAGCCGGACCGCGCCGATATAGGTCATCGCCGAGCGCACCCCGCCCATGATCTCCTGCATCGTGCCCTCGACCGGGCCACGATAGGGCACCTCGACGGTCTTGCCCTCGGAGGCCCGGTATTTGGCGACGCCGCCGGAATACTTCTTCATCGCCGTGTCCGAGGACATGCCGTAGAACACCATCGCGACCGGCACTTTCTCGCCGTCGTGGGTCTCGTAGCGGATCTCGCCCTCGCATTCGTCATGGCCGGCGAGCATGCCGCCCATCATCACGAAGTCGGAGCCGCCGCCATAGGCCTTGGCGACGTCGCCCGGCACGGTCAGGCCGCCATCCCCGCAGACCAGCCCCTTCAGGCCATGGGCCGCGTCGGCGCATTCGATGATCGCCGAGAGCTGCGGATAGCCGACGCCGGTCATCTTGCGGGTGGTGCAGACCGAGCCCGGGCCGATGCCGACCTTGACGATATCCGCGCCGGCCAGGATCAGCGCCTCCGTCATGTCGCCGGTGACGACGTTGCCGGCCATGATCGCCGCATTCGGGAAGGCGTCGCGGGTCGCCTTGACGGTGTCGACGAATTTTTCGGTGTAGCCATTGGCGACGTCGAGGCAGATCTTGTCGATCGGCGCCTTGGCATGCACCGCCTTGAGCTTGTCATGGTCGGAATCGGTCGTGCCGAGCGAATAGAAGGCGTTGGCCGAGCCCGGTTCCTTGAAGAAGGCGATCAGCTCGTCGGCGTCGTAATGCTTGTGCAGGGCGACCATGGCGCCGTGCTTCAGCAAGGCGCGCGCCATCGCCATGGTGCCGACCACGTCCATGTTCGCGGCGATCAGCGGGAAACCGCTCCATTCGCGGCCGGTATGCGCGAAGCGGAAGCTCCGGTTGACGTCGACCTCGGCGCGGCTGCCGAGCGTCGAGCGCTTCGGCCTGATCAGCACGTCGCGGAAGTCGAGCTTCGGATCGTTCTCGATGCGCATGGTCAATGCTCCGGCGGCTGGCGCAGGTTAAAAAAGGCGCACGCGGCGTGAGGGAGCGTGCCGGGATTCATAGCCGCTCGAACTCTTGGGAGCAATGCGCCGGCTGCCGGTGGAGTTCCCGGGACAGAAACTTTAGCAGTCTCTAAAGTTTTCTCTGGACAGAAGGCATGCATCGCGATACTTAAGCGCATGCTTCACCAACCTGACCAGCTCGATCTCATGTTCCAGGCGCTGGCGGACCCGAACCGCCGGCAGATGGTGCAGAGGCTTTGCGAGGGGCCGGCGAGCGTCAGCGAGCTCGCTCAGCCGTTGCAGATGACGCTGTCGGCGGTGGTGCAGCATCTCGCGGTTCTGGAAGGAGCGGGGCTGGTGCGGACGCAGAAGATCGGGCGGGTCCGCACCTGCCAACTCGATACGCAGGCGCTGCGGGCGGCGGAGCGCTGGATCAGCGAGCGCCGCGCCCTCTGGGAGCGACGCTTCGACCGGCTCGGCGCCTTCCTGGCCGAGCAGGACCAGGATTTGAAGGAGGGCGGAGCATGACCGAACGGACCGTCGTCCACGCCGATTTCACCATCGAGCGCCGCTATGATGCGAGCCCGGCCCACGTCTTCGCCGCCTTTGCCGATCCGGTGGCGAAGCGGCGCTGGTCGGCCTGCCATGACGAAGGCGGGCTCGGCGAGCACACACTCGATTTCCGCGAGGGCGGCCGCGAGACGATGCGCAGCGCGCCCGGGACGGGCAGCGTCTTTGCGATGAACGCGACCTTCCAGGAGATCGTGCCGGAACAGCGCATCATCTACAGCTACGAACTGCTGCGCGACGATATTCGCCTGTCGATCTCGCTGGCGACGATCGAGTTCCATCGCGACGGCGCCGGCACAAGGCTTCGCTTCACCGAGCAGGCCGCCTTCCTCGACGGCCATGATAGGCCTGACTGGCGCGAGCAGGGCTCGCGCATCGGCTTCGAGCGACTGGCCGAGTATCTCGCGCAGGAGCCGGCGCCAGCCTGAGCCGCAGCCATCGTCGACAAAAACCTTTCAGCCCGCTCCTTTCCAGAAGCAGGAAGGCACACTCATGTCCTTGACGCTCTATTTCCACCCGCTCTCGGGCTTCTGCCAGAAGGTGCTGGTTGCGCTCTACGAGAACGAGACGCCGTTCACGCCGCAGCTCGTCAATTTCGGCGATGCCACCGAGCGCGCCGATTTCCTGAAGCTCTGGCCGATCGGCAAGTTTCCGCTGCTGCGCGACGATCGGCTCGGCAAGCTGGTGCCGGAGACCAGCCTGATCATCGAGTACCTCGCTCTGCACTATCCCGGCCCGGTGGCATTGCTGCCGGAGAACCCGGTCGAAGCGCTCGAAGTCCGGCGGCTTGACCGGCTCTTCGATCTCTACGTCGCCATCCCCATGCAGAAGGTGATCCTCGACCGGCTGCGACCGGAGGGCAGTCATGACCCGGTCGGCGTCGCCGAGGCCAGGGCGACACTCGCTTCGGCCTATGACGTGCTGGAGGCCGAGATCGGCGGGCGGCGATGGGCGCTCGGCGATGATTTCAGCCTGGCCGACTGCGCGGCCGCGCCGGCGCTGTTCTATGCCGAGCGGGCGCTGTCCTTCCGAGACAGCCATCCGCGGCTCTGGGATTATTTCGAGCGCCTGCGCACGCGGCCGTCCTATGCCCGCGCTTTGGCCGAGGCCGAGCCCTATTTCGAGTTCTTCCCGCGCAATCCAGGCGATGCCGGGCTCTCACGCTAGTCCGAGTTTCTTCGATCCTCACCCCCCGTCCAAAGGAAACGACCATGACCACCAATCCCGTCGTCCATGCCAGCTTCACCATCGAGCGCAGCTATGCCGCCTCGCCCACCCGCGTCTTCGCCGCCTTCGCCGACCCCGCGCAGAAGCGCCGCTGGTTCGCCGAGGGCGAGGGCTGGGAAGTCGAGCAGTTCGACGTCGACTTCCGCGTCGGCGGCCATGAGCGCAGCCGTTTTCGCTTCCAGGGCGGCCCGCCGATCACCAACGACACCGTCTACCAGGTGATCCAGCCGAACGAGCGCATCATCCTGGCCTACACCATGGCGATCGACGGCGCGCCGCTTTCGGGCTCGCTGCTGACCATGGAATTCGTGCCCGAGGGCACCGGCACCAAATTCGTCTTCACCGAGCAGGGCGCCTATCTCGACGGCAAGGACGGGCCGATCCAGCGCGAGGAGGGCTCCCGCGAGCTGCTCGAAAGCCTAGCAAGGATACTCGGCGAGCCGGCCAGCGCGGCCGCCTGAGGCGTCGACAGCGTGGATGGAGCATTCAGGCTCCATTCAGCCGCAGTTCATCCCCCGCCGGCTAACCGGCATGAAGGCGGCATCCGAACCGGGAAGACCCGGCGGGTGCCGCTTCCGATGTCGCGATCCGGGGGGATCTCTCGACTGTGCTCAAGGCCGTCGATCCGAACACCGTGCCTGCCGGCCCGCCATCCGATTGGCAGGTCACCAAAAGCTTTGCGCGCCTGACCGGCGGCTTCTGGCGCGGCGGCACCGCCGGCCGGGCCTGGCTCTGGTCGCTGACACTGGCGAGCGCGATCATCCTGTCGGTCTTCGCCAATGTCACCGTCAACCGCTGGAACGGCTGGTTCTTCGACGCGCTCGAGAAGAAGGACGGCGAGAGCGCGCTGATCGCCATGGCGGTCTTCCCGGTGCTGGTGCTGATCGCGGCCGGCCTCGGCGTCATCATCCTGGTCTCGCGCGAGACCTTCCAGGTCCATTGGCGCGCCTGGGTCACGGCCAAGCTCGCCGATGGCTGGATCGGCGAGCGAAGGTTCTACCGGCTCGGCCTCTCCGGCTACGAGCCCGCCAATCCGGAATACCGCATCGCCGACGATGTCCGCTGGGCGACCGAGCCGGTGGTCGATTTCGCCATCGGCCTGCTCTCGGCGGTGATCACCGCGATCACCTTCATCGGCATCCTCTGGTCGATCGGCGGCTCGCTCAGCGTCGAGATTCGTGGCGTCGCCTTCGAGATTCCCGCCTATATGGTGCTGGCCGCGATCGTCTATGCGGTGCTGGTGTCCAGCCTGATCACCTGGGTCGGCCGCCCGCTGCCGCGCCTGATCGCCGCCCGCAACGAGGGCGAGGCGCGCCTGCGCTTTTCGCTGATGCGCATCCGCGACCATGGCGAGACGATCGCACTCTCGCGGGCCGAGACCGGCGAGCGCCGCGCCGTCGCCGCGACCTATGACACGCTGGTGACGCGCTGGCTCGCCATGATCCGCCAGCGCGGCCGTCTGACCTGGATCACCAATGGCAGCGGCGCCCTGGTGCCGGTGGTGCCGCTTTTGCTGGCGGCGCCGAAATATCTCTCGGGCGAGATGTCGCTCGGCGATGTCGTCCAGGTCGCCGCCGCTTTCGTCGCCGTGCAGAACGCCTTCAACTGGGTGCTCGACAACTTCATGCGCATCGCCGAATGGCTCGCTTCGGCAAGGCGCGTCAACGAGCTCGCCGTCGCGCTTCATGCGATCGAGGACGGTGCCGCCGAGAGCGATATCACTGTCCTTACCAGCGAGAATGGCGGTCTGCGGCTGGACGAGCTCACCCTGACCGATCGCGACGGCCGCACCTTGCTCGCCGATTTCTCGACGGTGCTGCCGCCCGGCGCGACGCTGCACGTCGCCGGCGAGCTCGGCCACGGCAAGGCTGCGCTGATCCAGGCCGTCGCGGGCCTGTGGCCCTGGGGGCGTGGCGCAGTGGCGTTGCCGGACGAGGCACGCATCGCGGTATTGCCGCAACACCTGCATCTCTCGGAAGGCAGCCTGCGCGCCGCACTCGACCCGATCGGCGGCCATAGCAACGACGAGGCGGCCGCCGCGCTGCGGCATTACGGCCTCTCCGGCCTGGTGCCGCAGATCGATCTCGCGCGCGACTGGGACAAGGCGCTGACCACCGGCGACCGCCAGCGCCTCGCTCTGGCCCGAACCGAGCTGGCTGCGCCCGATATTCTCGTGCTCGACGAGGCCACCAGCGGGCTCGAGACCGAAGCGGCGCTCGATCTCCTGTCGCGGCTGCGGGCGGCAAGGCCGCAAGCGGTGATGCTGCTGATCGGCCAGAGCCCGGGTTTCACCGAAGCCGCCGACCATCACCTCACCATGCGCCGGGCCGGCGGCGTCGCCCGCATCGCCTCACCCGACCTGGCGCGCCCCACTACGCTCATTGAAACCAGCGCAGGCTGACGTTCAGGCGCAGTTCAGGACCTTTTCCATCCAGTGCCGGGCAACCTTCCCGGTCTTTTCCGACACGGAGCCAACAGCATGTTGAACATCTGGGACGTCTATTGGGGCCTGCGCGTCGAGCAATGCCCCTGCGACGTGCATTTCGTCGAATGGCTGGAAGAGCAGGGCCTGACAGGCAAGCGCATCTATCATTTCGGCACCGGCGGCCACCACTATGTCGGCATTCGCTGCGCCGAGCCGGAATTCGACAATACGGTGCTGGGGATCACCGCCTCGCCGAAGGAATACGAGGCCTTCGTCAAGCTCGCGATCGACAATCCGACGATCACCAAGACCTATTCAGCCTATTTCGGCGACATCTACACCAGCAATTCGAAGCTGCTGCCGCGCTTCGACATCGTCACGCTGTTCCACTCCTGCGAGTTCCGCAGCGAGAAGAACGACGCCTATGGCGCGCTCACCGACCTCGAGGTGATGCAGCTCTTCACCGACCAGACCGATGCCGGCGGCTACATCCTGTTCTATACCGGCTCCTTCGCCTATGAGGCGGCGAAGCCGATCATCGCGGATTGGGCGAAGTCGCGCGCGGTCGAGGAGATCGGCGAGTTCAAGACGCTACGGGTCTTCCGCAAGACCGCCTGAAGCGGTTGCGCCGGTCTCTGAACGGCGCTAATTCCGTCCCATCGCCCCATACCAACCAAGGAGGGCTGCGTGATCACGTTCTTTCGTCACCATCGTCAGCGCGGCCCCGTTCAGGCCCTGCAAGCCGGCTTGCAGGGCTGACCGCACAGGCGTTTCCTCAGGTTATCGTCCAGGTCTGCCCTTCGTGAGGGCGTAGCGTCTTCGAGCCCGGGGCTCGGTCAGCTGCGTCCATCCCCTCATCGAGCCAGGCGTTCCGCATTCGTAGTGCTCGGGGCAAGGACCCCGGCCGAATGACGGCGCGCGGCTCGGGCAGTTCCGAGACGACCATGACCCTGATCACCCTGCGCAATCTCGGCGTCACGCTGGGCGCCCCGCTTTTTTCTGAGCTTTCCTTCTCCCTGATGGCCGGCGACCGCCTCGGCCTCGTCGCCGCCAATGGCCGCGGCAAGTCGACCCTGCTGCGCTGCCTTGTCGGCTCCCTTGATCCGTCAGCCGGCGAGATCACGCGCTCGCGCGGGCTGCGCATCGGCCATGTCGAACAGGATGCGCCGCCGCATGTGCTGAACAGGCCCGTCGATCAACTGCTGCTCGATCAGCTGCCGGCCGATCAGCGCGAGAGCGAGCATTGGCGCGTCGAGGTCGCGCTCGATACGCTCGCCGTGCCCACCGATTTGCGCCGACGCCCGCTCGGGCAGTTGAGTGGCGGCTGGCAAAGGCTCGTCCTGCTCGCCCGCGCCGGCATCGCCGAGCCGGACCTGCTGCTGCTGGACGAACCGACCAACCATCTCGACCTCGCCCGCATCGGCCTGCTGGAGAGCTGGCTCGCCGCCCTGCCGCGCGACATCGCCGTGATCCTGTCGAGCCATGACCGCGCCTTCCTGGACGCGACCACCAGCCGGACGCTGTTCCTGCGCCAGGAACGCTCGCAAGTGTTCGCGCTGCCTTACTCTCCGGCTCGCGCTGCGCTTGACGAAAGCGACGCTGCGACGGCACGCCAGCACGAGCGCGACCTCAAGGCCGTCCAGCAGATGCGGCGGCAGGCGGCGAAGCTGAACAATCTCGGGATCAACTCCGGCAGCGATCTCCTGCTGAGCAAGACCAAGCAGCTCAAGCGCAGGGCCGACGAGCTCGAAGCGGCGGCGCGTCCGGCCCATCGCGAGCGTTCCGCGGGCGCGATCAGGCTCGCCGGCAGTGGGACGCATGTGCGGGCGCTGGTCGAGCTCGACGATGTCGCGGTCGAGACGCCGGACGGGCGTTTGCTGTTCAGGAGCAGCAAGCGCTGGATCAGTCCCGGCGACCGCATCGTGCTGCTCGGCCTGAACGGCGCTGGCAAGTCCCGCTTCATCGCCATGCTCCACAAGGCGATTGCAGGTGAAAGCCAGCCCGGCATCCGGGCGACGCCCTCGCTGGTGCTCGGCCATGCCAGCCAGAGCCTGGCCGAGCTGCCCGATGGCGACACACCGCACGACCTGATCAGTCGGCGTTTCGATGTCGGCGACCAGCCTGCGCGTGGTCTGCTCGCCGGTGTCGGCATCGCCATCGATCGGCAGACCGGGCCGATCGGCGCGCTCTCCGGCGGGCAGCGGGCAAGGCTCGCCATGCTGGCGCTGCGCCTCGCTCGGCCGAATTTCTACCTGCTGGACGAGCCGACCAACCATCTCGACATCGAGGGGCAGGAGGCGCTGGAGGCGGAACTGACCACCGGCGAGACCGGCTGCCTCCTCGTCTCGCATGATCGCAGTTTCGTCCGGGCCGTCGGCAATCGCTTCTGGCGCATCGACAAACGGCGGCTGGTCGAGGTCGACGATCCCGAAGCCTTTTTCGAGGAGGCGCTGGAGGCGCAAGGCTGACCGCCTCGGTCATGGCAGTCATGAAACGGCCGGCGCGTCCTGCGCCGGCCTCATGGCGCGCATTCGCCGCGCCGTCCTGTCTTGTGCATCGCGGCGGAGGCGCTATCTCTCGGGTCCGGCCGTCAGTGCCAGCCGCCAGCAACCCGCCTTGCTCGTCGCGTTCCGCGCGAGCGCAACCCGACAAGAGCTTCGATGTCGTTCGGCCCGCATGAGCCAGGAATGCCGCTGCGCAAGCGCAGCCGCTGGTGGTGGCTCGGTCCGCTCGCTTCGTCGGTGATCTTCATCGCCTCGCTGGTGGTGCTCTACTACATCGTTCGCGAGATCGAGCCGGGCGAGCTCGCCCGCGCCTTCGCCAATGCCAGCCAGCGCCAGCTGCTGCTGGCGCTGGGCTTCACCGCATTGAGCTATCTTCTGCTCACCGGCTATGATGCAGTGGCGCTGCGGCGGCTCGGCCTGTCGATCCCCTACCGGACGACGGCGCTCGCCTCCTTCACCAGCTATTCCGTCGCCTTCACGCTCGGCTTCCCGATCGTGACCGGCGGCACGGTGCGCTACTGGATCTACTCGGCCAAGGGCGTGCGCGCCTCGGAGGTCGCGAGCCTCACCGTCATCGCCGGCCTGACCTTCTGGCTCGGCCTCGGCATGATCCTCTGCGCCAGCCTGTTCTATGCCACGGACTCGGTGGCGCAGCTGGCCCGAACCTCGCCTTTGGTCGTCCAGGCGGTCGGTGCTGCCGTCGCGCTCGGCACGCTCGGTTATCTCTTCTGGGTCGCGACCGGCGAGCGGACCTTGCGGGTCAGCGGCTGGAACCTGCCATTGCCGGGTCTCGGCGTCACGCTGACGCAGATGCTGCTCGGCGCCGCCGAGGTCTGTGCCGCCGCCGCCGTGCTCTATGTGCTGCTGCCCGGCGGCCACAACCTGCCCTATGAGAGCTTTCTGGCGGCCTACATCTTCGCCTGCCTGATCGGCATCGCCAGCCATGCGCCGGGCGGGCTCGGCGTCTTCGAGGCGACCATGCTGATCGCGCTCAGCCGCCTGCCTTTCGAGCAGGTGCTCGGCGCATTGCTGCTCTTCCGGATCATCTACTACATCCTGCCGTTCATTCTGGCGCTGGTGCTGCTGGCGCTGAACGAGATGATCCGCCGCATCAGGCGGCACGAGATCTGAGACTCTGCCCATACGGGCATGATCGATCGTTTGCGTCCTTGACGTAGCCATCTGCCGACGCAAACTCGACTCTGCATCGCATGTCGAGGCCACCGCCGGTCCATAGGAGAGCGTTTGGACACGACGAACCTTATCGACGAGATCTACGAGGCCGCCGTCGTGCCGGAGCGCTGGGCGGGCGTGCTCGACCGGCTGGCCGCGCGCGCCGGGGGCATCGGCACGATCCTGTTCGCGGCTTCGCCGAACCGGTTCCAGTGGACCTCGTCCAAAGCCATTCATGCCGTCACGGCCGAATGGGTGGCCTCGCCTTTCGTCGCGGATAATCTGCGGGGCAAGCGCCTCGTCCCGCTCTACGAACCGCGTTTCCTGACCGATCTCGATGCGATCACCCCCGAGGAACTGGAGCACGATCCGTTCTATCGCGATTTCCTCAGGCCGCGTGGCTGGGGCTGGTGCGTCGGCACCTCCATCCGCTCGACCAGTGGCGACAGCATCGTCTTCTCGATCGAGCGCCTCCACGCGGATGGCCCGGTTCCACGCGAGACGGCCGCGGCGCTCGACCAGTTCCGGCCTCATCTCGCCCGGGCCTCGATCATCTCGGCGCGCCTCGGTCTCGAGCGGGCGCGTGCCAGCGTCGCGGCCCTGGAGCTGGTCGGCCTTCCGGCGGCCATCATCACCGGCCGCCACAGCGTGCTCGCGGCCAATGAGCTGATCGTGAAATGCGCTGCCGTCGAGATCGGCGCCTTCGATCGCGTGCGTCTCACCGATCCTGTGGCCAATGAGCGCCTGCAGCGGCATCTCGATGCGGCCGGAGACGGCGGGCTGTCGTTTCCGATCCGGGCAGCCGGCGGGCGACCCGGCTTCGTGGCGCATCTGGTACCGCTCCGGCGGGCCGGGCTCGATGTCTTCTCCGGCGCGGCAGAGCTGTTCTACCTCACCGAGGTCGGCCGCGGCGAAGCCCCGTCCGCCGCCATCCTCGAAGCCTTGTTCGATCTCAGCCCCGCCGAAGCGAAGGTCACGCGGCTCCTGCTGGCGGGCGGCACGGTCGCCGGCATCGCCGCCAGCCAGGGGAACCGGCCTGAAACCGTGCGAGGCCAGCTCAAAAACGTCTTCGCCAAGACGGGCGTGCGCCGCCAGGCCGAGCTGATCCAGCTCCTCGGCGGCATTCAGGCGCCAGGCGTGCCGGGTTTCGGCCTGGCGGGAACGGCCGGGACCGGCACGCGCGGATAGCACTTCCTCGCCCGGGGGAATTGCGCTGCACTACCGCTCCGGCATAAGACGCCTCGCCGCAGGCCACGCAAAGGCAGGAGCCGCATGCACGCTTTGGTCGACCCAAAGGCGCCGGTCACGGCGGCGCTGATCGAGGCCATCGGCGTTCCCGCCGTATTGCTCGACCCGCAGGGCGTGATCCAGGCGCTGAGCCCGACCGCGCCGGGGCTGGTCACCGCGCTCGCCAAGGGCAAGCCGCTTGCCCTGGTGATGCGCGATCCCGATCTGATCGATGCGATCGAGCAGGTCTCGCGCCATGGCGGCCGCCGCGCCGTCGAACTGATCGAGCGCGTGCCGGTCGAGCGCACCTTCCGCATCCACATCGCCGCGCTCGCCGGCAGCGGCTGGCGGCGGGCCGTGCTCCTGACCTTCGAGGATCTGAGCGAGCAGCGCATGACCGAGCGCATGCGCGTCGACTTCGTCGCCAATGCCAGCCACGAATTGCGCACCCCGCTCGCCTCCGTGCTCGGCTTCGTCGAGACCTTGCAGGGCCCTGCGCGCAACGATGCCGCCGCCCGCGACCGCTTCCTCGCGATCATGCGCGAG
Source organism: Allobosea sp. (assembly GCA_035998995.1). Lineage (GTDB taxonomy): Bacteria > Pseudomonadota > Alphaproteobacteria > Rhizobiales > Beijerinckiaceae > Allobosea. The sequence goes on from DASYHC010000077.1 coordinate 30,156, forward strand.
CAGGGGCTGCGCATGGCGCGCCTCGTCGATGACCTGCTCTCGCTCTCGCGCATCGAATTGCGCGCGCATCTCGCGCCGGAGACGCCGGTCGACCTCGCCAGCATTGCCCGCGAAATCCTGGATTCGCTCGTGCTGATGGCACGCGAGCGCGATGTGACGCTGAAGCTGGACATTCCGCAGCAGCCCGTCACCGTCGCCGGCGACCGCGACGAATTGCTGCGGCTGATGGAGAACCTTGTCGAGAACGCGATCAAATACGGCCAGCGCGGCGGCGAGGTCGGCATCACCGTCGGGGTCTCCGGCGACGAGGCCAGCCTCAGCGTGCGCGATGA
>DASYHC010000099.1:0-31941 GCA_035998995.1 Allobosea sp.
CGATCTCGTGCGTGCCGAACAGGCCGTAGGGACGGACCATCAGCAGCACGAGCAGCAGCGCGAAGGTGACGACGAGCTTGAACTCGCCGCCGAGGAAGGCGCCGGCAAGCGCCTCGACCAGCCCGATCAAGAGGCCGCCGACCAGCGCGCCGACGATCGAGTCGAGCCCGCCGATGATGACGACGACGAGGACGGAGAGGCCGAACACGCCCATGGTCGGCGAGATCCCGCCGATGGCCCCGACCAGCACGCCCGCGCCGGCCGCGGTGGCGCAGGCGAGAATCCAGGCGACCGAGAAGACGCGGGGAACGTCGATGCCGACCGAATAGGCCGCGCCCTGGTCCGCCGCGGTCGCCTTCAATGCGACGCCGCCGCGCGAGAAGCGGAACAAAGCGAGGAAGAGCCCGATCACCACCGTCGCGGCGACGAAGCCGATCGCGACCTTCGGCGCGAGATAGGCCTCGCCGATGAAGACCGGCGTCGACGGCATGAACTCGGGCAGCCGTAGCGGATCGGCGCCCCAGCCGAGCTGGACCACGCCGGCGAGGATCGAGCCGAGACCGATCGTCACCATGAACACAGAGATCGGGCTTTCGCCCAGCATCGGCCGGATCAGGCTGCGCTCGACGAACCAGCCGAGCGCGCCGCCGGCGGCGATGGCGAGCGGCAGCGCCAGCCAGGGCGAAAGGCCGAGCCCGGCCGCGAAGCCGAGGAAGGCATAGCCGCCGAGCATCAGGATCTCGCCGATGGCCAAGTTCACCACGCGCGTGGCCTTGTAGATCAGCACGAAGGCGACGCCGGTTAGGGCATAGAGCGCACCGGCACCGAGGCCGGCGAGCGTGACTTCGAAGAGGAAGAGCGCGTCCATCACGCCGCCTCCGCCTTGATCCGGCGCGCGATTGCGCCGACATCGCCCGAGCCGAGATAGGCAGCGATCACGGCATCGTTGCCCTGGACCTCGCGCGGCGTGCCGCTGGCGATGACCTGGCCGAAATTCAGCACCACGACATGGTCGGAGATATCCATCACCATGCCCATGTCGTGCTCGACCATCAGGATGGTGACGCCCCATTCCTCCTTCACGTCGAGGATGAAGCGGGCCATATCCTCGGTCTCCTCGCGGTTCATGCCCGCGACAGGCTCGTCCAGCATCAGGATGCGCGGACGCATGGCGAGCGCCCGCGCCAGCTCGACACGCTTCTGCAAGCCGTAGGAGAGCGTGCCGACCGAGGCGTTGCGAATATGCTGGATCTCGAGGAAGTCGATGATGCGCTCCTCGATCTCCGCACGCAGCTCCAGCTCCTCCTTCTGGGCCTGACCCCAATAGAACAGCGCATCGAGCACGCCGGTGCGCATATGGGCGTGACGGCCGAGTTTGATGTTGTCGAGCACGGTCATGCCGCGGAACAGCGCGATATTCTGGAAGGTGCGGGCGAGGCCGCGCGCGGCGCGCTGCGGAGCGCGTACGCCTTCAAGGCTCTCGCCGGCGAAGCGGATGCTGCCGGCTTGCGGCCGATAGAAGCCCGAGATCGTGTTGAACAGCGAGGTCTTGCCGGCGCCGTTCGGGCCGATCACGGCGGTGATCGCGCCTTCCGGCACCGAAAACGAGACGTCGGTGAGGGCGCGAACCCCGCCGAAGGCGAGCGAGACGCCAGACACCTCCAGGATGGGGGAAGCGACCATCTCAGCGCCCCTCGAACTGCGGCGGCCGCTTGGCCAGGAAGGCCTGCGCGCCCTCCCTGAAATCTGCCGTGCGCGTGCCGGCGAGGAAAGCCTCGCGTTCGAGGTCGAGCTGGGCAGAAAGGTCGTTGCCGAGCGAGCGGCCGACGAGATGCTTGATCCGGGCATAGGCAGCGGTCGGGCCCTGCGCCAAGCGGTCGGCCAGTGCCGTGGCTTCGGATTGCAGCGAGGCGGCCGGCACGACCCGGTTGACCAGGCCGAGCGCCTGCGCCTCGGCGACGCTGACCGGTTCGGCCAGCAAGGCGAGTTCGAGCGCCTTTCGAGTGCCGACGAGGCGCGGCAGCCGATAGGTCGCCGAGCCGTCCGGAGAGGCGCCGATGCGCGAATAGGCCATGGTGAAGACGGCATCGTCGGCCGCGATGCAGAGATCGCAGGCCATTGCGAGGCTGAAACCCGCGCCTGCGACCGGGCCCTGCACGGCGGCGAGCGTGGGCAGCTTCAGGCTGTCCAGCGCACGCAGCGCAGTATGAAATGGGTCGATGATCGCCTCGACCGCGGCGACCGGGTCTTCGCCCGCGAAGCTGGCGACATCGCCGCCGGCACAGAAGGCGCGGCCTTCGCCACGCAGCAGCAGCGCCCGTACCGTTCCGGCTTGCTGAACCCGCGCGATCGCATCCGCAAGAGCCCGCGCCATCTGCGCGTCGATCGCGTTGAGCACGCGTGGACGATTGAGCGTGACGATGGCGACGGCCTGCTCGGTCGTGAGCAGCACCGGGCTTTTGGCCTGGTCCATGACGTTCCCCTCGAACCCGCGATCATTCACCGCCGCGGTGCTTTCGGATCTACTTGCTATTCCTAAGCTTACTCGTGAGTAAGACGAAACGCGAACGAGAGTGCTATGCGCAATTGCGCACGACCGGGATTGTCAAAAGGGAACGGAGCGGTCGAGCTGCAGTCGAATTTTTGTGGACCGGTCCGCTGAAGCCGTGTCGCGCATGGGCCGCCGCCTTTTCGTCGACCGCAAGCAGCAGTCCTGAAACTGATTGGGAACGGACGCATGTAGGTTCGAAGCGGGCCAATCGCTCCCTTTGGCCGTCAGCACGATCAGGATGCCCGACCGCAGACCTCGGTCACTTCAGCAACGAGCCATAACGTGACGTTGGCCTATAGCCGGGCAGCGGGCATTATGACTGTGCAGATTAGGTTCGCCCTCGACTGCCGGGCAGACGAGCGCATTTGGAGGCCATCGGTCTCTCGTAGCGGCTGTGTTCAAGATCCCGTCGCCATGTCTGCGACGAGCACGATTGCTTTCCAAGCGCAGGCGCCGCTGGTGCAGCCTCTGATGCATCGTCACGGGACGCAATCTCGACAGGCGCATAATCGCAATGTTTGCGCAATGGACCCCATGTGGATCCCGCGAGCGCCAAAAACTCCAGAAGCTCAAGAGAGCTTGGAGTCTAAGCGATTGATTTGCCGAGAGATTGTCTGGAGCGGGCGAAGGGATTCGAACCCTCGACCCCAACCTTGGCAAGGTTGTGCTCTACCCCTGAGCTACACCCGCATCCGAGACAGTCGCGCCGTGTTGGCGGCGCGGCCGGGTTATTGCCCCAAAGCGGCGGGAAGCGCAAGCGCCTTGTTGCAATTTTCTGATCATAGCGTGACAGCCCGGCAAAACTGCGGGGAAAACGGCCCTGTTCAGGGCGATGTTCCGCTGCGCTGCCAGCCATGTCGCCCCGGCTGGCAATGCGGCGGATGAGAATCGCCAAGCGCAAGCGCGACACGCGGTGATGCACAGGCTCCCAAGGGGCGATCACGCTCGACTTGCGCATCGAGGTGATGAGGTCGGGCTGCTGCTTTCGCCCTCCGTGTCGCTTGCCTGCGCCGGCCGGCGGCCTTAGGCATCGCGCAGCGTCCCTAGTCCCTGCTGGCCGATCATGCCCACGCCGCTCTCTCCCGACGATCTCATCGCCAAGCTCGACGAGCTCGGCATCAAGACAGAGCGCATCGACCATGTCGCCGTCTTCACCGTCGCCGAATCGAAGGAACTGCGCGGCAAGGTTCCCGGCCACCACACCAAGAACCTGTTCCTGAAGGACAAGAAGGGGCGGATCTTCCTGGTCTCGGCGCTGGAGAGCACGCGGATCGACCTGAAGCGGCTGCATGAGCGGCTCGGCGCCAGCGGGCGGCTCTCCTTCGGTTCGAGCGAGCTGCTGATGGAGAAGCTTGGCGTGACACCGGGCTCGGTCACCGCCTTCGCCGTGGTCAACGACCATGCGGGCGACGTCACCATGGTGCTCGATGCCGCGCTGATGGATGGCGAGCGCCTGAATTTCCATCCTCTGGTCAACACGGCGACGCTCGGCATCTCCAGAGACGACATGCTGGCCTTCCTGCGCGCTGTCGGGCACGAGCCGATGATCATTGATCTTCCGACGCCGCCGGACGATGGACAGAACGGCTGAAGCCACCCATCTATGGGTGGCTCGCCGCGGCGGGTATCCGGTTCCCGGTTTCAATACCGATAGATTGCTAGGTGAAGGACGAGCCATGCTGGTCAATGGCGATGCCGCCCCGGACAAGGGGCTGATCAAGGATACGACGACGCAGGGCTTCCGCCAGGACGTCATCGCCGAATCGATGAACCAGCCGGTGCTGGTCGACTTCTGGGCGCCCTGGTGCGGTCCCTGCAAGCAGTTGACCCCGGTGATCGAGAAGGTGGTCAACGAGGCCGGCGGCAAGGTCAGGCTGGTCAAGATGAACATCGACGAGCATCCGGCGATCCCCGGCCAGCTCGGCATCCAATCCATTCCTGCGGTGATCGCCTTCCAGCGTGGCCAGCCGGTCGACGGCTTCATGGGCGCGCAGCCGGAGAGCCAGGTGAAGGCCTTCATCGAGCGCCTTGTCGGGCCGATGGGGCCGGGGCCGGTCGAGGAGGTGCTGGCCGCGGCCGCGCATGCGCTGGAGGCGGGCGATGCCGCCGGCGCCAGCGAGCTCTATGCCGAGGTGCTGGCGGCTGAACCCGAGAACATCGCGGCGATCGCCGGGATGGCGCGGCTGCATCTCGACGCCGGCGACATCGAGGGCGCCAAGGGCTTCCTTGCCATGGTGCCGGAGGCGAAGGCGCAGGATCCGGCGGTGGCCGCGGTGCGCGCCGCGGTCGAGCTCGCCGAGCAGGCCGCTTCGCTCGGTGATACCGCCGAGCTCGAGGCGAAGCTCGCGGCCAATCCCAGGGATCATCAGGCTCGCTTCGACCTCGCCCTGGCCCTGAACGCCCGCGACAAGCGCGAGGAGGCGGTCGATCATCTGATCGCAATCATCAAGGCCGATCGCAAATGGAACGATGATGGCGCCCGCAAGCAGCTGCTGCAGTTCTTCGAGGCTTGGGGGCCGATGGACGAGAACAGCGTCGCCGGGCGGCGCAAGCTGTCGGGCCTGCTGTTTTCGTGAGGAAAGAGGAGCGCACGCCGATGGGCATGAACGCGGTCTATTCCGGGCCGGATGACTGCCCGGCGGTGCTCCCGCTCTTCCCGCTCGCCGGCGCGCTGCTGCTGCCGCGCGGGCAGATGCCGCTCAATATCTTCGAGCCGCGCTATCTTTCCATGGTCGATGACGCGCTGCGCACGCACCGCGTCATCGGCATGATCCAGCCGGAGCCGGAGAACGGGCGCCAGGCGCCGGTGCCGGGGCTGCTCCAGGTCGGCTGCATCGGCCGGATCACCCAGTTCGCCGAGACGGGCGACGACCGCTACATCATCACGCTGACCGGCGTCTCCCGCTTCCGGCTGGAGGAGGAGCTCTCGGTCACCACGCCGTATCGCCAGGGCCGCGTCTCCTATGGCGACTTCCTCGTCGATTTCGAGGCGCGCGCCGGCGAGGACGAGGTCGACCGCGCCGGCCTGCTCAAAGCGCTGCGCAGCTTCGCCAAGGCGAACGAGCTCAAGATCGACTGGAAGGGCGTCAACGAGGCGCCGAACGAGGCGCTGGTCAATGCGCTCTCGATGATGTGTCCGTTCGGGCCGCGCGAGAAGCAGGCGCTGCTGGAGGCGCCGAGCCTGAAGAGCCGGGCCGAGGTGCTGGTCGCAATCACCGAGATCGAGCTGGCGCGCGGAGGCGCCGACCCGGACACGACGCTGCAGTGAGCGCCGTTTCCCTGCCTGCCGCCGGCAGCCCGCCTGCCACCTATCCGCCGCGGCGCTCGGTCGTCGCCTGGATCTTTTTTGACTGGTCGGCGCAGCCCTTCTTCACGCTCGTCACCACCTTCGTCTTCGCGCCCTTCTTCGCCTCGGCGCTGGCGAGCGATGCGGCTGAAGGCCAGGCGCTGTGGGGCTATGCGACGGGGCTTGCAGGGCTCGCCATCGCGCTGCTCTCGCCGCTGCTCGGCGGCATCGCCGACCGCACCGGGCCGCGCAAGCCGTGGATCGCGGTGTTCGGCGCGATGCTGGTCCTGGGCTCAGGCATGCTCTGGTATGCGAAACCGGGATCGCCCTGGGCGGTGCCGATCGCGCTCGCCGGCTTCGTCATCGGCACGATCGGCGCCGAATTCGCGACGACCTTCAACAATGCAATGATGACGCGGCTGGTGCCGCCGGAGCGGCTCGGGCGGCTCTCAGGCACCGGCTGGGCCGTCGGCTATCTTGGCGGGCTGGTCTCGCTGGCGCTGACGCTCGGCTTTCTGGCCGCCGATCCCCATACGGGCAAGACCTTGGTTGGCCTGTCGCCCCTGTTCGGGCTCGACGCGGCCGCGCGCGAGGGTGACCGTTTCTCCGGGCCGCTCACGGCGCTCTGGTTCGTGATCTTCGTCACCCCGATGTTTCTGCTGACGCCGGATTCGCCGCGCACCGGCATTCCGCTGAAGGAGGCTGCCGCCGGCGGCTTCTCGCGCCTCAAGGCGACGATTGCCGAATTGCCTTCGCTGCCGGGGCTCGGCCGCTTTCTGCTCGCCAACATGATCTATCAGGACGGGCTGGTCGCGCTCTTCGCCTTCGGCGGCATCTACGGCGCCGGCGTCTTCGGCTGGCAGACGATCGAGCTTGGCGTCTTCGGCATCCTGCTCACCGTCACCGGCACGCTCGGGGCCTGGGCCGGCGGCAAGCTCGACGATGCGATCGGCGGCAAGAGGGTGATCCTCGGCGCGATTGCCTGCCTGCTCTTCGCCTGCATCGGCATCCTCTCGCTCGGGCCGGGGCAGGTCGCTTTCGTGATCGAGGCTGTGCCGGCAACGCCGGGTGACGGCCTCTTCGCCTCGCTGCCGGAGAAGGTCTATCTGGCCCTGGGCCTGCTGATCGGCCTCGTCGCCGGGCCGCTGCAGGCCTCCTCGCGCAGCCTGCTCGCCCGGATCGCACCGCCGGCCCGGATCGGCGAATTCTTCGGGCTGTTCGCATTGGCTGGGAAGGTGACCTCGTTCCTGGGCCCGACGCTGGTCGCGCTGGCGACGACGATCTTCGCGAGTCAGCGTGCGGGCCTCGCCGTGCTGATCGGCTTCTTCCTGACGGGGGCGTGGCTGATCGCGGGCGTGAAGGTGAAGCGCGACTGACCGTCATTCTCGGGCGGAGCGAAGCGCAGACCCGAGAATCTCATGACAAGAAGGCGCCGACTGGAGCCTCACTCCGCCTGAGATGCTCGGGTCAAGCCCGAGCATGACGGCCTGCCTTACGGCAGTGCCTTCAGATACCGCACGGGCCGGCCCGGGCCGGCGGCGTTTGCCGCGTGGACGATCGCGTTCGCGTCGATGCCGAAATGGCGATAGAGGTCGGCGACCGTGCCGGTCTGGCCGAAATGCTCGACGCCGAGCGCCTTCTGCCGGTGGCCATGGACGCTGCCGAGCCAGGCGAGCGTCGCCGGGTGGCCGTCCAGCACCGAGACGATGCCGCAATCGCGCGAGAGCTCGCCGAGCAGGCGCTCGACATGGCTGGTGGCGGCATGGTTGCCGCGTTGGCGCGCCCGTTCCGCCGCCTGCCAGCCGGCATTGAGCCGGTCGGCCGAGGTGATGGCGAGCAGGCCGACATCGCGGCGATCCTCGCCGAGCAGGCCGACGGCCTCGATCGCCTCGGGCGCGACCGCGCCGGTATAGGCGATCACCACCGAGGCGTTGGGGCCGGGCTTCCGCAGCCAGTAGGCGCCGTCGATGATGTCGCGCTCCAGCTCCGGCGTCATGGCGCGCTTGGGCTGCTCGACCTGGCGGGTGGAGAGGCGCAGGTAAACCGAGCCGCCGGTCTCGTCGCGCAGCCAGGTGCGCTCATCCGGATCGCCCTCGCCATCCTTCTGCAGATATTCGAACGACCAGCGCATCATCACGGCGAGCTCGTCGACGAAGGCCGGCTCGAAGGCGCAGAGCCCGTCCTGGCTCATGCCGATCAATGGCGTCGCGATCGACTGGTGGGCGCCGCCCTCGGGCGCCAGCGTGACGCCGGCCGGCGTCGCCACGACCATGAAGCGGGCGTCCTGGTAGCAGGCATAGTTCAGCGCATCGAGACCGCGCGAGATGAATGGATCATAGAGCGTCCCGATCGGGATCAGGCGCTCGCCGAAGATCGAATGCGACAGGCCCAGCGCCGAGAGGTTGATGAACAGGTTCATCTCGGCGATGCCGAGCTCGATATGCTGGCCCTTCGGCGAGAACTCCCATTTCTGCATCGAGGGGATGCGCTCGTCCTTGAAGGTGTCGGCCATCGAGGCCCGCGCGAACAGCCCGCGCCGGTTGACCCAGGGGCCGAGATTGGTCGAGACGGTGACGTCCGGCGCAGTGGTGACGATGCGGTCGGCGAGCGGGCCGCCGAGCTTCGCCAATTCGTCCAGCACCTTGCCGAAGCCCATCTGCGTCGACATCGTCGCCTGGATGCCGGCTTCGAGCTTCGCCGGAACGGGCAGGGCCGGGGCCGAATGACGCCGGCGCCCCTTGGCGAAGAACGGCACTTTGTCGAGGAAGGCGCGGATGTCCTTTTCCGGCAGGTTAAGCCCCTCGAACAGGTCCCATTCATGGCCGGGGCGGACCTTGTTGGCGGCCTTGAAGCCTTCCATCTGCTCCTTGGTCATCAGGCCGGCATGGTTGTCCTTGTGGCCGGCGAGCGGCAGGCCGAAGCCCTTGACCGTGTAGGCCAGGAAGCAGACCGGCCGGTCGTGCCTGATGCCTTCGAAGGCCTCGAGCAGCGAGGGCAGATCGTGGCCGCCGAGATTGCACATCAGCGCCGAGAGATCGGCGTCGGAGCGCTTCTCGATCAGCTTGGTCACCGGGCCCTGGTCGCCGAGATCGTCCATCAGGCGCTTGCGCCAGGCGGCGCCGCCCTGGAAGGTCAGGGCCGAATAGAGCTGGTTCGGGCAGGAATCGATCCAGGCCTTCAGGCGCTCGCCGCCCTTCTCCTTGAACGCGGCCTGCTGGAGCGAACCGTATTTCAGCGTGACGACGTCCCAGCCGAAGGCGCGGAACATCTGCTCGATCCGGTCGTAGAGGCCCTCGCGGACCACGGCGTCGAGCGACTGGCGGTTATAGTCGATCACCCACCAGGTGTTGCGCACGCCGTGCTTCCAGCCCTCCATCAGGGCCTCGAAGATGTTGCCCTCGTCGAGCTCGGCATCGCCGATCAGCGCGACCATGCGGCCTTCCGGCGTATCCCCGCCCCAGCCATGCGCCTTCACATAGTCCTGCACCAGCGAGGAAAAGAGCGTCTGCGCCACGCCGAGGCCGACCGAGCCGGTCGAGAAATCGACGTCGTCGATGTCCTTGGTGCGCGAGGGATAGCTCTGCGCGCCCTTGTAGCCGCGGAAGTTCTCGAGCTTTTCCTGCGTCTGCAGGCCCATCAGATAGTTGATGGCATGGAAGATCGGCGAGGCGTGCGGCTTCACCGCCACCCGGTCCTGTGGCTTCAGCGCGGCCATATAGAGTGCGGTCATGATGGTGGCGAGGGAGGCCGAGGAGGCCTGATGCCCGCCGACCTTCATCCCGTCGTCATTGGCGCGGATGTGATTGGCGTTGTGGATCGTCCACGACGCCAGCCAGAGAATCTTCTTCTCGAGCTCGGCGAGGATAGGCAGACGGGGATCGGACATCGCAGTGCTCCTTGGGCCGACACATCATGCACAATTGCCTTGGGGAAGGCAGCTAAAGACCGCCTCGCCGGCTTACGGAATTGGCGGTTTCCGCTAAGCTCCCCTGGCGACGCGAGGGAAAATGCCAGAGTTCAAGCTCGACGAGATCGACCGCCGCATCGTCCAGGCCCTGCAGGCGGACGGGCGCATCAGCGTGCAGGAGCTCGCCGGCAAGGTCGGGCTCTCGCCGAGCCCCTGCGCGCGGCGGGTGCGCCTGCTGGAGGAGGCCGGGATCATCGAGGGCTATGTCGCCATCGTGAACCAGGAGAAGCTCGGCCTGCCCGTCTCGGTCTTCGCCTCGATCAAGCTGGAGCGCCAGCGCGAGGAGGAGCTCGACCGTTTTGCCGCAGCGGTCTCGCGCTGGCCCGAGGTCGCCGACTGCTATCTGATGACCGGGCAGCGCGACTATCTGCTGCGCATCATCGTCAGCGACCTCGCCGCCTATGAGCGCTTCCTCAAGGACAAGCTGACGCGTCTCGACAATGTCGCCTCGATCGAATCGAGTTTCGCCCTCGGTCGCGTAAAGCGCTCCTACTCGGTGCCGGTCGAACTCGGCCGAAGCTAACCACCTCGATCATTCCCGAAACGTGTCCGGTACTCGCCCGGCGCGACGCCATAGCGGCGCAGGAAGGCGCGGCGCAGGCGCTCGTCATCACCGAAGCCGGCGCGCACCGCGATCTGCTGGATGCCGATATCCGTTTCTTCCAGCAGGTCACGGGCGAGATCGAGTCTGACCGCCTCGACAGCCTTGGCCGGGCTCGATCCGGTCTCCTGCGCATAGACCCTGGCGAAATGGCGCGGGCTCATCGCCATGACCTGAGCGAGTCCGGGTACGGAGAGGTCGCCGGCGGCGTGCTCGCGCATATGGGCATGCAAAGCTTCGAAGCGGCCTGCGGCGTCGCGCGACTGGCGCTGCAGTTCGCCGCTGAACTGCGACTGGCCGCCGGGGCGCTTGAGATAGAGCACGAGGTCACGGGCCAGATCGAGCGCTGCCTTGCGGCCGAGATCCTCCTCGACCATGGCGAGTGCCATGTCGATGCCGGTGGAGACGCCTGCCGAAGTCCAGATCCGGCCATTGCTGACGAAGATCGCGTCGGGCCTGACCGTGGTAGCCGGGTGGGTCGTACCGAGGCGGTCGACATATTCCCAATGCGTTGTCGACTCGCAGCCATCGAGCAGGCCGGCGGCGGCAAGGATGAAGGCGCCGAGGCAGATCGAGCCGAGGCGGCGGGTCTTGCCGCTCTGCTCGCGCAGGAAGGCGAGCAGCGCCACCGAGTCGGCCGCCTCCAGTGCCGAGCGGCCGCCTGAGACCAGCAGCGTATCGATCGGCCTGGCCGCAGCCTCGGTGAGGGGGATGCTCGGCAGCGGCACCCCGGCATCGGTCTCGACCGGGCCGCCATGCTCGGAGGCAAGGGTGATCTCGTAGACGGCGCTGCCGTCGGCCCGTTTCACGTCGTTGAAGACCTGCAAGGGGCCGGTGACGTCGAGCAGCTTGGTGCGCGGGAACAGCACGATGACGACGCGGATCGGCGCCGTGGCTGTGATGGCAGAAAACAAGGTCATCTTGTCATTTATGACATCGGCCGCTCATGGCATCCAGTCCCGGCAACGAAAGGACAAGATGCCATGCTGGAGCTGCGGCCGAACTGCGAACTCTGCGACTGTGATCTGCCGCCGGCCTCGCTGGAGGCGCGGATCTGCAGCTATGAATGCACTTATTGCGCGGAGTGCGCCGAGAAGACGCTCGAAAACGTCTGTCCGAGCTGCGGCGGCGGCTTCGTGCAGCGGCCGGTTCGGCCGGTTGGGGATTGGGGCGGGCTCGGCCTCGGCCTCGCCAACCGTCCCGCCGGCACGAAGCGTCATCATTCGCAATGGACGGAGGCGCAGCGGCGCGAGCGCACCAAGCTGCTGCGCAACGTGCCGCCGCAGGAACGCTGACGGCGCTAAGACTCAGCGCCGCTCGAAGTCGCGGTGGACGTCATGAGTCCAGATGCCGGCGCCGTCCGGCGGGATCACCAGCCAGTCCTTGCGGGTCAGAGTCTGCTTGGTGTCCTCATAGCCGGAGTGCCAGTGCTCCTTCATCGAGGTCCGCGAGAACTCGTGGTCCTTGGCGTGACTCTCATAGGTCTTCTGCTGATAGATCAGCTGCAGGATGGTGTGCTCGGGGATCAAGGCGAGCTCGTCGCGGAGCTTGCGGTCTTCCTCGCTCAGGGCATCCTCGGGGATGTGGCTGAGGGCCTCATGGGTCTTCTTCTTCCAGCCTTGCAGGGTCTGGAACAGGTCGGTGACCATGCGGGTGCGCGAGGAGTACATGATGTCCTTGTGCCGGCCCATCACGTCCTGCATCGTCCGCGGCATCGGCCCGCGCGACGAGAACAGATCGACCTGGAAGATCAGCGAGTTCAGCGTGTCGTCCTGCGCGAGCAGATGCGACAGCGGCGTGTTCGAGACGATGCCGCCATCCCAGTAATGCTCGGTGCCGATCTGCACGGTCGGGAAGGCCGGCGGCAGGGCGCCCGAGGCCATGACGTGCTCGGGCGCGATCTCCTCCAGCGTGTTGTCGAAATAGACGAAGTTGCCGGAGAGCGCATTGACCGCGCCAACCGAGAAATGGACCTGCTTTGAGTTGATCAGGTCGAAATCGACCAGTTCGAGCAGGGTCTGGCGCAGCGGTGAGGTGTCATAGAAGCTGGTCGCGTCGCTCGCGCCGGCCGGCGCCAGCCAGGCATTGGTGGGGCGCGGCTCGAAGAAGCCGGGCTGGCCGAGCACGGTCGTGAGGAAGGACGAGGTCGCATTGCGCGCCTGGCGGAAGATGTCGCCCTCGGGCGTGAACCACCAGACCTTGCGATCGGTGATCCGATCCCAGAAGGCTTCGAGCCGCTCCAGCCGGCGCTCGCGCGGATTGCCGGCGATGATCGCCGAGTTGATCGCGCCGATCGAGACGCCGGACACCCAGTCCGGCTCGATGTCAGCTTCGTGGAGCGCCTGATAGACGCCGGCCTGATAGGCGCCGAGCGCGCCGCCGCCCTGGAGCACGAGCGCGACGCGGTCGCAGCGCTCGGGGCGCCAGCCGAGATAGCGTTCGGTGGAGGACGGCGCAAAAGGGGCGTTCATGGCGCGGATTCCGTTCGCTCTGGCGGGATTTTGGCCCATCTGTGATGGGCATGCCGTGACAGGCATGTGACGCGGGCAAGATCGAATATCGGTGTCACCGACCCGTCAGACAAGCTTCATCGCACCGTCAGCTTGCTCTTCCACCTCAGCGGCACGGACCTTGCGACGCAAGCAGCGCGTCGCGTTCTCGCGACTGGGAGATCACGCATGCTCAAGGGCAAGACCGCTGTCGTCACCGGTTCGACCTCCGGCATCGGGCTCGCGATTGCCCGGGCCTATGCGGCGCAGGGCGCCAACATCGTCATCAACGGCTTCGGCGCGCCGGAGGCGATCGAGCAGGAGCGCGCTGGCATCGAGGCCGATTTCGGGGTGAAGGCGCGCTATTCGCCGGCCGACATGGCCCATGGTGGTGCGATCGCCACCATGATCACCGAGGCGGAAGCCGAGTTCGGCGGCGTCGACATCCTCGTCAACAATGCCGGCATCCAGTTCGTCTCGCCGGTCGAGGAGTTCCCGGTCGAGAAATGGGACGCGATCATCGCGATCAACCTCTCAGCCGCCTTCCATGCGATCCGCGCGGCGCTGCCGGGGATGAAGCAGCGCAAATGGGGGCGGATCATCAATACGGCTTCCGCCCATGCGCTCGTCGCCTCGCCGTTCAAGTCGGCCTATGTCGCGGCCAAGCACGGCATCGCCGGGCTGACCAAGACGGTCGCACTGGAGGCGGCGACCTTCGGCATCACCGCGAACGCGATCTGCCCCGGCTATGTCCGGACGCCGCTGGTCGAGAAGCAGATTCCGGAGACGATGGCGGCACGCGGGCTGACCAAGGAACAGGTCATCAACGACGTCCTGCTGCATGCCCAGCCGACCAAGCAGTTCGTCACCAGCGAGGAGGTGGCGGCGCTTGCTGTCTTCCTGGCTTCCGATGCGGCAAAGTCGATCACCGGCGTCATCCTGCCGGTCGATGGCGGCTGGACCGCGCAGTAGTTTGGCTTGCGCCGCCCTATCGTCATTGCGAGGAGCGTCAGCGACGAAGCAATCCAGGAGCGGTAGAGCTCTACGCCTCCTGGATTGCTTCGCTGCGCTCGCAATCACGCTATGACCTGAGCCACCGCTTTCTTTCGGCCTCGTGAGGACATCGCCATGAACCGCCAGCAGATCCTCGACTTGCCCTCGATGCCGCTCGCCGGGCCGAGCTATCCGGCCGGGCCGTACCGCTTCATCGACCGCGAATACATGGTGATCAGCTACGAGACCGATCCGGAGCTGATCCGCCATCATCTGCCCGAGCCGCTGATGCCGATCGCGCAGCCGGTCGTGCATTATGAATGGATCAAGATGCCGGATTCCTCCGGCTTCGGCACCTATACCGAGACCGGCATCGTCATCCCCTGCCTGTTCGGCGAGGAGGAGGTCAGCTTCGTCTCGCAGATGTATCTCGATATCGAGCCGCCGATCTCGGCCGGCCGCGAGATCTGGGGCTTCCCGAAGAAATACGCCCATCCCAAGCTGGAAGTCGTCAAGGACACGCTGACCGGCACGCTCGAATATGCCGGCCAGCAGGTCGCCATGGGCACGATGGGCTACAAGCATGAGAGCCTGGCTGGCAACGGGGTGAAGACCACCGCGATGCTGACCAAGACGCAGGTCAACCTGAAGATCATCCCCGGCGTCGACGGCGAGCCGGAGATCTGCCAGCTCGTCGCGCTCAACCTCACCGACATCACGGTGAAGGGCTCCTGGATCGGCCCGGGCCGGCTGCATCTGATCCCGCATGTCAACGCGCCGGTCGCCGACCTGCCGGTGCGCAAGGTACTTGGCGCGCATCACTTCATCGCCGACCTGACGCTGCCCTTCGGCCGCAAGATCCATGACTACATGAAGGGTTGAGGCCCACCGACCGTCATTCTCGGGCGGAGCGCAGCGCAGACCCGAGAATCTCCTGACGAGGAAAGCGCTGGCCGGGGCCTCCTCCGGCCTGAGATGCTCGGGTCAAGCCCGAGCATGACGGGGCGCTGCGGACTCCGCTACCGCCCGCGCTTGGTCTCCATACTCCTGCTCCAGCGCGAGAGCGCAAAGCAGATCAACCAGTAGATTCCGCCGGAGAAGACATAGGCCTCCATGTTCATGCCGACCCAGTTGGGATCGGCGAGCGAGGCCTGGGCGATGCCGAGCAGGTCGAGGATCGAGACCACCAGCACCAGCGTGGTGTTCTTGACCAGCGCGATGAACTCGTTGGTGATCGCCGGCAGCGAGATGCGCAGTGCCTGCGGCAGGATGATGAACCAGGTCGCCTTCCAGTAGCTGAGGCCGAGCGCGGTGGCGGCTTCGCGCTGGCCCTTCGGCAGGGCCTGCAGGCCACCGCGCACGGCTTCGGCCATATAGGCGGCGATGCAGAAGCCGAGGCCGATCACGGCGCGCGCCAGCCGGTCGACGCCGATGCCGGCCGGCATGATCAGCGGCAGCAGCAGCGAGGCCAGGAAGATCACCGCGATGATCGGCACGCCGCGCCAGAATTCGATGAACAGCACCGCGATCAGCTTGACCACCTTGAGCTCGGACTGCCGGCCGAGCGCGAGCAGGATGCCGAGCGGGATCGCGATCAGGCTGGCATAGATCGAGATGAAGACGGTCAGCATCAGCCCGCCCCATTCGCGCGTCTCGACCGCACGCAGGCCGAAGCCACCGCCGAGCAGCCAGATTCCGAGCGGCGGCAGGATGACGAGCGCGGCGAGACCGAGGCCCAGCTTCAGCCGCTTCGGCGCGAAGACGATCGCTGCGCCTGAGAGCGCGAACAGGATGCCGGCGAGGTTCGGCCGCCAGCGCTCCTCGATCGGATAGAACCCGTACATGAACTGGCCGAAGCGCGCCTTGATGAAGACCCAGCAGGCACCGGTGCCGGTGCAGTCATTGCGGGTCTGGCCGCTCCAGGTCGCATCGATCAGCGCCCAGCGGATGATCGGCACGGCGATCCAGGCGATCAGCGCCGCGAGCAGCAGCGTCACAACGGTGATGGTCGGGGAGCCGAACAGGCGCTCGCGCCAGCTGGTCGGGAGGGCGGAAGCGGCGCTCATCGGGTCACCAGCGCGATGCGGGCATTGTACCAGTTCATGAAGGCGGAGACGGCAAGGCCGATGACGAGATAGACCGCGAGCGTCATGGCGATGATCTCGATCGCCTGGCCGGTATTGTTGAGCGCCGAGCCCATGAACAGGCTGACCACGTCGGGATAGGCGATGGCGGCGCCGAAGGACGAGTTCTTCAGCACGTTGAGGTACTGGTTGGTCATCGGCGGCGTCATCACCCGCAGCGCCTGCGGGATGGTGACGAGGCGCAGCGTCTGGCCAGGCTTCAAGCCGAGGGCACTGGACGCCTCGATCTGGCCATGCGGCACCGACTGGATGCCGCCGCGCACGATCTCAGCGATGAAGCCGGCGGTGTAGGTGACGAGCGCCGCGAGCAGCGCGACGAATTCGGGGATGACGACGAAGCCGCCGCGATAATTGAAGCCGCGCAGGACAGGAATGTCCCAGCGCGTCGCCAGCGTCGCCCAGGCCAGCGCCAGCACGGGTACGAGCAGCAGCAGGACGAGGCCGACGCGCAGGACCGGTGCGTCCTGGCCCGTCGCTTCCTTGCGGCGCCTGGCCCAGCGCAGGAAGAGCCAGTGCAGCAGGCAGGAGATCGCGATCGCGACGAAGGCGACTTTGAAGTTGGCGCCGGCATCGGGGAGCGGGATGGTCAGGCCGCGATTGTTGAGGAAGGCGACGCCGAAGACCGAGAGGCTCTCGCGCGGGGCAGGCAAGGCGGCGATGACGCCGAAATACCAGAACAGCACGAAGAACAGCAGCGGGATATTGCGGACGAACTCGACATAGGCGCCGGCGATCGCCTGGACGAGCCAGATCGAGGAGAGCCGGGCGATGCCGATCAGGAAGCCGAGCGCCGTCGACAGCACCAGCGCGATCACCGTGACCAGCATCGTATTGGCGACGCCGGCCCAGAACAGCGCGAGGATGTTGTCCGACTGGGTGTAGTTGGTCAGGACGAAGGGCACCTCGATGCCGGAGGTGCGCCAGAGGAAGTCGAAGCCGGAGGCGATGCCGGCCTGGACCATGTTCTGCGAGGCGTTGCGGATGAAATAGACCAGCAGCGCCACGAGGCCGATCAGCAGCGCCGCCTGGTAGAAGACGTCGCGGACGCGCTTGTCGTTGATGAAGGCGAAGGCTTTGCTCAAGGGGCGGCCGTCCGGCTTGGGGCGTCATTCTCGGGTGCAGCCAACGCTGCGACCCGAGAATCTCCTGACACGAAGGCTGGTTTCCGAGATGGTCGGGTCAAGCCCGACCATGACGGGAGCATCTCACTGGAACGGCGGGGTGAAGAGCAGGCCGCCCTTGGTCCAGAGCTGGTTCTGGCCGCGCTCGAGCTTCAGCGGCGAACCCATGCCGACGGTGCGCTCATAGCTCTCGCCATAATTCCCGACCTGTTTGATCGCCTTGTACATCCAATCGTCGGGCAAGCCCATCATCGCGCCGAAACCGCCCTCGGCGCCGAGCAGGCGGCGGACTTCGGTGTTCTTCGAGCTCGCCTTCATCTCGTCGACATTCTTGGAGGTGACGCCAAGATTCTCGGCGGCGATGGTGCCGTTCAGCACCCAGCGCACGATCAGCTGCCAGCGCTCGTCGCCATAGCGGGTCACCGGGCCCTGCGGATCGTTCGAGATCGGCTTGGTCAGGATGACGTGGTCGTCCGGAGCCTTGAGCTTGGCGCGCTGGCCGGCGAGGGCGCCGACGCCGGCGGTGTAGGCGTCGCAGCGGCCGCTGTCATAGGCGGTGATGGCGTCGTCGTTCTTCTGGAAATTGGTGATGGTGACCTTGAGGTTGCGCTCGCGGAACCAGTCGGCGGCGTTCTTCTCCTCGGTCGAGCCGGCGGCGACGCAGACCGAGGCGCCGTCGAGTTCCTCGGCCGACTTCACGTTCGCCTTCTTGCGAACGATGAAAGTCTGGCCCTCGTAGAAGTTGATGCCCTGGAAGTTGAGGCCGAGCGTGGCGTTGCGCGAGAAGGTGATGGTCGAATTGCGCGAGAGCACGTCGACCTGGCCCGATTGCAGGATCGGCCAGCGCTGCTGCACCGAGGTCGGGGTGTACTTCACCTTGCTGGCGTCGCCGAGCACGGCGGCGGCGAGAGCCCGGCAATAATCGACGTCGAGCCCGGTCCATTCGCCCTTGTCATTGGCGAAGGAGAAGCCGGGCAGGCCGAGATGCACGCCGCATTCGAGATGGCCGCGCGCCTTGATGGCGTCGAGCGTCGGGCTGGGCGCGAGCTGCTGCGCGGAAGCGGCGAGGGTGCCGGCGGCGAGCAGCGCCGCGGCGAGAGCTAAGGTCTTCATGTCCATTCCCCATCCTGTGGCGTCATGACGCCACGTCCGGGCGACTATGCAACAGCCCGATGGGGAAAGGTAAGGGGGGTGGGACGGTTTCCTGCCAATCCCTGACGTAGCCGCCGCGACACCGGCAATCTACCAGCCGCGCTGGGCCTTGATCGCCCGCTTCTGCGCGTCCTTCTGCTGGCGCCAGTAATCCTTCTGGGCGTCGAGCTGCATGCGCTGCCAGTCGCGGATACGGTCCTTGCGCGAGGTCGCGTCGCGATAGTCGTTCCAGTCGTAGTGATCATCGTTGACGTCGTCGTCGCCGAGCGCGTCGAAGAACTTGCGCAGGGCCGAGCGGGCAGGCTCGACCGGCAGTGCGGAGGCGACCTCGGAGAGAGGCGCGAAGGCCGGCGCGGCCGAGGCGCTGGAGCCGACGGCAAGAGCGGCTGCGAACGACAGGAGGGCGATACGGATCGTCATGGTGATGCTCCCCGTCGTCACTGGGCCGAGCGCGCGAAGCTATGCGGCAGCTCGGGGCTGAGCCAGCGCATCTGGCTGATCTTGCCGGCGGCGTCGGTCTCGAAGCGCAGGCGGACGACGGGCTCGCCGCCGGACATCTCGGCCGGTGCGACGAAGGCGCCGACCGGCGCGAGGCGCGCCTGGAACAGGTAGGGATCGTCCCTGTTCGGCTCGAGCAGCAGCTGCGCCTCGGTCTTCTCCAGCGTCAGGCCGAGCTTGCCGTCTGCGAGCGCCACGGTGGCGTCGCCCAGGATTGGTGATGCGTAGCTGCCAGTGAAGCCCGCGGCGAGCGGCGAGAGTGGGCCGGGTACGAAACCGGCTGCCTCGGCCTGTGCCGCCTCGCGACGGGTCTTCGCGGCAGCGGCCGTGAGCGCGACATTGTCGACGGCGGGATTGCCGAGCACGCGGTCGTAGAACCACATCGCCAGCGCGTCCGGCAGGCCGATATTCTCGAGATTGGTCAGGATGACGATGCCGGTCTTGCCGTCGGGCAGGAAGCCGGCATGGGCGCCGAAGCCGGCAGTGCCGCCATTGTGCCAGATGATCCGGCCGCGCGGCGTCGCGGTCGCGATCCAGCCGACGGCATAGGAGCTGCGCTCGTTCATGGCGACGCGCGGCGTCCAGGTGACGTCGAGATTGTCCTCGGAGACCAGGACCTTGCCCTCGAAATGGCCGCGGCCGAGTTGCAGGCGCAGCCATTTCGCCATGTCAGGGATGTTCGAGTTGAGCGCTCCGGCCGGCCCAAGCGCATAGGGGAAGGAGGGATGAAAGGGCACGGCGACGGGCGGCTCGGCGAAACGATGGCCCTGCGCATGGTTGGGCACCGCTGTGATCGCCTCGGCCGTGGCCGTGGTCGCGCTCATGCCGAGCGGGGACAGCAGACTCTTCTGCAGCGAGTCGAACCAGGATGGCGTGCCGTTGACCTTGGCGACGATCTCGCCGCCGGCGACATGCGGGATGTTGAGATAGCGGAAATCGGAGCGGAACAGCCCGAGCTGCGGCGCGATCCGCAGCGAACGGATCAGGGTCTGTCTGTCGTAGCCGAGCATGGTGAGCGCGTCGTTGACGTAAGCCGTCAGGCCCGAGCGCTGGGCGGCGATATCGAGCACGCGGAAATCGCGGGTGACCCAGGGATCGGCGAGCTGGAATTCGAGGACATGGTCGATGACCGGATCATTCCAGCCGAGCCGGCCGGCATCGACCGCCTGCGCCAGGGTGGTGGTGAAGAAGGCCTTGGTGGTCGAACCGATCTGGAAGATCGTCTCCGGCGTGACCTGCTCCGGCTTGCCGAGCGCGCGGACGCCGAAGCCCTTGGCGTAGATCAGCTTGTCATCGTGGATGACACCGACGGCGACGCCCGGCACCGAGAAGGCCTTCATGCCCTCGGCGACCTGCTTCTCGAATTCCGGCAGCAGCGCTTCGATCGAGGCCTGCGCGGGCTGCTGCGCCAGCGCCGTCGTCGCATTGGACATGGCGGCGAGGCCGAAGACGAGCGCGGCTGCGATGATGCGCTTCATGCGGTGGTCCCCAGCATTCACAAGGCCGGCAGATCGAGCCGCCGCAAGCGGGGCCGACCGCCGGCGCGTCACGCTTCCACGCCATGTCCTGACTTAAGGTAAACTTGATCAGGAGATTGTGACGGGATTGGGCCGTTCAGCCCGGCAGGAAGGCGAGCTTTCCGTCTTCGCCCCTGACGGTCTCGATCGCGACACCGTAGAGCGTCGCAAGCCGCTCCGGCGTCAGAAGATCGCCGGCCTTGCCGCTGGCGAGGGCCCGGCCGTCGCGCAGCAGCATCGCCCGGTCGGCATAGCGCAGCGCCTGGTTCGGATCATGGGTGGTGAAGAGCACGCCGAGGCCCTCGCCGGCGAGGCGGCGGATCTGGTTCATCACCTTGCCCTGATTGCCGAAATCGAGGCTCGCCGTCAGTTCGTCCAAGATGACGTAACGCGGCTCCTGCGCCATCGCGCGGGCAATCATCACGAGCTGACGCTCCCCGCCTGAGATCTCGGTATAGGGGCGCTGCGCCAGATGCGGGATGCCGAGCCGGTCCAGCATCGCCCGTACCACGTCCCGGTCATGGCCCGACGGGGCCGCGAACAGGCTGGAGCGGGCGGTTCGTCCCATCAGCACGATCTCGCTCACCGAGAAGGCGAAGGTGCCGGCATGGACCTGCGGGACATAGGCGAGGGCACGGGCCCGCTCGCCTATGGAGAGCACCGCCAACGGTTTGCCATCGAGTGTGAGCGTGCCGCCTTTTGTCGGCAGCAGGCCGAGCAGCGTCTTCAGCAGCGTCGTCTTGCCGTGGCCGTTCGGGCCGAGCAGGGCGAGAACCTCGCCGCCGGCGAGGTCGAGTGCGATGTCGCGGCCGATCTCGCGCTCGCGGTAGCCATAGGCGAGGGCGGAGGCTTCGAGGCTCACGACCAGCCTCCGCGCGCCGAAGCCAGTAGCCAGATGAAGAAGGGCGTTCCGATCACGGCGGTCAGGATGCCGAGCGGCGTCTCGACCGGGGCGGCGGTGCGCGCCAGCGTGTCGATGGCGAGGAGATAGCCGCCGCCGAGCAGCGCCGCCGTCGGCAGCAAGCGGCCGAAATCGGGCCCGACCAGGAAGCGGGCGAGATGCGGCACGACGAGGCCGACCCAGCCGATGATGCCGGCCGCCGCGACGCTCGCCGCCGTCACCAAGGTCGCGGCGGCGACGATGGCGATCCGCAGCGGGCCGGTGGCGAGACCGAGTGCGCGCGCCTCCTCCTCCAGCAGCGACATCACATTCATGCGCCAGCGCAGCGCCAGCAGGATGACGGCGCCGATCAGGACCGGGCCGAGCAAAGGGACGAGGTCGGGCGTGGCCGTGCCGGCGAGGCTGCCGAGCAGCCAGAAGGTCATGGCCGGGAGCTGGTTGTAGGGATCGGCCCAGTACTTCACCAGGCCGATGCCGGCCCCTAACAGCGAGCCGACGACGACGCCGGTCAGCACCAGCACGAGAACCGGATCGCCGCGCCGGATCGTCGATCCCACCGCGTAGACGGCGCCGACCGCGACCAGCCCGCCGGCGAAGGCGGCGAGCTGGATGCCGAACAGGCCGAGCGAGAGATAGATGCCGATGACCGCGCCAAGCGCTGCGCCCGAGGACGCGCCGAGGATGTCGGGCGAGACCAGCGGGTTGCGGAACAGGCCCTGGAAGGCGCAGCCGGCAATGGCGAGCGCCGCGCCACACAGGATCGCCGCGAGGATGCGCGGACCGCGGATGTTCCAGACCACGGTCTCGATCTGGGTCGGTAGGCCGGACGGTTCGCTGGTGACCAGCGACCAGGCTAGGCGGCCGAGATCGCCGGGCGCGACCGGAAAGCGCCCGAGCGCGAAGGCGGCGAGCACGGCAAGCGCCAGCAGGGCGAAGGCGATCAGGTTGCCGCGCAGGGAGGAGGTCATCGGATCAACGGCGTTTCGCCGGCCAAGTGACCACGACATGGTCATCCCGGACAAGCGGCGAAGCCGCGCCGATCCGGGGTCCATTCCGGAACGGTTCAGGCATGGATCCCGGGTCTCCCTCCGGTCGCCCGGGATGACTGAGATGGTGAACCATCACCCCCGCCCCGCCAGCACGCGGTCGAGCTGCGCTTCGCTCGGCGTCACCTGGTAGAACAGCGTGTGGAAGTCGCGGGCGAGCTTGCGGATGTCCTCGGGGAATTGCGCGGGATAGAGCAGCTTTGCCAGCCACCACAGGCCGATCGCCCGGTTGACCGAGGGCGGGAAGTCGACCCAGCCGAAGGGCAGCTTCGGCGAGAGATGGACGCGGCCCTCGCGCACCGCCCTGACCCCGGCCCAGTTCGGATCGCTGCGGACGCTTTCGGCGAAGGAAAGGTCGATAGTGACGATGACGTCGGGGTTCCAGGCCAGCACCTGTTCGAGCGAGACCTGGGCGAGACCGCTGCCCTGCTGTTCGGCGGCGGCGTTGCGGGCGCCGAGGAAGCTCAGCGTCTCGACATTGATCGAGCCGCCGAGCCCGGTCTCCAGACCGCGGGGGCCGCGGGCATAGTAGACGCTCGGGCGCTTCTCGGCCGGGATCGCAGCGATGCGGCCGCGGATCGTCGCGAAGCTGTCCTCGCACCAGCGCGCCAATGTCTCGGCGCGCTCGCTGCGGCCGGTGAGCTGGCCGAGGATGCGGTAGCTCGCCGGTGTCTGGTCGAAGCGTCCGTCGAGCAGGGCATAGGGAATGCCAGTCTGCTGCTGCACGCGCTCGGCGAGCTCGACATAGGTGCGGCCGGTCGAGCCGGAATCGATGATGAGATCGGGCTTGGCCTGGAGCACGGCCTCGAGATTGGCGCTATTGCCGCGGCCGGTGATGCGGCCGACCTCCGGCAGGTCTCCGATCCCAGGCAGCAGGAACTCGCGCTCCTCCGGCCGGTTGGCGCGCGGCCAGCCGAGCAGCAGGTCGGGCGCGAGCGTGTAGACCAGGATCGCCGCCGGCGGCCCGGCCGGAAAGATGCGCTCGACCTTGCCGGGAATCGTGACCTCGCGACCGGCGCCATCGCGAATGGTCGCGGCGCGGGCGAGGCGCGGGGCGGCGATCGTCGCGCCGAGGCCGGCGAGGACGGCGCGGCGATCAGGGTGCGGCATGGGAGGTTTCCGTGGCGCCGTGCGAATGGCTGCACCGATGCGGCTTGATGTCGAGGAGCGGCGTGCCGTCGAGGCAGTCGAGCCCGCGTACGAGCAGTATACCTCCTTCGACCCCTTCGAGCTTCACCCGCGACAGGGCGATCGGGTTGGGCCGTACCGGCGAGCGCAAGGCGAAGGTGCCGAGCGTATCGCCGCCGCGCGGCGTCTGCGTCAGCAGATCGCGCCGCGCCTCGTGCATCCAGTAGAGCAAATCGAGTTCGGCGAAGGTCTCGATGCCCTTGAGCGCCGCCTGCCAATGTGGGTCGATCTCGACGCGGCAGAGCGGCCCGTCCTGCCGGCCCTGGCGTGGGCAGTCGTCACGCGTCGCGAAGGGCGTGCGGATGCGGCCGATGAAGACGAGGCGGGCATCGCTCCGCTCGGGCAAAGGTGCTTCGGTTTCGCCGGGCCGGGTCGCGTGCCAGTCCATGATCTCGCTCTTCCCGCTATCCCTCGCGCGGCAGGCCCGGCGCCGTGAAGCCGTGCCTTGCCAGTATCGCCTGCCCCTGCGGCTCCAGGATGTACATGGCGAGCCGGTAGCCATTGGGCGAGGCTCGGTTCAACACTGTCAGCCCGTAATCAGCGCCGACTGCGAGCTGCTCCGGCAGGCGCAGCATCGCGATCGCCGGCTGTTCCTTCGCCAGCGGCTGGGCGTTGGTGCGATAGGCCAGGAAGATATCGGCCTCGCCGCTCGCCAGCTTGTGACCGTAGACGTTGAGGCCTTCTGGCGCCGGTGTGCAATCTGGCCCGCCTGTGAGCTTCAGCGCCTTGGCTTCGAGCGCCGCCTTCGCGCCTGGCTTCACCACCTCCGCCTTGGCGAAGACGGCGAAGGCATAGTCGCCCGAAGGGTCGGCTTTCGGCGTCGAAGTGCCGAGCCTGACCTTGGGGTCGAGCATGAGATCGAGCAAAGTGGCGCTCGTCGCGACCAGCCCCGGTCGCAGGAAGGCGCATAGCTCGTTGCGGGCAAAGAGCACGGCCGGGCCGGCGAGTTCGGCGCGGGCCAGCGCCTGCGGATGCCCCAGATCGGCCGAGGCGAAGACCTCGCCGGCTTCGCCCTTGGCGAGCCGGTCCCTGAGCAGGCCGGAGGCGCCGAATTGCGCGGAGACGGGAATGCCCGTCTCGCTCTGGAAGGCATCGGCAATGTCGAGCAGCGCCGCGCGCAGGCTGCCGGCGGCATGAAGGCTCACCGGGGCTGGCGCAGCCTCAATGCCGGGCTGGCTCTGCTGGGGCGCCCGGGCCAAATCTCAGTTCCCCTCGCGCGGCAGGCCGGGTGCGACGAAGCCGTGCCGCGCCAGGATGCGCTGCCCGTCCGGCGAGAGAATGAACATCGCCAGCCGGTAGGCGTTCGCCGAAGCCCCATTCATCACCGTCAGACCGTAATCCGCCCCAACCAGCAGCTTCTCCGGCAGCCTGACCATGCGGATGCCGGGCTGCTCGCGCGCGATCGGATCGGCATTGGTGCAGTAGCCGAGGAAGAGATCGGCGGCGCCGGTCGCCAGCAGATGGCCATAGCCATTGCGATCGGGCGGGGTCGGGGCGCTGTTCGGACCGCCGACGAGTTGCAGCGCCTTTGCTTCCAGCGTTGCCCTGGCACCGGGTTTCAGTGCCTCGGCCTTGGCGAAGACCTGCCAGGCATAATCGCCCGACGGGTCGGCCTTCGGCGTCGAGGTGCCGAGCTTGAGCTTGGGATCGAGCATACGGGTGAGCAGCGTGTTGCTGGTCACGTCCAGTCCGGTGCGCGCAAAGGCACAGGTTTCGTTGCGGACGAAAAGCGCGACCGGGCCGGCCTTGCCGTCCTTCGCCAGCGCGAGCGGATGCTCCATGTTGGCCGAGGCGAAGACCTCGGCCGGCTCGCCCTTGGCCAGCGCTTCGCGCAGCAGGCCGGAGGGGCGGAAGCTGGTCGTGACCGGAATGCGCGCCGAGGTTTCGAAGGCCTTGGCGACCTCGGTCAGCGCGTTCTTTAGGCTGCCGGCTGCATGTAGCAAGACCGGCTTCTGAGCCTGTTGTGCCGGCGCGAGCGCCGGCCACAGGCTGATGACGGCGACGAATGCGAGCCGGCGCAGCATGTCAGGCCCCCGCTTGCCCGGCGTTGGGGAAGAAGAGCTGCTGGCCGTCGATCTTGTAGTCGGCGATCGCCTTCTGCCCTTCCGGGCTGGTCAGCCAGTCGGCGAAGAGCTTGCCGTCGGCGACCTTCACATGCGGGTGCTTGGCCGGGTTCACCGACATCACGCCGTACTGGTTGAACAGGCGCTGGTCGCCCTCGACCGAGATGACGAGATCGCCGCGGTTCTTGAACGAGATCCAGGTGGCGCGGTCGGAGAGGACATAGGCGCCCATCGCGCCGGAGGTGTTGAGCGCCGCGCCCATGCCCTGGCCGATCTCGCGATACCAGGGGCCCTTCTGCGCGGCGATGTCGATGCCTGCGACCTTCCAGAGATTGAGCTCGGCGGCATGGGTGCCGGACTTGTCGCCGCGCGAGACGAAGGGCGCGGCCTTCTCCTGAATCTTCTTCAGCGCGGCGACGATGTCCTTGGTGCCGGCGACGCCGGCCGGATCGCTCTTGGGTCCGATCAGGACGAAGTCGTTGTACATCACCGGGCGGCGCTCGGTCGAAAAGCCTTCTTCGACGAATTTCAGCTCCTGTGCCTTGGCGTGGACGAAGACGACGTCGGCGTCGCCGCGCCGGCCGGTGTCGAGCGCCTGGCCGGTGCCCTGCGAGATGACGCGGACCTCAATGCCGGTCTTGGCCTTGAACAGCGGCAGGATGTGGTTGAACAGGCCGGAATCCTGGGTCGAGGTCGTCGAGGCCACGGTGATGAAGCGCTCGCCAGCGGGGGCTGGAGCTTGAGCGAGCGCCATGCCGGTCAGGCCGAGGAACAGGCCGGCGGCGAGGAGTGAGCGGCGGGGCAAGGTGGTCATCGGGCGTTTCTCCTGTCGTTGGTCTTTGTCTGTCACCAGAGCAGTTCGCCGGCGAGGAAGGCGCGTGCTTCGGCCGAATGCGGGCCGGCGAAGAAATCCTTGGCGGGCGCGTCCTCAACCAGGCGGCCGCGATGCAGGAAGAGCACGCGGTCGGCAAGGCGGCGGGCCTGGCCGAGATCATGGGTCGACATCATCACAGTGATGCCCTCGGCGACGAGGCCGGAAAGCAGCTCCTCGATCTGGCGCGTCGCGGCCGGATCGAGTTGCGAGGTCGGTTCGTCCAGGAAGAGCAGTTCGGGCCGAAGCGCCCAGGCGCGGCCGATGGCGAGGCGCTGCTGTTCGCCGCCGGAGAGCAGGCGGGCCGGCTGGCTGGCGCGCTCGGCGAGGCCGAAGCGCTGCAGCGCCTGGGCGGCGCGCGCCTTGCGCTCCGCGCTATTGGCACCGGCGGCGGCGAGGGCATGGGTGATGTTGGCCTCCACCGAGCGGCGCAGCATGATCGGCTTCTGGAAGACCATGGCGTGGCGCTTGCCGCGGCCCTCGGCTCCGGCGGCCCAGCGCACGGCGCCGCGGCTCGGCGTCAGCAGGCCGTGGCAGAGGCGCAAGGTCAGCGACTTGCCGGCGCCGTTCGGCCCGAGCAGGACGGTGAGCCCGCCGGCGGGAATGGTGAAGCTGTTGGGCTCGACCAGGAGCTTGCCGTCGCCGGAGAAGGCTGCGGCCTCGACGGTGAGCGGCAGGATCGAGGTTATACTCAGCATGACAGCTTAACCCGCATAGCGCGCGCCGATGCGGCTGGCGCCGAAGGCGATGGCGTTGATGGCGAGCGTCAGCGAGAGCAGGACGAGGCCGAGGCCCAGAGCGAGCGGCAGGTCGCCCTTCGAGGTCTCCAGCGTGATAGCCGTCGTCATCGTACGCGTGTAGCCGGCGATATTGCCGCCGACGATCAGGACGGCGCCGACCTCGGCACTGGCCCGGCCGAAGCCGGCGAGCAGCGCCGTCGCCAGCGCAAAGCGCCCGTCAAAGAGCAGGGTCGGGATGGCGCGCAGGCCGTCGAGCCCGACCGAGCGCAAATGGTCGCGATACTCGCTCCACAAATCCTCGATCACTTGCCGGGTCAGCGCGATCACGATCGGCAGCACCAGGAGCACCTGGGCGATGATCATCGCGGTCGGCGTGAACAACAGGCCGAGCGGACCGAGCGGGCCGGAGCGCGAGAGCAGCAGGAAGACGGCTAGGCCCGCAACCACCGGCGGCAGCCCCATCAGTGCATTCAGGCAGACGATGATGGCGGATCGCCCCGGAAAGCGCGCCAGCGCCAGCGCGGCCCCGAGCGGCAGGCCGATCAGCGCCGCGATCAGAACAGCGGTCAGGGTGACGCGTAACGACAGGAACACGATGCCGAGGAAGCCGGGATCGAGCCCGACCACCAAGGCAAAAGCCGCCTGAAAGATCGCGCCAACGTCCAAAGCCTGCTCCCGCGCGCTCGCCTTGAGATTGCAAGCATTTGCAATTGGTAGAGTTCAATGCGACCAAATGCCAATGTCGTAACGAGCGCAGGCTTGTGCAAGCCGATGCAGGATCAGGTCTGGCTCACCACAGGAGAAGCGGCTTCCTATCTGCGGCTCAAGGAGCGCAAGCTCTACGAGCTGGTCGGGCAGGGCGCCGTGCCCTGCACCAAGGTCTCCGGCAAGTGGCTGTTCCCGCGCACCGGGCTGGACCGCTGGCTCGAGGCGGGATTGTCGCGGCCAGCAGGGTTCGACGCTGTGCCACCGCCACCGATCGTTGGCGGCAGCCAGGATTCGTTGCTGGAGCTCGCCATCCGCGAATCCGGTTGCGGGCTGGCGCTGCTGGCCGAGGGCTCGCAGGCCGGGCTCGACCGGCTGGTGCGCAACGAGGTCACCATCGCGGCGCTGCATTTGCACGCGACGCCCGATGATGACGCTGCCAATCTCGCGGCGATCCAGGCGGAGGCTTCGCTGCACGACGCTGTGGTGATTAATTTCGCCCGGCGCGAGCAGGGCCTGCTGGTCGCCCCGGATAATCCACTAGGAATCGATGGACTGGGCGCTGCGGTCGCCAAGGGTGCGCGCTTCGCCCAACGCCAGCGCGGGGCCGGGGCGCAATTGCTGCTGCTGAGCCTGCTGGAGCGCGCTGGGGTTCCCTCTGGCCGCATGGTCGTTGCCGAGGGGATATGCGCTACCGGCCAGGATCTGGCGCTGGCGATCCGTTCTGGCCGGGCCGATTGCGGCATCGCTGCGCGCGCCATTGCCACGGCCTTTGGCCTCACCTTCCTGCCGCTGGTCTGGGAACATGTCGATCTGGTCATGCGCCGGCGGAGTTATTTCGAGCCGGCGACGCAGAAGCTGCTCGCCTGGATGCGGCGCCCCGACATGGCGGCGCGGGCGAGCGAATTTGGCGGCTACGACCTCTCGATCAGCGGGACGGTGCGGCTGAACCGCTGACCTCCGGCGAAGCCCGCGAAACAGGCTTGCAAATCGGGCCGGCATTTGCAGCGCCTTTTGCAACGGCGGCGGCATAGTCTTCCGGCCGAATTTTGCAGGCGAGGGCAGCCCGTGACGATCGATCTCGACAGGCTTGTGCAGGAGATGACCGGCTGGCGGCGCGACCTGCACGCCCATCCGGAGTTCGGCTTCGAGGAAAAGCGCACGAGCGCCTTCGTCGCGAGCAAGCTGCGCGAGTTCGGGCTTGATGACGTCGCCGAGGGGGTCGGCGGCACCGGCGTCGTCGGCACGCTGAAACGCGGCAGCGGCAACCGGGCGATCGCGCTGCGGGCCGACATGGATGCGCTGCGCATCCCAGAGCAAGGCGAGCTGCCGCATCGCTCGCAAAGCCCCGGCGTGATGCATGCCTGCGGCCATGATGGGCACACCGCCATACTGCTTGGCGCGGCGAAGCTACTGGCGGAGGAGGGCGGTTTCGACGGCACGGTGCGCTTTCTCTTCCAGCCGGCCGAGGAATGGGGCCGCGGCGCGCTTGCCATGCTCGATAACGGCTTGCTGGAGCGCTTCCCGTTCGAGGAGATTTATGGGCTGCACAACGCGCCTGGGCTGCCGGTCGGCCAATTTCAGACCCGCATCGGGCCGATCATGTCGGCGGAGGACAATTTCGAGATCGTCCTCACCGGCGTCGGCGGCCATGCCGCGCGTCCGCATGTCGGAAACGAGACCCTCGTTGCCGCCTGCGCTTTGGTCACCAGTCTGCAGACGATCGTCTCGCGGCGCCTCAGCCCGGCGCAGATTGCCGTCGTCTCGGTGACGGAGCTGATCACCGACGGCACCCGCAACGCCCTGCCGGGACAGGCGCGCATCCTCGGCGATGCCCGCAGCTTCCACCCTGAGGTCAGCGCCGACATCGAAGCGCAGATGCGCGTGATCGCTGAGGGCATCGCCCGCGCCTACAATGTCCAGCAATCGGTCAGCTACACCCGCGAATTCGTGCCGCTGGTGAACCAGTCGGCCCAGACGGAGGCGGCGCTGGAAGCTGCGCGCGCGGTGCTCGGCTCTGAGAACGTCTCCGTCGTCTCCGAGCCCTTCACCGGCTCGGAAGACTTCGCCCGCTTCCTCGCACATGTGCCCGGCTGCTTCTCCTTCGTCGGCAATGGCGACAGCGCCCCGCTGCACAATCCGCGCTATGATTTCGACGATAACGGGCTGATCCACGGCGCACGCTTCCACGCCGAGATCGTCAGGCGGCGGCTGGTGGTGGGGTGAGGCAAACATGAAAGCCCTGGTCATCATCGACATGCAGATGGAAATGCAGCACCGGATCGATGCCGGCCGGGATTGCGTCAACCCGGAGGCTCCGGACCGGATCGCCCTGCTGTCCGAAACGTTCCGCAGCAGCGGGCAGCCGGTTATCCATATCCGTCACAGCGCGGATGACCCGGCTTCGCCGTTCCATGCCGATGCTACTGGCTACCCGCCCATGCCATGCGCCGAAGCGGTCGAGGGGGAACCGATTTTCCTGAAACGCACGTCGTCCGGTTTCGCCTCTACGGAGCTCGAAGCCTATCTGCGCGTGAAAGGCATCACCGATCTGCTGGTGACCGGTGGTGTGGCCGGTTACTGCGTCAACTCGACGGTTCGGGCCGGCGCCGACTTGGGTTTCAAGATGACAGTGGTCAGGGATGCAGTGATCGGCTTCGATCTGCCCGGACTATCGGCGCGCACAATCTTCGACGTGACGATGGCGCATCTCGAATCGGATTTCGCGAAGATCGTCGATTCCTCCGTGGTGTCGGCCATTTAGATCGACCCTGCGGTAACGGCCCGTAATGAGCGAGAGGGCTTCAGCCCCACTTAAACCTCCGCCAAACACAGACCTTGTGCACATATTCCCGGTCGCGCTCGGCCTCGCCGAAGGGGGCGACCGGCCAAGGCCAGCTTTCATCCTCCTGCGGGAGTGCGACGCCGTACATCAGGTCGAGCCGCTCATGGATTGCTCCGGCACGGTCGCGCTCGATCATCTCGACATCGCTGATCAGGCAGACATGGCCCTTGAAGCGGGCGAGGTCGTCGAGGTGCCAGGCAATGCAGCGGCCCGGGAGGTTCTCGGGCAAAGCGGCGGCGCGGGCGGGGTTGTCCTCCAGCCAGTCGGCGACGGGCCAGGCGAGCTGCGAGAGCAGATTTATCGAGACAACGAGGTCGACGCTGTCGTCGTCAACGAGATCGGCGACCGGGTCCTGCCGTTCCGCCGCCTCTCCGGTGAGCCAGGCCATCGCGCCGGTGAGGTCGCGGCTGATGAGACTAACCTTCTTCTCCCGCCACGTTTTCAGGCGGAGCAGCGGCAGATGGACGATGTCGATGAGCACGACTTCGTCGAAGCTCTCGCAGAGCAGGTCGAGCGGGATATCGCGGGCTGGGCCGGAGCCGAGCACCACGACCTTGCGCCGCCGCGGCAGTGCCTCTGCAATGTCGGCGATGATGGCGCGGCAGCCGGCCTGATGCGGCTCCCAGGCCTTGCGCTGGCGTTGCCCACGCGCCCAGAGCGCGATGCCCTCCCGCAGCAGCCCGAACCGGCGCGCCAGCGGTGCGGCCGGCGTCAGGGCCTGTAGCGCCAGTTCCGCCAGCATCAGGGCGTGATGCCGAAAAGTGGATGCCGGTTTTCGGACGACATCACGCCCCCAGGAATCAGCTGAGTGCCCCGCGTCCGGCGACCGGCCAGACCGCCTCGACATGCGCGTCCGGACCGTTGAGTCCGCGCACGCAGACATACCAGTCGTGCAAGTTGACGGTCGGGTCGCAATGGCCGGGCACGAGCAGGACGCGGTCGCCGCGATGCGGCACGGCGACGGGGTCGCCGGTCAGGATGCCGTGCTCGTCGGAGGGCTTGGTGTAGATCACGCCGTCGCGCTGCCAGGGCACCGGCATGCCGGAATCGACTGCAGCCGCCTTGTGGCCGGCATCGACGATGGCGCGGTCCGGGACCGGCTTGCTCATCACCCCGGCGAGCACGAACAGCGCATGCTGGAAGGTGTGGAAGGTCGAGCCGTCGGCCATGCGGTTCCTGGCATAGTCGGCGTCCATGAAGATGTAGGAGCCGCATTGCAGCTCGTTCCAGATGCCGGAACGGCTCTCCAGCTCGAAGGTGCCG
>DASYHC010000060.1:0-47071 GCA_035998995.1 Allobosea sp.
AAACCAAATCATGGCAGCGGCGTTTTCACCAACGGAGCACGGAGCGACGACGTGACGACGACATTGAAGCCCGGCACGAATGTGAGTTGGCGCTGGGGCGCCCATACCGCCAAAGGCCGCGTCGAGCAGGTCTTCACCGAACCGGTGGCCCGCACGATCAAGGGCACGGAAGTCCGGCGCAACGCCTCGCCGGACAACCCGGCCTATCTGGTGACGCAGCCGCGCGGCGGCTACGCGCTGAAATCGCACAGCGAGCTCGAGAAGGACGACTGAGCATCTGCCGGCACGGTGGTCGCATCGCTTCGTGGCCTCCACGATGCGAGCGAGAGCGTCAGCCTGTCGCGAGGAAGCGTCGTACGAAGCTTCCTCCGCCATCTCTCGTCGAGGCCTCCCCGACGCGGGCGAGCGATATCAGGATCGCACGCACCGCCGACCGCACCTTGAGACCCTGACGGAAGCGCAACGCGACCGCATCGGCGTCGAGCGGCGCATGCGAAGCCGCCAGGATCGCGAGGACGGCTGCCACCCGCTCGACAGGCTGGGCCGGGAAGGCAGGCCTCGTCCTGCCCGCAGCCGGCAGCGACACCAGCTCGGCCGCCTCGATCTGCTCGCCGACCGCAGCGCCCCGCCCGAAGCGTGGGCGCTGATAGTCCGGCCGCAGCCAGCGCATTGTCCCGCGCTCTTCCTCTCGGGCCCGCTCCCGGTTGAGCGCAACCAGCGTCGCCAGGATCGTCTCGTCCTCCGCATCGGTCGGCAGCCCGTAGGCGGCCGCGACGGCCGCGTCGATCGCCTCATGATGCTCGCTCAGGATCAGCACCAGCCCGCGATCGCGGATGTCGGCCTCGGCACTGGACAGCGGCCTGCCGGCGAGGATCGCCTCGCGGACATTGTAGAGCTTGGTCAGCGTCAGGTCCGGATGTCGCTCAAGCACGTCCTTGCGCAGCGCATCGAGCGCTTCGGCCGCTGCGCGGATTGCCTGCTTCTGCGCTTCCTCGATCTCAGGGAAGGGGAAGGGATCGAAGCAGCGCGACTTGGAATAGCGTGGATCGTTGCCGATGCCGAGCCAGCCGCCGGCCTGCAACGCCCAGACGCAATGGACGCGGGAAGACAGCACCCCGAGATGGAAGGCGTCCGACAAGGCGACGGCGACCAGCGTGTTGTCCGGCAGGATGCCGGCGTCGAGAAACTGGAAGACGCGGTGCTTGGCCGTTTCGACGGTCGCGATGTAGCGCTGCAGGCCTGCGAGGGCAGGGCGCAGTTCCTGTCGCGGCTTTCCGAACAGCCACCAATTGGCGAGATAGGAGCGGGCATCGCTTGTCGGTGAGCGTTCGAACTGGGCTTGGCGATCTTTCTCGACGGTCAGGCGCAGGTGCTGGTATACCTCCGGGAAGCGCTCGCGCACTTCGGCGGCGGAGAACCCGAACAGGTCGATCGCCATGACGTCGCGCGAATGCGCCGTCAGGTCGCGGCCATTGCGATATCGGCGGATATGCTCTTCGAGCCCCGGCCGCTTGCCGAGTCCGAGCGCTTCGGCCTCGGCGGGCGTGACGATGAAGCCGGCGCCGTGCAGCGAGACACCACGAGAGCTCAAGCCTTCGTTCGCGCGTAAAGCGATCGTTCGCGTCATGTCAGGGCCGATAGAGAGATCGGGAGATATCATCCCCTGCCGTTCGCCCACCTCCACACGCGGCTGGTCGGTATCGAGCCCGGATTCCGCGATCACCTCAAGCAGGCGTCCCTGCTGCCGGCCGGCCTCCGCGACCGTCATCGCGATCCGCACGGCTGCCGTATCCTTGCCCGCCTTGGTCCAGGGATGATCGGCGATCGCGAGCAGCAGCGAGATAGGCTTCTTCGCGTTCAGATGCCGCTCGACCACGCGGCGCTGGAACAGTTGCGTGATCGAGTTGGTGGTGACGAAACCGAAGCGCCGGAGCTTCGATCCCGGGCGTGTCAGCAGGCCCGCCGCCCGGTCCCACCAATACATCACATAGTCGGCGCTCTCGTTCATGTGGGGATGCGCGACCCATAGCGACCCGGCATAAAGACCGCCGAGCCGGGCGCGGATGTCCTTGCCGCCGATGAAGGGCGGGTTGCCGACGATGAACTCGGCCTCGGGCCAGGCCGGGCGGCGCGGATTGGGCAGTATCTCTTTGCTGTCACGCCACTGAGGCACCGGCCAGCCATCCCATTCGAGCACGGCGTCGCGTCGATAGATGTGGTCGAGCCGCTGCAGGATCGGCTCGCGTGGGGCATAACCACGTGTACGGAAATGCCATTGCAGATGGCCGATCCAGAGCACGAGATCGGCAATCGCGACGGCGCGCCGGTTCATATCCATGCCGAGGAACTGATGCGGGCCGACATGGCGATCGGCGATACCGCCGAGACGTTCGTGGCTGCCGAGCTCACTGGCCGCATCGAGCACCTCGCCTTCGAGCTTCTTCATCAGCTCCTGCGCGACATGCAGGAAATTGCCGGTGCCGCAGGCCGGGTCGAGCACGCGGGTCTCGCATAGCGTGCGGTGGAAGTCCTCGATCAGCGCCAGCGCCTTGCGCGGACCGCTGGTGTCGCGTGCCTGCTGGGCGGCGGCGAGCACATGGCGCCAGTCCTCGCGCAGGGGCGCGATCACGGTCTCGACCACCAGTCGCTCGACATAGGCGCGCGGCGTGTAGTGCGCACCCAGCCTGGCCCGCTCCACGGGGTCGAGCGCCTGCTCCAGCATGGTGCCGAAGATCGAGGGCTCGACTCCCTTCCAGTCATGCTCGGCGGCGGCCAGCAATTCGCCGATCTCGGCCTTCTCCAGTGCGAAGACGCGGGCATCCTCGAAAAGCTTGCCGTTGAAGCGCCGCATCGTGGTGCGCAGCGTGATCGAGTAGCCGCCCTTGTCCATCACGCGCCACAATTCCTCGACCAGCGGCCGGAAGGCGGGCGGGTTGTCGCGACAATCGCGCAGCAGTGCTTTGAACGAATCTTTCGGGATCAGCTCGGCATCTTCGGCGAACATGGTGAAAACGCAGCGCATCAGGAACAGCGCGACTTCCTCCGGGTCGTGCTCGCGTTCCAGCGCCTTGGAGACGGCTGCGAGACGCTCTGCGATCTCGCGCGTCACCCTGGCCGCATGGCGGGTCGGGTCGAGCGCGAGCGGCTGTTGCCAGATCGCCGCCATGCGCCGGCGCACCTCCGGCTCGCGCAGGTCGTCGAGATAGACCCGGTAGCGCTGTCGGTCCGGGAACTGGACGTAGTTCTTCC
Organism: Allobosea sp.; assembly: GCA_035998995.1. Classification (GTDB taxonomy): domain Bacteria; phylum Pseudomonadota; class Alphaproteobacteria; order Rhizobiales; family Beijerinckiaceae; genus Allobosea. Next base: position 3,250 of record DASYHC010000060.1, read on the forward strand.
CCTGGCCGGTGAAGTCGGCATAGAGCTCGAAGCAGTGCCCGACATCGCAAATGATCAGGAAGGGTGGCCAGCCATGCGCCGCGGGCAGCGCCTTGGCGTAGTCCTCCGCCTGGCGGCGGGCGTTCAGCATCAGCACGTCCCAGCTGCGGTCGGCGCCGCGCCGCCCGCGCGGGCCGGCGGGCTCGATCAGGGCGAGAGAGCCCTGCGCCGGCAGGATCTCCTTGGTCTGGCCCTTCAGCCGGCTCTGCTTGGCCTCGAGCACGAAGCAGGATTTCTTGTAGAGGTCGATCCGGCCAGTGCTGGTCGCTCCTGACGGGTCACGGAACTTCACCGGATATTCGAAGCGGTAGGTCACCGCCTCGGCGTCGCTGGTCGGCGGCAGCGGCGTCTCGACACCGATCAGCCGGCAGAATTCGGTCAGGAACTGCGCATAAGCGGCGCGTTCCGCCCCTTCCGAAGCGCGCCAGCGCGCAATGAATCCCTCGACCTCGCCGTCCCCCGGCTCGGCCCCGCCCCCCGACATGGCCGCCCCTTCTATGGTTGATTGTTGTTTATGAATGCAACTAGGGCGAGTAGTTTGGTTCCTGTCAACTCCTGTCACCAATGCGCTCGCGTCGGGGCCGCTCCCCCTCGCATCCGCCGCAAATCGCCCCCATATTGCGGCCATGCCAAAGAGCACCGACAAGACCGCCGCCAAGCCCAAGGCTGCGACCAACTCCGCCGCGAAAAAACCCGCCGCGACCCGCACGCCCAATTCCAAGGCGAGCAAGCCCGAGCTCAAGCCGCTGGACGGCTATCTCGCCGATTTGCTCAACCCGGCGATCAATCGCGGCAAGGCGGTGCCGGGCGGCGCGGCCGGCTTCAGCGACACGCCGCAGGCCGGCTATGAGGCGCGGCCGGGCGATGCCGGTGAGGCGAAGCCGCGCAAGCTCTCGAAGAAGGCCGACTCCGCCTTCGATCCCGACAGCGACAGCGCGGCCTCGCTGACGGCGAAGTCGCTGCAGGCGCTGCTGGAGACCGGCAGCCCGTTCATCGAGCCCGGCAAGCCCTGGACGCCGCACCGGCCCGAGCGCCCCGAGAAGTCGGAAGGCGGCCTGCGCTTCCAGATGAAGTCGGATTTCGAGCCGGCCGGCGACCAGCCGACCGCGATCGCCGATCTCGTCGACGGTATCAGACGGCAGGAGCGCGATCAGGTTCTGCTCGGCGTCACCGGCTCCGGAAAAACCTTCACCATGGCCAAGGTGATCGAGGAGACGCAGCGCCCGGCGCTGATCCTCGCCCCGAACAAGACATTGGCCGCCCAATTATACGGCGAGTTCAAGAGCTTCTTCCCCGACAACGCGGTCGAGTACTTCGTCTCCTATTACGACTATTATCAGCCGGAGGCCTACGTCCCGCGCTCGGACACCTATATCGAGAAGGAATCCTCGATCAACGAGCAGATCGACCGCATGCGCCATTCGGCGACGCGCTCTCTGCTGGAGCGCGACGACGTCATCATCGTCGCCTCGGTTTCCTGCATCTACGGTATCGGCTCTGTCGAGACCTATACGGCGATGACCTTCTCGCTGAAGCTCGGCGAGCGCATCGAGCAGCGCCAGCTGATCGCCGATCTCGTCGCGCTGCAATACAAGCGCGTCCAGCACGATTTTGCGCGTGGCACCTTCCGGGTGCGGGGCGACACGGTCGAGCTCTTCCCGGCCCACTATGAGGACCGCGCCTGGCGCATCGGCCTGTTCGGCGACGAGGTCGAGTCGATCTCTGAGTTCGATCCGCTGACCGGCCAGAAGACCGGCGAGCTCGAATTCATCAAGGTCTACGGCAATTCGCACTACACCACGCCGCGCCCGACGCTGAACCAGGCGGTCAAGTCGATCAAGGAGGAGCTCAAGGGCCGCCTCGACGAGCTCAACCGCATGGGCCGCTATCTCGAGGCGCAGCGGCTCGACCAGCGCTGCACCTTCGACATCGAGATGATCGAGGCGACCGGCTCCTGCAACGGCATCGAGAACTATTCGCGCTATCTCACCGGCCGCAAGCCGGGCGAGCCGCCGCCGACCCTGTTCGAATACCTGCCCGACAACGCCCTCGTCTTCACTGATGAGAGCCATGTCACCGTCCCGCAGATCGGCGCCATGTACAAAGGCGACTTCCGCCGCAAGGCGACGCTCGCCGAATACGGCTTCCGCCTGCCCTCCTGCATGGACAACCGGCCGCTGCGCTTCGAGGAATGGGACGCGATGCGCCCCTCCTCGATCCATGTCTCGGCCACGCCCGGCGGCTGGGAGATGGACCAGACCGGCGGCGTCTTCACCGAGCAGGTCATCCGCCCGACCGGGCTGATCGACCCGCCGGTCGAGATCCGCCCGGCCAAGCACCAGGTCGCCGACCTCCTCGACGAGGTCAAGGAGGTCACCGACAAGGGCTACCGCACCCTCGTCACCGTGCTGACCAAGCGCATGGCCGAGGACCTGACCGAATACCTGCACGAGAACGGCGTGCGCGTGCGCTATATGCACTCCGACATCGATACGATCGAGCGCATCGAGATCCTGCGCGATCTGCGCCTCGGCACCTTCGACGTGCTGGTCGGCATCAACCTGCTGCGCGAGGGCCTCGACATCCCCGAATGCGGCTTCGTCGCCATTCTCGACGCCGACAAGGAGGGCTTCCTGCGCTCCGAGACCTCGCTGATCCAGACCATCGGCCGCGCCGCGCGCAATGTCGACGGCAAGGTCGTGCTCTATGCCGACCATGTCACCGGCTCGATGGAGCGGGCGATGGCCGAGACCAATCGCCGGCGCGAGAAGCAGGAGGCCTACAACGCCGCCAACGGCATCACGCCGCAGACGATCAGGCGCGCCATCGGCGACATCCTCGGCTCGGTCTATGAGCGCGACCATGTCACCGTCGACAAGGGCCTGGTCGAGGGCCCAGTCGCCGGCCACAACCTCAAGGCCGCGATCGCCGATCTCGAAAAGCGCATGCGCGAGGCCGCCGCCGACCTCGAATTCGAGACCGCCGCGCGCCTGCGCGACGAGATCAAGCGCCTGCAGGCGACCGAGCTCGCCATCGCCGACGACCCGCTCGCCCGCCAGAGCGATGTCGAGGGCAGCGCCGGCAAGTACCAGGGCGAGCGCAGCTATGGCGCCTCGGCCAACCTGCCGACCCGCGCCCGCAAGCCGACCGACGCCGATATGGGCCCGCACAACTGGGGTGGGGGAGAGGGGAAGCCTAAATCTGGCCCTGCCCCAAAGCGTGGCGACAAGCCCAACCCGCTGCTGACCGGCACCTCACGCGTGCGCAAGCCGACGCTCGACGAGATGGGCCCGGTGCCGGAATCGCGGCCGAAGGGGGCGGAGGAGAGGCGACGGCGGAGGTAGGGCGCTAAACCTGGCTCCCGTCATCCGCGAGCATTTGAGCGCGTGCACGTCATGGCCGCACATGTTAGGTTTTACATTGAACCGGCTTGAGACGGGCGCTGCGACGGCAGCCAATCAGGTGGGCACCCATGAATTCAAAAGAGGATTCAGCTGGGTCCGGCGACATTGGAGCTTCAGCTGAGAAAGCCGGGGCCACCAAGAAGGCTCTCTCGCCGGAGCAGGGCTTCATCGTCGAGCTTACCGGTATCGCAATCAAGGAAGCTCACCGCGCCGCGATCGGCAAATGGGAAGTGGCTTTCTATTGCGGCGCGATCCTTCTGATTTATTTGCTTGTGGTCTCGCCGCCTTGGCAGCCTTTCACCCTGGTCAGTGGCTTCACCATCGTCCTCATCCTCGCAACGGGCGCAATCGCCTGGTCTTATGAGGCGCGTAGCGCCGACAGGGCTGACGCTGTGGCAAAGGCCGCTCTTGCGCAGGCCCAACTGTCACTGCCCGCACCCAAGGAGACATCGGGGCGGGAGCGTCAGGCATGACCGGGAGCGGGAAATCGACCGTCACCGACAAGACGACGTATGCGATCGGTGTTCCGCCCCTCACCGAGCCCGTTACACAAGCGCTGGTCGTCGCCGGCGACCCCGGCGGCGGCTCCGGTGGGCCACCCGGCCCACTCGACCGGATTCTCGGCTTCGGGCGCGATCTGGCCAAGCTGGTCTTCAATCCTGCTCGCTCGTTCGCCAAGTCCAAGGTCGGGATGATGGCGGTCGGCGTCGGCGCGCTGATCGCCGGCAAGCTCGCCGTTACCTATACGCCCGCTGGTGGCTTCGACGCCTCGGCGCTGATGACGGACGCCTCGCTCGGAGCGGTAGGCATCATCATGGCCACAATCGCGCTGCTCACCTGGCTGAATGCGCGAGCCCGGCTTCGATCGCAGGCGATGCTCGACAGGATCGTCGACGGCTACCTTTCCGTCCTCAAAGATCCGCGTTCGACTGTAGACGAACGAAAGCGGGCTTTGCAGGCACTGCAGGAAATTGCGGCACGGCAAAGCTAAGTGCGGGCCGCAGGCGAGTGACGCGCCGGGCGGATGGCAAGGAGCATGCGGATGGTGGCTCAATCCATCCGCGCCGCAACCAGCGCCTCGCGGCGCTCCGCTGCCCCTCACATGCACGACGCCCGCAGGATCAGCCTGCGGGCGGGGAAAAGCTTGGGCGCGGGAATCCTTCTCCCGTCGGGGGAGAAGGTGGCAGCGCGGAGCGCTGACGGATGAGGGCCCGCTATGCAGGGCGAGCCATCAGCGGCTCTCCCGGTCGTCCCGCCCTCATCCCCTGCCGGACCTTCTCCCCCGAGGGGAGAAGGAGGCTGAAAAACTCCCGCGCCCTTCGCCCTGGGGGACAGGGAGGCGAAGGGCGCGGCGACCGCCTAGAAGCGGTCGTAGCGACGGTGATCGCGTCGGCCATGGGCCCAGGGCGGCGGGCCGCCGCGGCGGTGGCCATAGCCGTAATCGTCGCGATAGCGATGGCGGCGCTCATAGCGCTGCTGGCGTTCCAGATTGCGCTGGATTTCCCACATCCGGTGCTCGCGGGTATGCCGGACATAGGTCGCCTCGACCTTGTCGAGCGCAGCTGCGCCGCTGAAGGTTTCGCTGGCGGCGGCCGGGGTCACGGCGGCGCCGAGGGCGATCGCGGCGGCGATGAGAAGGTGTCGCATGGGGCATCTCCTTTGGTTGCCGCGATACAAGCGGGTCTGTCCAGAACTCCGCGTGAATGGAATAGTTCGCTGGCGTTCATCTTCGCCCGGTTTCCGCCGCGGGCCTGCGAGGCTATGATGCCGGCATGCCCCTGCCGCCCGACTTCGTCCATGCTTCGCGCGACCTCGAACGCTTCCTGCTCGATGCCCGCGAGACGCTGAGCCACGCGACCACCCATCAGACCTGGTACTCGGTGCTCGGCGTCTTCGTCACCTTCCGGGCGCGCCTGTCGGTGCCGCAGGCGGTCGCTTTCGCGCAGGCGCTGCCGCCGCTCCTCGGCGCGATGTTCCTCTACGAATGGGACCCGGCGCAGGAGCCGCTGGCCTTCGCATCGCGGGCGGAACTGGCGCGCGAGGCGATGGGATTTCGCATCGAGCACAGCTTTCTGCCGGAGAGCGCGATCGAGGATGTCGCCGCCGCGCTCTGGCGGCATGTCGATCGCCGCGCCTTCGCGCGCATGCTCGACACCTTGCCGCCGGAAGCGCGGGCGTTCTGGGCCTTGCCGGTTGAGACCTAAGGGTCAGGCGTTCGGTCCGCCCTCGATCTCGCTCGCCCAGGCGAGCGCTGCATCGAACTCGCCCGGTCTGAAGCTCCTGACCTCGACGAAAGGCACGAGCGGCCCGGCGATCGCGACCAGCGTCTCGATCCAGCCCTTGTCGGTGACCACGGCCTCGCGCGGAAAGCGCCGGAGCTGCGTCAGCTTGCCGAAGCCGTAGCGCGCATCCTTGAGGCCGGCGCGGAAGGTCATGTCCTCGAAGCCGGTGAGATCGGCGAGGATGCCGAGCTTCTCATGGCGTTCGAGCTTGCCCTCGATCTCGGCGATCAGCCTGTCGAAATCCGGCTCCGACAGCGTCCCCGTGATGCGAAAGGCCGCGACATGGTCGGCGGCGGGAATGATCTCGAGCATGGGCGCCTCCTGTCTGCACCGGAGACAACGCAGGCCTGCGGGCGAAGTTCGCGGGCGAACCATCGCCGGGGCGAGGCGTTGGCAAAGCATGGGGTCGACGCACGCAAAGGAGACGATGATGGCCAATGCTGGCGGTAAGCTCGGTCCGAGCATCAAGGGCAAGGGCGACGGCACTGGCGCGACGAGCACGCGCCCGGCCTCGCTGCCGGACCACAAGGTGTTTTCGAACCGCGACAAGACGCAGCTCAACCGCGGCCGCGGCCTCGACGGCAAGTGGATCGAGAACGAGCAGGTCTACGAGACGCAAGCCAACCGGCGCTCGCAGGATGAATGAGCGCTATTTCAGCGCGATGATCAGCATCAGGAAGACCAGGATGATCAGGACCTGCTTCAGGCTCCAGTTGATCCGCCGGAGCTGCTCGGCGACCGGGTCGTCCGGTTCCTCCGCTTCCTGATCCGGCTGCCCGGACGCAAGAAAGGCCGGGTCGCCAGCCGAGTCCAGTGGGCGCCAGCTGATGCTCTGCACGCGCCCATGCGCCTGGCGCTGACGGCCATCGGCCTCCGGCGCGAGATGGAACACCGGCGGCTCTTCGTCGGCGCTGCCCTCGCGCAGCCAGAGATTGGTGGTCGCGGCGAAGGAGAGATGACCGGCGCGGCCGTCAGTGAGGTCCTGCCGCAGGGCCGCGAACAGTGGTTGCGGCAGGAAAAGTTCGGCCGCGAGCCGGTCGTCGAGATCGCCCTGCGCCCCGGCGGGCAGGCTGAGCCGCAGCAGCGGCGCGCTCTCGCCGGGAAAGGAGCGGATCGTCAGGGACAGGTCCTGCGCCGGCTCGGGCTGGCCGATCCGGGCGAGCCTCATGCCATCCGGCCGTGCATGACCTTCGATCCTGGTGGCATCGTGCTGCGCGCCGTCACGCCATTCGCGCCCGGCGACGACAACGAGCCCATCGGCGATGAGAGCGAGCGACTTGCCGGCGTCCTGGACGAACGTGCTGCCCGCCGTCGTCATCCGCCCGTCCACAATGCTGGCGCTGTCGCTCATCCCATCCCCGCCGTGAGTCGGTGCGGACGATAGCAGGTCGGCCGGTCGAAGCCAGAATGGCATGTTGTTCTACGCCGGGAGAGGAATGGGCTGCGCCGGAAAAGAAAATTTCCTCCTCCGCCCGTTCGGCGAAAAGCTCTTCCCGATCGGCCTGTACCTTTAAAAGAACGTTTGGATTGACATGCAGAACGGCATTTCCTAGATTGCCTGTGTCGTCGGGTCACCGATGGCCGCGGAGATTTGAGCGAGCAGCTTGCGCCGCGTCACCAAACGCTAAAGCGCCACGACGTGGTCGTGGGCTCCCCAGCTTGAGGAGATGAACATGACCGGCTCCGTTCTCCGCTCTGTCGAACCGCTCATCCGTTCGATGATGTGCTGTTGTCGCCGCTGATCCAGCGTTGACGCCGTTCTTCGGCATCAATCCAGACATCACCACATAAAGGGCGCCGCAACGCGGCGAAGATCGTCATGTCGTTCCAGTCCCAGGGCATTTCCAGTCCGCCGGCTCGCCAAGCCTATGTCATCGAGGTCGGCGAGACCCAGGCGGGCCTCGTCGCCCGCAGCGCCGATGAGCGCTTCTTCACCTTCATCTCCGCTTCGGCGGCGTTCGACCGGCTCGAAGGCCAGCGCTTCGCCACGCCGGTCGCTGCCGAATTGGCGGCGCGCCAGCTCGCCCGCTCGCGTCCCGGTTTGCGGCTGGCGGCCTGAGGGACATCCGGTGACGCTGTTCGAGCACCTGCGCGCGGCATTTGCCGTCTGGTTCGGGCGGGCCGTGCCCGCCGAGCTGGCTGAGCCGCGTCGGCAGGAGCGCTCTTTCGCCGAACTCGGCTCCGAGGAGCGCCGCCGCTCGATCCGCGAGGTTACGCTCGAACAATTGGGCATTGCGCACTGGTCGTGCCACACGCATTTCTGAGGTCATGATGAACGCCCCCGTGAAGCCCGACGCCTTTCGCGTCGAGGCCCTCCTTCCGACGCCGCCGGCCGATGCGATCATTCGCTTCGAGGCCGTCGGCAAGACCTTCGCCGGCCGTGATAGCCAGGAGCCGGTGACGGCGCTCGCCGGCATCGACCTCGTCGTGCCGCGCGGCAGCATCGTCGGCGTGATCGGCCGCTCCGGCGCCGGCAAGTCGACGCTGATCCGCCTGGTCAACGGGCTGGAGCGCGCCACCTCGGGCCGCATCCTGATCGAGGGCGAGGACGTCACCAACCTGACCGAGGCCGGCTGGCGCGAGCGCCGGCGCGCCACCGGCATGATCTTCCAGCATTTCAACCTGCTCTCGTCGCGCACGGTGTTCGACAATGTCGCGCTGCCGCTGGAGATCGCCGGCGTGCCCAAGGCGAAGATCGAGGCGCAGGTCAGCCGCCTGCTCGCTCTGGTCGGGCTCGCCGACAAGCGCGAGCGCTACCCGGCCGAGCTTTCCGGCGGCCAGAAGCAGCGCGTCGGCATCGCCCGGGCCCTCGCGACCGAGCCGAAGGTGCTGCTCTGCGACGAGGCGACCTCGGCGCTCGATCCCGAGACGACCCGCGCGATCCTGGCCCTGCTCAAGCAGGTCAATCGCGAGCTCGGCATCACTATCCTCCTGATCACCCACGAGATCCCGGTGATCAAGGAGATCTGCGACCGGGTCGCGGTGATCGAGGGCGGAAACATCGTCGAGGAGGGCGAGACCTTCGAGGTGATGACAAGGCCGCGCCATCCGACCACGGCGAGCTTCGTCGAGGCGGTGACCGGCGTCGAGGTGCCCGAATACCTCGCCGGCCGCATCCATAAGCAGGCGCTGGCCGGCGACAGCGCCCTACTCCGCATCGCCTTTACCGGCGAGAACGCGACGACCCCTGTGATCAGCCGCCTCAGCGCCGTGATCGGCGTCGATGTCAACATCCTCGCCGGCCGCATCGACGCGATCGGCGACAAGCCCTTCGGCAGCCTGCTGGTCTCGGTGCCGGCGAGCGAACCCGAGCTTGCCGCCGTCTTCGGCGCCCTGAAATCCCTCGATCTCAAGGCGGAGCTGGTCGGCCATGTCTCCTGAACTCATCCGACTGATCGTCGAGGCCACCGGCGATACCTTGCTGATGGTCGCGATCGCCGCCGGGTTGGGCACCGCGCTCGGCCTGCCGCTCGGCGTCTTCCTGGCGACCAGCAAGAAGGGCGAGCTCTTCGCGGCGCCTGCGGTCAATGCGGTGCTCGGTGCGCTGGTCAATGCCACCCGCTCGACGCCCTTCATCATCCTGGTCGTCGCGATCATCCCCTTCACCCGGCTGATCGCCGGCACATCGATCGGCACCTTCGCCGCGACCGTGCCGCTGACCGTGGCCGCGACGCCCTTCATCGCCCGCCTGATCGAGGGAGCCATCCGCGAGGTCGATCAGGGCCTGGTCGAGGCCGCCCGCTCGATGGGCGCGACCCCGCTGCAGATCGTCCGCAAGGTGCTGGTGCCCGAGGCGCTGCCGGCGATCGTGCTTGGCCTGACGCTCGCTCTCGTCAGCCTGCTCGGCTTCTCCGCCATGGTCGGCGCGGTCGGCGGCGGGGGCCTCGGCGATCTCGGCATCCGCTATGGCTATCAGCGCTTCATGCCGGATGTGATGGCGATCGTCGTCGCCGTGCTGATCGTCCTCGTCCAGACCGTGCAGAGCGTCGGCGACCGCCTGTCGCGCCGCCTGAACAAGCGCCTGCGCCACGCCTGATCCTTTTCTTTTTTCCGCCCGTTCAGTTCACCAAGGAGCCACTATGTCCATCTTCGTCAGCCGTCGTCTCGCGCTCGGCCTTGCCGCTTCGTTCGTCCTCGCCGCTCCGGCGCTCGCCCAGCAGAACCAGGTCGTCCGCATCGGCGCCTCGCCCGGCCCGCATGCCGAGATCCTCGAGAAGGTGAAGCCGATCGCCGCCAAGAACGGCCTCGACCTCAAGATCATCGAGTTCTCCGACTATGTCGTGCCGAACCAGGCGCTGGCCGCTGGCGAGCTCGAGGCGAACTCCTTCCAGAACCAGCCCTATCTCGACAACCAGGTGAAGGATCGCGGCTTCAAGCTGGTCAGCGTCGGCCTGACCGTGAACTTCCCGCTCGGCATCTACTCGTCGAAGTACAAGAGCTGGGCCGAGGTGCCCGATGGCGCCACGGTTGCGATCCAGAACGATCCGACCAATGGCGGCCGCTCGCTGCTGCTGCTGCAGGACAAGGGCGCGATCAAGTTGAAGGACGGCGTCGGCTTCAAGCCGAGCGTCGCCGACATCGTCAGCAACCCGAAGAAGCTGAAGATCATCGAGATCGAGGCCGCCCAGACGCCGCGCTCGCTCGCAGACGTCGCCGCCGCCGCGATCAACACCAACTACGCCGTCGACGCCAAGATCGAGCCGACCTCGGCGATCCTGCGCGAGGATCCCAAGGGCCCCTATGTCAACCTGATCGCGGTGCGCGAGGCCGACAAGGACAAGCCCTGGGTCAAGGCGCTGCTCGCCTCCTATCACACCCCCGAGATCAAGGCCTTCGTTGCCGAGCGCTTCAAGGGCTCGGTCCTGGCGGGCTGGTAAAGACTCCTCCCCCCGGGCCATGGTCACGGCCGGGCACCTGCCCCGGAAGCGCGAGCTTCCGGGGTTTTTCGTTTGGGCTGCGTATTACGCGGGCGTCATTGCGAGCGCAGCGAAGCAATCCAGGAGCGGCAGTGCTCCATGTCCCCCTGGATTGCTTCGTCGCTGCGCTCCTCGCAATGACGGGAAGCGGATCACACCGACAAATACTGGGCCCTGACGGCGTCGTCGGCTTTGAGCTCGTCCATCGTGCCGGTGAAGCGGATCAAGCCCTTCTCGATGATGGTGGCGCGGTCGGCGACCGAGCCGGCGAAATGCAGGTTCTGCTCGGAGATCAGCACCGAGAGCCCTTCGCCCTTCAGCGCCAGGATGGTCTTGGCCATCTCCTCGACGATCACCGGGGCAAGGCCTTCCGAGGGCTCGTCGAGCAGGACGAGCTTGGGATTGCCCATCAGGGTACGGGCGATGGTCAGCATCTGCTGCTCGCCGCCCGACATCGCCCCGCCCGGCCGGTCGCGCATGCGCCCGAGATTGGGGAAGAGCTGGAACAGCCGCTCCGGCGTCCAGTGCGGCGCGCCCTCGCGCTTCGGCCGCTGCGCCACGGAGAGGTTCTCCATCACGCTGAGCTCGGAGAAGACGCGGCGCTCCTCCGGGACATAGCCGATGCCGAGCCGGGCGATCTCGAACGGCTCGCGACCGACGATGGTGTGGCCCTCGAAGGTGACGCGGCCGGCCTGCGGCGGCACCAGCCCCATCACCGCCTTCATCGTCGTCGACTTGCCGGCGCCGTTGCGGCCCATCAGCGCCAGCACCTCGCCGCGGCCCATCGAGAAGCCGACCCCGTGCAGGATATGGGCGCGGCCGTAATAGGCGTTGAGCCCTTCAATCTCGAGCATCAGTGCCCTCCCGAGGTCGCGCCGGAGCCGAGATAGACGGCGCGCACGGCCGGATCGTTGCGGACCTCCTCGGCCCGGCCCTTAGCGATCAGCTTGCCGCGATCGAGCACCAGGATCGCGTCGGAATGGGCGAAGACCACGTCCATGTCGTGCTCGGTGAACAGCACGGCGATGCCGCGTTCCCTGGCGATCTCGGCGGTCAGCGCCATCAGCGCGATGCGCTCGCGCGGCGCCATGCCGGCAGTGGGCTCGTCCATCAAAAGCAGCTTGGGCTTGTTGGCGATCGCGACGGCGAGCTCGACCCGCTTCAGGTCGCCATAGGCGAGAACGCCGCAGGCGCGCTCGGCCTGATCGAGCATGCCGACCTGCTTCAAGAGCGCGTCAGCCTCGGCGACATGACGGTCCTTGGCGCGGCCGAACAATGTCCAGGTCTCGCCGGCATGCGAGATCAGCGCCATCTGCACGTTCTCGCGCACGCTCATCGAGGCGAAGGTCGCGGTGATCTGGAAGGTGCGCCCGACGCCGAGGCGCCAGACTTCGCGTGGCTTCAGGCCGGTGATCGTCCTGCCGTCGAAGATCACCTCGCCGCGGTCGGAGGGCAGCTGGCCGTTCAGCATGTTGAAGCAGGTCGTCTTGCCGGCGCCGTTCGGGCCGATCAGCGCGAGCAGCTTGCCGGCCTCGACCGAGAAGCTGACATCGTCGACGGCGCGCACGCCGCCGAAGGATTTGCCGAGATTGCGGACTTCCAGGACCGGGCTCATCGGGCGGGCTCCGGGGTGGCGGCGGCGGGAGGAGCGGGCTCGGCCTCGCGGCGCCGCTCGGCGAAGGCCAGCGCCGTGCCGACGAGGCCGCGCGGGAACAGGATGACGAGCAGGACGATCGAGGCGCCCAGGACGAAGCGCCAGTACATCGTCGCCTTCATCAGCTGTTCCTGCAGGCCCATGAAGGCGAAGGCGCCGACGATCGGGCCCGAGACGGTCTGGACGCCGCCGAGCAGAACCATCAGCAGGCCGTCGACCGAACGCGGGATCGCCATATAAGTCGGGAAGACCGAGCCCTTGAAGAAGGCGAACAGGGCGCCGGCGATACCGGCGGCGAAGGCAGCGATGATGAAGGCGATCCACTGGATGCGCATCACCGGCAGGCCGATCGCTTCGGCCCGGAGCGGGCTGTCGCGCCCGGCCCGCAAGGCATAGCCGAAGGGCGCGAAGACGACGATGCGCAGGGCAAGGATCGCGGCGACGCAGACGGCCAGCGCGAGATAGTAATAGACCAGCTTCGGAGCTGCCCAGGCGGCCGGCCAAACGCCGAGAATGCCGTTGTCGCCGCCGGTGACGTCGACCCATTGGAAGGCAGTCGCCCAGGCGATCTGGGCGAAGGCGAGCGTCAGCATGGCGAGATAGACGCCCGAGAGCCGGACGCAGAACCAGCCGAAGACGACCCCGGCGATGCCGGCAAGGAAGGGCGCGAAGGCGAGCGCCGGCAGCATCGGCATGCCCAGCCATTTCACAGCCAGCGCCGCGCCATAGGCGCCGAGCCCGAAATAGGCGGCGTGGCCGAAGGAGGCCATGCCGCCCGGGCCCATCATGAAGTGCAGCGACGCCGCGAACAGTGCAAAGATCGAGAGCTCGGTCAGCGTCAGCAGCCAGTGGTCGGCGACGATGAACGGCGCGACCAGCAGAACGACGAGCGCGGCGAGGCCGATCAGCTTGACGTTGTGGCTCGCCGGCAGAAGCAGCGGCTCGACCGGGCCATGGGCATGGGCGCTGCCGACCGGGCGCTTGCCCATCAGCCCATAGGGCTTGATCACGAGGACGACGGCCATCACCAGGAAGACCAGAACCAGCGTGATCTTCGGAAAGATCAGGATGCCAAAGGCATGGATGATGCCGATCAGCACCGCGGCGAGATAGGCGCCGGTGACGCTGCCGAGCCCGCCGACGACCACGACGACGAAGGCCTCCGAGATCATCGAGAGGTCCATGTGCAGGTTCACCGCCTCGCGCGGGAGCTGCAAGGCGCCGCCGAGCGCGGCAAGGCCGGCGCCGAAGGCGAAGACCGAGGTGAAGAGCAGGCGCTGGTTGACGCCGAGCGCGCCGACCATCTCGCGGTCCTGCGTCGCGGCGCGCACCAGCGTGCCCCAGCGCGTCTTCTGGAACAGGAACCAGAGCAGGCCGAGCATGATCGGCCCGACCACGATCAGGAAGAGCTCATAGCTCGGGAAGCGGCTGCCCATCAGGACGACGAAGCTCTTGAAGCCGGGCGCGCGGGGGCCGAGCTTGTCCTCCGGCCCCCAGATCCCGAGGGCGATGTCCTGCACCATCAGCACCAGGCCGAAGGTCGCGAGCAGCTGGAACAGCTCCGGCGCCTGGTAGATCCGGCGCAGGATCACGATCTCGACGAGCGCGCCGAGCGCCGCGATGACCAGCGCCGCCAGCAGCACTCCTCCCCAGAAGCCGAGCGCATCGGCCGGCCCGAAGCGGGAAACCAGCGTAAAGGCGAGGTAGGCGCCAAGCATGTAGAAGGAGCCGTGCGCGAAGTTCACGATCCGCGTCACGCCGAAGATGATCGACAGCCCGCAGGCGACGAGGAAGAGCGACGAGGCCGAGGCCAGGCCGTTGAGCGTCTGCGCGAAGATCAGGTCGATCATGCGAGGTCCCGTCGAAACAACCGAAAAAGGGCGCAATCCTCCCGCGGCCGCAGCACTCCGCCGCGGCCGGGTCAGCCATAGTCTAGATCAGGTCGAAGCCTGGCGCTTCAGCCCGCCGGGCGAAGCGTCTTCACCTCTGCATCCGAAGGCAGGTACTTGGCGCCGTCGGCATAGCGCCAGTCGACCATCACACCCTTGCCGTCCTTGACCGCAGTCTTGCCGACATAGGCGCCGAGCGTCGCCTGGTGGTCGGAGGCGCGGAACTCCACCGGGCCGAAGGCCGAGGTGAACTTCAGCCCCTTCATGGCATCGATGAGCTTCTCGTTGTCGGTGGTCCCCGCCTTGGCGATGCCAGCGGCGATGGCGTTCATCGTGTCGAAGCCGACGACCGAGCCGAGACGCGGATAGTCGTTGTACTTCGCCTTGTAGGCATCGCGGAACTTGACGTGATCCGGTGTCTGGATGTCGGCATGCGGGTAGCCGGTGACGATCCAGCCGACCGGCGTCTCGGCGCCGAGCGGGTCGAGATATTCAGGCTCGCCGGTCAGCATCGAGACCACGGTGCGGCCTTCGAACAACCCGCGGGTATTGCCCTGGCGGACGAAGTTCGAGAGGTCGGCGGCGAAGGTGACGTTGAAGATCGCATCGGGCTTGGCCGCCTCGAGCGCCTGCACGGTCGCGCCGGCATCGATGCGGCCGAGCGCCGGGAACTGCTCGGCGACGAACTCGACATCGGGCTTGGCTTTCTTCAGCAGTTCCTTGAACCACTTCACCGCCGACTGGCCGTATTCGTAGTTCGGCGCCACGGTCGCCCATTTCTTCGCCGGGAGCTTGGCGGCTTCCTCGACCAGCATCGCCGCCTGCATGTAGGTCGAGGGCCGCAGGCGGAAGGTGTAGCGGTTGCCCTTGGCCCAGACGATCGCGTCCGAGAGCGGCTCGGAGGCGACATAGAGCCGCTTGTTCTGCAGCGCGTAGTCGGCGATGGCGAGGCCGACATTGGAGAGGAAGCCGCCAGAGAGCAGGTCGACCTTCTCGGCGTTGATCAGTTCGCCGGCGAGGCGCACCGAATCCTCCGGCTTGCCGGCATCGTCGCGGAACAGGGTTTCGACCTTGCGGCCGAGCACGCCGCCTGCGGCGTTGACCTGCTCCAGCGCCAGCTCCCAGCCCTGGCGATAGGGCTTCAGGAAGGCCGGCTGCGAGGTATAGCTGTTGATCTCGCCGATCTTGATCGGCGCGCCTTGGGCGCGCAGCAGCGACGGCGTGGTCAGCGCGACGGCGCCGAGCGCAGCTCCGCTGACGAATTGGCGACGGTCCATCTGATGGCTCTCCCGTTGATCGCTGGTCTTACGCATCCACAGCCCCTCGCTGCGCGATTTCCTACCCTAGGCCACTGCAGTGCGCTGCAACAAGCCAGGGCGGAAATTCGTTTGTATGCGTATGAAATTTCGACTGCGTTTCGCAGTTTGTCAATCGTCGAAAATAAGCCTGGGTTGCCGGGGCGCCGCTGAGGGCTTCACGAGCTCTCGATCCCTTACGACCGCCCGCCGTCGACCGAGAGGATCTGGCCGGTGATCCAGCCTGCCTGCTCGGAGAGGAAGAACAGGCTGGCATGGGCGATATCCTGCGCCGTGCCGAGCCTTCGGGTGTGGATGCCCTCGATCAACCGCTTCTGCCCATCGGGACCATAGGATTCCCATTGCCGCTCCGTCGCCGGGTTGGAGCGGACGAAACCGGGCGCGACCGAATTGACGGTGATGCCATCAGGCCCGAACTCCCAGGCGAGCTGCTTGGTCAGCCCGACCAGCGCATGCTTGGCGCTGGCATAGGCCTGGATGCCGGTGAGGCTCGGGCGCAGGCCCGCCCCGGAGGAGATGTTGACGATGCGGCCGTATCCGGCCTGCTTCATCGCCGGTGCCACCGCCTGCGACAGGAAGAAGGCGGCGTCGACATTGGCGGCGAAGATGGCGCGCCAGTCGCCCTCGGATATTTCCTCGATCGGCCGGCCGACCTGACCACGCACGCCGCCGGCGGCATTGACCAGCAGGTCGAGCCGACCTTCTGTCGCGAGGATCGCGTCGACCAGCTTCTTGGCGGCCTCCGGACTGCCGAGATCGGCGACATGAGCCTTCGCGCAGAGTGCATCCGCGCTGGCGGCGACGCCGTCGGCGTCGAGATCGGCGAGATGAACCTTCGCGCCGGCTTCCGCCAGCGCGGTGGCGATGGCGCGGCCGATGCCCTGGGCGGCCCCGGTGACGAGGGCTACGCGGTCGTCGAAACGGATTTGCATTGTTCGATCAATACTTTCAGCGTCTCGAGCGACATCGGGCGGCGGCCCTCTTCGATGTCCTGGATCAGGACGACCAGCAGTTCGAGCGCAGGCGTGGCGACGCCGACCTCGCGGCCGAGCGCCGAGATGATGCCGATCTGTGGCTGGCCTTCGGTCTTGCGCTTGCGCACGGCGAGATCGCGCCAGATGCCGGAATGGGTCTTGGCGGTCTTAGATGTGTAGTCGGCAAGCCAGGCGATTGTCTCGATCTGTGGGCCCTCCGGTGCACCCGGCGCGAATACCGTCGGATCGAACTCACCGAATCCGAGCGAGGTCACTCCGCGGGCCGCCGCGACAGCGCCGACCTCGCGTCCGAGCGCCAGCCAGACCGGCAGCCGCTCCGGATCGGCGAAATTCGCAGACATCGAGTCGTTGGTCAGGGCTGTCCCGAACAGCATCGCGCCATAGGCGAGCTTGCCCCAGAGATAGCCGTAGATGTTGTCGGTCAGGATCGCGTCCGGCTCAAATATCTTGAGCAAATGGTGCATCTCGCGCACCCGGTCGGTCATCGCCCCGTCGAGCTCGCCGACGACGACAGCGCCGCGATTGCCGTAGAGGATCTCGCCCGGCCCATGCCAGTCGGCGCCGAAATTGACGAAGCAGCCCATGGTCCGCTGTTCGCCGACCGTCTTGGCGATGGTGATCTCGTTGAGCCCGTTCTGAGCCGAGAGCACGAAGCCGTCCTCTGCGAGATGCGGCTTCAGAGCGGCGAGCGCAGCCTCCGTCGCACCGGCCTTCACCGCCAGCACGATGCGCGAATAGCTGCCGGTCAGCTCCTGCGGCGTCACCGCCGGTACCACCTGCCGGAACTCCTCGACCGGACCGGTGATCGAGAGCCCCGACGTCCGACAGGCCTCGACATGCTCAGGCACGATGTCGACCAGCAACACCGGCACGCCGGCCCGCGCCCAATAGGCGCCGAGCGTGCCGCCGATCGCGCCGGCGCCCCAGATCAGGATGGGCTCGCCGCTCATGCCTGCCCCATCACCTCGACATCGGCATGGGTCGCGACATGGACGAGACCGTCCGGCGTCACCCAGCCCCGATACATGCCCTCGGAATTGTAGGGCGCGACGATTGCGCCATCGGCCCCGACAGCGACCAGTCCGGCGCCGATCTTGTGCGTGGTCAGCTCGGCGATGGCGCGGTCGGCCGCGTCCTTCAGGGAAAGGCCGGCATACCCGATCAGCGACGCGATCTCGTGGCCGACGCAGTAGCGAATGAAGAACTCGCCCTTGCCGGTGCCCGACACCGCACAACGCCCGTCGCGGGCATAGGTGCCGGCGCCGATGATCGGGGAATCGCCGACGCGGCCGGGCGGCTTGTTGGTGTAGCCGCCGGTCGAGGTCGCGGCGGCTAGGTGACCGTTGGCGTCGAGCGCGACCGCACCGACGGTGCCGTGCTTTTCAGCTTCGCTCGCCTCGTCAGCCGTGCCGACGAGCTCGCGGATCTTCATCGAGGCCAGGTTCTTGCGCCGCCGCTCCGTCGAGAAATACTCGTTCTCGACCATGTCGAGCCCCTCGGTCTGGGCGAAGGCGTCGCCGGCCGGGCCGGTCAGCAGCAGCGGGTCGCCGCGATGCATCAGCGCCTTGGCGGCGCTGATGGGATTACGGATGCGCTTGACCGCGCAGAGCGCTCCGGCGGCCAGCGTCGAGCCGTCCATGATCGAGGCGTCGAGCTCATGCTCGCCATCGGCATTGAAGGCGGCGCCGTGGCCGGCGTTGAAATGGACGGAATCCTCCATCACCAGCACGGCGGCCTCGACGGCGTCGACCGCACTGCCGCCCTTGGCGAGGACAGCCCAGCCGGCGCGCAGCGACTTGGCGAGATGGGCCTTGGCCTCGGCCCATTCGGCGTCGGTCATCTCGGCCTTGGGCAAGGTGCCGCAGCCGCCATGGATGGCGAGGGCGATGGTCATGCTGAAATATCCTCGACGCCAAATCCTTCTCCCCTCGGGGGAGAAGGTGTCTGCGGAGCAGACGGATGAGGGCGGTCCGACTGGGTGAGACAAGGACAGGTCGAGCCTGTCCTTCCCTCATCCGTCAGCGCTTCGCGCTGCCACCTTCTCCCCCGAGGGGAGAAGGGAAAGTTGCCCTATTTCACCGGCTTGATGTCCATCGCCAGCGTGTCCTCGTCGACGCGCGGGCGGATCGTCACCTTGGCCTTCTGCATCGCCCAGGCCGAGCCGACCGCGACGATCGGCAGGCGCGGCCGGTCCTTGGCGACGATGGCGTTGGCCTGCGAGAGCAGGTCGTTGCGCTTGGCCTCGTCCATCTCGATCGCGGCGTCCTCGATCAGCTTGTCGAGCTCGGCGTTCTTGTAGCCAAGCACGTTGAAGGCGCCGAGCTTCTTGGCCGGGTCGTTCGAGTGCACCACCGAGGAGAGCGTGTAGTTCGCCTCGCCCGTCAGCGTGCCCCAGCCCGACATCGACAGCGAGAACTCGCCGCGGGTCCGGGCCGGGAAGAAGACGGCGCCGGGCTGGGCATTGGCGTTCACCTCGATGCCGATCCGTGCCAGCATCTGGGCGATCGAGGTGCCGACCTGGCGATCGCCCGGCAGGCGGTCATTGGTGAAGGAGAACGAGACCTTGAAGCCGTTGGGGTAGCCGGCTTCCTCCATCAGCTTCTTCGCCTTGGCGAGGTCCGGCTTCAGCGGCGGCAGGCTCTTGTTGTAGCCGGCGATGTCGGGCGTCACCAGCTGGTTGACCGGAGCGCCGAGCCCTTCCATCGCGATCTCAGCCAGTGCCGGACGGTCGATGGCGAGGTCGATCGCCTCGCGCACCTTGGCGTCCTGCATCGGGTTCTTGGGCAGGGCCGAGCCGTCCTTGGCGCTGACCTGCGGGGCCTTGTCCCGCATGTCGAGCTCCATGTTGAAGACATAGACGGTATCGATGGTGGCGACCGAGAGCTTGGCATCGCGTTTCAGCGTCGGCACGTCGGAAGCCGGGGCGCGCACGATGATGTCGACCTGGCCGGCCTTGAGCTGGGCGACGCGGGCGGCATCGTTCGGCAATTCCTTGCGCAGCACCCGCTGCCACGGCTCCTTCTCGCCCCAATAGCCGTCGAAGCGCTCGAGCACGAGCTGGTCCTTCGGCGTCCAGGACACGAACTTGTAGGGGCCGGTGCCGATCGCCGCCTTGCCGGTATTGAAGGCGTCGTTGGCATTGTCCTTGGTCAGCCCGGCCGCGGCCTTGTGCGAGACGATGAACAGTCGGATGAAATCATTCGGCAGGTTCGGCGCCGGCCCGTCGGTGACGATGTGGACGGTGAGCGGATCGACGATCTTCACCTCCTTGACGCGCCGGACATAGATCGTCGTCGGGTTTGGGCCGGCGACGACCGGGATGCGCTCGATCGAGAACTTGACGTCCTCGGCGGTAAAGTCGGAGCCGTCATGAAACTTGACGTTCGGACGCAGCTTGAACTCCCAGACGGAGGGCTCGATCGCCTTCCAGCTCGTGGCCAGCCGCGGCTCGATCTGCAGCTTGTCGCCCGACCAGGTCAACGTGTCGAAGACATGCTTCAGCGCTTCGGCATGGGTGCCGGTCGCGGTGAAATGCGGATCGATCGATTCAGGTCCGGCGCGCACGCCTATGGTCAGCGTCTGCGCCATCGCGGCGCCGGAGAACGGCAATCCTATCAGGGCAACGAGAGCGGCGGTCCGCCAGAGCGGGGACCGGTGCGACATCGGCTTGGTCATGTTGAGGTCCCTTCAGGTTCGAGATCGGCAGGCCATGCGGGGGAGGCGATCACCATCTTGTCCATCAGCTCGCAGAGCTGCTTCTGCTCGGCTTCGGTCAGCGCCGAGAGCATGGCGGTCTGCTGGCCGACCATCATCGGCATGGTCTCGTCGAAGATGGCGCGTCCGGCCGGGGTCAGCGCCAGCACATAGCTGCGCAGATCGTCCGGATCGGTCTCGCGCTTGAGCAGGCGCCGCTGCAGCAGCTTCTGGATCGCCCGCGAGAGGGTGTTCTTCGGCAGCCCCGACGAGGAGACGATGTTCTTGGCGGCGACGCCGCCCTTGAGCCCGACGGCGTAAAGCGCCACGAATTCCGGCCGCACCAGCCCGTAGCGCGTCTCGATCCAGCGATAGACCGGATCATTGAAGCGAAAGGCGATGAAATTGAGCCGGAAGGACAGCCAGCAGGGATTGTCCCATAGCTTGGTGACCGTCAGCGGATCGAGCTCGCGCAGCGCCGACTCGCGATCGCTGTCGAGCTTGGACAAGGAAGTCGGGGCGCGTGCCATCTCGGACATCCAATTTAGTTCCATATGGAACTTGACGGTCACTGATGCGACTGTCAAGGATGACGCGGTTTCGCCGAAACGCAAGGATCAGGCCGTGCTCGTTGCCCGGATGAACTGGATGCAGATCGAGGACCAGGCGAAGCGCGACGATCGCTGCGTGCTGCCGCTCGGCTGCGTCGAGCAACATGCTTATTTGAGCCTCGCCACCGACGCGATCCTGTCGGAGCGCGTCGCAGCCGAGGCAGCCGAGCCGCTTGGCATCCCGGTCTTCCCGGTGCAGGCCTATGGCATGACGCCGGGCTTCACCGCCTATCCCGGCACGATCTCGCTTCGGATGACCACCTATATCGCCCTGATCGAGGACCTGCTCGAAGGCGTCTACCGCTCCGGCTTCCGCCGCATCGTGCTGGTCAACGGCCATGGCGGCAATGCGCCGGTTATGACGGCGGTGACCGAGTGGATGGGCCGGCGCCCCGATGCCAGCGTCAAGATGCACAATTGGTGGGCGGGACCACGCTTCCAGGCGGCGGTGAAGGCGCTCGATCCGGCTGCCTCGCACGCCTCCTGGATGGAGAATTTCCCCTGGACACGGCTCGAAGGCATAACCTTGCCGGACGAGGTGAAGCCGCCCTTCAATGCGGCGCTCTACCAGGCCGCCAATCCGCAGCGGAAGCGCGAGATCCTCGGCGACGGCAATTTCCACGGCCGCTATCAGCGTCCAGACGAGGAGATGCTGGCGCTCTGGGCGGTCGGGGTCGAGGAGACCCGGGCAGTGATGGTCGAGAGCTGGCCGTGAGCTTGGCAATGGGGCGGCACCGATGCTGACCCATGTCATTGAGCGCATCCTGCAGGCGCTCGTCGTCATGCTCGTCATGTCGGCGCTGGTCTTCGTCGGCGTCTACGCGATCGGCAACCCGATCGATGTGCTGATCGGCCCAGATGTCAGCCAAGACATCCGGCTCGACACCATCGCCCGCTACGGGCTCGATAAGCCGCTCTGGGAGCAGTACTTCACCTTCCTCGGCCGCGTCCTGCACGGCGATTTCGGCCGCTCCTTCGTCTTCGGCATGCCCGTGCTCGAACTCATCCTGTCGCGCCTACCGGCGACGCTGGAGCTGACGCTGGCGGCCGTGTTCGGCGCGGCGCTGATCGGCATTCCCGCCGGCATCTATGCCGGCTACCGGCCGGACAGCCCGCTCTCCAAGTTGATCATGGCGCTGTCCATTCTCGGCTTTTCGGTGCCGACTTTCTGGATCGGCCTTGTCCTGATCATGACCTTTGCCGTCGAACTGCAATGGCTGCCGGCTGGCGGGCGTGGTGAGACCGCCGCGCTTTTCGGCGTCCAATGGAGCTTCCTGACGCTGAACGGCCTCTCGCACCTCTTCCTCCCGGCGCTCAACCTCGCCTTCTTCAAGCTCGCGTTGATGACGCGGCTGGCCCGCGCCGGCACGCGCGAGGTCATGCTGACCGACACGGTGAAGTTCGCCCGCGCCGCCGGGATCTCGGAGGGCGTCATCCTGCGCCGGCATGTGCTGCGCCTGATCTCTATCCCACTCGTCACCGTCTTCGGGCTCGAATTCGCCTCGACGCTCGCCTTTGCGGTGGTCACCGAGACGATCTTCTCCTGGCCCGGCATCGGCAAGCTGATCATCGACTCGATCCAGTCGCTCGACCGGCCGGTGATGGTCGCCTATCTGATGCTGGTCGCCTTCGTTTTCATCATGATCAACTTCCTGGTCGACCTGACCTATTTCGCTCTCGATCCGCGCTTGCGGAAAGGACGGGCGTGATGCGGACGGAGTCGCCGATCGCCCGCTTCTGGAGCGAGTTCAGGGAAAGCCGCATCGCGGTCGCGGCGCTTATCGTTGTCGTCATGATGATCGGCGTCGCCCTGCTGGCGCCGCTGATCGCGCCGCAGAACCCCTACGATCTCGCCAATCTCGTCCTCTCCGACGCCCGCCGGCCGCCGGGCTATGTCGGGTCCAGCGGCTATACCCACTGGCTCGGCACCGACGCGCAGGGGCGCGACCTGTTGTCGGCCATCCTCTACGGCCTGCGCATCTCCCTGCAGATGGGGCTGGTCGCCGGCACCTTCGCCTTCGCCATCGGCGTCACGCTCGGCATCGCCGCCGCCTATCTCGGCGGCCGGCGCGAGGCTTTCATCATGCGCGTGATCGACCTGCAGCTCGCTTTTCCCGCGATCCTGCTGGCGCTGGTGATCTCCGCCCTGCTCGGCCAGGGCAAGGCGCAGCTCATCGCCGCGCTGGTCGCGGCGCAATACGCCTATTTCGCCCGCACCGCCCATGGCGCGGCCTCGGCCGAGCGCGGCAAGGACTATGTCGAGGCGGCGCTGTCGACGCCGCTTCCGGCGCGGCAGGTGATCTGGCGGCACATCCTGCCCAACTGCCTGCCGCCGCTGATCGTGGTCGCGACGGTGCAGGTGGCCAACGCCATCGCGCTGGAGGCGACGCTCTCCTTCCTCGGCGTCGGCCTGCCGGTGACCGAGCCTTCGCTGGGTTCGCTGATCGCCAACGGCTTCCAGTACATGCTGTCGGGCCGCTACTGGATCTCGATCTATCCGGGGCTCGCTTTGATCCTGCTGATCGTCGCGATCAACCTGGTCGGCGACCAGATCCGAGACCAGGTCAATCCGAGGCTGAAGCGATGAGCACTGGTTCGGCCGCAGCCCCCCTCCTCGAAGTCCGCGACCTCACCACGCAGTTCCTGACCCGCGCCGGGGTGGTGAAGGCGGTTGATGGCGTCTCCTTCTGCCTGCGCCGCGGCGAGGTCATGGGGCTCGTCGGCGAATCCGGCTCAGGAAAAAGCGTCACTGGCTTCTCGATCATCGGCCTGATCGACCCGCCCGGCCGCGTCGCCGGTGGCTCGGTCAAGCTCGAAGGCCATGAACTCGTCGGTTTGTCGCCGGACGAATTGCGAAAGCTGCGCGGCCGCGTCGTCTCGATGGTCTTCCAGGACCCGCTGATGACGCTGAACCCGGTCCTGACCATCGGCGAGCAGATCCGGCTGGCGATCGAGGCGCATCAGCCGGTGTCGGCTGCCGAGGCGCGCCAGCGCGCCATTGCCGGCCTTGCCCAGGTCCGCATCCCGCGCCCCGAGGCGACGGTCGACTTTTATCCGCACCAGCTCTCCGGCGGCATGCGCCAGCGTGTCGCCATTGCGATCGCGCTATTGCATCGGCCCAGGCTGATCATCTGCGACGAGCCGACGACGGCACTCGACGTCTCGATCCAGGCCGAGATTCTGGCCGAGATGAAGGAGCTGGTCGCCGAGCTCGGCACCGCGCTGATCTGGATCAGCCATGACCTCGCCACTGTCGCCTCGATCGCCCAGCACGTGGCGGTGATGCGGCTCGGCAAGATCGTCGAGGCAGGCCCGACGCTCGACGTGCTGACGCGGCCACAGCACGCCTATACCCGCGCTCTGCTCGATGCGCTCCCTTCGCGCGCCAAGCCCGGCGAATTGCTGCTGCGCGGCGGCGGCGTGCCTGATGCCGCCCCGCCCGCGCGCAAGCCGGCGGCAATCGCTGCAGCGCCGGTGCCCGGCGCGCCCTATTTCATCGCGGAGCGTGTCAGCAAGCGCTTCGAGACGCGGCCGAGCGCGCTGCGTGGCCTTGGCCAGAAGCTCGGTTTCGTGCAGCCGTTGCCGGCGGTGATGGCGGTCGATGAGGTCAGTCTGACCGTGCCGCGCGGCGAGGCGCTCGGTCTGGTCGGCGAATCCGGCTCGGGCAAGTCGACGCTCGGGCGCATGGCCGCCGGCATCTATGCGCCGTCGTCGGGCACCGTCCGCTTCGAAGGCTGGCCGGTGATGAGCGAAGGGCAGGGGCCGAAGAAGCTCACGACCCGGATCCAGACGATCTTCCAGGACCCGTTCGCCTCGCTCAATCCGCGCATGCGCATCGGCGCCGGCATCGCCGAAGGGCCGCTCGCCCATGGGCTGGTCAGCAAGGCCGACAGCGCGGTTTACGTCCGCGACTGGCTCGCGGCGGTCGGGCTCGATCCGGCCTTCGCCGACCGCTATCCGCACCAGTTTTCCGGCGGCCAGCGCCAGCGCGTCGCCATTGCTCGGGCGCTCGCCATGCAGCCCGATCTCGTCGTCTGCGACGAGCCGGTCGCCTCGCTCGACGTCTCGATCCAGGCGCAGATCATCAACCTCCTGATGCGCCTGCGGGCCGAGCTCGGCCTGACCCTGATCTTCATCTCGCACGACCTCTCGGTGGTCCGGCATCTCTGCGACCGGGTCGCGGTGATGTATCGCGGCCGCATCGTCGAGGAAGGACCGGCGGGGCAGGTCTACGACAACCCTCAGCATGACTACACCAAGCGGCTGCTCGCGGCCGTGCCGGTGCTGCCCGAAGCGGCGGCCTGAGTTTTAGGAGGAACGCCATGACCGAACTGAAGCCCTGGCAATGGCCGGAGGAAACCTGGCGCGGCAAGGTCGAGCAGGTGAGAGCCGGCCGCAATCTCAAGCCTAAGACCTGGCCGGGCGGGGCGCGCTGCGCCGTGGCGCTGTCCTTCGACGTCGACCACGAGACCAATGAATTGCGCGATGGCGGGAAATCGGTCGGCCGGCTGTCCTGGGGTCAGTATGGCAATCGCGCCGGTATGCCGCGCATCCTCTCCATGCTGGCGCGCGAGGGGATCAAGGCGAGCTTCTTCGTGCCGGCGGTGACGGCGCTGCTCTATCCCGACGAGCAGCGCCGCGTCGTTGCCGAAGGTCACGAGATCGGCCTCCATGGCTGGATCCACGAGGTCAACACCGCGGTGCCGCCCGACGCGGAGCGCGAATTGCACCTGCGCTCGGCCGACACGCTGGAGAAGATCACCGGCGTCAGGCCAGTCGGCATGCGCACGCCGTCCTGGGATTTTTCCGAGGTGACGCTGGCCGTCGAGCGCGAGCTCGGCCTGATCTACGATTCCTCGCTCTTCGCCGATGACGACCCCTATGAGCTGATCGAGAAGGGCGAGCCGACCGGCATGGTCGAGTTGCCGGTCGAGTGGATCCGCGACGACGCCGTCTACTTCAACATGAACCGCTTCCAGGCGCTGCGACCCTATACGGCGCCCGAGGCGGTGTTCGACATCTTCAAGCGCGAATTCGACGGCGCTTATGCCGAGGACGGGCTGTTCCTGCTGACCATGCATCCGCATGTCATCACCTATCGCTCGCGCTTCTGGATCCTCGAGGAACTGGTGCGCCACGCCAAGGCGAAGGGCGATGTCTGGTTCGCGACGCATGCCGAGATCGCGACCTATGTGAAGGAGCAGGCGGGCCTCTGATGTCCAGTCTGGAATCGGGCCGGCCGCCGCTTCCCGGCGGAACCGTGCCCGATTTCGGCCGTTTTCGGTTCATTCGGAATTCAGGGCGCGGGGGCGTTCATGTCCGGAAGAACAACTGGAAACGGATGTCATGATGCGCTCGAAAAACCTGCTCCTGCTCGGCACTCTCATCCCCGCCATCACGCTGTCGCAGGGCAGTTTCGCCGCTCCATCGCTCCAGCTTGCCCAGGCCCAGTCGGGCGATGACGGCCAGCAGGACCCGCGTCGTCCGCGGCCTCCTGGCGGTCAGGAGCGCCCCGCTCCCGGCGCCCGCCCTGCTCCTGGCCAGCCTCCCGCACCCGGCCAGCCACCGGCCGCTCGCCCGGCCGCGCCGGAACGTCCGGCCGGAGCGGCCCCGAGCGCGCCGCGTCCCCCGGCTCCGCCGCAGGCTGCGCCTCCGGCCAACCGTGCCGAGCCCGAGCAGCCGCGGCGCCCGGCGCCGCCGCCGGTTCCCGCGCCTGGTCAGGTCGCCCCGCCCGCTCCGCAGGGCGTGCCGCGTCCACCCGCGGCCGCGCCGAGTACGCCACCGCGCCCGGCTCCCGGCCAGATTGCACCGCAGCCTTCGCCCGCCCGCCCGGTTGCGCCGCCCGCAACTCAGCCCAGTGCGCCGGCAGCGCCATCGGGCGACAGCGCTCCGCGTCGTCCGACGCCTCCGCAGACCGCTCCGGCCCAGCCGCCCGCAGCCGCGCCCTCGTCGCCGGCCGCGCCGCGCCCTGCTCCCGGTCAGGCCGCTCCTGGCAGCAGTGCGCAACCTCAGCCCGGCCAGCCTGCCACCGCGCCCGGTGGAACCCGGCCGCCGAGTGCTGCGCCACAGCCCGGAGCCGCTCCGTCGCAGCCGGCACCGGGCGCGCCTCGCCCGCCGGGCCAGGCGGTTCCCGGCCAGCCCGCACCGGGGCAGGCCGCTCCCGCCCCCGGCGCTGCGCCGAGGCCCGGCCAGCCTCAGCCGGGACAGCCTTCCGCCGTGCCCCCGGCCGGACGCGCGCCAACAGCCCCGGCGCAGCCGGGAGCCGCACCGTCACAGCCCGGCACGGCCGTACCCGCGCCGGCAGCGCCGACCCAGCCCACGCCTGGACAGGCAGCCCCGGGCCAGCCGCCGGTGGCCCCGAATGCCGGCCGTCCCGCCGGCGCTCCGGCCCAGCCGGGAACGGCGCCTGCACAATCCGCGCCTGGCGTCGGCCAGCAGCCCGGCGCGCCGCTGCGCCCGGGTGTTGCCCCTGGGCAGGTGCAGCCTCCTCAGGGACAGGCGCAGCCTCCGCAAACCCTGCCACCGGCCGGGCAGCCCGCGCCTGATCGGCAGGGCCGCCGCGGCGGCATCGGCCTCGGCGGCGCCGCCGCGATCGGTCTCGGCGCCGCTGCGATCGGCGGCATCATGGCGACGCAGGGCGCAACGCGGCTCGACGATATCCGCGGCCGGCGCGAGGAACGCCGCGAGGGCGACGTCACCATCATCCGCGAGCCCGGCCGCACGATCATCCGTGGCGACGACGACCGCGTCATCATCCGCCGCGACGAGACGCAGCGCTTCCGCGATCTCGGCCTCGATACCCGCAGCGAGCGCCGCGGCGAGGAGACGGTCACGGTCTATGATCGCCCGGACGGGACGCAGATCGTCACGGTGACCGACGCCGATGGCCGGCTGATCCGTCGCTCGCGACGCGAGCGCGACGGCGGCGAATTCGTCATCATCGACAATGTCCGCCGCGACGGGCCGCAGGCCCGCTTCGCCGAGGAGGTCGTCGAATTGCCGCCGCCGCCGCTGCGCATCCCGCGCGAGCGCTACATCGTCGATGCCGAGCGCGCCGACGAGCGGCTGATCTACGAGACGATCACCGCCCCGCCGGTCGCCCCGGTGCCGCGCCGCTACACGCTGGACGAGGTCCGCTACTCGCCCGATCTGCGCGCCCATATGCGCAGCGTCGACATCGACACGATCAACTTCGACTCCGGCTCCTGGACGGTCGCATCCGATCAGGCCAGGCGCTTGCAGGTGATCGCGCAGGCAGTGCGCCAGGCGGTCGAGCGGGCGCCGAACGAGGTCTTCATGGTCGAGGGCCATACCGACGCGGTCGGCTCCGATGTCGACAACCTGTCGCTGTCGGATCGGCGCGCGCAATCGGTCGCCGAGATCCTGACCCGCGATTTCGGCATTCCGGCCGAGAACCTGACGACGCAGGGCTATGGCGAGCAGTATCCCAAGGTCCAGACGCAAGGCGACTCGCGCGAGAACCGGCGCGTGACCCTGCGCCGGATCACGCCGCTGCTGACCGGCCAGAACCAGCAGTGACGCCAGGCGGAGCAGCTTTCGAGCCGCTCCGCACTTTCTCGACAGGCGCGCCGGAACAATCGCCGGCCGCCCTTGTTCCTCTAGCGGGTAGGCTTGTCTTGCGCCTGCCTGACTGGAGGAGTGCCATGCGCAAGAACCCTTGGGTCCTCCTTGGACTCATCGTTGCCGCGCTCATCGTGGCGGAAGCCGCTGCAGCGCAGTCTGCTCCGACACAACGTCAGCGGGCGCCGGGCGTGCCGATGACCCCGAATGCGGGTGAGGTGCAAAAGCTGGAGCCGCGCTCCGATCGCATCAAGGCGACGCGGGAACGTGAGCAGCTGGCGCGCGATCGCTCAGGGCCGCCGGAGCCGAACCGTCCGATCCCGATGCCGAAGCCGGTGCCATCGATCATGGCGCCTACTCGCTAGAGAGAGCGGCTCCGGATTCAGATTCGGGTAACGCTCGCCGCCTATGGTCACGGCGAGGAGCCTTGTCATGAGCGAGATGTCGGTTGCGATCGCGCAAAGCCTGATCAGCATGAAGTCGGCTGCGACGCAGCAGGCCCTGCAGATCGAAATGGTCAAGCAGAACGCCGATTCCGATCAGGCGCTGGTCGCCATGCTCCAGCAGGCCGCCGAGCAGCAGCAGGCGACGCTTCCCGCCGGCCAGGGCGGCAATCTCGACATCACCGCCTGATTGGTCCCATCAACACCGCAATGCCTCCCGTGCATGGCCGCGCGGCGCGAAGCCGTGATCCTTTGCCGGTTGCGCTGAGATCAGGACGGTTCTAACCTCCGCCTCGTTCCGAGGGGTGCTCGATAAGAGCTGAGATGGCCTGACGGCCGAACCCATCGAACCTGATCCGGGTCATACCGGCGGAGGGACTGGAACGCGGCTGCGCCACAAGTGCATCCGCAGACAGCGACTGGACCGTCAGACGCCCCGGATCTCCTGAACCTGAGAGGGAGGAGATCCTGACATGAATGCCCACACCAAGCCCCAGAAGAACAGCGTCAAGGCCGCGCCGCAGACGGTCACGACCGGCCCGATCATCGGCTCGCGCAAAATCTATGTCGCTGCGCCCGAGCATCCGCAGATGCGCGTGCCGTTCCGCGAGGTCGTGCTGACCACCGATGCCGAGCCGCCGGTGCGCATCTACGACCCGTCCGGCCCCTATACCGAGACCGATGCGAAGATCGACCTCAACGCCGGCCTGGTGCAGCCGCGCCGCGCCTGGCTCGATGCGCGCGGCTTCGAGGTGGTCGCTGGCCGCGCCGTCACCGCCGCGGACAACGGCAACATCTCGGCCGAGCAGCTGGTGCCGGCCTGCCCGGCCGAGCGCCCGATCCTGCAGGCGAAGCCCGGCCAGATGACGACGCAATACGAGTTCGCTCGGGCCGGCATCGTCACGCCCGAGATGATCTATGTCGCCCATCGCGAGAATCTCGGCCGTGCCGCCATGCTGGAGGGCGCCAAGGAGCGTCATGCCGATGGCGAAAGCTTCGGCGCCTCCGTGCCGGAGTTCGTCACGCCCGAATTCGTCCGCGACGAGATCGCCCGCGGACGCGCCATCATTCCCGCCAACATCAACCATCCCGAGCTCGAGCCGATGGCGATCGGCCGCAATTTCCTGGTCAAGATCAACGCCAATATCGGCAATTCGGCCGTGACCTCCGGCGCGGCCGAGGAGGTCGAGAAGCTGGTCTGGGCGATCCGCTGGGGCGCCGACACGGTCATGGACCTCTCCACGGGGCGCAACATCCACAACATCCGCTCCTGGATACTCAGAAACTCGCCGGTGCCGATCGGCACCGTCCCGATCTACCAGGCGCTGGAGAAGGTCGGCGGCGATCCGATCAAGCTCGACTGGGAGGTGTTCAAGGATACGCTGATCGAGCAGGCCGAACAGGGCGTCGACTATTTCACCATCCATGCCGGCGTGCGCCTGCCCTATGTCCCGCTCACGGCCTCCCGGGTTACCGGCATCGTCTCGCGCGGCGGCTCGATCATGGCGCGCTGGTGCCTGGCGCATCACAAGGAGAGCTTTCTCTACGAGCGCTTCGACGAGATCTGCGAGATCATGCGGCGCTACGACGTCTCCTTCTCGCTCGGCGACGGATTGCGTCCGGGCTCGATCGCCGACGCCAACGACCGCGCCCAGTTCGCCGAGCTGGAGACGCTTGGCGAGCTCACCAAGATCGCCTGGGACAAGGGCTGCCAGGTGATGATCGAGGGCCCCGGCCATGTGCCGATGCACAAGATCAAGGAGAACATGGACAAGCAGCTGCGCGAGTGCGGCGAAGCCCCGTTCTACACGCTCGGACCGCTGACCACCGACATCGCGCCGGGCTATGACCACATCACCTCCGGCATCGGCGCGGCGATGATCGGCTGGTTCGGCTGCGCCATGCTTTGCTACGTCACCCCGAAGGAGCATCTCGGCCTGCCCGATCGCGACGACGTCAAGACCGGCGTCATCACCTACCGGATCGCCGCCCATGCCGCCGATCTCGCCAAGGGCCATCCGGCGGCGAAGATCCGCGACGACGCCGTCTCGCGCGCCCGCTTCGATTTCCGCTGGGAGGACCAGTTTAACCTGGCGCTCGATCCCGACACGGCGCGCGCCTTCCACGACGAGACCCTGCCGAAGGACGCCCACAAGGTCGCGCATTTCTGCTCGATGTGCGGGCCAAAATTCTGCTCGATGAAGATCACCCAGGACTTGCGCGCCGAGGTGCAGGCGATGGGCGACAATGAACGCGCTGCGCTCGAAGCCATGGCCTCGCAGGGCATGGCAGAGAAGTCGCAGGAGTTCCTCAAGAAGGGCGGCAATCTCTATCTGCCGGCGGCCGAATGAGTACGACCTCGACCATGGAACGGCTCGATGCGGCCCGCGTCGCCGCCGTCCTCGCGCGTGTGGCGGAAATCCGCCCGCGGGTGCAATGCCTGACCAACACGGTGGCACAGAACATCACCGCCAACATGCTGCTCGCCTTCGGCGCGGTCCCGTCGATGGCGATCCATGTCGACGAGGTCGCGGCGATGGCGGAGGGCGCCGGCGCGATCCTGATCAATATCGGCACGATCAACGCCGAGAGCGAACTCGCCATCCCCAAATTGCTGGAGGTGGCGCGCGATCGCGGCAAGCCTGTGGTCTTCGATCCGGTCTTCGTCGAGCTCTCGCCGCTGCGCCGGCATATCGCCGGGCAGGTGCTGCGCCTGCCGGAAATCCTGGTGCGCGGCAACGCCACCGAGATGGAGGCCCTGTCGTTCGATCTTGCAGCCGCCAAGGGCGTCACCCGCGTCACCACCGGCAAGGTCGACCGCATCGAGAGCGGGTCGGCGAGCTTCGCTGTCGCGCACGGCCATCCGCTGATGACGAGGGTCACCGGCATCGGCTGCGCCGCCGGCGCGCTGATCGCCGCCTGTTGTGCCGTCGAGGCCGACAAGGCGGTCGCGGCGGCGGCGGCCTTGACCGCCTATGGCATTGCCGGCGAAATCGCCGCCGAGCGGTGCCGCGGCCCGGGCAGCTTCGAGGTCGAGCTGATCGACGCGGTCGCGGCGATGGATGCGGCGACGCTCGCCGCCAGAATGAAAGCAGATCAGTGACGGTCGATATCACCCTTTACGGCATCGTCGATCCGCAGATCGCCAATGGCCGTTCGATGGCCGATATGGCGCGCGCGGCGGTCGAAGGCGGCGCGACGCTGATCCAGCTGCGCGCCAAGACCGAGACGACGCGTGAGATGGTGCGCGAGGCGCGCGCCATCCGCTCGGCCCTGCACGGCACCAATGTGCCGCTCCTGATCAACGACCGCGTCGACGTCGCGCTCGCGGCCGGCGCCGACGGCGTCCATCTCGGCGCCGACGACATGAAGCTGGGCGATGCCCGCCGCCTGCTCGGACCGCGTGCGATCATCGGCGCGACCTTGAAGCACGAAAGCGAATTGCCGGAGCTCGCCGGCACGAAGATCGACTATGCCTGCATCGGTGGCGTCTTCCCGACCGCACACAAGGACAATGCGGGCGTGGCGCTCGGGCTCGACGGACTCGCTGCCTTGCGTCAGGCGGCGGCACGCGCACTCGGCGCTGTGCCCGTCGGCGCCATCGCCGGCATCACCGCTGCCAATGCCGGCCAGGTCATCGCGGCCGGCGCCGACGGCGTCGCGGTGATCGGTGCGCTCTTCGGCGGCGACGATATCCGCGAAGCGGCGCGTGACCTTCGGCTCGCGCTTGAGACCGCGCTGTCGCGGCGCGGTGCCGAGAGCGCCTGATCAGGATTTCAGGTACATATCCCAGCAGGGCGCCAGCGCGACCTTGCTGCGGCCCTCCAGCGCCCCCGCGAAGTGCTCGAAAATGGCCGCGCGATTTGATGTCAGCGGACATTTCGGCGCCAGGATCGCATCGGTCTGGCGCAGGCTCTCGAGCATCTGCGTATCCAGCCGCGGATTGGTGCGCGTCGGGTCGATGCCGATCGGGACATGACGAGGCGGCCTGCGGTCGAGCAGGTGGTTCATGACGTCGACGAAATCGAGCGTGAAGACGCCGTTGAGTTCACGCTTGTTGGCCTGCTCCCAGGCCCTGATTGCCACGATGCCCTGCTCGATCTCGAGCAGCCAGATCGCGTGGTAATCGATCTCCGAATAGAGCATCAGCGAGGGTTGCTGCCCCGTCGCGGCGAGATCGGCATAGGCCGGCTGATGCCGGGCGTAATGCTGCAGCATGATCGGGGCGCGCTCGGCGATCTCGTCCTTGACGCTCACCCGCCCAATCTTGCCGACATTGTCGACGTCGAGCGGGAAATAGGTCGGCGCTCCGAACGTGGCGCGGGCGCCGCGCTCGATGAAGTTTACGGCCGAGGGGGCCGCGATGATACAGATCAGCAGCAGCACCCAGGTTCGCAGGCCGTCACCGCGCGGGCGCCAGGCGAGCAGCAGCGCGAGCAGGATCGGCCAGAGCCCGATGAATTCGAGGCTGCCACTGTTCTGGGTCTCGAAGAAGGTCAAAGCCAGCAGGCTGATTGCAAGCCAGCCTGCCGGTGAGACGGCAAGCTGGCGCAACCAGGCCAGGGCGCCCGCCGGCCTGGTCCGCCAAGCGGCGTAGGCGAGCACGCCGATGAGAGTGAGCGTCGGCGCGATCACCTCGAACTTGAACGAGGCGACTGTGAGGAAGCGCGGCAGCAGCGCGCCCGTGTTGAGTTTCAGCAGGACCAGGATGTCGTCGAGATAGGCCCGCGCCAGTCCGCCGGTTGCAAGATCGATGGCGGCGAGCGCGCCGATCGTCGCGGCGGCGGCGAGGCTGGCGTCGCGCACGCGCATCCGGCCGGTGAGCACGGCATAGCCGACCAGCATCGCTCCGGCGACGGCGCCGGTGACCTTGACCAGGAACAGCGTCAGCATCAGCGCTGCGACGAGCCAGGTCGTCAGCGCCCGTTCCCGCGCGAACATCAAAACGGCGATCAGCACGTAGAGCAGCAGCGAGACATGCCGGTTGTAATGGCCGTAGCCGTCGAAGCCAGGCAGCGGATAGATTTCGTGCAGGTTGATCGGCAGCGACGCGAAGAGCAGGAAGGGTAGAAGCAGCGCAAGCGCGAGCTCGCGTGACTGCCGTCCGACATGGAAGACGAGGATTGCCAGCAGCGGCAAGGCGATCGGCAGCAGACCCCAATTCGCGGTCAGCAGCGGGTGGGCGTCCGGGAACAGCCAGTCGAGGCCGGCGACGAGATAATAGCCGAGTGGGCCGATCGGCGCGAAGAAGTCGATGTTGGGGACCTGGCCGTCGCGGATGCGCTGGGCCGCGTCCAGATAGACTGCCGTGTCCCAGTAATACGAGCCGAGCGGCAGGCGCAGCGGCAGCAGCAGGCCGGCGAGAACGAAGGCGAGGAAGGCGGTGAGCCAGATCGCCGGGCTGGCCCAGGGCCGCACGGCGATGAGCGTCTTCGCGGATCCCGCGGCGGCCGGCTGGTCCGTGCTCACGCTCATGGTCCGATCCATCGTCACGCAGAGCGAACTAGCAGAAGAATCTTACCACGCCCCTTCCCGACAAGATGAAAAGCGGGTTTACCTCGATTGGGCCGCCGGCCTCTCCGACGGTTGCGAGGTGGTTCCGATGGCAAGACCGCCGGCACGGCGACTGCAGCTTGCGGCCGGTTTCCTGGGCTCGACTCTGGCACTGGCGGTGACGGCGCCCGCCATGGCGCAGGATCGTGCCTTCGCCGAGGCTGTTCGCTACCTGCACGACAGGGTCGTCTCGTGCTGGAACGTCCCCCCTGGTGCGGCGCCGGCGGGCACGGTCGTTCGCATTCGATTTGAGCTCGATCGCGACGGCGCGGTGACTGGCGACCCGGTGCTCGATCAACCCTTGGAAACAGGTGCTGCGCGATTGGCCGAGAGCGCGCGGCGCGCCGTCATCCGCTGCGCTCCTTATGACGGGCTGAAGCGGTACGGCGCGCAGTATCAGCGCTGGCGTGACATCGTTCTGAACTTCCGACAGCCCGAATAAGCAGGCTCAGGCGCCCGCGATCTCGGCGAAGCGCTTGGGCAGGGCAAAGCCGTGGCCGAGCGGGTCGTCCGCCTCGATGACGAAGCTGCCTTCGCCGGCAAGGTGGCCACGGCCGCCGACCTCGACCGTGACCGCACCCGCAGCCGGGAACTCGATCGCGCCGATCACCGTCCCGGAAAAAGTGCCGCCGGTGACGCTGCGGATCCTGCGGCTCTGGCCGATCGGGATCAGCCCCTTGGCATGGTCGAGCGCCATCCGGGCGGTGACGCCCGAGCCGGTCGGGGAACGGTCGATCTGGCGCTCGGCGAAGACGCAGAGATTGAAGCTGTCCTCGCCCGGACCCGCCTCGTCGGTGACGATCGTGCCATAGAGGAAGCCGAGATCGGGCTCGGTGGGATGCTTGATCGTGACGCTCGCCCGGACCTTGTCGGTCAGCGCGCCCGCCGCCGCGACGATCTCCTCGACCGGCGTCTGCATCAGGTCGAGACCGAAGCGGGATGCCGGCAGGATGCAGTAATAGGCGCCGCCATAGGCGATGTCGGTGACGATATCGCCATAGCCCGGCACGGGGACGACGAGGTCGCGTGCCTCGACGAAGGCCGGCACGCTCTCGAAGCTGACATTGCCGACCTTGTTGCCCTCGACTTCGCAGGCGAGGCGCACCAGCCCGCAGGGTGCCTCGATGGCGAAACGGGTGATCGGCGCGGCCGCCTCGACCAGCCCCTGCTCGATCGCATAGCGACCGAGCGCGATGGTCGCGTGACCGCACATGGTCGAATAGCCTTCATTGTGCGTGAACAGCACGCCGAAGGCCGCCTCGGGATGGCTCGCGGCCACCGGGATGACACCGTACATGCCATCATGGCCGCGCGGCTCCAGCATCATCGCGCGACGCAGGTGATCATGCTGCTCGCGCGCCTGCCGGCGCTTGTCGAGGATGCCAGCACCGGTGAGCTGGGGGTAGCCTGAGGTGACGATGCGCACCGGTTCGCCGCAGGTGTGGTAGTCGATATAGCTCAGGCGCATGGATCGTCGTCCGTCAGTCATGGGCTGAAGGCGGCTCGAGCCGGGGTGGATTGCAGCCCCTTTGGGCGCAGTTTTCAGCCGCCACCACGACGGCAAAGCCGAGAGCAGCAGCGCAGAGTTCGTTCGGCAGGTTCCTCAGCACTGAGCCGAGACCGCCATTTCGCCAGAGCGACGCGAGGAAGGCGCCCATGAAGCTGTCGCCTGCACCGATCGTGTCGACGACGTCCTGCGCGAGGGCCGGGAACACCATGGGTTCACGGCGAAACGGCAGAAGATAGCCGCCCTTTTCGCCGTCGGTGACCAGCAGTAACCGGTCCCCATGGGCAAGCCAGCGCGCAAAGGCGTAGCCGAACTCTGCGCCGTGAAGAGCTTGCGCATCATCCGTGCTGCATTTCAGCAGATCGCACAGGGCGGCCCGCTCCTCGACGGCGCCGCGCGCCTCCGGAAGCGCCGGCAGCACGGCCGGCCTGATATTGGGATCATAGCTGACGCTGAGCCCGGCCTCGCGTGCACGCCGCATCAGCACCAGCGCCGCCTGGCCCGAGGCGCCGAGCGTCGCGCCGAAGGAGGTGACGTGCAGATGCGCGAAATCGTCGAGATCCGCCGGCGCGGGGGGCGCCGTATCGAACGCCGTGCCGTTCAATGAGAAACGATAGGTCGCGACACCGTCTGCGTCGAGCGAGGCCGTGGCGGAGGGCGTCGGTGCATCGCCGACTCCGACGAAGCGTTGGTCGATGCCCTCCTCTGCCAGACGCTGCAGGAAAGACCGGCCGAGTGTGTCTCGCGAGAGGCTGACATTATAGGCCACCGGCGCGCCGCAGCGAGCCAGCGCCAGTGCCGTGTTGAAGCCGGAACCGCCGAGCACGACCTCGCGCTCGTGCCCGGCAGCGCCGGGCACGATGTCGGCGAGCGCCTCGCCATAGACGAGGACGCCCTTGCCCGTCACAGCAGTCCGCGCTTGGCGAGATTGCGCATCAGATGCGAGGTGCCGAAGCGCCAGGGCTCGCATTCGTCGGTGCGGCGCATCCGGTTGACCAGCGCGCCGAGCTCGGGCGCCGAGATGGTGACGACGTCGCCGTATTTGTGGGTGAAGCCGCCGCCCGGTGCGTCGCGATCCTTGATCGGAGCGAACATGGTGCCGAGATAGAGCGCCGCCCCGTCCGGATACTGATGGTTCGGGCCCAGCATCTGCGCCGCGAGATCGGCTGGGTCGCGGCTGATCATCGCGATCGAGGACGAGCCTTCCAGCGTGAAGCCGTCCTCACCGACGACTGTCAGACTCACTGTGGTCTTGCGGACATGGTCGAGCGAGAAATCGCCGTCGAAGAACCGGATGAAAGGGCCGATCGCCGCGGCCGCGTTGTTGTCCTTGGCCTTGCCGAGCAGCAGGGCCGAGCGGCCCTCGAAGTCGCGCAGGTTGACGTCGTTGCCGAGGCTGGCGCCGACGATCCGGCCATCCGAGGCGACGATGATCACGATCTCCGGCTCGGGATTGTTCCAGCTCGAGCCCGGATGCAGGCCGGCATCGGCGCCGGTGCCGACCGCCGACATCGGCGGCGCCTTGGTGAAGATCTCGGCGTCCGGCCCGATGCCGACCTCGAGATACTGGCTCCAGCTGTTCTGCGCGATCAGCACCTCCTTCAGCTTCATCGCCTCGGGCGAGCCGGGCTTGAGCTTTGAAAGGTCGTCGCCGATCAGCTTGCCGATCTCGGTGCGGATCGCGGCAGCCGCTGCGGGATTGCCGCGCGCCTTTTCTTCGATGACGCGCTCGAGCATCGAGACGGCGAAGGTGACGCCGGCCGCCTTGATCGCCTGCAGATCGACCGGAGCGAGCAACCAGGGCTTGCCGTCATCGCGGCTGGCCGCGGAGCTGTTGGCGAGGAGGTCGGCGAGCGAGCCGAGGCTCTCGCCATCAGCGGCGCGCAGCGCTGTCCCCGGATCGGCGGTCTCGCAGAGGTCGCGCATGGTCGGGAAGGTGGCGGTGACGTCGATCACCCTATCGCCCTCAAGCTTGACCACCGACGGACCGGCAAGATCAGGGCGCCAGACCCGGCCGGCCAGCGCGGCGCGGTCGGCATCGGCCGGCAGGGTGTTGGCGGGCGTGAGCGAGAGCGAGGGCATGGCTGATCCAGCTTGTGTGCAGTGTACAGGACGGGCTGCGAAGAACAGCCGCTTCCGCGGGAAATCGCAAGTGCAGGGATGCGCGTCCACAGCGGGGCGGAAATGTCATCGTTTTGTCATTGAACTGTCGCCCCGGCTTCATGCTAGCTTGCGCACCAACGACAAGAACGCCCGCGTGCATCGGGGGCTGAGAGGGAGTTGATCAATGACCTTCAAATTCAAGACCCTGACCGCGGCCGGCGTGCTCGCCCTCGCCGTTGCTTCGCCGGCTATGGCGCAGACCGAGATCCAGTGGTGGCACGCCATGACCGGTGCCAACAACGACGTCGTCGTCAAGCTGGCCGAGGAGTTCAACGCCTCGCAGAAGGACTACAAGGTCGTCGTCGCCTATAAGGGCTCTTATCCCGACACGCTGAACGCCGGCATCGCCGCCTTCCGCGCCGGCAACGCCCCGCACATCATGCAGGTCTTCGAGGTCGGCACCGCGACGATGATGTCGGCCAAGGGCGCGATCAAGCCTGTCGCCGATGTGATGAAGGACGCCGGCGAAGCATTCGATCCGAAGAGCTATCTGCCCGCGATCACCGGCTATTATTCGACGACGAAGGGCGAGATGCTGTCCTTCCCGTTCAACTCGTCCTCGATGGTGATGTGGTACAACAAGGACGCGCTGAAGAAGGCCGGCCTGCCGGAAACCCCGCCGAAGACCTGGCCCGAGGTGTTCGAGGCCGCCAAGAAGCTCAAGGCCGCCGGCTTCGATAAGTGCGGCTTCTCGACCGCCTGGACCACCTGGGCCAATATCGAGCAGCTCGGTGCCTGGCACAACGTGCCTGTCGGTACCAAGGCCAATGGCTTCGATGGCTTCGACACCGAGTTCCGCATCAACAGCGATCTCTTCGTCAAGCACCTGACCAACCTGGCCGAGCTGCAGAAGGACAAGACCTTCGACTATTCCGGCCGCACCAATACCGGCGAGGGCCGCTTCACTTCGGGCGAGTGCCCGCTCTTCCTGACCTCCTCGGCCTTCTTCGGCAACGTCAAGGCCAACGCCAAGTTCGACTGGTCGAACGCGCCGATGCCGTATTATCCGGATGTCGCCGGCGCGCCGCAGAACTCGATCATCGGCGGCGCCTCGCTCTGGGTCATGGGCGGCAAGAAGCCTGACGAGTACAAGGGCGTCGCCAAGTTCTTCACCTTCCTCTCCGACGTCGACCGGCAGGTGAAGCTGCACACCGAGTCCGGCTATCTGCCGATCACCAAGGCGGCCTATGACAAGGTCAAGGCTTCGGGCTTCTACAAGCAGAACCCCTATCTCGAGACCCCGCTGCTCGAGCTCAACAACAAGGAGCCGACCGACAACTCCCGCGGCGTCCGCTTCGGCGGCCTGGTCCAGATCCGCGACATCTGGTCGGAGGAGATCGAGGCGGCGTTGAACGGCCAGAAGACGCCGAAGGCGGCGCTCGACGCGGCCAATGAGCGCGGCAACCAGGCGCTGCGCCAGTTCGAGCGTACCGCGGCCCGTTGATCGCAACCAGCGAAGGCCGGGGCGCTGCCCCGGCCTTTTCTCTCTCGGGCGGCGCATGCAAAAATACGCTCACTTCAAGGGGCTGACGATCCCGCTGATGCTGCTCCTGCCGCAGCTCGCGATCACGGTCGTCTTCTTCTACTGGCCGGCGAGCCAGGCCGTCTGGCAGAGCTTCCTGATGCAGGACGCTTTCGGCATCTCGACCGAGTTCGTCTGGTTCGAGAACTATCGCGATCTGTTCTCGCAGCCGGGATATTACAAGGCGCTGGTCAACACCGGCATTTTCTCCTTCTTCGTCGCGCTGTTCTCGCTTTCGCTGGCGCTGCTTTTCGCGGTGATGGCGGACCGGCAGATCCGCGGTGCCGAAATCTACAAGACCTTGCTGATCTGGCCCTATGCGGTCGCGCCCGCCATCGCCGGCGTGCTCTGGATCTTCATGTTCGATCCCTCGCTCGGCATGCTCGCCCGCGGGCTGCAATCGATCGGGGTGAACTGGAACCCGCGCCTCAACGGCAATGACGCGATGACGCTGGTCATCCTCGCGGCGACCTGGAAGCAGATCTCCTACAATTTCCTGTTCTTCCTCGCCGGCCTGCAGTCGATCCCCAGGAGCGTGATCGAGGCAGCGGTGATCGACGGCGCCCGGCCGATGCGGCGCTTCTGGACCATTGTCTTCCCGCTGCTCTCGCCGACGACCTTCTTCCTGCTCGTCGTCAACCTCGTCTACGTCTTCTTCGACACCTTCGGCATCATCGACACGGTGACGGGTGGCGGCCCCTCGGGCGCGACGCAGACATTGGTCTATAAGGTCTATTCCGACGGCAAGGGCGGCACGAATCTCGGCGGCTCGGCGGCGCAGTCGGTGATCCTGCTGATCATGGTCATAGGCATGACCGCCTTCCAGTTCCGCTTCATCGAGCGCAAGGTGAACTACTGATGCGGTGGGGCCGTCGCCTCGGCTTCGTAGCGCTCGCGGGCTTCTGCCTTGCGCCGGCTCTGGCGTCGGCGCAGGGCCGGGTGATCGATGCCTGGAACGGCGTGGTGCTGAACTGCGGCCCGGGTACTGAGCTGGCTTGGGCCGACCGTATCTGCAAGCTGCTGATCGGCGAGATGCGCAAGCAGGCGGAGGCCGCGAAGATCGCCTTCGTCGCGGTGCCTACCCCCTCCGACGACGTGACGCTCGACCGTCGCGCCTCCGAGGAAGGGCTCGATATCTTCAGCATCCTCCATGTCCGCTTCGGCATCTCGCAGCCGACAGGCAGCCTGAAGAACCGTGACCTGACGCTGGTTCTGCGGTCCTTGAGCGCCGGCTCGCTGTTCGAAATGCGCAAGGACGGGCCCTACAAGGTGCTGAGCTATACGCCGATGATCTCGATCAACGAGGGCGAAGCCGCCGCGCGGGCGCCCTGGGTGGCGCAGACGCTTGCCGAGCTCTTCTTTCTCCCGATGCTGAAGGCGCGGCAATGACCTCGGTGCTCTGGCAGGACCTCACCGCCGAGGAGTTGCGCGAGAAGGCGGCCCGCGATGCCGTCGTCGTGCTGCCGGTCGCCTCGATGGAGCAGCATGGCCCGCATCTGCCCGTCGGCGTCGACACCATCCTGTGCGGCGGCGTCTGCAAGCTCGCGGCCGAGCGAGCCGGCGATGTCGAGGTCGTCGTCGCGCCGACCCTGTGGTGCGGCATGGCCGAGCATCACATGGCCTTCGGCGGCACCTTCACCTTCGACATCCCGACCTATCGCGCCGTGCTGCTCGCTCTGCTGAAGAGCCTCGAGCGCCACGGCTTCCACCGCGTCGTCATCGTCAACGGCCATGGCGGCAATATCGCCGCGCTCGCCGCCTTCCTGCCGGATTTCGCCAGGGAGACCTCGCTCCAGGTCCGCGCCACCACCTATTTCCTGCTGGCGCAGGAGGCGATGGCGCCCTTCATGGACGACCAGGTCAGTGTGCTGCATGCCTGCGAGGTCGAGACCTCGATGATGATGGTGCTGGCGCCGGAAACGGTTCGGCAGGAGCGGCTCACCGAGGCGTTCGGCATGCTGGATGCGGATCTGACTGCGCTGACCCGCCCGACCGTCGGCAGCTACCGGCCCTTCCGCGAGATGACCGATACCGGTGTGATCGGCGATGCCCGTAACGCGACA
Source organism: Allobosea sp. (assembly GCA_035998995.1). GTDB lineage: Bacteria > Pseudomonadota > Alphaproteobacteria > Rhizobiales > Beijerinckiaceae > Allobosea. The sequence continues at coordinate 44,881 of DASYHC010000060.1, forward strand.
GGCGAGAAGGGCAAGGCCTTCCTCGACGCCGCGGCGGACGCGCTGGCGAAGCTTCTGAATGACCGTGGAGGGCAGGGCTGATGGTCGAGGACCGCCGCCTGGGCGACGCGATCGCTTATACCATCCTGACGATCGGCGTGCTGATCGTCGCCTTCCCGGTCTGGCTAACCTTCGTCGCCTCGACCTGGGACAACGCTACCATCATCAACGGGCAGCTGCCGCTCTATCCCGGGCCGCATTTCCTGGAGAACTACTACCGCATCCTCTTCGTCGGCACGTCGTCCTCGACCCGCGAGCCGGTGCTGGGGATGATGTTCAACTCCTTCGTGATGGCGATGACCATCGCGCTCGGGAAGATCTTCATCTCGGTGCTCTCGGCCTACGCCATCGTTTACTACCGCTTCCCGTTCCGGATGGCGGCGTTCTGGATCATCTTCGTCACACTGATGCTCCCGGTCGAGGTCCGTATCTTCCCGACCTTCAAGATCGTCTCCGATCTCGGCATGCTCGACAGCTATCAGGGCCTGGCCGTGCCGCTGATCGCCTCGGCTACCGGCACGCTGCTGTTCCGGCAGTTCTTCATGACGATCCCCGACGAATTGCTGGAGGCTTCGAAGATCGACGGCGCCGGCCCTTTCAAGTTCTTCAAGGACACGGTGCTGCCGCTCTCGCTGACGACGATCGCGGCGCTGTTCGTCATTCAGTTCATCTATGGCTGGAACCAGTATCTCTGGCCGCTCCTGATCACGACCAAGGACTCGATGCAGACCATCGTGATCGGCATCCGCAAGATGATCACCACCTCCGACGCCCTGACCGAATGGCAGCTCGCCATGGCCACCGCCATGCTCGCCATGCTGCCCCCGGTATTCGTCGTCATCGCCATGCAGAGGCTCTTCGTGAAGGGCCTCGTCGAGACAGAGAAGTAGCCCGCCAATGGCTCAGGTCACGCTCAACAACGTCAAGAAGATCTATGCCGGCGGCGTCGAGGCTGTGAAGGGCGTCTCCTTCGACATCCCCGATGGCGGCTTCTGCGTCCTCGTCGGCCCGTCCGGCTGCGGCAAGTCGACCTTGCTGCGCATGGTCGCCGGGCTGGAGACGATCTCGGCCGGCGAGGTCGCGATCGGCAGCCGCGTCGTCAACCAGGTCGAGCCGGCCGACCGCGACATCGCCATGGTCTTCCAGAATTACGCGCTCTACCCGCATATGAGTGTCTACGACAACATGGCCTATGGCCTGCGCAATCGCGGCACGCCCAAGGACGAGATCGAGAAGCGCGTCGCCGAGGCCGCGCGCATCCTCGCCATCGAGCCCTTCCTGCAGCGCCGCCCACGCCAGCTCTCCGGCGGCCAGCGCCAGCGCGTCGCCATGGGTCGCGCCATCGTGCGCAAGCCCCAGGTCTTCCTGTTCGACGAGCCGCTCTCCAATCTCGACGCCAAATTGCGTGTGCAGATGCGTGTCGAGATCAAGAAGTTGCAGCGCGCGCTCGGCGTCACCGCGATCTACGTCACCCATGACCAGGTCGAGGCGATGACGCTCTCCGACAAGCTGGTGGTGATGAATGGCGGCCAGGTCGAGCAGATCGGCGTGCCGTCCGAGGTCTACCGCAAGCCGGCAAGCCGCTTCGTCGCCACCTTCATCGGCTCGCCGCCGATGAACCTGCTGCCTGCCAAGCTCGACGGGCACGGCATCATCGCGCTCGGCGACGCCCTTCTGCAGGCGCGCGACCTGCGTGAGGATCTGCCTGCCGGCACGGCGGTCGAGGTCGGCCTGCGGCCCGAGGATATCGAGGTCGCCTCGGAAGGTGCGGTCGGCTCGCTGCCCTTCGATGTCGAGTTCATCGAGGAACTGGGCGCGACGCAGCTCTTCCACGGCCAGCTCGCCGGCAAGCCCTTCGTCATGCAGGCGGCGACCGGCGAGGTCGCGGCTCAGGCTGGCCGGCTCTGGATTTCGGTCGATCCCGACAAGGTCCATGTCTTCGACGCCGAGAGCGGCGTCAGGCTCGGGAAGGCTTGAGCTAGGGAGCCGCGACCTGCCCCTCTCCCCTTGGGGGAGAGCGACTGTGTGGTCAAGCGCATCTCCATGGTGATTTGTTTCGGATGATGGCGTTGAGGATGGTGATGAGCTTGCGCATGCAGGCTGTGATGGCGAGCTTGGCAGGTTTTCCGGCGGCGCGCAGGCGTGCGTTGAA
>DASYHC010000092.1:0-20560 GCA_035998995.1 Allobosea sp.
GCTCTCAGGCTTCCTCTCCGGTCCGGCGCTGGCCGACCCCGCCTTCGCCGCGCAGGTGCTGCGCCTGCCGGCCCCGGCCGACATCGCCCGCGAGATTGCCCGCGATGTCGACCCGGATACTGTTCACGGCGCCCATCGCCGGCTCTCCGCCGCAATCGGCGCGGCGCTCACAGGCCAGCTCATCGGCCTGCGCGACAGCCTCACCGAACGCGGCCCCTATTCGCCAGCCGCCGCATCTGCGGGGCGGCGCGCGCTGCGCAACGAAGCGCTTGGCCTGATTGCGCTAGGCGCTCCCACGGAGGGCGCACGGCTGGCACTGGCGCAGTTCGCCGAGGCCGACAACCTGACCGACCGGCTGGCGGCGCTGGCGGCGATGACGCTGATCCCGGGCCCGGAGCGCGAGGATCTGATCGCCCGCTTCGGCGAGCTCTATGCCCGCGAACCGCTGGTGCTCGACAAATGGCTGATGGCGCAGGCGCTGATCGCGGAGGACGGCACGCTCGCCCGGGTCAAGGCGCTGATGAACCATCCCGCCTTCTCGCTGGGCAATCCGAACCGCGTGCGCGGCCTGATCGGCGGCTTCGCGGCGAACCTGACCCAGTTCAACCGGGCCGATGGCGAGGGCTACGGCTTCGTCGCCGACATCGTCATCGCGCTCGACCGGACCAACCCGCAGGTCGCCTCGCGCCTGCTCGGTTCATTCAAGAGCTGGCGCATGCTGGAGGCGGGCCGCCGGGCCAAGGCGGAGGCGGCGCTGCGCATGGTCGGGTCGACGCCGAACCTGTCGCGCGACGTGGCCGATATCGCGGCACGCTCGCTCGGGTGATCGGCAGCAAGCGAAGCGCCCCTCTCTCTCCCCACCGGGGGTTGGAGGGGCCGGCTTTTCGGGCCCGCGGGGCGGTCGGCAACACCCCGTTTCGTACCCCGAGAATCGCACGTTAACCGGCTGCGCCGCCAAAGGTTAACGAAGTCCTGCGCGCGCAAGATTCAACCGATTCGAGACCACAACCAGGGCGCGCAAAAGCACTGTCAGGACGAAGTTTCCGCTAGACAAAGCGAGGCCTGCGGATTCAACTGACTGTGATTCGGGGATGCGGCACGTCTCTCGATCTTACTGTCGGTACATCGCTTCCGAAGGGGGACGGGCATGACGCGTGCAGACGCGGCTTGCGCACACGTGCGCGCAAATTCGGTGCTCGGCGTAGCACGATCCTTGACCCATCCGCTTTACCAGCGCTTCGAGAAGCTGGAGCCCGCGTTCCGGAAAGTCATTCCGGCTCTCGTTGCAGGCTTCGTCCTCCTCCTGGCGCTCGGCGCTTACGTCCAGACCAGCGCATTGCGAGACGATGCGCTCGACGACGCGGCAATCGACCTGGAAGCGCTCGCCGCGTTGCTTGTCCGCGAACTCGATCTAACCTCCAAGGACGACAAGCGCCCGGAGAGCGCCCTCACCGCCCTGACCACCAAGCACATCGCCGGCCGCGGTCGCGTGGTCTATGTCAGCGACGCTGGCGGCCGCGTGATCGCCGGCGAACCGACGGTCGGCGCGAGCGAGCGCAGCCTGATCGATGTGCTCGGCCCCGGGCAGGCTCTGACCGTCTTCGCTGACCGCGCCGGCGTGATGCCGATCACCCTTCCGGGCGGGATCGAGGCGCTCGCCGCCGTGCGCAATCTCGCCGCGCCGCTCGGCCAGGTCGCCGTGCTGCATCCGGTCAAGCGCGCGCTGTCGACTTGGGAGGAGCGTCGGCGCTCCATCCTCGTGCTGTTCGGCTCGGCCGCGATCGTGCTCGCCGGCATCACCGCCGCCTTCGTGCTGCAATCCCGGCGGGCCCGCGCCGCCGATGAGGATTGCGACTGCGTGCGCGACCGCATCGACACGGCGCTGAGCCGCGGCCATTGCGGCCTGTGGGACTGGGACCTGGCTAGGGGCCGGATGTACTGGTCGGATTCGATGTATGCGATGCTCGGCTATGACCGCGCCGGCGAGTATATGTCCTTCGGCGAGGTCAACGCCTTCATCCATCCCGACGATGCCGATCTCTACGGCCTGGCCGATGCGGTCAGCCGCGGCGAGACCAATCATCTCGACCAGGAATTCCGGGTTCGCAACGCCTCTGGCGAATGGGTCTGGCTCAAGGCGCGGGCCGAGCTGGTCACCGACCGTCGCACCGGCTCGCAGCACCTCGTCGGCATCGTCGTCGACATCTCCGAGCAGCGCCGCATGGCCGCCCGCACCGCCACCGCCGACGCCCGGCTGCGCGACGCGGTCGAGGCGATCTCGGAAGCCTTCGTGCTCTGGGACGCCGACCAGAAGCTCGTGCTCTGCAATGCCAAGTACCAGCAGCTGCACAAGCTCTCGCCCGAGCTGGTCAAGACCGGCACTCCTTACGAGCAGATCATGAGCCACAGCGCCCAGCCGAGCATCGACCGCGAGCCGGTCCGCAGCTCGCGCGCAGCTTCGGGCAGCCACTCCTACGAGGCGAAGCTGTCGGATGGCCGCTGGCTGCAGATCAACGGCCGCCGCACCAAGGATGGCGGTTCGGTCTCGGTCGGCACCGACATCACCATGCTGAAGCAGCAGGAGGAGCGCCTGACCCGCTCCGAGCACGAACTGCTCAAGAACGTCACCGACCTGAAGTCCTCGCGTCAGAAGCTCGAGGCGCAAGCCCAACAGCTCGCCGAGCTCGCCGAGCTCTATCTCGAACAGAAGGCCTCGGCCGAGAGCGCCAACCGCGCCAAGTCGGAATTCCTCGCCAATATGAGCCATGAGCTGCGCACGCCGCTCAACGCCATCCTCGGCTTCTCGGAGATCATGGATGACGGGCTGTTCGGCCCGCTCGGCTCGGAGCGTTATGTCGAGTATGTCCGCGACATCCGCTCCAGTGGCGGCTACCTGCTCGCGGTGATCAACGACATCCTGAACATGGCCCGGATCGAGGCCGGCAAGCTCGAGCTCGAAAAGACCGATGTCGCGCTCGATCTCGTGGTCGGCGAAGCGATCAGCTGCCATCGCGAAGAGATCACACGCAAGCGGCTCTCTCTCACCAGCGATATCGGCAGCGGCCTGCGCCTGGAAGCCGATGCGCACGCCCTCTTCCAGATCGTCGGCAATCTCGTCGACAACGCCGTCAAGTTCACCCCCGAGGGCGGCAGGATCGCGGTCCGCGTCAAGCCGGCGCCCGACGCGCTCAACCTCTATGTCGAGGACAGCGGCATCGGCATCCCACGGGAGAAGCTCGGCCGCATCGGGCGCCCGTTCGAGCAGGTCGAGAGCGATCTGATCCGCAGCCATGGCGGCTCCGGCCTCGGCCTCGCCATCGCCCGCTCGCTGGCAGAGCTGCATGGCGGCTCGCTGCGGATCCGCTCGATCATCGGCTCGGGCACGATCGTGATGGTCCACCTGCCGCTGAAGAGCCTGGCCGGCTCCGAGCTGGAGCGGGCGGCCTGAGCGAAGCGCGCGGGGCTCACCCCTTCTGCGCCGCGCCCAGGATCTGCTTGAACAGGCCGCGCACCATCGCCCGCCGCTCGTCGAGCTCGGCCTTCAACACTTTCGCATCCGGCAAGCCGACAGCAGTCGCGATCCGGCGCAGGACGCGCTCCGGCACCGCCTTAGCATCGAAATCCTCTTCCACCGCGAAGCGCTGCCAGAGCTGGACGTCGCCGATGAAGCGGGCTGCGGCGGCCAGCCGCTCGGCCTCCCCGGCAGCGATGACGCCGGTGTCGCGCGCAGCCGCAAAGACACCGGAGGTGGTGCGGGCGAGAAGCTGCGGATGGTCATGGCCGTGAGCGAGCACCAGGAACTGCGCCAGGAAGTCGAGATCGGTCAGCCCACCGGCAGCGAGCTTGAGATCCCAGGCGTCGCCCTCGCCCTTCTCCTTGGCGATCAGCGCCCGCATCTCGGCGACAGCCGCCGCGACCTTGGCTGGCTCGCGCCTGCGCAGCAGGATCTCACGGATCGCGGCCTCGACCTTCGCCTTGAGATCGGAATCGCCGGCGACGACGCGGGCACGGGTGAGCGCCATTTCCTCCCAGATCTCAGCCTCGCCTTGGTGATAGGCCGTGAAGCCGCCGAATTGCGTCGCCGCCGGGCTCTTGTTGCCGGCTGGCCGCAAACGCAGGTCGACCTGATAGAGCGTGCCACGCCTTGTCGGTACGGTCAGCGCCGCGACCAGCCGTTGGGTGAAGCGGACATGCCAGGTCACCGGATCGAGCGGGCGCCTGCCGTCGCTGGCCTCGGCCTCCTCCGGCCGCTCATAGAGCAGCATCAGGTCGAGATCGGATGAGGGGGTGAGTTCGCCGGCGCCGAGGCGACCCATGCCGAGCACGACGGCTTCCGCACCAGCGACGAGGCCATGATCGGCTGCGAATGCCGCGCGGGTATCCTCGAAAGCGACGCGGATGGAAGCCTGCGCCACAGCGGCATAACCTTGAGCAGCCTGCTCGGCATTGATCACGCCGGAGAGCAGCCGGGCGCCAACCAGGAAGTTCTCCTGCCGGGCGGCGTCGCGCATGCGGTCGAGCCCATCCTCGACGCTGGGCGGCGGCGTGCCGACCATGGCGCGCACGCGCTGCGCCACGCGCTCGGCATCGTGGCGCGGGGCGCTGAAGGCCGGGTCGATCACCGCGTCGAGCACATGCGGATAGAGCGCCGCGACCTTGGCGAGGCGCGGCGCGCTGCCGAGGATTTCGGCGAAGAGCTGCAGCAGCGCATCATGCGAGCGCAGCAAGGTCAGGAGCTCGACCGCCGCGGGCATACGTACGAAGGCGTTGTCGAGATGGGCGAGCGCACCGTCGGGATCGGTGGTACGCCCAAGCGCGACCAAAAGCGCCGGCGTCAATTCGGTCAGCACCTCGCGGGCGCGGGCGCTGGTGACGGCGGCGCGGCGGCCGAAATGCCAGCCGCGAACCGTCTCGGCTGCAGTCGCCGGCTGGCGGAAGCCGAGCTTGCTGAGGGTCGCCAGCGTCTCGGGATCATTTTCCGTACCGGTGAAGGAGAGCGAGCCGGCCTCGCTGGCGAGGCTGGGGGCATCCTCGAACAGCAAAGCGTAGTGGCCCTCGACGCGCCTGGCATGCGCCTCCAGGTCCTTGCCGAAGGCCTTGGCGGACGGGTAGCCACAGAAGCGGGCGAAGGCGTCAAGATCGGCAGCGTCGGTCGGCAGGGTCTGTGTCTGTTCGTCATGGCGCATCTGCAGCCGATGCTCGATCGTCCGCAGCCAGCAATAGGATTCGGTCAGCTCGTCGCGCGCTTCGGGGCTGATCCAGTTCTCCCTCGTCAGCTCGGCCAGCATCTCGAGCGTCCGCGGCCCGCGCAGCGCCGGGCGCCTGCCGCCGAAGACGAGCTGCTGGGTCTGGACGAAGAACTCGATCTCGCGGATGCCGCCGCGGCCGAGCTTGACGTTGTGGCCGGGCAGGCTGAGCGTCTCGAAACCCTTCACCGACTGGATCTGGCGCTTCATCGCATGGATGTCGGCGATGGCGGCAAAATCAAAGTACTTGCGCCAGATGAAGGGGGCGAGGTCGGCGATGAAGCGGCGGCCGAGCTCGATATCGCCGGCCACCGGGCGCGCCTTGATCATGGCGGCGCGTTCCCAGTTCTGGCCGACCGTCTCGTAATAGGCGTAGGCGGTCGGCAGGGCGACGGCGACATGGGTCGAGCCGGGATCGGGCCGCAGGCGCAGGTCGACGCGGAAGACGTAGCCGTCGGGCGTCCGCTCCTGGATGATACGCGCGATCTGCTGGGTCAGCTTGACGAAGAAGCTGGTGGGCTCGCCGACGCCAGCCGCCTCGGCCATCTCCGGATCGAAGAAGACGACGATGTCGATGTCGGAGGAATAGTTCAGCTCGCCGGCACCGTGTTTGCCGAGGGCCAGCACGACGAGGCCCGAGCCCTTGCCGGGCTCATTGGCGTCGGGAAGTTCGATCCGGCCGAGGCCGGCAGCGTGATGCAGCACGTGCTCGCTGGCGAGCTTCACCGCCATGTCCGCGGTCGCACTGAGGGCGGCGGTCACCGTCTCGACCGGCCAGACGCCGCCGATATCGGCGAGCGCGATCAGGAGCGCCATCGCCTGGCGAAAGCGGCGCAATTCGCGCATCAGGTCGGCAGTCGCCGTCTCCGGCGTGGCGAAGGCGGCGATGCCAGCAAGGAGTGCATCGCGGCGCTCGCCGGGGTCGGTGGTCAGCGAGGCGAGGAGCCCCTCCGGATCGCGCCGCATGATCTGGGTCAGGAAAGGCGAATGAGCGAGAATGCCTGCGACGAGCGCGGCCGAAGCCTGATGGCCGGCAAGGTGTGCAACGAGCCGCTCACCAGCCTCGGCATCGAACAGGCGCTCGATCAGCTCCTCGCGCCAGAGCGTCTCGATCTTGCTGCGCGCCGGCAGCACGGGCGCCGCCTTCAGGCGTTCGTATAACGGCTCGCCCACCCTGACCTCCGCGTCGACCGGCTGAGCGAGCCTTAGCCCTTCATCAAGCCGACTGGAACCCTGCCCCGTCCGGCTGCGATGTCGAGCCTTGAGGCGCTTCGGGAAGCGGCCTGTCCACAGGAGGCGCAGCAGGCAACGACATCACGACGTCGAGCCCCGGCGCATTGTCTGCGAGGCGGATCGCGCCGCCATGCAGATGCGCGACCGCGGAAGCCAAGGCGAGCCCCAGCCCGAAGCCGGGCTTGCTGCGGCTCTGGTCGAGGCGGACGAAGCGCTCCAGCACGCGGCCGCGATCGGCCTCGGGAATGCCGGCGCCATGGTCGGCGACACCGAGCTCGATCAACTCGCCGACGCGGCGCGCCGTCACCGCGACGGTTGCCGGCGCATCGCCCTCCGGCTTGCCGTATTTCAGCGCGTTGTCGATCAGATTGGCCAGCGCCTGGCCGATCAGCTCGCGGTTGCCGGTCAGCGAAAGGCCCGGCTCGACCGAGGCGGACAAGGTGAGACCTGCCTCCTCCGCCAGCGGTTCATAGAGTTCGGAGAGGCCATCGACGATCTCGGCAAGGTCGAGCGGGCCCATGCTGTCGGTGATCTGGCGGGTCTCCAGCCGGGCGATCATCAGGAGGGCATTGAAGACGCGGATCAGCCCGTCGGCCTCGTCAATCGCGCCGTCGAGCGCCGCCCGCAACTGCTCGGGTGATTGCGCCGTCCGCAGCGCCTCCTCTGCGCGGTTGCGCAGGCGGGTCAGCGGCGTCTTCAGGTCATGGGCGACATTGTCGGTGACCTGCTGCATGCCGCTCATCAGTTCGCCGATGCGATCGAGCATGGCGTTGAGGTTTCCGGCCAGCCGATCGAGCTCGTCACCGGTGCCGGCGATGGCGAGCCGGCCCTTGAGGTCGCCCGCCATGATCGAGCGAGCGGTATCGTTCATGCCGTCGATGCGCTTCAGCACGCGCCGCGCCACGAACCAGCCGGCGAAGCAACCGAGCACGACGACGAGCAGCATCGACCAGGCGGCGGCGCGCTTGATCACGACGCGCAGGCGCTCGCGCTCCTCGACATCGCGCCCGACCAGCAGGCGAAAGCCCGCGGGCAGCATGAAGACGCGGACGATCGCGTGGTTGGTCTGGTCGAGCGCCTCGGACGAGCGGGCGTACTCGATCTCGCTCTCGCCCTGGCGGTCGAGCGTGCCCGGCGGCAGCGCCTCGATATTGCCGGCGATGCGCTCGCCCAGCGGCGTGGTGACGAGGTAGAGCGAGGCGCCCGGCCCGCGCGAGCGCCGCTCGATGACCTGCACGAGCCGCCTGATGCCGCCGAGGCGCTGCTGCTCGGCAAGGCCCTGAATCTCGGCGTCGATGGTCGAGCGGAACTGGTCGTCGAGCAGGTTCTTGGCGTTCCAGGCGACATAGCCCAGCACGAAGATCGCAAAGGCCGCGAAGACGACGAGATAGATCGCCGTCAACTTGAAGGCGGTCGTGCGGACGAGTTGCGGCAGGAAGCGCAGGCGGCCAGCGGGCGGCACTTCAGTTGCCCCGCGGTCAGCGAGCTGTGTCACGGACCATGTATCCCGCGCCGCGGATGGTGTGGATCATCGGATGCTCGAAGCCCTTGTCGACCTTGGAGCGCAGACGCGAAACATGCACGTCGATGACGTTGGTCTGCGGGTCGAAATGATAGTCCCAGACGTTCTCGAGCAGCATGGTGCGGGTCACGACCTGTCCGGCATGCTTCATCAGATATTCGAGCAGGCGAAACTCGCGCGGCTGCAGCACGATCTCCTCGCCGGCGCGGGTGACGCGGTGCGCCAGCCGGTCGAGCAGGAGATCGCCGACGCGATAGGTGGTCGGCTCGGAGGTCGGCGCGCCGCGGCGGCGCGAGAGCACCTCGACGCGGGCGAGCAATTCGGAGAAGGCATAGGGCTTGGGGAGGTAGTCGTCGCCGCCGGCGCGCAGGCCCTTCACCCGGTCGTCGACCTGTGCGAGCGCCGAGAGGATCAGCGCCGGCACCGTCTCGCCCTGCTCGCGCAGGGAGCGGATCACCGAGAGCCCGTCCATGCGCGGCAGCATGCGGTCGACCACGAGCACGTCGTAGCCGCCGCCCTGCGCCATGGCGTAGCCCTCAAGGCCATCGGGAGCGTGGTCGGCGACATGGCCGGCCTCGCGAAAGGCTTTCACCAGATAGGCTGCCGCCTCGGCATCGTCTTCAACGATCAGGAGTCGCATGACGGCACGCTACCTCATCAAAACGAAAAGCGGCAGGTCGGAGGTGACGATCCGACCTGCCGCCGAGACGGTTGGCATTCCCGGCAGGGGGCGACGTGACAGCCGGGAGGTACCATCCGCCCCGGAACACGCTCTCGCAGATCAACTGACGCTACGCGCGAGAGCATGCTCCAACTTGGGGTAGGTCCCCGGTCAGGCCGCCGGCTGGCGGCCGACCTCGAACGAGATCTCGCGCTCCTTGCCGTCGCGCCAGATGGTCAGGCTCGTCTTGGCGCCAGGCGCGAAGGTAGCGATCTTGCGAGAGAGAGCGCGGGCATCGGCGATCTTCTCGCCGTTCACGGCGATGATCGTGTCGCCGCGCTTCAGACCAGCCTTGGCGGCGGGACCACCGGCCTGCGCCGAGGCGATCAGTGCCCCCTTGGCGTCCTTCAGGCCAATTGCATCGGCAACCTCGGCAGTGACCGGCTGAATCTGCACGCCGATGAAGCCGCGCGCCACCGTGCCGTCCTTCTTGAGCGACTCGATCACATTGGTAACGGTCGTCGCCGGGATCGCGAAGGCGATGCCGACATTGCCGCCGGACGGCGAGAAGATCGCGGTGTTGACGCCGACGACCTCGCCCTTGAGGTTGAAGGTCGGGCCGCCGGAGTTGCCCTTGTTGATCGGCGCGTCGATCTGCAGGAAGTCGTCATAGGGGCCCGAGCCGATATCGCGGCCCTGGGCCGAGACGATGCCGGCCGTTACCGTACCGCCGAGGCCAAACGGGTTACCGACCGCCATCACCCAGTCACCGGTGCGGGGCTTGGCCGCCGCGAGCTGGACAAACGGGTAGTTGCCGGACTCGTTGACCTTGAGCAGCGCCAGATCGGTGCGCGGATCGGTGCCGACGACCTTGGCGGTCAGGGTCTTGCCCTCGTCGGTGACGAGCTCGACCTGGGATGCCTTCTCGACGACGTGGTTGTTGGTGACGACATAGCCGTCCTGGCTGACGAAGAAGCCCGAACCCTGCGACATCGAGCGACGCTCAGGCGCCGGTCGGCCGGAGCGCGGGTTCTGTTCGTCGAACTGGCGGAAGAAGCGCTCCAGCGGGTGCCCAGGCGGCAGGACGTTGGGGCCGCTCTCGCCGTCCTCGCCGGTGCTGGCAAGCCCCGAGGTGACGCGGACCGACACGACGGCCGGCTTCACCTTGTCGGCGACGTCGGCAAAGGAAGGCAACTGGATCTGGGTGCCCGAGAGCTGGATCGGCTGGGCGTTGGCGGCGCCGTGGGTATTCAGGAAATTGTCGGCGAGGCCAGCCATCAGGCCGATGCTCAGCGTCGCGGCGCCGGCGACGATCGCGCCGCGCTTCAGGATCGAGCGGGCGGTGGCCGGGGCGCGGGTAGCAGTCTCTGAGGAGTTGTTTTCTTGCGTCGTCATGGTTGTTACCTCGATGCGGGAGGCAGGGCCTTCCCTGCTTCGTGAGGTGAACCATGGCGGGCGGAGCCTTACCCGGATTTCGCCCGATGATGACAGTTTTGTAAGGTTGGGCCTGGCCTCAGCCGCGCTCGTCGCGCAGGAGATCGTCGAGCCGGCGCTGCTCCTCGGCCGTCAAGGTCGTGCCCACCGCCGCAGCTGCTGCGCGATTGCGCCGACGCCAGAGGAACACGGCCCCGAACAGCACGATCAGGAAGGGCGCGGCCCAGAGCGCGATCGTGCGCGCATTCATCGGCGGGCGCAGCAGGACGAAATCGCCATAGCGCGCGACGACGAAGTCGATCACCGCCCCATCGCTGTCGCCGGCCGTCAGCCGCTCGCGCACCAGGATGCGCAGATCCTTGGCGAGCGGCGCATCGGAATCGTCGATCGACTGGTTCTGGCAGACCAGGCAACGCAGCCCCGAAGAGATTTGCCGGGCGCGCTGCTCCAGTGCTTGATCCTTCAGCACCTCGCTCGGCTGAAAGGAGAAGGCCGGCGCCGATAAGGCCAGCATCCCGACGAGAAGGAGCGGAAGGCCACGCATCGTACTCACTCGGCCGCCTGCGGAAACGCGGCCGGCGCCGTCGTGCGCCGTGGCGCTGCCAGCCGGTAGCGCCGGTCGGTCAGCGAGAGCGCGCCGCCCGCCGCCATCACCAGCGCGCCGATCCAGATCAGCAATATCAGCGGCTTGTCGTGCAGCTTGACCGCGATCGCGCCGCTGTCGTCGGGCTCGCCCAGGCTGATATAGGCCTGCCCTAGCCCGACGGTGCGGATGCCGGCCTCGGTCGTCGGCATGGCACGGGCCGTGTAGATGCGTTTCATCGCCTCGACCGGCTTCAGCTCGCGGCCGTCGGCGACGATGCGAAAACGGGCCGCGTCCTCGCGATAGTTCGGCCCGGTGCGCGGCGTGATCGCCTCGAGCGTCACGGTGTAGCGGCCGCTGGTCAGGCTCTCGCCGACCTTGAGCATGCCGATCCCCTCGGTGCCCCAGGCGGTGGCGGCGATGCCGATCACGCTGATACCGACGCCGGCATGACCGAGCGCAGTGCCCCAGGCCGAACGCGGCAGCCCCTTCGCCCGCGACAGGATCGCCGCTGCGCCGCTGGCACGGCCGACGACGCGTTCACCGACCTCCCAGAACGCGCCGACGACGAGGAAGACGCCAAGACCGATGCCGAGCGGCGCCAGCACCGGGCCACCGCGCACGAAGGCGAAGATAGCCAGCGTGGTGATGACGCCGACACCGAAAGCGACCTGGGCGCGCTGGGCGGCGCCCAATAGGTCACCGCGTTTCCAGGCCAGCGTCTGGCCGATCGGCAGCAGCAGCAAGAGCGGCACCAGCAGCGGCACGAACGTGGCGTTGAAGAACGGCGGGCCGACCGAGATCTTGTCACCGGTGACCATCTCCAGCACGAGCGGATAGAGCGTGCCGATGAAGACGGTGGCGCAGGCCGTCGCCAGGAAGAGGTTGTTGACGACGAGCGCGCTCTCCCGCGAGACCGGGGCGAACAGGCCGCCCTGCTTCAAAAGCGGCGCGCGCCAGGCGAACAGGGCCAGCGAGCCGCCGATGAAGGCGATCAGGATGCCGAGGATGAACAGGCCGCGCTGCGGGTCGGTGGCAAAGGAGTGCACCGAGGTCAGCACACCCGAGCGGACGATGAAGGTGCCGAGCAGCGAGAGCGAGAAGGTCAGGATCGCCAGCAGGATCGTCCAGACCTTGAGCGCGTCGCGCTTCTCCATCACCACGGTCGAGTGGATCAGCGCGGTGCCGGCGAGCCACGGCATCAGCGAAGCGTTCTCGACCGGGTCCCAGAACCACCAGCCGCCCCAACCGAGCTCGTAATAGGCCCAGTAGGAACCCATGGCGATGCCGAGCGTCAGGAAGGTCCAGGCCAGCAAGGTCCAGGGGCGGACGGCGCGAGCCCAGACCGCATCGATCTTGCCCTCGATCAATGCCGCGACGGCGAAGGCGTAGGTGATCGAGAAGCCGACATAGCCGACATAGAGCAGCGGCGGATGGATCGCGAGGCCGAGATCCTGCAGGATCGGGTTGAGATCTTGCCCCTCGCCCGGCGCCGGGACGAGCCGCCGGAACGGGTTCGAGGTCAGCAGCGTGAAGGCGAGGAAGGCGACGCTGACGCTGCCCTGCGCCGCGAGCGTGCCGGCCCGCAGCTTCGGCGGCAGCGAACGCCGCGACAACGCCACCAGCGCACCGAACAGCACCAGGATGAGGACCCAGAGCAGCATCGAGCCCTCATGGTTCCCCCAGACAGAGGTCAGCTTGTAGATCAGCGGCTGCGTCGAATGAGAGTTGGCCGCGACGTTCTCGACCGAGAAGTCGGAGACCACATAGGACGCCATCAGGCAGCCGAAGGAGATCGCGACCAGCAGGAAGCAGGCGATCGCCGCGGCCGGGCCGACAGAGGCAAGAGCCGGGTCATTCCGGCTCACGCCCCAGAGCGGCACGATCGTCTGGACGACTGCGACACCGAGCGCCAGCGCCAAAGCGAAATGACCGATTTCGACGAACACAGGCGCGGCCCTATTTCGTGGCCGGCGCTGCGGGTGCGCCGGGTTTGGTTTCGCTGGGCTGCCAATGGCCCTGCTTCTTCAATGCGTCGGCGACCTCGCGCGGCATATAGGTCTCGTCATGCTTGGCGAGGACGGAATCGGCGCGGAACCGCCCCGGCCCCTCGAGCACGCCTTCGGTGACCACTCCCTGCCCTTCGCGGAAGAGATCGGGCAGCAGGCCGGTATAGCTGACCATGGTCCTGGTCTTGCCGTCTGTGACGGCGAAGCTGACGCGCTGATTGGCGCCGCGCTCGACCGAACCGGTCTCGACCAGACCGCCAAGGCGCAAGCGCGTGCCGGGCGCGAGCCCCTTCTCGACGATCTCGGTCGGACCATAGAAGAAGACGATCGAATCGCGCAGCGCATAAGCGACGAGCCCGGCGGCGAGGCCGAGGACGACGCCGACAGAGGCGATCACGACCAGGCGGCGCTGCTTGCGCGTCAGGCGCTTGCGCGGCGGCGTAGCGGGGATGCCGGCCTGGATGGTCATTGAGCGGCCTCCTGCAGGCCGAGTTCGCTGCGCAGGCCGTCGAGGGCGGACGCTGCCGACTGATCGGAAGCGAGACGCTGCCGAGCCGTGGACAGCGACTTCTGCGCCGCCTCGCGATCGCCGAGGACCGCCTGCGAGCGGATCAGGCGCGACCAGTCGGCGAGGCTGCCGCCACCCTCGGCGAGCCGCGCGGCGAGACCCTCGACCATGCCGCGGATCGCACCCATGCGCTCGGCCTCGGGCAGACTGGCGATCGCATCGGCCGGAGCGGCAGGACGCTCAAGCCCTTCGAGACGCGCCCGAACCGTGGCCGTCCACGGCGCATCAGCCGGCGCATCGGCGAGCAGGCCCTTGAGCGAAGCGATCGCGGCCGGCACCTGCCCGTCCTGCTCCTGCGCGATCGCCATGAAGAAGCGAGCGCGGGGATTGGCCGGATCGAGCTTCAGCGCTTCGGCGAGGCTTTCGCGCGCCGCCGCCGTGACGACGCCGCCAGCGGCGAGAAGCTGCGCCTCAGCCTGGCCGCCTAGCCGCTCGGTCGTCGCGCCATCATAGCGGATCGCATTGGCGAAGGCCTTGGCGGCATCGTCGAAGCGGCCTTGGCGCAGATAGACCGGAGCGAGCACGTTCCAGCCCTTGCCGTCGGTCGGGTTCGCTGCGAGATGAGACTCGATCCGCGCCAGCGCAAGCTCGAAATCCTGTGCCGGATTGCCTTGCATCCGCGCCGCGAGCGGCTGGTCCGGGACCGTCGGCGAACCGTAAGCGCCATAGATCAACAATGCGAGCAAAGGCACGCAGGACAGCGCAATTGCGGAGGCCGCGCGGCGCCGACGCAACGCCGGCTCGCTCTCGCCGGCCGGCATCGCCTCCGACGCCGTCTCGCGCAGCAGCCGACGGGCCGCCTCGGCCTTCGCCGCCTCGGCCTCTGCGGCGCCGATCAGCTTGCGGCCGAGATCGCGATCGATCTCGGCGAGCTGGGCACGATAGAGCGCGGTCGCCCCAGCTGTGTCGGCGGTAAGCGCCGGCGCCTGGCGGCCAAGCGGCCAGAGCACCGCCATGACCGCCGCCCCGGTCATGGCCGCGAAGATGATCCAGATCAGCATTCGCTGTTCATAGCGGTTCGAAGGTGCCGGTTCATGTCCGAAGATGGCGACAAAGGGTCACGCGGGCAATGCGGCGTCAGACCGCCGGCAGGACGAGCCGCGCCCTGAGTCCGCCGAGCGGCGAGCGCTCCAGCGAGAGGCCGCCGCCATAGAGCTTGGCGAGGTCGACGACGATGGAGAGGCCGAGCCCCGAGCCCGGCGTCGTCTCGTCGAGCCTGCGGCCGCGCTTGAGGACTTCCGCCATGGCGTCGTCGGGGAGACCCGGCCCGTCGTCGTCGATCAGCAGGACGACGCGTTCTTCCGGGGTCTCGGCTTGAGGCGCCAAGCTGACCTGTACCTCGGCCCGCGCCCATTTGAAGGCATTGTCGAGCAGGTTGCCGAGCATCTCCTCGAAATCCTGCTTCTCGCCACGAAAACGGACGCCGGCCGGCACGGTATGGCTACCCTCTACCGCCCTGCCCTGCGCGATCTTCTCGAAGGTGCGGATCAGCGCGTCGAGCGAGGGAGAAATCTCGGAGGTCCCGCCCAGCGCGCCAGACAGGGCGGCGGCACGGGCCCGATCGAGATAATACTGCACCTGGTCGCGCATGATCGCCGTCTGATGCCGGACGGTTTGGGAGAGGACGCCCTGGCCGGCCTCGGCCTCGTTCTGCATCACGCTGAGCGGCGTCTTGAGGGCATGGGCGAGATTGCCGACCTGGGTGCGGGCACGCTCCAGGATCTCGCGATTGGCGTCGATGAGCTGGTTGAGCTCGCCTGCCAGCGGCGCCAGATCGGGCGGATAGCGCCCGGCGATGCGCGTGCTCTCGCCGGTTCGCACCGTGCCGACCGCCGCGCGCAAGCGCGCCAGCGGGCGCAGGCCGAAGCGGACCTGCGCGATGGTCGAGGCGACGAGGGCAAGGCCTAGGAAGAGGAAGGTCAAGGTCAGCGCGAAGCGGAAATCGCGGATGTCGCCTTCGATCTCGTCGGCGGGTGCTGCAACGCCGACCGTGAAACGGCCGTCTTCGCCAACATCGATCTCGCGCTCGATGATGCGCAGGCCGCGATCATCGGGCCCCGAGATATAGCTCTCGCGCAGACCGCGGGCGTTCGGCTGCAGTTTCTGATCGAGCAGCTTCGGCAGTTGCCCGCCGACGAGGGAGCGCGAGGTGCGCACAGTGGGTCGTTCGCCGTCGAGGCGGATGATCTGCCAGTACCAGCCGGAGAGCGGCAGGTCGAAGCGCGGCTCGCCGAGATCGCCGATCGCCTGGCGCTCGGCCTCGGGCGGGGCGGCGAGATCGGCGACCAGCTCCTTGATATAGACGCTGAGGCGCTCGTCGAAGCCGCGCTCGGCCGCACGCCGATAGAAGGTCGTGAGGCCGAAACCGGCCAGGATCAGCACCAGCGCGCAGCAGATGGCGGCCGAGATGAAGAGCCGGGCGCCGAGCGAGAAGCGCTGCCGCGTGACCGGCATGACCGGCCTCAGCCTTTCGCGGCGGCGATGTAGCCGAGCCCGCGCACGGTCTCGATGACGTCGACGCCGAGCTTCTTGCGCAGGCGGCCGACGAAGACCTCGATCGTGTTGGAATCGCGGTCGAAATCCTGATCGTAGAGATGCTCGACCAATTCGGTGCGCGAGACCACGCGACCCTGATGATGCATCAGATAGGCGAGCAATCGGTATTCGTGCGAGGTGAGCTTGACCGGATTGCCGTCGACGACGACGCGGCTGGCACGGGTGTCGAGGCGGACCGGGCCGCAGATCAGCTCGGCGGTCGCATGGCCGGCGGCGCGGCGCAGCAAGGCGCGAACGCGGGCGAGCAGTTCCTCGATATGGAATGGCTTGACCACATAGTCGTCGGCGCCGGCGTCGAAGCCCGAGACTTTGTCGCTCCAGCGATCGCGCGCCGTCAGGATCAGCACCGGCATGGTCTTGCCGGCTCGGCGCCAGCCCTGCAGCACGGCGACGCCGTCGACCTTGGGCAGGCCGAGATCGAGGATCACCGCGTCATAGGGCTCGGTCTCGCCGAGATAGAGCCCTTCCTCGCCGTCGAACGCCTTGTCGACGGCATAGCCGGCGTTCTCCAGCGCATTGACGATCTGGCGGTTGAGGTCCTTGTCGTCCTCGACGACGAGCAATCGCACGGCGGCTTTTCTCCGATTGGCGGATCAGGAACGGGAAATAGCGGAACTAGCGGATATCCGCCACCTTGCCCGAGGCGCCGTCGAGCGTGACCCGGGCGACGCGGCCATCGCGCTTCATCGTCGTCACCACATAGACGAACTCGTCGCCCTGGCGGCAGAGCCTGATCCGCAGGACCTCGCCGGGCGCGGCCTCGCGGGCATGGCGGGATGCGGCGGCAGGCTGCATGACCTTGCCGTCCGACACGGCCTCGCGCGTCTCCTCTGCGGACAGACACGAGATCGGCTGCGGCGCATCGACCGTCTCGACCGGCGAAGCGGTGGCGGTCACGAGCGCGAGAATCGCGACGTTGGGATCGAGCAGCATCATCGCCATTGGGCTAGCCCGGTACGCGTGAATGCGCCATGAACATCAGCGTGAGGCTAGCTCAGCGGACCGTGATAAGTCCACGCTCGGAACGACCTGGGCCCGCAACGACGCTGAGTTGCGCCAATTCGAGGTCCAGCTCGGCTTGAGGTCCACCGAAATCCGCGAGTTCCTGCGCCGCTTCGTAGAGCATGATCGGCGCATCGACCTCTACGACCCTGATGACCGCAGCGCCGGCGCGAATTGTCACGCGGTAACGTTCAGCCTCCTCGCCGAGCGGCACCTCGGCCGCCTCCCAGGAATCGCCGTCGATACGGCCGCGCCGGATCCAGCTCACCGTCACGCCAGCCGGCGAGCGCCGAGCCCGCAGACGCACCGGCGCGAGTGGCCGCAACGGCGCCGTCCCGACCGTCACAGAGAGCTCACGCATCGACACCGAGGCCACGTCGGCATTGGGCGGCCCGATCCGGTAGCGAAGAGGCTGGCCGATGTCTTCGAGGCTCGCCGTCAATGGGACCGCTGCGCCGTCGAGCACGACCACGCGCGCTCCCGGGGCCAATGTCCGCGCCGCCGCTGGCTCCGAGCCGCCGAGCCCGCGTACCAGCTGCGACAGCCGGAACGTTCGCGTGCCGATCAGCTCGACACGCGCCGCGGTCGCGATCTCGATCTCCCCGGCTGGGTCGATGAAGGCGAGCGCATTGGCGCCTGCCAGAGCGGCCTCGGCCGTGACCGAGGCAAGAACGCCGCCGCGCAGGCGGACATCGACCGAGGCCTGCCGATCGGTCCGCCAGAGCGGCCCGGCTGCGAGCACGGTCAAAGTTTCGCCCATGATCGACGGCGCCTCGACGATGCCGGCCAGCGCGAACGGCGCGCCCTCGCCGGCGCGCCAGATCGCAAGCCTGCCGGGCCAGGGATCGGCGAAGGCCGCCAGCGATTGCAATGGCGGCGGCGTCTCCGTTGCGATCGGAAGATCGAGGATCAGCGCGTCCGGCCGACCTGCGATCCGAGGCGTCACTTTCGGAGGGCGCTCGCCCTCTGGCGCGCCGGCTGCCGCGCCGCGATAGATCGCCGGCTCGACCGAGCGCGCGCTGGCGCGCCGTGTCGGGCCATCGCTGATCCGTGTCAGCCGGAACAGGCGCGGCTGGCCTGCGACCGCGAGCGAAACGACATCGCCCGCCTCCAGCCCGATGCAGCGCGGCGACAGCTCCAGTTCGACCGTTTCCCGGCCCGCCCAGAGCTCCTGCAGCCGAAGATCGGCGAGGCGCTGCCCCTCCGCGCGCCGGGTGATTATAGCGAGTTCGACGGCGCTCTCACGCCGCGCGGCACCAGCGAGGCGACGCGAGTGCGCCGTCACCTGGCGGTAGTCGTTATTTCCGTCGATATGGACGAGGCGCAGCTCACGCGGCAGCTCGCTCTCCTGCGCACGGCGCAGCTCAAAGGGCTGCCCGTCTCGATCGAGCACGAGGTCATCCGCCGACAAGGCCCGCGCAACCGTCGCGGCGCGGCCGCGGAAGACGAGCTTGCCGGAGGACATGACGGCATCGAAGCCGAAGGTCTGGGCGAGCGGCTCCAGCACCTGCCGCGCCGAGAGCGGCCGGTCCAGAACATAGCCGTCGACGAAGCCGTCGATGGCGAGCTCGTCCGGCGCCGGCAGCCCGTAATCGGCCAGCACCGCGTTCACCAGCCGATCGAGCGTCACGCCCTCGAGGCGGCCATTGATCCAGTGGCCACTCTCATAGTTCGCACCGTCGGCCCAGACCGAGGTCAGGTCGGGAAAGGCGGGGAACGGCCTGGCGTCCCAGGTCCAGGCGAAGACGTTGGCCGGGTCGACCATGCGCGCGCCCGGCGAAGAGGCAATCGGATTGCGCATCGGATCGAAGCCCGGCAACGCGGGATCGAAGCCGGACAGAATCGCTTCCAGCCCGCGGGCCTGGACGAGGTCGTCGCGCGCCTTGGTCGAGAAATGCGGATAGCCGCCATCGACCGATTTCGGATCGGGAAAGACGTTCGGGGAATTGCCGCCCTTGTCGACGGCAGGCAGGCCGACCTCCGTCAGCCAGATCGGCTTCGAACCCGGTAGCCAGGCGGTCGCACCGATCTCCACGCCGGCGAAGCGTTGGACATGCGGGTTCGACCACCAGTTCGGCAGATCCTTCTGCCGGAAGACCCAGGACTTGCCATAGGCGCCGTCGGTGATCGGCAGGCGCATCTGCGCCTCGCGGCCAGACGGGTTCGCGTAATACCAGTCGTAGCCCTCGCCGGAAGTCAGCCGGTTGCGCAGATAGTCGACATCGGCAGGGCCCCGCGCGATGGCGAGGTCGGCATGCTCGGGCGTATCGCGCCAGTCGGAGAGCGGCGCATAATAGTCGATGCCGATCGCGTCGATATAGGGGCTGGCCCAGAGCGGATCGAGCGGGAACCTGACCTCCAGCCCACCATCGCGGACATGGGCGCCGTACTCGGTCCAGTCCGCCGCATAGGTCAGCTTGGTCGGCGGCGGCAGGATCGTGCGGACCTCGGCCGCGAGCGCCATCAGACCATCGACCATCGGATAATAGCCCGAGGCGCCGCGCACCCGCGTCAAGCCGACGAGTTCGGAGCCGATGATGAAGCCCTCGACGCCGCCGGCGGCCTTGGCGAGCATTGCCGCATGCAGGATCGCTCGGCGGAAGCTCCATTCGCCCGGCCGCGCGCAGACGACCCGGTCGCCGTCCAGGCTGAAATCGGCCGCCGTCGCGGCGCCGAGGAAAGCCGCGATCTGACTTGTCCCCCCTGCCCCACCATCCGGTGATCCCGGCTGGCCCGGAGCCGGCGAGCAGGTGATGCGGCCACGCCAGGGATAAGGTGGCTGGTAGGGATTGGCGGTATGCGGATCGGGCAGTGCGTTGTCGGCCGGCACATCCATCATCACGAAGGGGTAGAGCACCACTTCGATCCCGTGCGTGAAGCGCAGCCGCCGGATCAGCGCGATCACGCTCTCGTCCGAAGGCGTGCCGCCATAGGCCGGCCTGCCGTTGAACTGGCTGACGATGCGTGCGCTCACTCGGTCCAGGCCCGCGACCGACCAGGACGAGACAGGGGTGTTCTTGTCGACGATCTCGACGCGTGGCGCGATGGTGCAGGCATCGGCGCGCAGATCGTCGCCGAACCAGCTGACGACCAGCGAGATGCGCCTGAGCGATGGGCAGAGCGCCAGCAGATGCGCGATCGCGCCGTCGATGTCGGTGGGGCTGTGCAGCTGGTGCCGGTTCTCGGCGATGCTGATTCCGGGTTCGGGCTCTTGGTTGACCAGGGTCGGCTCGTAGATGAACTCGCTCGCGCCGGGGATCACCGTCACGGCCTTGATCATCTGGCCGAGCCCCGGCACTGCGCGCACGACCTCGAAGGAGAATTGCGGTACCCGGTTGTGGAAGTCGGTCAGCGGGAAACGCTCGAACACGACATAGGCCATGCCGCGATAGGCCGGTGCCGCGCCGGCCTCCTTGGCGGCGATCAGCGGGTCGGGCTCCTGATTTTCGGCGCCGAGATGAATGCGCAGCGACACCGTGCTGAAGTCGATCTCGCGCCCGTCGGCCCAGATGCGCCGGACGAAGGCGATCGGCCCCTCGCAGATCGCGACCGCGAGATTGGCGTAGTAGCTGTAGGTGGTCTCGTAGGTCTTCTGCGCCTTCTGGCCGCCCTTGCCGCCGGTCTTGGTCCGGGTGACGGTGGTCGTCACTTCCTCCTCGAAACGCGTCGCCCAGATCAGCTGGCCGCCGAGCCTGGCCCGTCCGTAGACCCGCGGGATCGGCGCTCCTTCGGTCGAGGTGAGCCCG
>DASYHC010000102.1:0-18353 GCA_035998995.1 Allobosea sp.
GCTCTATGAGGCGCCAGGCTCCTCGCTGAAGGTCGGCGTCGCCGGCGGCTACAGCCAGTCGCGCTTCGACCTCGATGCCCGCCTGTCCTCGGGGCGCCTCGAAAGCGGCCATGCCGCGCTCTATGCCGGCGCCCGCTTCGGACAGCTCAGATTCGATGCCGGCGCCGCCTATTCATGGTCGGAGAGCGACATCCGCCGCCAGGTCCAGATCCGCGGCTTCAGTGACAGCTTGCGCCTGCAGCGGCCGGGCGAGGTCGCGCAGGGTTTTGCCGAGCTCGGCTATGCCTTCGCCTTCAGTGGCTTCGCGCTGGAGCCCTTCGCCCAGTTGGCACTGATCCGGGTCAGCACCGATGGCGGCATGGAGCGCGGCGGGGCGGCGGCCCTGCGCGTCTCCTCCTCCGACCAGACGCTCGGCTTCACCACGCTCGGTCTCAGAGCCGAGGCACAGATCGGGGCGATGCCGCTGTTCGCGCGCGCCATGCTCGGCTGGCGCCATGGCTTCGGCGAGCTGACCCCGCAGGCCCGCACCGCCTTCGTCGCCGGCGCGACGCCGGCCCGCGTCTTCGCCGCGCCGATCGATCGCGAGGCGCTGGTGGCGGAAGCCGGCCTCGACTGGCGCCTCTCGCAGGCCACCGCGCTCGGCCTGACCTACTCCGCCGCCATTAGCGAACGCTCGCGCGATCACGCCCTCAAGGGCAGGGTCGAGATGAGGTTCTGAAAAGAGAAGCGGCCACAGGCCGCTCCTACCGCCCGATCACGCCGCGCCGCCTGAGCAGGAACAGGGTCAGCATCGAGGCGGCGAGGCAGGCGAGGGCGACCATCTCGGCGCCGAGATCCGATTCGACCCAGGGCAGGCCCTTCACATTGATGCCGAACAGGCCGGTGATGAAGGTCGCCGGCAGGAACAGCGCCGTCAGGATCGAGAGCACGTAGAGTTGGCGGTTGGTCTGGTTGGCCGAGCGCACGGCGATCTCGTCCTGGAGCAGGCGGGCACGGTCCTGCACCGACTGGATGTCCTGGCGCAGCGTGTCGACCCGCAGCAGCAGTCGCAATGCGCTTGCCCGCACTGCTTCGGGAGCCGAGCGTCCCGAGGGCGTCTCGGCGAAGCGCCGGAAGAGGAGATGCAAACCGGCGAGCTGGCGGTGCAGTTGCACGGCGGAGCGGCGGACGGCGCCGACGCGCTGGGGGCCGTCCTCCAGCTTGTCGAGCAGGATCTGGTCCTCGACGCTGTCGGTCTCGTCGGAGAGCCTGACGACCGCATCGGTGACGTCGTCGATCAGGTATTCGATGAGGTGCTCGAAGAGCTCGGCCGGGGAGCCGATCTGCTCGCCGGCGTTGAGGGCTTCCACGGCCTTGCGAACCGATTGCAGCGCCTCGCGCCGGCCGGTCAGCAGGAAGCGCTCGCCGACCGCCCACGCCAGCGTGCCGATCGTGTCGGTGCGGTCGACGATATCGCGGGTCAGGTCGTGCGCGATGCCCCAGACCAGGCTGCCGGTATGGTCGAGCCGCTGATGCGTCTCGCGCGAGAGCAGCAGCTCGCGCGCTGCCGAGGGCAGCTCCTTGCGCTCGTCGATCCAGGCCTGGGCCCTGGTGTGGACGAGGTCGAGATGCAGCCAGACGAAGCCTTCCTCAGGCGCAAGCGTCGGTAGTTCGTCACGCGGAATCAACGAAGGCGTGCCGTCCGCGGCGAAGCGATAGGCCCAGACGATACCTGTCTGCGACTGGAGATCCCGCAGCATCGACGCGTTGCATCCGTTTGATGTGGCAATCGCCGGCATCAGCACCCGTCAGATGACGGTTTTGCGACAAGAGGCCTAGTCCCGGGCGAGGGACCCCGTCGTTGCGACGTCACGGGAGACCGCGCGCGGAATCCTGCCCGGGGGGAGGAATTTCAGCGGCGTGCCGCCAGCAGCTTTCGGCGTCCTGAGCCCGGCCGGGGAAGCGGGCGGCTTCGGCGTGGTCGCGACCCTGGGCTCGCCGCCGCGCCATTTGCGGGCGCCGATGTCGTATCGGCCGTCGCGCCAGGCGGCGAACTCCTGTTCGCTGCCGAAGAAGGCGTTGCGATCGACGTCGCCGGTGATCCCCGGCACGCGCCCGGTGGTGGTGAACTGCCAGAACTCCCACTGCTTGCGCTCATAGCGATGGTGCAGCGGCGCGGCAGTCGAGCGCAGCCAGTAGGGATAATCGTTGAACTCGCCTTCCAGCACGTCCTCGTGGAAGGTGATGTCGGTATAGATGATCGGCTTCTTGCCGGTATGCTCCTGCAGGCCTCTCAGCATCTCGCGCATTTTGGCGAGGGCCTTTTCGCGCGGGATCTTCTTGCCGCATTTGGCGGATTCGCCGTTCCACTCGACGTCGAGCACCGGCGGCAGGGCGTCCGGATCGCGTGGAATGTGGCGCTTGAACCAGCGGACCTGGTCCTTGGCCGGGCGGCACCAGTAGACGAAATGGTAGGCGCCGCGCGGCACGCCGGCCGCCTTCGCCGCGGCCCAGTTCTTCCTAAACATCGGATCGAGATGATCGCCGCCCTCGGTCGCCTTGATGAAGGCGAAGCGGGTGCCGGCATCCTTGACCTTCTGCCAGTCGATATCATCCTGCCAGCGCGAGACGTCGATGCCCTGGATGACGCGGCGACGCGCATCGCGCACGCCGCCATGGGGGTCCGAATCGCCTTTCTTGGGATAGAGCGCCAAGGCCGGCTCGGCACCGAACAGGCCGAGCAGGGCGCAGATCGCCAGCCGACCGGTGGATTTCGCCATGCGCCGCGCTTCTAGTCTGGTCTCAGCGCGGGGCGCCATGCTTGTCTCCTGTTCGCGAGAAAAGGATAGGCGGCGGCCGGGTTAAGAGGTGGTTAGCATTCGAGCGGCCGGCTTCAGGCTTGGTTAACCGGCGGGAGGCTGGCGATGGACGATTCCGGCGGCGAAGGGGAGGGCAAGGGCAGCCGGGTCCTGGCCTATGGCGTCCATGTTCTGACCGCACTCGGCGCTGCGCTCGGACTGCTTGCGCTGCAGGCGGTGTTCACCGGCGATCTCACGCAGGCCTTCGGCTGGCTCGGCGTCGCTCTGGTGGTCGATGCGGTCGACGGGCCGCTGGCGCGGCGCTTTGCGGTCAAGGAACGGGCCAAGCGCTATGATGGCGCGCAGCTCGACCTGGTCGTCGACTTCGTCACCTATGTCTTCGTGCCGGCGGCGATGCTGCTGCGGCCGGAGGTGATGGCGCAGCCCTATGGCGTGATCGCCGGTCTCGTCGTGACACTGGCGAGCGCGCTCTATTTCGCCGACACCGGCATGAAGACCGATGACTGGTGGTTCCGCGGCTTCCCGGCGGTCTGGAACATCGTCGTGTTCTACATCGTCGCCTTTGCACCGCCGGCCTGGCTGGCGCTGGCGGTCATCCTGGTCGCGACCGCCCTGATGTTCCTGCCGGTCGTGTTCGTGCATCCGGTGCGCGTGCGGCGCTGGCGCGGGCTGACGATGGCGATGCTGGGCGTATGGGCGCTCGCCGCGGCGGCGACGCTGTGGCAGGGCATGGCGCCTGATGCGTGGGGCAAGGCTGGCCTTGGGCTGGCGGCCTGCTATTTCGTCGGGCTCGGGCTGGCGCGCGCCAGGGTGCTGCGCGGATAGGTGCTTATTCGGAGTCCGGCGCGGTCTCGTCGTCGACCACCTGGCCGAGCGGCGCCGGCTGGAAGGAGGCAGCCGCCACCGTCCTGTTTGCCCCCGGCATCGTTGCCACCGGCGTGTGCTCCGGGCCGGGGCTCGGTTGCGGCGGCACCTTGCGCTCGCGCGTCCAGGTGCGGGTGCCGATGTCGAAGCGACCCTCGCGCCAGCCGGCGAACTCGCCGTCATTGCCGTAAAAGGCGTTGCGGTCGACATCGCCCTTGATGCCGGGGATGCGGCCGGTGGTGGTGAACTGCCAGAAGGCCCAGGGCCGGTTGTTGTAACGGACCTCAGGCTTCGCCGCGGTCGAGCGGATCCAGTAGGGGTAGTCGTTGAATTCGCCTTCCAGGATGTCCTTGTGGAAGGTGATGTCGGTGTAGATCACCGGCTTCTTGCCGGTGAGCTGCTCGAGCTCGGTCAGCATCAGCCGGATCTTCTCCAGCGCCAGCGAGCGCTCGACCTTCTTCGGGCAGGTCTTGGAGTGGCCGTTCCATTCGAGATCGAGCACCGGCGGCAGCGCGTCGGGATCGTTCGGGATCTGCTGCTTGAACCAGACCGCCTGCTCATGCGCCGGGCGGCACCAATAGACGAAGTGATAGGCGCCGCGCGGGATGCCGGCGCGGCGCGCCCCTTCCCAGTTCCGCTGGAAGGCCGGGTCGACATGGTCGCCGCCTTCGGTCGCCTTGATGTAGACGAAGCGCGTGCCGGCGGCCTTGACCGAGGCCCAGTCGATCTCGCCCTGCCAGCGCGAGATGTCGATGCCCTGGATCGGATATTGCCGGGCAGCCTCGACGCCTGGATGCGGGCGCGCATCGCCTTTGGCCGGATAGTTGTCCAAGCCGACGCAGCCGCCCAAAGCCGTCAGGGCGGCGAGCAGTGCGAAGGGGGCCAGGGAAAAGGGTTTCATGCGGCGGGCGGTCATTCCTCGGACAATTATGGAGAAAGCTTGACGCCCGGTTTACGTTACCGATTTTTCCGCTCCTGTCAGGTCAGGCGCAATAGCAATGTCGCGATGCCCAGGAAGGAGAAGAAGCCGACCACGTCGGTGATGGTGGTGACGAAGGTGCCGGACGAGATCGCCGGGTCGATTCCCGCCTTGTCGAGTGCCAGCGGCACGGCGACGCCGGCAAGCGCCGCGATGATCAGAGTCGCGATCATGGCAAGCCCGATGACAACACCGAGCATGGGGTTGCCGAACCAGAAGCCGGCGACCAGCGCGGTGATCAGCGCGAAGGCGACGCCGTTGAGCACGCCGACGATCATCTCGCGCCGGAAGAAGCGGCCCATGTTCCAGCCGCCGAGCTCGCCGGTGCCGAGCGCGCGCACCGCGACCGTCATCGTCTGCGTCGCGGCATTGCCGCCCTGGCTGGCGACGATCGGCGCCAGCACGGCAAGCGCGACGAGCTTGCCGAGCTGCTCCTCGAACATCGCCATGACGGAGGCGCTGAGGAAGGCGGCGACCAGGCTGATGAAGCGCCAGCGGAAGCGGCCGAGCGCGACCTGGCGCACCGAATCCGATATCTCTTCTTCCGCGTCGACGCCGGCGAGCTGCTTGACGTCGTCGTCGCCGGCTTCCTCGATCACGTCGACGATGTCGTCGATGGTCATGACGCCGACGAGGCGTCCGGCCGAATCCACCACGGGAGCCGCGACGAGATTGTAGCGCTGGAACATGCGCGCCACATCCTCGATGTCGTCGGTCGCCTGGACGACGCGGCGATCATCCTCGACGAGATCGACGACGCTGACCGGGCGCTTGGTGCGCAGCAGGCGGTCGAGCCTGACCGTGCCGACGAAATGATGGCTCGGGTCGGCGACGAAGATCTCGAAGAAGCGCTCGGGCAGGTCCTCGGTGTCGCGCAAGAAGTCGATGGTGTGGCCGACCGTCCAGAAAGGCGGCACCGCGATGACCTCGGGCTGCATGCGCCGCCCGGCCGAGCCTTCGGGATAATCGAGGCCCTGCTGCAGCACCGTGCGTTCGGCCGGCGTCAGCTTGTCGAGAATCTCGCGCTTGTCGGCCTCGTCGAGGTCTTCGAGGATGTAGACGGCGTCGTCGGTGTCGAGATCGCGGACGCCCTCGGCGACCGTCTCCGGCGAGAGCTCCTCGAGAATCTCCTCGCGGACGGCGTCGTCGACCTCGGTCAGCGCGGTGAAGTCGAAATCGCCGCCGAGCAGCGAGATCAGCTTCGGTCGCTCCTCGGCGTCGAGCGCTTCGAGCAGGTCGCCGAGATCGGCTTCATGGAGTTCGGCGACGAGCTCCCGCAAGGCGGTGACATCGGAAAGCAGCACGGCCTGCGAGACCTGCTCGACGAATCCGGCGTCGATCGCGCCGTCCTCGTCGCGGATCTTGCGCTCCAGCGTCTCGTCCGGAGCGGGCTCGGCTTCCACCATGGGTCGCTCCGCGATTCGAGGGCAGGGAGATTCGGGGCAGGGGATTCGCGCCGGAACGCGTCAGCGCTCTTG
Organism: Allobosea sp.; assembly: GCA_035998995.1. GTDB lineage: Bacteria > Pseudomonadota > Alphaproteobacteria > Rhizobiales > Beijerinckiaceae > Allobosea. Next base: position 6,120 of record DASYHC010000102.1, read on the forward strand.
TGTCAGCGCCTCCGCTTCATGGCAACGCGCCGGCAGCGGATTCGGTACCGTTGCAACGAAAAACGGCGATCCTTGCGGATCGCCGTTTCACGAGCTCTCGCTCTAAACTGGTGCGGTCAAGAGGACTCGAACCTCCACGGGTCTCCCCGCTACCACCTCAAGGTAGTGCGTCTACCAATTCCGCCATGACCGCAGCGGCTCCGAGGTCACCGCGTGGTGGCCGTGAACTCCGGAGCGGCGCGGGTCTAGCAAATCGAGTTCCCGGCTACAAGAGCCGGCTGTGAGGAAAATCGAAGGAAGTGGACAAAGCCGATCTAGAGGCTGCTGCTGGTCGTTCGAAAATCCTCAGCCCTCATCCTGAGGAGCAGCCATAGGCTGCGTCTCGAAGGATGCTCCAGGTGATTCCCGAACCTCCTGGAACATCCTTCGAGACGCGCTCTCCGAGCGCTCCTCAGGATGATGGCCAGTTTATTGAAAGCGGCAGGGAAGCGACGCTCAGGCGGCGTCGGCGACGGTCTCGAGCGAGTAGACGGTCGGGCGCTTCAGCATCTCGGTGATCTCGACCGAGATTCTGGTGCCGGCGACGACGACATGCCCCTTGGCGAAGGGGTGGTTGTTGGCGAGAATCTGGACCTCGTCATTCTCGGTCGCGTTGAGCTCGATGATCGCGCCACGGCCCATGCGCAGCAGCTTGTAGATCGGCATCTGGGCCGAGCCGAGCACCACTGTGAGCTCTACCGCGACGTGATCGAGATCGGCCTTCAAAACCTGCCTCCGCAGACTTAACTGAAAACAATTCCACCAACTTGCCAGCGACGCGGAAACCGGCGCATGAGCAGCGGCGAAGCGAATGGGCGCGGCACCGGTTGCCAAGAGTTGAACAAACTAGGTTAAGCCAAAGTGAAGACGCGCGAGGCGCTTGCGGTCTCGTTCCTGCCGGAGGCAGGTTCCGAGCCGGTCGAATGGGTGATCGCCGACGAGCCGGTCGGCTATGAGGCGGCTGTCGCCGAGATGGAGGCGCGCGCCGCGCTGATCGCGGACGGCGTCGCGCGCGAGCGAGTCTGGCTGGTCGAGCATCCCGCGCTCTACACCGCCGGTACCTCGGCCAAGGACGAGGACCTGCTGACGCCGGAGCGCTTCCCGGTGCACAAGACCGGGCGGGGCGGGCAGTTCACCTATCACGGCCCTGGCCAGCGCGTGGCCTATGTCATGCTCGACCTGAAGCGGCGCGAGCCTGATCTGCGCCGCTTCGTCTCGGCGCTGGAGGCCTGGCTGATCGCTACGCTCGGCGCCTTCAACATTCGCGGCGAGCGGCGCGAGGAGCGCGTCGGCGTCTGGGTGCGCCGGCCCGAGAAGGGGGCTGATGCCGAGGACAAGATCGCCGCGCTCGGCATCCGCGTCCGGCGCTGGGTCTCGTTCCACGGCATCTCGCTCAATGTCGAGCCGGAGCTGGCGCATTTCGACGGCATCGTGCCCTGCGGCGTCTCCGACCAGGGCGTGACCTCGCTGGTCGATCTCGGCCTGCCAGTGACGATGCCTGAGGTCGACAGCGCATTGCGGACCGAATTCGAGCAGATTTTCGGCCAAACGATCGCCGTTTCCTGACGTTTACCTTGCGTTGACCATCCGGCTGGATGCTTGCCCCGTGACATCAACCATGGGGACGACGATGACGAGGTTCATCTTCGCGGGCTGCCTGGCGGCCCTGCTTTCAGCCTGCTCGACCACCGAAGAGCGCATCGCCGGCGCTGCCGCTGGCGCGGGAACAGGCGCGATCGTCGGCGGGCCGATCGGCGCCGTCGCAGGTGGAGCGATCGGCGCCTTCGCGGCGCCGACCGTGACCGGTTCGGTCAAGCGCATGCGCGAATAGCGGAGGTTGTTCGGCGCGAATTCTGATCGTTCAGCCGAGATCGGCTGAACGGAAAGCGCGCTGTAGAATCGCGCACGGCGCATCTGTGCGCCGTCGCCTGTTTGCCTTTTGGCTGCGGCGCGCCATAACCGGGCGAGAATTATCGCAAGGGAGCGCGCCGTGGCGGTCATCGAGAGCAAGGTCGACCTTAATTCGGCCGAGGCGCGCACCAATGTCGCGGCCTGGAGCACGCTGCGCGATCAATTGCTGGAGCGGCGCGCCACCGCCGCGCTCGGCGGCAATGCCCGCTCGCGCGAGCGCCATACGTCACGTGGAAAACTGCTGCCGCGCGAGCGCGTGCTGCGCCTGCTCGATCCCGGCTCGGCCTTCCTCGAGGTCGGCTCGCTCGCCGCCTACGACATGTACGACAAGGACGTGCACGGCGCCGGAATGATCGCCGGCATCGGCCGCGTCGCCGGGCGCGAGGTGATGGTCGTCTGCAACGATGCCACGATCAAGGGCGGCACCTACTACCCGATGACGGTGAAGAAGCATCTGCGCGCCCAGGAGATCGCGCGCGAGAACAAGCTGCCCTGCATCTACCTCGTCGATTCGGGCGGTGCGAACCTGCCGCACCAGACCGAGGTCTTTCCCGACCGCGAGCATTTCGGCCGGATCTTCTACAATCAGGCGACCTTGTCCGGCCTCGGCATCCCGCAGGTCGCGGTGGTGATGGGCTCCTGCACTGCCGGCGGCGCCTATGTCCCGGCGATGTCGGACGAGACCGTCATCGTCAGGAACCAGGGCACGATCTTCCTCGGCGGCCCGCCGCTGGTGAAGGCCGCGACCGGCGAGGTCGTCTCGGCCGAGGACCTCGGCGGTGCCGATGTCCATGCCCGGCTCTCGGGCGTCGCCGACCATTATGCCGGCGACGACACCCATGCACTCGCGATCGCGCGCCGCATCGCCAGCAATTTCAACAGCGTCAAGCGGCCGGACATCGACCTCGCCGAGACGGTCGAACCGCTCTATGGCGCGGACGAGCTCGACGCCGTCGTGCCGACCGATCTGAAGAAGCAGTACGACGCCCGCGAAATCATCGCGCGGCTGGTCGACGGCTCGCAACTCGACGAGTTCAAGCCGCTCTATGGCTCGACGCTGGTCACGGGCTTTGCCCGCATCCACGGCATTCCCGTCGGCATCATCGCCAATAACGGCATCCTGTTCTCGGAGAGTGCGCTCAAGGGCGCGCATTTCATCGAGCTCTGCTGCCAGCGCCGCATCCCGCTGCTGTTCCTGCAGAACATCACCGGTTTCATGGTCGGGCGCGAGGCCGAGACTCGCGGCATCGCCAAGGACGGCGCCAAGCTGGTGACGGCGGTCGCCTCGGCCCGCGTGCCGAAGATCACCGTGCTGGTCGGCGGTTCGTTCGGCGCCGGCAATTACGGCATGTGCGGGCGTGCCTACTCGCCACGCTTCCTGTTCGCCTGGCCGAACTCGAAGGTCTCGGTGATGGGTGCCGAGCAGGCGGCGAGCGTGCTCGCGACCGTGCGCGGCGACAATCTCGAAGCCGAGGGCAAGCCCTGGAGCGCCGAGGATGCGGAGGCCTTCAAGGCGCCGATCCGCGACAAGATCGAATCGGAAGGCTCGCCTTATTACGCCACCGCCCGGCTCTGGGACGACGGCATCATCCTGCCTTCCGAGACGCGCCGCGTGCTGGCGCTCGCCTTCTCCGCCTGCCTCAACGCCGAGGTGCCGGAGACGCGCTTCGGCGTGTTCCGGATGTGATGAAGCGCGTCATGCCCGGGCTGGACCCGGGCATCTCGGGCAAGGTGAGACTCCAACGAGTACCTGATCGTCCTGAGATTCTCGGCTCTGCGCTTCGCTTCGGCCGAGAATGACGCCGGGGTAGCGTTACCCGAACGACGCTTCCAGCATCGCCAGATAATCCGCAGCGCTGGCCTGCCGCGGATTGGTCGCGCTCGAATGGTCCCGCGTCGCCGCATCGGCGATGGCCGGCAGCACCTCGCGCGGCACGCCCATCTGCGACAGCGAGCCCGGCAGGCCGAGGCGCTGCGTCAGCCCGGCGACCCAGGCGGCGAGGTCGGCATCGGCGGAGAGGCCGAGCACGCGGCGGATCTCCGCATATTTCGCGTCGGAAGCCTGCTCGTTGAAGCGCAGCACCGCCGGCAGCAGCACGGCGTTGAGCGTGCCGTGATGCAGCGAGACCTGCTTCAGGCCACCGAGCGGGTGGGAGAGGGCATGGACGGCGCCGAGCCCTTTCTGGAAGGTGAGCCCGCCCTGCAGGGCCGCCATCAGCATCTCCTTGCGGGCCTCGCGGTCGGAGCCGTCCTTCGTCGCGCGCTCGATGTGGAGAGCGGCGCGCTTCAGCCCGTCGAGGGCGATCGCCTCGGCTGGCGGGTTCTCTCGCGGGCTCAGATAGGTCTCGATGCAATGGGTCAGCGCATCCATGCCGGTCGCTGCGGTCAGCATGGCCGGCAGGCCGAGCGTCAGCTCGGGATCGCAGATGGCCAGCTTCGGGATCAGGTGCGGCGAGATGAAGCCGAGCTTGCGGCCGTCCTTCAGCGTGATCAGCGCGGCGCGGCCGACCTCGCTGCCGGTGCCGGCGGTGGTCGGCACCGCGATCACCGGTGCGACCTTGCCCGTCACCTTCGGGATGCCGCCGAGGATCGCCGCATAGGTCTCGAGCGGGCCGTCATGGCCGGCGAGCAGGGCGACGCCCTTGGCGAGGTCGATCGGCGAGCCGCCGCCGATGGCGACGAGGCCGTCGCAGTCGTGCTCGCGATAAAGCGCCAGCGCGGCCTCGACCGCTTCCTCGGTCGGGTTGGTGGGAGTGTCGACGAAGAGCGGGGCATTGCCGAGCAGCGGCGAGGCGGCGCGCAGGCGCTGGATCAGGTCGGTCGCTGCCAGGCCGCGATCGGCGACGATCAGCGGGCGCGCGATCTTCAGATCGGCCAGGCCGGGCGCGAGGGACTTGAGCTCGCCGAAGCCGAACTGGACGGTGGTCAGGTAGGTGATCGTCGCCATGAAGTCCTCCCGCCCGCTCAGCTATTCGGGCGGGCCTGCTTTTTGTCGCGCGCCCAGCGCAGCGGCGCCAGCCCCATAGCCCCGACGCCGACGCAGAACACCCCGGCACCCAGCGCGATGAAGGCATGGCTGCGCTGCCGGCCGGCCGAGCCCGCATAGGATTGGACGATGCGGCCGTCGATGGCGGCTTCGTAGATCCTCAGACTGGCCGGGTCGACGAGGAAGCGGACCTGGCCGCGTTTCAGGCTCTCGATCTCGGGGATAAGGATCTTGGCGACCGGCCTGATCACGACCTTGCCGCGATCGGGCAGCGACGCGTCGACATACTGGGTGTAGTAACTATCGGGGTTGCGCCCGCTGAGCTCGATCAGCACCTGCCGGACCGGCAGGGGAGCTTCCAGCTCGACCGCGATGAGCCGGTCGCGCGCGATCGGCAGGATGCCGTAGCCATAGGCGAGGAAGACGAGGCCAAGGGTTGCCACCCCTGCCCACCAAAGCGGGCCCGTCTCCTTTGGCTCAGCCGCCATGGGGTTCGCCGGCGCCCTGCCGCTCGCGCCAGTAACGCGAGGCCAGCGGCCAGAGGTGCCAGATTGCGCCGGCGAGCAAAGCGAAGCCGAACAGGAACGAGCGCCGCGCGCCGCTGTTCAGCGTCTCGGCGGTGTCGTCATAGGCGAGGAAGGTCTTGCCGCGGGAGGTCGCCTCGTAGACGAGCTGATGGTTCGGATCGACCAGGAAACGGACCTGCTGGTCTCGGTCGAGCCGGTCGATGTCGTCGACCCAGAGGCCGCGGGCGGGCCGGTAGAGCCGCCGGTAGTTATATCGCCCGTCGTCGCGGATAGCGGCGAGCCAGAGGTCCTGCGTGCGATAGGTCGTCGTCCCGCGGCGCCCCGAGCTGACGCGGATCAGCGGCGTGCTGTAGCTCATCGGGCCGACATGGTCGGCGACGAGGAGGTCGCGGCGCGCCAGCGGCAGGGTGCGCCAGCCGGCAACGAGCAGCCAGAGGCCGAGGACGAGGGAGATCGCGGCGCCGAGCCAGTTCCAGAAATCCGGTGGTTTCGCAGCCTCGGCCATCGCGTCTCCGGATCAGTTCTGCTCGATCGTAACTCGCTCCTTGGCGGTTTCAGAGGCGGCATTGCCGGCGCGCCGTTCCAGAACGAGCAGGGCAAGACCGGCGGCGATGATCAGCGCGGCGCCGAACAGCATGGCCGGCGTCGGCCAGTCGCCGAAGACGAACCAGCCAAAAACAAGCGCCCAGACGATCAGCGTGTACTGATAGGGCACGACGACCGAAGCCTCGGCCAGCTTGAGGGAGCGCGTCACGCAGATATGCGCGACCATGGCGATGATGCCGAGCAGGCCGAGCAGGCCGAGATCGGCGAGGCTCGGCGTCACCCAGCCGAAGGGCAGCAGCAGAAGACCCATCACCAGCGCGCCGAGCGTCTGCCAGAACACCAGCGTGACGTCGGGCGTGCCGCGCAATTGCCGCCCCGTGATCATCATCGCCGCGAAGGAGAAGCTGCCGACCAGCGCGATGATCGCAGGCAAGGACAGGCTCTGGCCGGACGGGTTGAGCGCGATCGCGACGCCGATGAAGCCAGCGACGACCGCGAGCCAGCGCCCGGCGTCGACGCACTCGCCGAGAAGCAGCGCCGCCAGAACCACCGCCCAGACCGGCGCCGCCAGCCAGAGCGTCATCGTGTCGGCGAGCGGCAGATAGGACACTGCCCAGTAGAACAGCGCGACCTCGCAGGAGCCGAGCGTGACGCGCAGCAGCTGCAGGCCCGGCCGCTCCGGCCGCAGCGTGCGCTGAACGCCCTGCTTGACGACGAAAGGCACGATCACCAGCAGCGCCGCAGCCGAGCGCAGCAGCAGGACCTGGCCGACCGTATAGGTCGCGACCAGCCATTTCCCCATCACGTCGTTGACCGAGAACAAGAGGATGCCGAGCAGCATCATGAGGATGCCGGCGAGGGTGGCGTTTCGGGAGGGCATGATCTCGGACGGGAGGCGGATGGGGAGCCCTTCATGACCTGCAACCGCCGCAACCACAAGCGACGTGCATGCAAGGGGAGGGCGCGCCATCGATGTGGCCTGTATTTATGTATTGACTTAATTAAGTTGTGGATTAAATAAACCGCATGGATCGCTTCACCGCCCTTGCCGACCCGACCCGCCGCCGCATCGTCGAGATGCTGGGCCAGCGCGCCATGGCGGCGGGCGAGATCACTGCGCAGTTCGGCATGAGCGCGCCGGCGATCTCGCAGCACCTCAAGGTGCTGAAGGAGGCGGGGCTGGTCCGCGTCGAGGTCAACGGCCAGCGCCGGATCTACCGGCTCGACCCGGAGGGGCTCGATGCCTTCGAGGCCTGGGTCCGGCAGGTGCGCGGCTTCTGGAATGCCGGGCTCGACCGCCTGGAACGAGAGCTCACGAAACCCGACGACGAGTAAGGAGAGAGATCATGAACGAATACGGCGTGGTTCTGGAGAGCGGCGCGGTCCGCTTCGAACGCCTTCTGCCTGGCCCGGTCGAACGGGTCTGGTCCTATCTCACCGATTCGGAGAAGCGCGGCACCTGGCTGGCCTCAGGCCAGATCGAGCCGCGCGTCGGTGGCGCGGCCGACCTCCTGTTCAAGCACTCCGAAATTACCAGCGAGCAGCCGCCCGAGCGCTATCGCGAAATGAACGACAATGGCTGGCCCTCCAAGGGCACCGTGACGCGCTATGAGCCGATGACGGCGCTGGCGATGACCTGGCCGGGCGAGGGCACCGGCGCCTCTGAGGTGACCTTCGAGCTGACGCCGCAGGGCGACAAGGTCAAGCTGGTGCTGACCCATCGCAAGCTCGCCGACAAGGCGGAGATGACCAGTGTCGCCAGCGGCTGGCACACCCATCTCGGCATCCTTGAGGATAAGCTCGCCGGAGATCCGCCGCGCGGCTTCTGGTCACGGATCGAGGGTCTCGAGGCGGACTACGCCAAGCGTTTCGCCGATCTGCCGGCCTGAGGGCGCTGTCCAACTGTCATCCTGATCGGGCGGGGGAGCTGCTCTCCCGCTCGTGACTTGGTCACCTGGCGCCGGATCGACTAAACTTGCTCCGTTGCAACGGAGTATGTCCGTCATGTTGATCAAGCGTCGCGCCGGCTGGGAAATGCCCGAAAGCCAGGCGACCCCGGAAGCCGCCTTCCTTAACCGCCGGCAATGGCTCGCCGGCAGCGCCGGCGTGATTGCCGGTGCGACCTTGCCGCAGATTGCCGGTGCGCAGGGGGCCGATCCAACGCTCGACCTCTACCCGGCCAAGCGCAACGCGGCCTATACGCTCGACCGGCCGGTGACCGACGAGGAGCTGGCGGCGAACTACAACAATTTCTACGAGTTCGGCACCTCGAAGGAGGTCGCGGCCTCGGCGAAGCGCCTGCAGCCGCGACCCTGGACGATCGCGATCGACGGCCTGGTCGAGAAACCGTTCGAGATCGGCTTCGACGACCTGATTCGAAAGGTCACGCTGGAGGAGCGGCTCTATCGCTTCCGCTGCGTCGAGGCCTGGTCGATGGCGGTGCCGTGGACCGGCTTCCCGCTGAAGCAGCTCGTCGCGCTGGCCAAGCCCCTGTCGGGGGCGAAATACATCCAGATGCAGACCTTCATGAATCCGAAGATGGCGCCGGGCCAGTCGCAGCGCTGGTATCCCTGGCCCTATACCGAAGGGCTGACGATCGCCGAGGCGACGCATGACATGACGCTGATGGTGACCGGCATCTACGGCAAGCCGATCCCGAACCAGCATGGCGCGCCGCTGCGGCTGATCACGCCGTGGAAATACGGCTTCAAGTCGGTGAAATCGATCAGCAAGATCAGCTTCGTCGCCGAGCGGCCGAAGACCTTCTGGGAGGGGCTACAGGCCTCCGAATACGGCTTCTGGGCCAATGTGAACCCGGAGGTCTCGCATCCGCGCTGGAGCCAGGCGAGCGAGCAGGTGCTGGGCTCGCGTGAGCGCAAGCCGACGCTGCTGTTCAACGGTTATGCCGAGCAGGTGGCCGATCTCTACAAGGGGCTGGAGAAGGAGCGGCTCTGGGCGTGACCGGACGACCGCTGACATTGGGTGGCAGGAATCGGGTGCCCTCCGACGCGCCGCTGCGCTAGCGTGCAAGGCATGACAAGCTTCTGCCTCTTCACCACCGCGATCGGCTCCTGCGCTCTGGTCTGGCAAGGTGAGCGCATCATCGCGGCGCAATTGCCCGAGCGGGACGAGGATGCCGCGCAGCGGCGGCTGGCAAAGCGCTTTCCGGACAGCGTCGAGGCTGAGCCGCCAGCCTTCGTGCAGCAGGCGATCGCCGACGTCGTCGCCTTGCTGGCCGGCGAGCAGCGCGATCTTTCGCATCTGCCGATCGACCTCTCGGCGACGCCCGAATTCAACCGGCGCGTCTACGCGGTGGCGCTGGCGATCCCGCCCGGCGAGACCTTGACCTATGGCGAGGTCGCGGCACGGATCGGCGAGCCCGGTGCTGCGCGCGCCGTCGGCGTCGCGCTCGGCCAGAACCCGATTCCGATCATCGTCCCCTGCCATCGCGTGCTCGCCGCCGGCGGCAAGACCGGCGGTTTCTCGGCCGATGGCGGCGTCGAGACCAAGCTCAGGATCCTGACGATCGAGAAGGCGCGCACCAGCGCGGAACCGTCGCTGTTCGGCGATCTGCCGTTGCAGGCTCGGCGGCGCTAGGCAGTTGTCCTGGCAGAGCCGGTCCGCCGCGGAGCGGCGGCCCGGCCAGGCGCGAAGCCTTCAGTTCTTGGCCAGGCCGAGGTCCTTCAGCACCCCGTTGCCGCGTTCGCTGAAGGTCTTCACATAATCCTGCAACTGCGCCGGCGTGTCCCAGACTGGGGTGATGCCGCGATCGGCCATGCCCTTGCGGACATCTTCGCGCTTCATCGTGCGCTCTGCCGCCTCGTAGAGGATCTTGCGGCGGTCGGCCGGCACACCCTTGGGCGCGGCGATGGCGAACCAATTCTGATAGGTCCAGTCGAGTCCGGCCTCTTTGGCGCTGGGCACGTCGGGGAAGTTCGGATGCCGTTCCTCCGTCATCATCAGGATGGTCCGCACGCGTCCACCATCGAGCATTGCCTTGGCCTCGATCGGCGAGCCGGTGAAGGCGCTGATGCCGCCTGCGGCGAGGTCCTGCAAAGCAGGGGCGCCGCCATTGCTCGGCACCCAGCGGATCTGGTCGGCAGGCAGGCCGGCCGCCTTCATCAAGCCGCCGGAGGCGACGTGCCAGGAGCCGCCGGTGCCGGTGCCGGAAGAGGTGAAGGTGCCCTTCGGGTTCTCCTTCACTGCCTTGATGAAGTCAGCGACCGTCTTGTAGGGCGAGTCGGCCTTGACCGTGACGCCCGCGGGAATGAGCGACACGCGAGAGAACATGTCGACGCTCTCCGGCGTCAGTTCGCCGAGGCCGAGGGTCCTGAAGAAGGAGATCTCGGGGCTGACGCCGCCGATGGTGTAGCCGTCCGCCGCACCGGTCGCGATGGCGGTGTGGCCGGTGACGCCGCCGCCTCCGGTGCGGTTGATGACATTGACCGGCTGCTTCAGCTCCGCCTCCAGGCCGTTGGCGAAGATGCGCATCACCGAATCCATGCCGCCGCCAGCCGCCCAGGGCACGATCAATTGCACCGGCCGGTCCGGAAAGGCGAAGGCCGGCGCAGCGCCGATGGCGAGTGCCCCCAGGGCCAGAGCGAGCGTGCGAAATCCCTTCATCATAGTCCTCCCTCATTGTCATTGCTTCTTGCATGCAAGGAGTAGAGCGCTCTTGCCTCAGCGGCAATAGTGCATACGGAATTTTGTATGCAGGATATCGCAATCGCCGGCTGCGTGGCGGCGATCTTGGGTTGCCTTCGGTCACAGCGGAATGGCGGTTGTCTCCTTGGCGGTCTTGTTGACGACCATGGTGTAGTAACGCGAGACATTGCTGTGCCCGTCGAAGAGCAGCTCGCACAGCGCCGCCACCTCGTCCATGTCGGCGACGCGCAGCATCAGCATCGCATCGGTCTGGCCGGTGACGCCATAGGCCTGGACCACCGCCGGCTGACGGGCCGCCAGCTCGAGGAAGCGCCGCCGATTCGGCTCGTCATGGCGGGCGAGTTCGACGGCGATGATGACCTTGAGGCCCTTGCCGCTCTTGGCGGGATCGAGGATCGCGACGGTGCGCAGGATCAGCCCGGCCGCCTCCAGCCGCCTGATCCGCCGCAGGCAGCTCGACGGCGCGAGGCCGACCTCGTCGGCGAGCTGCGCATTGGTGCGCGAGGCATCTTCCTGCAGCAGGGTGAGCAGCCTTCTGTCGATGCGGTCCATCGCGGCCATCCCTGGCGAGCCTCGTGCAATAAAATTGCATGAAGTCGACGATTTTGACCACTGCCACGCATGCATCGGCGCTAGCGTTCTGGCGTTGATCGAGGACTGCCATCGATGCCGCTCCAGACCCAGTTCCAGCGCAAGACGATCGAGACCTTCGCGGTCTATCGCGAGCTCGTGGTGATCATGGTGCCGATCGCGTTCGCGACTCACGCTCTGGCGGAGTTCGGGATCATCAAGGCCGTGTCGCCCTGGCTCGCGCCGGCGATGCAGCTCTTCGGCCTGCCGCCCGAGCTGGCGCTGGCCTGGCTGACCGGGCTGCTGGTCGGGATGTGGGGCGGGGTGATCGTGCTATTCACCCTGGTGCCGACGCTGGCGCTCAGCAGCGCCGACATGACGGTGTTCTCGACCCTGCTGCTGATGGCGCATGCCATCCCGGTCGAGCAGCGCATCGTCGCCAGGGCCGGGCCGAGTTTCTGGGCGACGTCGATCATCCGCATCGCCGGGGCGATGGCCTTCGCCGCGCTGCTGCACCAGCTCTTTGCCGCGACCGGCTGGCTGTCGCAGCCGATGGCCCCGGTCTGGATGCCCGCAGCGGGCGAGGGCGGCTGGCTCGGCTTCTTCTACGGGCTGGCCAAGACGCTGGTCGTGATGCTCGCGGTCCTGCTCGTTCTGACCTGGGTGATGGAGCTACTCAGGGCTGTCGGCGTCCTCGACGTGCTCTACAAGGCGCTCGCCCCGCTGTTCCGCCTGGTCGGCCTGAAGCCGGAGGCGCTGCCGTTCACCACTGTCGGCCTGCTGCTCGGCATTTCCTACGGCAGCGGGCTGATGCTGGCGGAGGTGCGCCGGCAGCCGATCGAGCCGCGCCAGGTTTTCCTCGCCAGCGTCTTCATGGGCTTTGCGCACAGCCTGATCGAGGACACGCTGATCGTGGTGGCGCTCGGGGCCGATCTGACCAGCGTCCTGTTCGGGCGACTGCTGTTCGCGGTCGTGGCGACGGCAGCTGTC
>DASYHC010000103.1:0-1781 GCA_035998995.1 Allobosea sp.
GCTCAACCCTTCAAATGACCTGAAGGGCTCCGTGAATCAATTGTTGGCCGGCCGCAACTGCTTCTTCACCGAGGAAGAAGCGACCACGGTGTTGCGGCTGGCGAAGGCCTCGTGATTGGTCTCGATGTCGCCCAGCTCATAGCGGTAATTGACCATGACGCCATGCGACTCGCGTAGGCCGCGGTCGGAGAGATTGCCGCCGACATTGATCCGCTCCAGCCGTGCGCCATTGCCAAGATGGAAGCGCGCGACGGGATCGATCACACGGCCCGAGGAGGTACGTGCCCGCAGCATGTACTGCGCCATCATCTGGCCGAGCAGCTTGTCGCGGCGAGCGCGGGTGACTTCGTCCTGCGCCGCGACCTCGGCCGGCGCCTGCATCAGCAACGCCGCTTCCTCATTGGTCAGGCCGAGCCCGGCCGGTTCCGCCAGCTCCTGGCCGAGCCAGCGAGCGAAGCCCGGCACCGGCGAGAGCGTGACGAAGACGTCGAGCCCCGGGAGTTCCCGCTTCAGGTCCTCTGCGACCTGCTTGATCAGGAAATTGCCGAAGGAGATGCCACGCAGGCCTTCCTGGCAATTGGAGATCGAATAGAACACCGCCGTGGTCGCCGATGAGGCCGGCAGCACCTCGCGCGCCTCGCTCAGCACGTCGACGATGCGGCTCGGGCTCTCGCGGGTCAGCGCCACCTCGACGAAGATCAATGGCTCGTCGATCAGCTGCGGGTGAAAGAAGGCGAAGCAGCGCCGGTCGGCCGGCTCGAGCCGGCGGCGCAGATCGTCCCAGTCCTTGATGGCGTGGACCGCCTCGTAGCGGATGATCTTCTCCAGCACGTTCGCCGGCGTGGTCCAGTCGATCCGGCGCAGCACCAGGAAGCCGCGATTGAACCAGGAGCCGAAGAGGTGCCGGAAATCGGCGTCGACCGCCTTGAGATCGGGCTCCTGCTTCATCGCCTCGAACAGGCTTTCGCGCATGCGCACCAACACATGCGTGCCGCCCGGCGCGAGGTTGAGCCGGCGGAACAGCTCCTGCCGGCGCGGCTCGGAGGCGAGATGGAGCTGGCCGACCGCCTCGGCGTCGGGGTTGCTACGATAACGCTCAAGCGCCGCGTCGAGCCGCTGGTGATCGGGGCCGAAGCGCTCCTGCAGCAGGCGGAAGAAGGCGAGCCGGCCGGCCTCGTCGAGCTGCTCCCAATCATCGAGAACAGCCTGCGCCAGCGCCATACCGGAAGCCTCACCGCGCCCCGAGAGCAGATCCTCGCAAAGCTTGTCGAGCGGCCGCCGGCGGTTCGAGGCGAAACGCTCGAAATTGATCAGCGCCCGGCCGCGATCGGCGACGCTGGTCAGGAGATCGCCAAGAAACGCCATCTGCACCCCCAAGGCCTGCTAACAGCGCCATCCTATACGAGTTTGCCGCAGTGCAAACGCGACACGCCGCGACACGATCGCGCTACTTCAAAAGCTCCCACGCCTTGAGGAAGAAATCGGGTGCGCCGAAATTCCCCGACTTCAGCGCCACCACCATCTCCGGCCCGTCGACCACGCGGGTCCAGGGCACGCCGGGATCGATCTCCGGGCCGATCTCCAGCGTGCGGATGGCAAGCCCCTGCACGACCGCGCCGGAGGTCTCGCCGCCGGCAACGAGCAGGCGCGTGACACCACCAGCGTTCAGCAGGCGCGCCAGCTCGGCGAAGGCATGCTCGACGATCTCGCCGGCTTTGTCGCGGCCGAGCTTGTCCTGCACCGCCGCGACCTCCGCCGGATCATCGCTGGAGTAGACGAGG
>DASYHC010000021.1:0-41270 GCA_035998995.1 Allobosea sp.
GTATTCATCCGGCGTGGGCCGCGGCAGGCCTATTTCGGCCTGCTGCGGTGGATATCGATGAGGTTGAGCAGGCTTTCGACGCCGTATTCGGTGAAGGCCATGGTCCCTTGCTCGTGCTGCGGATCGTAGACCCAGATCAGCCCGTCCTCCGGCTCCATGTCGAGAGCGAGATCGGCGAGCCAGTCTTCGTCCTTCCCGAGATCGCGGGCGACGAGCGCCAGGGTTCGGACGGAGTGGACCTTGTTAACGTGCATCGTCAGGCCGCGATTGCGGCGGTCGACGCCGCGCGCCAGTTCCAAGGCAGGAGTTGGTTGAGCTTGCCTTGAGGCGTTTCGGCGATGCGGGCGAGCACGTCGGCGAGCCAGGCCTGCGGATCGACGTCGTTGAGCTTTGCGGTCTGGATCAGCGTCACCATGGCGGCCGCCCGCTCGGCGCCGCGGCTGGAACCCGCGAAGAGCCAGGCTTTGCGGCCGAGGGCAAAACCGCGCAGGCTTCGTTCGGCGGCATTGTTCGAGAGGCAGGCCTTCCCGTCGTCGAGGAAGGCAGCAAAGCCGTCCCAGCGCCGGAGCATGTAGTCGATCGGCTTGGCAACGGTCGCCGAGCGCGAGAGCGTGAGGCGCTGTTCGCCGAGCCAGGTGCGCAGGTCCTCGACGATCTGGCGGCTTCGCTCCTGGCGGACGCGATGGCGCTCGTCGGCGCTCAGACCGTTGATCTCGCGCTCGATTGCGAAGAGCGTGTCGATGCGCTTCACGGCTTCCAAGGCGATCGGCGACACGGGAGCGGCGCTGTGCCCGCGCCCCGCGCTCGCGGCAATATCGGCGAGCTCGAAAAAGCCTCGCCGGGCGTGCCCCCAACACAGCGCCGAGGTGACCGCTCCTGCCTTGCGCGCTGGATTGTAGAGGCCGTTGTAGCCGCCATAGGCATCGGCCTGGATGATGCCGCGCCAGCCTGCGAGATGTGCGTCCGGATGCTCCTGTCGCCGATCGCGCGAGGCGAAGTAGAGCACCGCCGGCGGATCGGCGCCGCCGAAGGGCCTGTCATCGCGTACGTAGGTCCAGATCCGGCCGGTGTCGGTCTTGCCCTTGGCCAGGATCGGCACCGTCGTATCGTCGGCGTGAAGGCGCTCGGCATCCATGACATGGCGGGCGATCAAGGCATGCAGCGGCGCCAGCGCCACGGTCGCGGCGCCGACTTGGTCGGCGAGCGTCGAGACCGAGAGATCAATGCCCTCGCGGCCGTAGCGCTCGCTCTGCCGGTTCAGCGGCTGGTGCTGCCCGAACTTCTCGAACAGCATCATGGCAAGCAGGCTTGGACCCAGGAAGCCGCGCGGCGTCGCATGGAACGGAGCCGGCGGCTGGGTGATCGTCTCGCACTGGCGGCAGGTGAACTTCTCCCTCACCGTCTGGATCACCTTCCATGACCGCGGGACCACCTCCAGCGTCTCGGTCACGTCCTCTCCGAGCTTCGACAGCTTCATCGAGCCGCAGCAAGGGCACGACGTCGGCGCGGGCACGACGATCCGCTCGCGCGGCAGATGCTCGGGGAAGGGCTTGCGCACGGGGCGGCGGCGCTGCAACGGCAGGGGCGACGCCACCTGGCGTGATGCGGCCTCCGCGGCGATCTCGTCCTCCGTCGCCTGCGCCTCCAGCTCCTCGAGCTGAAGCTCCATCTGGTCGATCAGACGCGCCGTGCGCTCGGAGCGCTGGCCGTAAAGCTCGCGGCGCAGCTTCTCGATCATGAGCTTGAGATGCGTGATCATCGCCTCGGTAGAGGAAGCGGTGGCCTTGAGCTGCAGCGCCTCGGCGCCGAAGCGCGATGCCGCCGCTTCCGCCTCGACGCGGGCCTTGCGCTCCGCCAGGATCATCGCATGCGCCGCCGCCAGATCGGTCGGCAGGTTCAGCGAGGATCGTGACGAGACCGGCGTTCTCATGCACGGGATGGAATCACATCCCTCCGTGAACGCAAGCCGAAAGGCGTCATCCGATCGTAGTCGGCCGCCAAGCCTCCACCGGATTGCGCCAGTCGATACCGGAGAGCAGGTAGCCCATCTGGGCGGGCGTGATCGCGACGACGCCGTCGGCCGGCGAGGGCCAGAGGAAGCGGCCCTTCTCCAAGCGGCGCACGTAAAGGCTCGCCGCCTGACCATCGTGCCAGATCACCTTCAAAAGATCGCCGCGACGACCTCGGAAACAGAACACGTGACCGTTCAGCGGATCGCGCTTCAGAACCTCCTGCGCCACCAGCGCCAGCGAGGCGAACCCCTTGCGCATATCGGTGTGGCCGGTCGCCAGCCAAACCTTCACGCCGACAGGGACCGGGATCACCTGAGCGCCTCGAGGCCTCGCGCCAACCTGAGCATCACATCGATATCGACGCTGCCCTCGGCAATGACGCGCCGACCAGCGGACAACACGATCTCGACCCGCTGCGGGCGATCCAGCATTGCTGCTGGACTGGGATCCTGACTGTTCTGATCCAGCACCGGTGCCGGACTGGGGGAAACAGAATCTGGTGCGATCGACACAGGCAGAAACGCGGTCATGCTTTGCGGCTCATCGAGCCGCTCGCGCCAACGGTAGATCTGCTGAGCCTGGATGCGATGCCGCTTCGCCGTCGCGATCACGTTCCCGCTCGACAGCGCCTCGGCCACGACCGCGCGCTTCTCATCCACACTCCAGCGCCGCCGCCGGACATAGGTCTCATCATCCACGACGACGTCTCCAGCACCGCTGCCAGCACTACTGCCGGACTACGAGCGCGGAAAAGCTGGACGCCAAAATGCTGAGACACAAGGCGGTCCACGCCGGATGAATACCTGGAAACCATCGCCGGAACCGAAGATGCGTGCGCATACGTCAGCAGCATCGCTGCGCGCTTGGGAGCCGGTATAGAGAGACAGTACAAGGCAGCGCTGGGCGTCCAACATCTGAGCCGCGATCAATTGATCGCGATCCTGATCGACCTGAAGAACCGCGCTGGCGGGGCCTTCTCCATCATCGAGCAAGATGAGGATCGGGTCGTCTTCGGCAATTGCGCGTGCCCGCTTGGTCAAGCCGCCGCAAATCGCCCCTCCCTTTGCATGCTGACCTCGAATATTTTCGGCCGGATGACTGCCAACGCGGTCGGATACGCCGCCGTCGACCTGGAGGAGACAATCGCCAAAGGAGCGGCTGGATGCCGCGTGGTGCTTCATCTGAAGCGAACGGAGTTGGGCCCGGATACAAGGGAATATTTCCGCGATGATGCATCTTCAGCTCCGGCACGAGATTGACCTCGAGACCTATCTCGAGCCGTCGCTCATCGCCCTGAGTGACGGAAGCGTTCACGCGCTCAATCGCGCCGCGGGCCAGATTATCGGCACAGCCGGCCAAACCTCGTCGCTGTTCGAGATGTGCACGAGCCGGGTCGAAGCCCTACGGACATATCTTCTTGCTTGTTCAGGTTCACGCCACCCCTTGATCGAAAGGGTCAGCTTTGCCGGGCGGAGCGGCGGCGTCGACTTTCGTTGCTTCGGCAATGTGCTGGTTCCACGGCGCAGAAGCCGACCTGCCACGTTGTTGCTGCGACTGTTTCCCCTGCTCGACCCACGTTTCTCGGCTGCCGCGGAGCGAATGAAGCGTTTGACGGCGGAGCGGCAGCGCCAGCTGGCCATGCAGCAATTCGACGAACTGCGCAGCGATCGCTTCAGATTGGTCGAGCAATATTGCTGCGTCGCCGAGGCGCTGCGTGTGGTCGAAGCACGGACGCATGAGCTTCAAGAGGAGCTCAATCATATCCGCACCGACGAGCGCGAGCGCATAGCGCGGGATTTGCACGACCATGCCGGGCAAGAGATGGCCCACATCCTTCTGGAACTGAGAGAGTTGCAGGAGCGCGCACGAGGCCTGACGAAACGGCGCCTCGACGAAATCGCCGAGCATGTTGCTGGCGTTGGACGCAAGATTCACCATGCTGTCGTCAGCGGCCGGCCGCGCATTGTCGAGGAGCTCGGCTTCGGCCGCGCCATCCAGACCGTGGCGGCTTCATTTGCCGCAGATGGACGGTTAGGCCTCATCTTCAGGAAAAGAGGAACCGAACCGGCGCATTTGCCGGTCCCCGTCGAGAACGCGCTGTATCGTGTCATGCAGGAAGCGCTGACGAACGTGCTCAAGCACGCGCACGGTGCGCGGAAGCTCGATGTCATCATGGAGTTCGCCGGCAAGTCGGCCTCACTCACCATAGCTGATGACGGCGCCGGCTTCCGGCCCGACGCCGAGCAGTCGGGGGACATCGGCTGTTCCGGTATCGGGCTTCGCGGAATGCGCCAGCGCATGGATGATATCGGTGGGACACTGACGGTCGGGCCACGCAGCGGCAAGGGGGTCATCGTCACGGCCGTCGCTCCCCTCGCCTGCGAGCCGCAGCGGAGCGTACCGTCGTGACGGCTCGGATCATCCTTGTCGACGACCATCCGATGGTGCTGGCAGGCTTGCGGGCCCTCGTGCTCGGCCTGCCGGATCTTAAATTGATCGGGCTCGCGAGCAGCGCGGCACAGGCGCTCGCGCTCGTTCGCGGGGAACGTCCCGAGATCGTGGTCCTCGACATGGGGTTGCCTGGTATGAGCGGGTTGACGCTGGCCGAGCGCATCCTCGAGGAGGCGCCCGACACCCGGATCGTCATGCTGACCCATTACGAAGAGCCGAGCTACGTCCAGAGGGCACTGCGCATCGGCATTCGTGGCTATGTCCTCAAGGCTTCGGCTGGGGAGAAGGTGGTACAGGCGATCAGGGTGGTCCTGAGTGGGGGGGTCTATATCGATTCCGGCCTGGAGGATTTTCGCTCGGAATGGCTTCGCAAGATTGGTCCGACCACCGGCGTGACCCTGCCTACCGCAAGCGGCACGCTGACCTATCGCGAGATGCAGGTCTTGCGGCTGGCTGCGGTCGGGCACTCCAACAAGGAGATCGCCCGGCGTACCGGTCTCGGCATCAAGTCTGTCGAGACCTATCGTTACCGGGCCTGCAAGAAGCTGATGCTCAACTCACGCCTCGACATCATCAGATATGGCGCCAGCCATGGCTGGATTCTCGATGTCTGAAGGGCTTGGCTGAGGGCCTCTAAGCCATTGGCGTGTTGAACTGCCGTATTAGCCCCTGTGCGGAGTACTCAACTTGGCGTGATCGGCGCAATAATGGCCACACACCTCGCTATGACATCTCCCGATGAGCGTCGCGACTTGAAGGGCCGATCCCGCTACCACAATCGCTGGGGATAGGAGCTCGCGCTCGGAAACCGCCCGTAAGGGCGGCGTCCGACAATGCGGTCGCATCCCCCACCGAAAAGTCGACCAGAGCGGCGGCACGACCATGGCAAGGATTCTTGTTGCCGACGAACATGCGCTCTACCGCACGGGCCTGCGCACGATCTTGCAGGCCGCGCTGCCCGAATCAGAGATTTTCGAGGCCGAGGACTTCGATGGCCTGATGCGCAACCTCATGGAGGAACAGCCAGTCCATCTCGTACTGGTCAGCCTCAGCCTGGCGGGATCGACCGATCCACAGATCATATGGGACTTCAAGCGGGCGTCCGCGACGACGCGCTATGTCGTCATCTCCGGCAACGGCACCTTCGATCAGGTCCTCCACTATATCGCAGAAGGATTCCACGGCTTCATTTCGAAGCTGCAACGCGACGATGAGATCGTCGACGCGGTCCAGGAGGTGCTCGCCGGGCGCCTCGCGGTCCCACGCGGCCTGACGCCGTTCGGCTCCTCAGCCGAAGCCCACCGCGCTCGCGAGATACCGCAGCGCCGGACCAGTTCACAGCAGGACCCGTTCGGGCTGACACGACGCCAACGGGACGTCCTGACGCTGCTGGCGGATGGGCTCTCGAACCGGGAGATCGCCCAGGCGCTCCATATCGCCGAGCCGACTGCGAAGATCCACGTCTCCGCACTGATGCGCACGCTCAACGTCCGCAACCGGACCGAAGCGGCCGTGCTCGCCAAGGATCTGATGCGTATCCTCAAGAGCGACCCGACAACCTGAAGTATTGCGTCGAGCCCAATATCAATCTTTGGCAATCGGCGCATGCTTTCGCTTGTAAGGTTTTTCCCGACAGGGTCGTAATTTTCCTGACAAGACGAACACATCCGAATGAACTAATTATTAACCATCGAGTCGAGGGTGCGGCACCTCTCTTCGACGCCCGATGCCCACAAGTGATTAGCCAATGCGTATTGTGCGCCAAGGCTCACACCGATCAAAAAATCACCGACATCGGCAGCCTGTGCCTTCTGTTGCATTTGCGGCATCAGTCTTATTTTGCGTAAAGGGGAGTAACAATGGCTGACATCATCGAGACCGCTGTATTGAGCGACAATGCACTCCTTCGGGAAGGCATCACCAAGTTGTTAGACGGCGCACGCTTCCATGTAAGCCAGCGATCCACCAGCCTCGATCTTCAACGATACGAATCCAGCCAGCAAACACCCGATCTCTTCATCGTCGTGATCGACGACATGTCGTGCTCGATCGTCGGCGACATCAAGAGGCAGTTCAAGAGCGCCAAGATCGTCGCCCTCGCCCTGCGGGACAGCCAGGAATTGATGCGTCGCGCCATGCAGCTCGGCGCAGTCGGTTATCTCGTCGAGTCCGTCTCGGCGCAGGATCTCATCACCTCGCTGGAAGTCGTGGTCGCCAATGGCGCCGTATTTCCGCCCGGGCTTCTCTCGCAGCTTTCCGAGGTCGCGGTCGAGCCGCAGCGCCTGCTTCAGGGTGTGCAGCGCAGAGCCGACGGATCGCCGTTCCAGGGGCTTTCGGCTCGGGAGGTGAGTATCCTGGAAGGGCTCATGCTCGGCGAATCCAACAAGGTGATCGCACGCAAACTCGAGATCGCCGAGGCCACGGTGAAGGTGCACGTCAAGGCGATCCTGCGGAAGGTGCGCGTCAGGAATCGCACCCAGGCGGCGATGTGGGCCATGCAGAACGCAGTGACCCGGATTCCGGTGGTCGAAGAGGCCGATGCGGTGGAGGACGCCCCCCTGCCGATGATCGTCGCGAGGCCGGACATGGCGGCATCGCCCCGGCTCATCTGATCGGACCGCCTCCAGCACCGGAACCACGCCATGATCTTGACTATCGTGACCCCGACGCTGAATGCCGTCGACTATCTCAAGGAATGCATCGAGTCCGCGCGTCGCAATGCGACGCGCGGGATCGAGATCGAGCACGTCATCGTCGATGGCGGCAGCACCGACGGCACCGTCGAACTCGCCCGCAGCTACGGGCTGAAGGTGATGCAAGGCAAGGACAGCGGCATCTTCGACGCCATCAACAAGGGCTCCTTCAATTCCTCGGGTGAATTGCTGGGCTTTCTCGGAGCCGACGACGTCATGCTCCCGGGAGCTGCGGCGGCGGTCGTGGAGGCCTACCGCCAAAGCCGCCGGCGCTGGGTGGTCGGTGCCATCCGCTGGATCGACTCGAGCGGGCGCGGGCTCGGCGGGCTGGCGGCGCCACCCAATTGGATGACGCCGGCCATGCTCGTCTGCCTGGGCTGGAATCCAATCATGCATATGGCGACCTACTTCTCCCGGACCTTCTTCGAGGAGCTCGGCGGCTTCGACATCAGCTACCGGGATGCCGGCGACTACGACATGTTCTGCCGGGCGCTGGCGAAGGAGCCCTACGGCCGGATCGCCAGGCCGATCGCCTGCTTCCGGCGGACGGGCGTCAACAACAGCGCGATCCACGGCAGTCGCACCGCCGCCGAATGCGCGAGGGTCTATGCGCAGCACGGACCGTCATCGCAGGCCGAACGCCTGTTCTGGCGGCTCTTGCTGAAGGCATATTTCAATCTCGGCAACCCCGACTGGCTGCTGTCGAAGGTGGCGGATACGACACGCACGACGCTGAGGCTCCAGCCGAAGGCGCATTTCTGATCCCGGCTTCGCCGGCTACCGATCTCCAAGGAACGGCATGGATCCCGGGTCGAGCCCGGGACCCATGCCGAACCCATTTTTCAGCTCATGGATCGAGGCCGCCAGGATGATCCTCGGCCGTGAAAGCGTAATGCGTTCTAACGCACCATGCGCAGGAGTGCCCGTTTCCTGGGAACGAGTGTCCGGTAGATCTGCGCCGCCAGCAGGACGCAGCCGATGGCTGGCCAAGCCGCGCCGACCAGAGCGATGATCAGGATGTCTCTCGCGGTAAGCCGGTCGCGCTCGGCTTCGAGAAGCGAATTGAGCGCGACAAGGCTCGCGATCACAAGATGCGCCGCGGCGATGATGACGAGCGCGATAAGCATCCGAACGGCCCTCCGCGGGCTTGCGATCCGAGACGGCCCCACGCTAGCGCCGGCAGAAGTATCGACAAGGACGCATGGAGCTGTTCCTGCGGGCCATTGGGGCTACCGCATCGAGCCAGCGGCGTGATGCGCTTCACTCGCTATCATCTCAGCGTAGCCGCAGCCTGACGGTCGACACGGCCAGGTCACAGGCCGGGTTGCACTCCGCCGCCTTGTCGACCCAGCAAGAACGCACGCAATTGCTGATCGAACGCAACCGCCTCGTCCAGCATGAGATGGCCGGCGCCTTCAATCTCCCGAAAGACAGCCCCGGCGATACTGCCCGCGAGGCTGCGCACGACCACCGGCGGAGCTCTCATATCGGCGGTGCCGACCAGCACCAGAGTGGGAACTGCGATCTGCGCGAGCAGCGGCGAGACGTCCGCCGTCAGGATGGCTTCGAGCGTCTGCAGATAATCGCCGCACGTCATCGCGGCAATGGCATGCGCGACCAGCTTACGCGCGCCGCTATCAGCCGAAATCACGGTATCGTCGGCGTAACGGCGCCCGAACTCGGCCATCGGCATAGTTGCCAGAGTTTCACGCGTCGTCGCGATCCGCGGCGGACCAGCCGCACCGACCGTGGCGTAGGCTCCCGCCAGGGTCAGCGACAGACAGCGAAGCGGCGCGAGAGCATGAAGCGCAACGGCGAACAACCCTCCCATTGAACAGCCCGCAACATGGAAGCGTTGGTGGCCGAGCGCGGCCATCAGAGCCAATCCGTCGCGAGCGATCGCCTCGACGGAAAAGCCCGTGCGGTTGCTGCTCCCGCCATGCCCGCGACAGTCCATCGCCACCAGATCGAACCGGTCCGACAGCGCGGCCAGGGTCGAGGCCCACAGGCCTGCATGCGTCCCGAGGCTATGCAGCAGCAGCACGGGCGTCCCGGCTCCGGCACGCTCGAACGAGATTGTTTCGCCGTTCAGCTCCAGAGCCGGCATCGTCAGCGCGCCCTGGACGACAGCGCGGAGGCCAGCAGGTTCGCCGCGAGATCCCGGCCCGAGCGCGCGCCGAGCTCCGGCGCCGCCCGCTGGTAGTCCTTGACGGCGACGATCGCCTCGCGCGTGCGAGAGCGCAGCGTCCCGAGAAGGCGCTCGGTCGCGCCTTCGAGCTCGCCCTCGGGCACCACCTTGCTGACGAGCCCGAGCGCCTGCGCCCCGCGCGGAGCTCGAACGGCTCCTGCGCATGCCTCATGCAAAGCGACATACGATGTCGACCGACAATGACCACTCACCTTGACGATCGCCAACATCGGACTTCAGGCAATTGTTGATTGCCTGAAAGTGGACCGTCGGCTTTCCGCCCGTCCTTCTAGGTTCGCCATCCAGAGCGCGAACGCGCCCAAAAGCACCATCAGGCGCCATCGACGATGTCTGCGTGAGCAGTCACCCCCGAGGCTTCGACAGACGGTCAGGCGGCATTGTCGGCGTTCGGTGGGGTCTTCTGTTCCGTCATAGGGCAGTTGCGGGTCGCTGCCGTGCCGGAAAACCGCTTGTTCAATCCATGCGGTGGCGGCGCCCGGACTCCCGATGGGTCACTTGACTTGTTTAGCGATAAGAGTTTCACTAAACAAATCGCTAAACAGAGCGCACGACTCTGAACGGCGACCGGCGCTGGGTTTTTTGCTTTCCGCGAGAGCTCTGCCGAACGGTTTGAGGAAACGGTTCAGCTCTTCTGTCCAAGGAGGACATCATGACATTCCTGAGGTCGCTGGCATTCGCCGGCGCCGCCGTCGCGTCGCATCTGCTCGCCGTGACCGGCGCCCAGGCCCAATCCAAGACGATCACGCTCTGCTGGGCGGCCTGGGACCCGGCCAATGCCCTGGTCGAATTGTCCAAGGACTTCACCGCCAAGACCGGCACGCAGATGAAGTTCGAGTTCGTGCCCTGGCCGAACTTCGCCGACCGCATGCTCAACGAGCTCAACGCGAAGGGCCGTCTCTGCGACCTGATGATCGGCGACAGCCAGTGGGTCGGCGGCTCGGCCGAGAACGGCCACTACGTCAAGCTCAATGATTTCTTCGACAAGGAAGGAATCAAGATGAGCGACTTCTCGCCGGCGACGGTCGAGGGCTATTCGACCTGGCCCAAGGGCACGCAGAACTACTGGGCGCTGCCGGCCATGGGCGACGCCGTCGGCTGGACCTATCGCAAGGACTGGTTCGCGCGTCCCGACCTCCAGGCCGCGTTCAAGGCCAAGCATGGGCGCGATCTCGCGCCGCCGAAGACGCAGACCGAACTCAAGCAGATCGCCGAGTTCTTTCAGAACCGCGAGATCGACGGCAAGAAGGTCTACGGCGCCTCGATCTACACCGAGCGCGGCTCGGAAGGCATCACCATGGGCGTGACTAATGCGCTCTACCCATTCGGCTTCCAGTATCAGGACCCGAAGAAGCCCTACGCCATGAACGGCTTCGTCAACTCGCCCGACGCTGTCGCCGGTCTCGAATTCTACAAGTCGCTTTACAAGTGCTGCACGCCGCCGGGCGCCTCCAACGGCTACATGCAGGAGGGGCTCGACGCCTTCAAATCCGGGCAAGTGGCGATGCAGATGAACTTCTTCGCCTTCTTCCCGGGCCTCTATAAGGACCCGAATGTCGGCGGCGACAAGATCGGCTTCTTCGTCAACCCCGGCGAGAAGACCTCCGGCTCGCAGCTCGGCGGCCAGGGCATCTCGGTGGTGAGCTATTCCCAGAACCGCAACGAGGCGCTCGCCTACATCAAGTGGTTCGCCAATCCCGAGATCCAGAAGCGCTGGTGGGCGCTCGGCGGCTATTCCTGCCACAAATCAGTGCTCGACGATCCGAACTTCGCCAAGACGGCGCCGTTCGCGGCCGACTTCCTCACCGCCATGGGCCAGGTTCGCGATTTCTGGCAGGAGCCCGCCTACGCCCAACTGCTCCAGGCGACGCAGCGGCGCGTGCACGACTACGTCGTCGCCGATCAGGGCACGGCCAAGCAGGCGCTCGACCTCCTGATCCAGGACTGGACGAAGGTCTTCAAGGAAGACGGCAAGCTCTGAGCCCTCGCAAGGGACTTGGGGCTGGCGCGAGCATGCGCCGCCCCAGGTCCCTCTCTTCCCGCCGACGGCCGATCGACAGCGGCCCGCGGAGATCGTGATCCCATGAATCAGATGCCCTCGTTCGACAGCATCAGTACGAGAGCGGCTGCGGCCACCCCGGTCCGCATCGCAGCCCGCGTGCGGGGGCTTTCCGACACCGCCATCGCCTGGCTCTTCATCACCCCGACGATGCTGCTGCTGCTGGCGATCAACCTGTTCCCGCTGATCTGGACGATCCAGCTGTCGTTCACGAATTACAGAGCCAACCGGCCGAACGCGCCGGTGCGCAATGTCGGTCTGGAGCACTACCAGACCATCCTCACCGATCCCGATATCTGGGCGCGGATGCAGGCGACCGCGCATTTCGTGTTCTGGACCATCCTGCTCCAGACCGTGATCGGCTTTGCGCTCGCCTACCTGATCGACCGCAAGTTCCGCGGCCACGGCTTCTGGACCACCTTGATCCTGATCCCGATGATGCTCTCGCCGGCCGTCGTCGGGAACTTCTGGACCTTCCTCTACCAGCCGCAGATCGGCCTGTTCAATTATCTGGTCTCCTTCGTGTCGGGGGTCGAGCCCGCCTCGTTCCAGATGCTCGGCGACGTGTCCTTGAGTCCTTGGGCGATCATCATCGTCGATACCTGGATGTGGACGCCCTACGTCATGCTGATCTGCCTGGCGGGCCTGCGCTCCATCCCCGACTACATCTACGAAGCCGCCGAGGTCGACCGCGCCTCCAACTGGCGCCAGTTCGTCTCGATCACGCTGCCGATGTGCCTGCCCTTCATCATGCTCGCCGTGCTGTTCCGCGGCATCGAGAACTTCAAGATGTTCGATCTCGTCAACCTGCTGACCGCCGGCGGGCCGGGTTCGACCACCGAACTCGCCTCGATCACGCTGAAACGCGCCGCCTTCGAGGCCTGGCGCACCGGATACTCGTCAGCCTTCGCGGTGATCATGTTCGTCATGATCTTCGGACTGGCCAACATCTACGTGAAGGCCCTCAACCAGGTGAAAGCCCGATGAGCGCGAACGCCCACTCCGTCGTCGAACCCTCGGCCGGCGCCAAGCTCGCCGCCAGCGTGCTCGTCATCCTCTACGCCTGCGTCGCCCTGATCCCGCTGCTCTGGATCGGCCTGACCAGCATCAAATCGCCGCCGGACTCGATCGCCTATCCGCCGAAGGTCGTCCCCTTCGTGCATTTCACGCCGACGGCCGAAGGCTTCTGCAACCTCTTCACCACCCGCTCGCGCCAGACGCCCGACTACATTGCGGGCCTGCCACCGAGCACCGGCGGCTGCGACGAGGTGGCGCGCTCGCGCAACATGGTGGTGGTCGGCGCGTCCAATTACGTGCCGCGCTTCGTCAACTCGCTGATCATCGCTTTCGGATCGACGGCGCTGTCGATCGTGCTGGGCACAGCGGCCGCCTACGCCTTCTCGCGCTTCCGCGTGCCGCTGAAGGACGATCTCATGTTCTTCATCCTGTCGACGCGGATGATGCCGCCGATCGCCGTCGCGATCCCGGTCTTCCTGATGTACCGCGAGCTCGGCCTCTCCGACACCAGGCTCGGCATGATCCTGCTCTACACCTCGGTGAACGTCTCGCTCGCCGTCTGGCTGCTGAAGGGCTTCATCGACGAGATCCCGCGCGAATACGAGGAGGCGGCGATGATCGACGGCTATACGCGCCTCCAGGCGTTCTGGAAGGTCGTGCTGCCGCAGGCGACGACCGGCATCGTCGCGACCGCGATCTTCTGCCTGATCTTCGCCTGGAACGAATACGCCTTCGCGGTGCTCCTCACCTCCGGCGAGGCGCAGACCGCGCCGCCCTTCATCCCGATCATCATCGGCGAAGGCGGGCAGGACTGGCCCGCGGTGGCCGCCGGCACCGCCCTCTTCCTCCTCCCGATCCTCGTCTTCACCGTCCTGCTCAGGAAGCATCTCCTGCGCGGCATCACCTTCGGAGCGGTGCGCAAATGACCGCCGTCAATTCCAACAGCTCGGCCCCGCGCCGGTCGCGCTGGCCAGCAGCGCTGCGCCGGCGGCCGATGGAAGCGCTCGCGACCGTGCTCATCGCAGCCGGCGTCCTGATGCTGCTGCAGCCCTTCGCCCTGGTGCTCTACACCTATTCCTTCGCGACCACGCTCCTGGGCGTCGTCATGTTCACGCTCGTCTCGAAATTCCCGGAGTGAGCCATGGCCGAGATCAGGGTTGAGAATCTCCTGAAGCAGTTCGGCTCGTTCACCGCGGTGAGGGACACGAGCTTCACCGTGCAGGACGGCGACTTCTTCTGCCTGCTGGGGCCTTCGGGCTGCGGCAAGACCACGACGCTCAGGATGGTGGCCGGGCTCGAACTGCCCAGCTCCGGCAGCATCCTGCTCGATGGCGAGGACGTCACCTTCAAACGGGCGCGCGAGCGCGACATCGCCATGGTGTTTCAGCTGTTCGCGCTCTACCCGCACATGAACGTGCGTCGCAACATCGCCTTTCCGCTCGTCTCGGTCGGCACGCCGAAACCGGAGATCCAGCGCCGGGTCGAGGAAGCGGCGCGCATGCTGCGCATCGAGCATCTGCTCGATTC
This sequence comes from Allobosea sp., assembly GCA_035998995.1. Taxonomy (GTDB): domain Bacteria; phylum Pseudomonadota; class Alphaproteobacteria; order Rhizobiales; family Beijerinckiaceae; genus Allobosea. The sequence goes on from DASYHC010000021.1 coordinate 13,966, forward strand.
GCCCGTATCCGGCCTGTCGGGAGGCGACCGCCAGCGCGTCGCGCTCGGTCGTGCGCTCGTTCGCCAGCCCAAGGCCTTCATGATGGACGAGCCGCTCGGCGCGCTCGATGCGGAGTTCCGCCACATCATGTGCGGCGAGCTCCGCGCCATGCATGATCGCCTCAAGGCCACGACCGTCTACGTCACCCACGACCAGCTCGAGGCCATGTCGATGGCCAATGTCATCGCCGTCATGAACGGCGGGCGTGTCGAGCAACTGGGCTCGCCTCAGGACATCTACGACCGCCCGGCCTCGATCTTCGTCGCCGAGTTCATCGGCTCGCCGGCCATGAACCTGCTGAGATTCGAAGGCGCAGTCGAACCAAACGCCAGCGAGCTCGGGCTCGGCGGCGTCCCGGTAGCGATCCCGGCCTCGCGCGAGGGGCGCGCCTCCGGCCCGCTTGCCCTCGGCGTCCGGCCCGAGCATGTCGCGCTCGTCAGCGAAGGCGGCATTCGCGGCAAGGTGGTCGGCACCGAATATCTCGGCACCACCCAGATCGTCACGGTCGGCACCGCCCATGGCGCGGTGAAGGCGCGCGTGTCCTCGGCCCAGACCCTATCCCCCGACGAACTCGTCGGGCTCGAACTGAGATCGGCGAAGCTGTCCCTGTTCGCGGGTGACACCGGCAAGGTCATCCGCTCCGCCTTGCACGAGGCGCCGCATGCCGCCTCCCGGCATCGCAAGACGATGAATTCCCCTCACGCGCCGGGAGCCGCCCATGTCTGAGGTCGCCCTGAAAGGCCTGACCAAGCGCTTCGGCGCGGTGAGTGCGATCGAGGACGTGTCGCTGACGATCGGCGACGGCGAGTTCATCGTCCTGCTCGGTCCGACCGGCGCGGGAAAGACCACCTTGCTGCGGCTCGCAGCCGGTCTCGACCATCACGATACCGGCCAGGTTCTGATCGATGGACATGACGTCACCCGCGAACCGCCGGCGGCGCGCGACGTCACCTTCGTCTTCCAGCAGTACTCGCTCTATCCGCATCTCTCGGTCTACGACAATCTCGCCTTCCCGCTGCGCTCGCCGCTACGGCGCACGCCGGAGCCGGAGATCCGGCGGATCGTGCACGACGTCGCCGAACTCCTCAGGATCGCGGACAAGCTGCAGAACCGCGCCACGCATCTGTCGGGCGGCCAGATGCAGCGCGTCGCCATCGGCCGGGCGCTGGTACGGCGTCCCGCGATCGCGCTGATGGACGAGCCGCTGTCCTCGCTGGACGCGAAGCTGCGCGCCGATCTGCGGATCGAGCTCAAGCGCATCCAGCAGGAGCTTGGCGCCACTCTGCTTTATGTGACCCATGACCAGATCGAAGCGATGACGCTGGCGACGCGGGTCGGCGTGATCCGGGAGGGCCGGCTCGTCCAGCTCGGCACGCCCCGCGAAATCTATGAAAACCCGGCCGACACCTATGTCGCCGGCCGTCTCGGCCATCCGCCGATCAACCTGCTGTCGCGGCGGCTCTTTCCGGACCTCGCGGCGCCCGGTGCTGCTGCCACGATCGGGGTCAGGACGGAGCATCTCGACATCGCGAGAGCAAATGACCGCCGGCGAGCAGGGCCGGTCGGCACGGTGACCTGGATCGAGCATCTGGGCGACCAGAACCATATCCACGTCGCGATCGAGGACGAGACGACCGTCAGCCTGGTCGATCCGGACACTCCGCTCGCGGTCGGCGATCTCGTGAGCGTCGGCTTGCGCGCGCCGCTCTTCTTCGACGGCAAGGGCGCGCGCGTGCAAGCATGATCGAGTCGATTCCGCGCAATGGAGGCATATCCATGCGACCTGCCACCCAGCATGCCCTGATCGCAGCGATGGCGACGACCATCATCGCCCATGCCGACGAGCTGACCGCGCTCGATCAGGCGATCGGCGACGGCGATCACGGTCTCAACATGCGCCGCGGCTTCGAAGCCGTCCTCTCCGACGTCGACGCCCTCGCCGGCCAGCCCCTTCGCGATGCCCTCATGAATCTCGGCACGACATTGATCATGAAGGTCGGCGGCGCCTCGGGCCCACTCTACGGAACGCTGTTCATGACCCTCGCCAAGGAGCTGCCGGCGGAGCCGACCGTGGCCGAAGCCGCGACCGCTCTCGACAAGGCGATCACGGCGGTGAAGGCGCGCGGAAAGTCGGAGCCCGGACAGAAGACGATGCTGGACGTTCTCATCCCTGTGCAGCAGATGCTCGCCCGTGGCGGCTCCGATCTGCTCCGGCGCCTGCCGCTCGTGGCAGAGGAAGCCGCGCAGGCGACAGTCCCGATGCACGCGATCCGTGGCCGCGCCTCGTTTCTCGGCGCGCGCTCGGTCGGACATATGGATCCCGGCGCCCGCTCGTCGGCTGTTCTCGTTGCAGCGGCCTGCAGCGCCTTGGAGGGAGCCTGCCTGTGACGCAGAACGTCGGAATCGTGATCGTCTCCCATTCTCTCAAAGTCGCCGAGGGAGCGGCCGACATGGCGCGCCAGATGGTCGGCAACAGCGTCTCGATCGCCTATGCCGGCGGCAATGCCGAAGGCGGTATCGGCACGGACGTCGCCTCGATCATCGCTGCCATCGAGACGGCCTGGTCCGAGGCCGGCGTCGCCATCCTCGTCGATCTCGGCGGCGCCGAGACCAATAGCGAGATGGCGATCGAGATGATGCAGGAAGACCGCAGGGATCGCGTCGTCATCTGCAACGCTCCGATCGTCGAGGGCGCGGTGATGGCCGCGACCGAGGCCTCCGGAGGTTCCAACCTCGCCAGGGTCAAGGCCACCGCCGAGGAGTTGATGGCGCAATGAAGCCTGAATCCGAGGCAATGACGCTCGACCTCAAGGCATCCGTTCGTCTCACCAACGAAGTCGGCCTGCATGCCCGTCCTTCGGTCAAGCTGACGCAGTCCGCCAAGCGCTTTCGGGCACGTGTGGAGGTCGCGACCGCCGCCGGCGGTCCCTGGGTCGATGCGAAGAGCCCGGTCAAGATCATGCGCGTGAAGGCTCTCAAGGGCGAGACACTGCATTTCCGGGCTTCGGGAGCCGACGCCTCTCAGGCCCTCGACGCGCTCGTCGATCTCGTTCAGCGCAAGTTCGGCGAGGAGTGACGGCGATGGAGCGGGTCATATCAGGGCTTGGCGCGGCCGCGGGCATCGCGGTCGGTGCCGCCTGGCCGATCCACCCGCTTTCGGCCGTCGCGCGCATGCCCGGATCGCCGGGGGACGAGCGCGCCGCCCTGACCGATGCGATCCACGTCGCTGCCGCTGCGATCAATGAGCTTGCTGCCGCGCAATCGGGCGAGGCCGCGGAGATGCTCGGCTTCCAGGTGGCGATGCTGGAGGACGAGGCGCTTGCAGAGGGCGCTTTCGCCGCAATCGCCGCGGGCATGCCCGCGCACCAGGCCTGGGCTGCGGCGCTCGATGCCGAAATCGCGGGCTATCTCGCGGCCGACGATCCGCATTTCCGGGCCCGTTCGAGCGATCTCGCCGATATCCGCGATCGCGTCCTGCGTCACCTTTTCGGCCTTGGCGCCGTCGCGATCCGTTCGGGCGACGTCATCGTCGCTGAGGACCTGCAGCCATCGCAGTTTCTCGCCGTCGACTGGTCGAAGGGCGGCGGGGTCGCGCTCGGCGCCGGCAGCCCGACGAGCCATGTCGCCACCCTCGCGCGCGCCCGGTCCGTGCCGATGGTCGTCGGTCTCGGGCCGTCCTGGACGACGCTGTCGGGCATCGTCGCGGTGGACGGCGATGCCGGGCGGGTGATCATCGCCCCCTCTGCCGCAACCTTGGCCGAGACGGAGCAGCGCTCGGCCGCTCGCAAGACTGCAGCACGACAGGCCGAACACCGTCGGCTCGAGCCGGCGGTCACCCGCGACGGCACCCGGATCGCGGTCTCGATCAATGTCAGCGGTGTCGAGGACATCGCCGGTTTCGCGGCTGAATCCTGCGACGGGATCGGCCTGGCCCGAACCGAGTTCCTCGCCGGAGACGCCCTCGACGACGAAGAGCGCCAGTTCGGCCTCTACCGCGAGCTGGTGCGCTGGGCGAGCGGCCGCCCTGTCACCATCCGCACGCTCGATGCTGGCGGAGACAAGCCGATCGCCGGCTATACGGTCGACAATGAGAGCAACCCGTTCCTGGGCCTGCGCGGCATCCGCCTCTCGCTGCGACACCCCGATCGCTTCGGCGTGCAATTGCGCGCGCTTGCCCGCGCCGCTGCCGAGGGGCCGGTTCAGGTCATGCTGCCGATGGTCACGCGCCAGGACGAGATCGATGCCGCAGGGCGACTGCTCGACCGGACGCTGGCGGAGCTCCAGGCGGCAGGCATAGCGCATGCGCGGCCTCAGCTCGGGATCATGGTCGAGGTTCCCGCGCTCGCCTTCGCCATTGGCGACATCCGCGCCGATTTCCTCTCGATCGGCTCGAACGACCTCACCCAATACGCGGCTGCGGCGGCTCGCGACAATCCAGCGGTGGCCGCCTATGCGGACACCCTTCATCCCGGCGTGCTCGGCCTGATCGCCCACGTCGCACGCCATGGCTCGGCCGGAGGCCGACCGGTCAGCCTGTGCGGTGATGCCGGAGCCGACCCGCGATCGATCCCGGCCTTGCTCCGCGCGGGCTTGCGGAGCCTCTCGGTCCCGCCCGGTCTCGTCGCGGCGACGAAAGAAGCGATCCGGGCGGTCGATCTGTCCGAGGAGCGCGGCCATGAGCTCTGAGATCCCCCAGCCGGGCGCTACTGAGGCCCTCTCCCCGCTCGCGCGCTACAAGACCATCCTGCGCCAGGTTCTGGACAACAGGCCGTCGGGAACCCGGCAGCGGCTGGCCGAGGCGCTCGGCAAGAACCGCAGCTTCATTTCGCAGATCGTCAATCCGACCTACATCACGCCGATCCCGGCGCAGCATCTGGAGACGATCTTCCAGATCTGCCACGTCACGCCGACCGAACGCGAGGCGTTCCTCGACGCCTATCGGGAAGCCCACCCCGGCCGCCTCGACGTCGCCAGCGGGCCGCGCGCCTTGCGCCAGGTCACGGTCTCCGTCCCGGACCTGGGCGACCCCGCCCTGAACGCACGCGCGGACGCGCTGATCCGCACGTTGGCGACCGGCATCGCCGGCCTGCTGCCGGCAGACGACGAAGACGCCGAATGACCCCGAAGAGGGGCGACATCGACGAGCGAGGGGAACGCCGTGAAGAAGTTGATCAATGCCGTCGACACGGTCCTGGGCGAAAGCCTTCGCGGGCTGGTGGCAACGCATGGCGACATCCTCGCCCTTGCCGATGACGGCAAGTTCGTGCGCCGCCGCGAAGTTCGCCGCGACAAGGTCGCATTGATCTCCGGCGGCGGCTCCGGGCACGAGCCCCTGCATGTCGGCTTCGTCGGTCGCGGCATGCTCGATGCCGCCTGTCCCGGCCAGGTCTTCACCTCGCCGACCCCCGATCAAATCGTCGCGGCCGTTGCCGCGGTCTCCGGCGCGCCCGGAACGCTGTTCATCGTCAAGAACTACGAAGGCGATGTGATGAACTTCGAGATGGCGGCCGAAATGGTCGCCGGCCCCTTCGCCAGCATCGTCATCGACGACGATGTCGCGGTGAAACCATCGGCGCATTCGACCGGGCGACGGGGCGTTGCCGGCACGCTCGCGGTCGAGCGCATCGTCGGCGCGGCGGCCGAGCAGGGGCGCGATCTTCAACCCCTGGCGGCGCTCGGGCGCTCGATCAATGGGCGCACCCGCTCGATGGGCGTCGCACTCACCTCCTGCACCGTTCCGGGGGCCGGCCGACCCACCTTTTCCCTCGCGGAGGACGAGATGGAGCTGGGCGTCGGCATTCATGGCGAGCCGGGCTGCCGACGCGTCGCGCTGGCCAGCGCCGACGAGATCGCCGAGGCGCTTCTCGCCCCGATCCTGAGCGAGTTGGCGCCGCGGCCAGGCGATCCTCTCCTGCTGATCGTCAACGGTTTCGGCGGTACGCCGACGATGGAACTCTACCTCATGGCCAACAGCGCCAGGCGCATCCTCGCCGGACACGGGCTGACACCTGCGCGCAGCCTCGTCGGATCCTACGTCACATCGCTCGACATGGCCGGCTGTTCCCTGACGGTGACCGCGCTTGACGACGAGGCGCTGTCGCTCTGGGACGCACCGGTCCACACGGCGGCGCTCAGATGGGGCGCGCCGAACCCTGCGCCGGGCTCCGCGTAATTCTCCGTATCCCACCAAGCAACAGACGCCTTTACCGTCCACTTCACAGCAGGACTTCGCATGCGACACTTCATCAACAGCAGCGATGCGATCGTGACCGAGGCCCTCGACGGGCTGCTCCTGGCCTCGGCCGATAGCGGTCTTGCCCGCCTGGACGGCTATCCGGAGATCAAGGTGGTCATCCGTACCGACCGCAATCCGGACAATGTCGCCGTCGTCTCCGGCGGTGGCTCCGGCCATGAACCCGCCCATGCAGGCTTCGTCGGCGATGGGCTGCTCGATGCGGCTGTCTGCGGCGACATCTTCGCCTCGCCGACCGTGGATGCGGTGCTCGCAGCCATCCTCGCCGTGACCGGGCCGGCCGGATGCCTGCTGGTCGTCAAGAACTATGTCGGCGACCGCTTGAATTTCGGGCTGGCCGCGGAGAAGGCGCGCGCGCTCGGCCGCAAGGTCGAGATGGTCATCGTCGCCGACGATATCGCAATTCCCGACAATCCGCGGCCGCGTGGGATCGCCGGCACCATCTTCGTCCACAAGGCGGCGGGATTCGCTGCGCGCGCCGGCCTGCCTCTGGCGGAGGTTCGGGCTGCCGCCGAAGAGGTTGCCCGCTCGGTCCGCTCGCTCGGCGTCACCACGACGAGCTGCACGATCCCCGGGCGCGCTCACGAGGATCGGATCGGAGACGGCGAAGCCGAGCTCGGGCTCGGCATCCACGGCGAGCCCGGCTCGGCGCGCATTCCGCTACCGCCGGTCTCCGAGCTGGTCGCCAGGATGCTGGCGCAGTTCGGCCCGGACATTCAGGCGGCGCCGCAGCTGGCGCTGCTGGTCAACAATCTCGGCGGCGTGCCTGCGCTCGAAATGGCGCTCGTCACCCGGGCGGTCCTCGTAAGCCCGCTCGGAGCCCGCATCACCTGGGTCCTTGGACCGGCGGCGGCCGTCACGGCGCTCGACATGCGTGGTTTCTCGCTGTCGCTGATGCCGGTCGACGATGCGAAGGTCGCCATGTTGGGGGCTCCCGTCGCCTCGGCGGCATGGCCCGCCGCCCGCCGCGCCGCGCAGGCGGTTCCGACGCTCGCCGTGCCGGCAGAGCTCTCGCAGCCGCCGGCCAAGGCCACGGCGAACCCGGCCGCTCGCGCCCTCCTTGAAAAGATCTGCTCGACGCTGATCGACGCACAGTCCGAGCTCGATGGCCTCGACGCGCGTGTCGGCGACGGCGACACCGGCTCGACCTTCGCCGCCGCGGCCCGCCGCGTTCGCGAGGACCTCGACGACTTGCCGCTCGCGGAGTCGGGAGCGCTTTGTCGCGCGCTGGCCGAACGCCTGTCCCGCGTCATGGGCGGTTCGAGCGGCGTGCTCTTGTCCATCTTCGTCGCCGCGGTCGGGGTGGCCCTCACGGAAGGCGCGGAGATGCCGAAGGCGCTCCAGGCCGGCGTCGAGCGCATGCAGCACTATGGCGGGGCACGGACGGGCGATCGCACGATGCTCGACGCGTTTGTGCCGGCTATCGAAGCACTCGCCGCCGGGCTTGGTCTCTCTGCGGCGGCCGCTGCTGCCCGGGCGGGAGCCGACAAGACCGCGAGCATGCCTGCGGCCCGTGCCGGGCGCTCGAGCTATGTCGGAAGCAAGGACCTGCTCGGCGTCGTCGATCCCGGCGCTGAAGCCGTCGCCCGAGTCTTCGCTGCGGTTGCACAGGTCTGAGCAATCATCGCGCCGACAGCGTGAACGAACCTCGATCGGGCCGGCCTTGAATGTCCGCTCGCGGGTCCTCGTGTCTGATGGTCCGGAGATGGCGCGCACCTGCCCAAGTATGCGCCATTCTCCGCCAGAGTTCGCCCTGCTCTGAAGTCGCTCCCCTTCACTCGGGGATCGCACAAGCGGTAACGGCACCGCAGCGAAAATCGCCGCCGAAACTGCGATATTGGCGGCGCCTGTATCCGTCATTCCCACTCTATTATTCTTTCCGCCCTAAGATATTGATATTTTTGCCGAAATTTTCCTTTCACACTCCTCGCGCCGCAAATGAGGTCTTCAAAATGTTAGCGTTTTGATTTCATTGAGTTTTTCGGTTCGGGCGGCCAGAAAAAATTCTGTGGACTATCGAAATCGATCGGCCGTTTCGCGGGCACCGAAAGCGTCGAAGATCGAAGCCAGCCCTCCGAGGACCTTCATAACGACTAAATCAATACCTTATTGTCGAGGTCGTCCTCCGGCTGGTCGACGATCAGCGTGCCGGCCGACGGCCCGAGAAGGAGTTGCAGCAGGGCCGAAAGCTGCTGTCCCAGCGAGGCCCGGCGAAGGGTATGGGATGCTCTGCCTGCCGGCGACATAGGTCATCACGATCCTGTCGCGGGGCGTCGTCGCGAAGACCTGCGCCAGCATCTGATCCGTCATGCGTACATCTTTCCCAACGTAGCGTGCCGTTACCGTCGAAACGCCCTGGTGAACCGTTCCCACAGATAGTCCGCAGCCTGCTCCTGCGTCAGCCTCTTCATGTCCGTCTGCCGCTCGAAGTCCGAGTAGCCCATCGCCATCGTCGCCGAAAGCGACAGCTCGTCGTCGCCGCTGGCCGGCATCAGGATCTCGTTGCAGCCGTCGCCTGACATCCTGCCTTCTGCGAAGCAGATGTTGTTGTCGCCCATCATCCCGCCCAGCCAGATCCGGCAGGTCCCCTTGCTGGAGCCATCCAGGAAGAGTTCGGCCCTGAAGTCGGTCGCCGTCGAATCCGTGATGTCGAAGTCCAGGCGGCCGTCGTCCTTCACGGCCTTCTCCAGGTTCGTGCCGAAGGTGGCCCTGATCGTCGCGAACGCCGATTTCGCGAAGCGCCGCCGATCCGCGTCGGTCAGCGGCACCTTGAGCTTCGGGAGCACGGATCGGCTCGGCAGGCTCGACGCGGAGTCCGGGCCGGGGAAGGCCTTATGGTCGATGGCCGAGGTCGAGCCTGGAAACGCGGGGCGTGTGGAAGGCTTGGCGCGGGTTCTCCGGGCGCCGGCGAGGAGGGCATCGCGGGCGGCAGCCTCGTCCATGCCCATGATGCGGACTTGGACGATGGCCTTGAGCAGTCCCTGAGGCTGGCAGGCTCGGACCATGATGGGAAGCAGCTTTTGCTCCAACCCTTGCGGGTCCTGAACGAAGGCACTCGCCCATTCGGGAGCCGCCATCTCCGACCGGAGGTAGTCGTCGGACAGCACCATGACGGTTCTGTCGGCGGTCGACGCCGCATGCTGCATCGCCAGCACGAAGTTGCTACCGGGCCGGAAGTCCCATGCCTGCACGACCGTGGTGAAACCTTCCTCCTCCAGGATGAAGGCGATCTATTCGGCCCAGCGCTTGTCGACGCCGGTGTAGCTGATGAAGAAGTCGGTCATTCCGATCCGGAGTCCAATCGATGGGATGGGCCTGGGAGTGGACAGGGACCCGGGGGGGAACTCATATGCCAAAGCCTCGGCGGCCCTGCCAGGGTTTTGAACGCGGATCGGCGGCTCGGCTACGGGCAGGCGCGGATGGCTGTGCGGCCGGCGGGCTGTAGATGACCGGCGCGGCGCACTCTGGCTGACGGCCGGCAGGGGGAATAGGCCGTCGAAGGCGGAGTCGGTGCCTTGGTATCCCCGCACTTGAAGAGACCAAGACCGATCAGCCCCAATGTCACCTAGCCACCGGAGTTCCTTCGCCCCATCCGTTCGGCGCACTCCCTCCACCCGCCGAGGCCAGGTCGGCCACGACAACCTAAAGTCTGTATTGCCTGTAATTTTCTTCTCAAGATTGAGCCCTATGCCGCCTGCCAGACCTGGTTCAGGATCTTCGCCGCCAGCGCGGCCTTGTCCTGCGGAAGGAAGCGACCGTAGTGGTTCTGGACCATCTCGGGCGTGTCCTGGATGGCGTAGCTTGCCTGCTCGTAGGACCCTGTCTGCTTCAGGATGTGGGTCGCCAGCACGTCGCGGACATTGTGCGGACCATGCGGCAGCAGGCCCTGGATCGCGCCCCGTCCGGTGAAGGGGTTGTAGATCCCGTAGCGTTGGATCGTCAGCCGCCAAGCTTCGTAGAAGGTCGTCTGGTCGTAGGCGGGATCGGTGCTCGTCTGCTTCACCGTCTTGACGAAGAAGGTGCCGGGATCCTCGGCGCCGGACAGCAGCACCCGGCGATGCCGGGCGATATAGGTCTCGATATGGTCGTAGAGGCCGCCGAGGTCCGGGAGGACCAGCCGGAACGGCTTGCTGCCGAAGTACGACGAGTTGGCGTTCTTGAAGGCGACGGACGGGATCAGGACCTCCCAGCCACCGTCCCGGTCGCTCCAGCGCAGCTCGCCGCGCTTCATGTCCTCCAGCTGGCGTTCCGAGCGCGGGAACTGGCCCCGAGGACAGACCATGAGCTGCCGCAGGTTCTTCTGCCGGAGCCCGAGATGCAGGCCGAGCCGCAGCAGGAGGAACGATCGGACCGCTTCCGCGGCGCCGCGCGGATAGCGCGCGGGATCGGGCATCCGCTTCAGGATCTCCTCGGTGATCTTGCGGTATTCGCCAACCGGGCTCGCCGCCTCCAGGATGGGCATGATCGGCTCGAACGGGTCACGGTGGACGCGGGCGACGCGCTGGATCTCCTTCACGCGTCCAGTGGCATGCTGGAAGAAGGCGTCGCAGGCCCCGTCCCAATCGGGCTTCGCCCGCTCGATCTCCTCCGGCGAGACCAGCCCCGGAATCAGACGGACGCGATGGACGAGCTGCCCGTGTTGCCGAAGCCAGCCGGTCTCCTGCCGCGTGATGGCGAGAGCGATGCGGAGCATGTCGATCTCCCACGCCGTGTAGAAGCCGCGACGCCGCTGGCGCCATTGGACATACCAGTCCCAGACGCCGGGAAAGACGAGCAGTCCGAGCGTCAGGTGTTGGAGCGGGACGCCGTATCCGCGGACGGCGCTCTTCCGGGAAGCCGCGAGCGCGCCCAGCATGAGCCCGAGGTGCTCAATCTTCTGCGACGTGGTCTCCTCACCCCAGACGCCGTTCCGCTGAAGGCCGGCGGCGGTCAGCGTCGAGGTCTTGAAGCGGACGAGGCTCGCCATCTCCATGGTGAGCTGCGGCGGCGCGTCGACGACGCCCGAGAGCAGGTCGGGATCGGTCTCCGGCATGCCCTCGTCCGGCGCGTCGTTACCGTGGAAACCATGAGTAGGCTCGGAGCGTCCGTATGCCACGCCCGGAAATCGGATAGCATAGCGTTGCTTGACCGCTGCCGCCTGGAAACGTCGATAATCGGTCGCGCCGCTGACGATGACCCGCCGGACCCACTCGACGATGCGCTCCCGCTCCTCCGGCGGCAGGAAATTGAAATTGTCCGGCAGGTGCCAGGCGAGCCGGCGCCGCTCTGAGGCGTCGATGCCTTCCAGTTCGTGGCCCCGGGCCGCGCGCCCCTGGTGAGGGAGCTTCGCGTGGAAATACCCTTCCGGCAGCCGATAGCGACGCTCGATCCGGCGCAGGATCTCCATGCTCGCGACGCTGACCGGCGCCCTCGTTCCCAGGACCCAGTTGCGGATGGTCTGGAGGTCTAAGGTCTCGTCGGCCCGCACGACCGCCCGATGCAGATGCCAGTAGCTCTCGCCGTGTCGCTGCATGTGGAGTGCGAGCGCTTCGCGGAACGTCGGCGGGTCTTCCCAATTTCCATTCGCCGGCTGCGGAAATTCTTCCACCGGCTTGGGCTTCACGCCACGCTTCCGTTCCTGCCGAGGCGGAGACTGCCGGATATTGGCCGGCACCGACGCCCCGAAAAGGTCCGGCTGAATCCGAGCGACGGCGGTCGGTGTTTCCCGCCGTGCCCGCTGACGTGTCGGGCGAGCCTCATCGCTTCCTACCTTGGCGCGCACCCGCGGTTCGAACTCCCTTCGTGCCGCGGCGTCGAGTGCCCGGACGATCGCGTCCAGGGCGGGCCGGACCTCCTCTTTGACTTCGACCAACCTCGGATGGGCGATCCCGCAACTCTCGGCGATGGCCTTCCAGTCGACGCCGCGGCCCCTGGTCGGCGGGTATTCGCGATGGGCGATCAGGCCGACGAGATAGGTTTCCATCCGAACGGTGTCGGCATTCAGGAAGGGCGTCAGGCGCTTGCGGCAGAAGGTTGCGATCTTGGTGCAGAGAAGCTGGGCATTCCATTCGATAGGCATGGGCGGTAGGCGGTCTTCACGGGTTGCGGGAGGGGAGCGCGCAGTGGCCCGATTCTCTCGTCCCGTCATCCTCCTTTCGGCGATGGGGACTTCCATTGCCGTTTCCGGGACGACCCTTGTCAGTGGAATGGCATGCCGTCCCCATCGATCGCGTTTCCGGCCTTGATCCAAAGCGCGGGGCGGCCAACTTTCGATCCAAGCGTCACGTCCGTCACAACCTAGTGGAGACTGGCTACCTCGTGCTCACCGCTGGAATGGGCAAGCGCACTAGCCTTGGCGATTGGGGAAGATGAGGCTGACCGGATCCCTCCGGTTGGCTGGTACATAATCGCGACTTTTAGCCGCCAGAATTCGAGGATTTGTATCAAGGCGAAGGAGCACGGGGTTTGCCCTAAACAAATTTTACGAACCCATTGGACGCTTATCAGCATATCTTCAAACTGGCCTATGGTTTGAATATCAGCTAAAAAGCTCACCATGGGTGAGCAAAGAGTAGGAAAGCTAAAACAGCTCGAGCGCCTCCTCCCGGAGGGCTTGCTCGTCGATTCCGCTTGGCTTTCCGCCCGCGGCTACTCCACCTCCCTGCGCGCCAAATATGTCGCCTCAGGCTGGCTCGAACAGCCGGCACGCCGGGTCTATCGACGCCCCCGCGGGCAATTGGGCTGGCAGCAGGTCGTCATCTCGCTCCAGACGCTCCTCGACCATCGCCTTGCCATCGGTGGCCGAACGGCCCTCGAACTGCAGGGCTATGCCCACTACCTCTCGCAAAGCGGTTCTGAGGTCCATCTCCACGGGCCGACGAAGCCGCCGAGCTGGCTCGCAGCGCTGCCGCTCAAGGAGCAATTCGTCTACCGCAACAGCACACCGCTCTTTGGGAGCGACTTGGACGAGGTTGACTTTCCTCCCCTCGTCCCGGGGGCTGGCAAGCAAGGCGATCAGTCTCTCCAGGATGCGGGACTGCGCTCGCTTGCCTGGGGACAATGGGAGTGGCCGCTAACGGTTTCAGCACCCGAACGCGCGATCCTCGAGCTTCTCGACGAGCTGCCCGATCATGAAAGCTTCCATCAGGTCGACATGCTGATGGAGGGGTTGAGCGACCTTGCTCCGCGGCGGCTGCAGACGCTGCTTGTCCGCTGCCGAAGCGTGAAGGTGAAGCGCCTCTTCTTCTTTTTTGCCGATCGGCATCGCCACGCATGGCTCAAGCACGTCGAGCGTACAGCGGTCGATCTCGGCTCGGGCAAACGCATGTTGGTCAAGGAGGGACGGTTCGATCCCGCCTACCAGATCACCGTGCCGAAAGAACTGGACGAGGCGCGCTGATGGCATTCGCCGACGCTTACCGAAACCAGGTCGCGCTCCTGATCCGCTCGCTGCCTTCCGTCGCAGCGGAAGAGTGCTTCGCGATGAAAGGCGGCACCGCCATCAATCTCTTCATCCGCGACCTGCCTCGGCTCTCGGTCGATATCGACCTCACCTATCTGCCGGTTCAGGATCGCGCGACCTCGCTAGCTGCAATCGATGCGGCGATGCTGCACATCGCTCAGCGCATCACTGAAGCGGTTCGTGGCGCCCGCGTCGCGCCATCGCGCTCGCGCGAAGACGTCGTCACCAAGCTCGTCGTTCGCAGCGATAGTGCGCAGATCAAAATCGAGGTCACGCCGGTCCTGCGAGGCTGCGTGTTCGAACCCGACTTGCGTCCGGTCTCATCTAGCGTCGAAGACGAGTTTGGTTTCGCGGAAATGAGGATTGTCTCCTTTCCGGATCTCTACGCCGGGAAGATCGTCGCCGCGTTCGACCGGCAGCATCCACGTGACCTCTTCGATGCGCGCGACCTCCTGGCGAACGAAGGCATCGACGACGCGCTGCGGCGGACCTTTCTCGTCTACCTCATCAGTCACGACCGCCCCATGGCCGAGGTGCTGGCAGCTCGGCGCAAGGGCATCAAGGCTGAGTTCGAGCGCGGCCTCGTCGGCATGACGCGGCAGCCGGTCGCACTCGACGACCTTCTGGCGGCGCGCGAAGCACTGATCAGCGAAATCGTCGGCTCGATGCCTGATGCTCACCGACAATTCCTGTTGGCGTTCGAACGAGGCGAGCCCGATTGGTCAACGATCGGCTTGGAGGCCGCCGCTGATCTGCCGGCCGTGCGATGGCGGCAACAGAATCTCGATAGCCTGAGTGCCGAGAAGCGGGGGATGCTGGTGAAACAGCTTGAAGAGGTCCTGGCGAGATAGGCGAAGCGATGGCGGAGATGGCTGGTGTCTGGACCGAGGAGCAGAACGACGCGATCGTTGCGGACTACTTCGCAATGCTCGCCAACGACATCGGCTGCCGCCCCTACAGCAAGGCCGAGCACAACCGTATGCTGCAGGCGGTAATCGAGCGGCCCCGGGGTTCGATAGAATACAAGCATCAGAACATCAGCGCAGTGCTAAAGGGCCTCGGGGAGGATTGGCTCCCCGGCTACAAGCCGGCCTTCAATTTCCAAGCATCGCTTGTTGATGCGGTCGTGCGTTGGCTCGACCGACATCCGGATTGGCTTGCGCCGGCCACGCGGATTGAAACGGGCGCGTCGCCATCGAGGTTTAGGGAGGAAGCCATGCTGTGGATCGGTCCGCCTCCGACGCACAGCAATGCACCTCCACCCGACGAACTCGAGCAGATGATCGCGATTGCCCGGAAGTACGACGTCGCCGAGCGAGACGCTCGCAATCGGTCACTCGGCCGTGCCGGCGAGGAGCGCGTCCTCGCCCATGAGCGCGCCAATCTGCGTGCGGCTGGCCGAAGCGATCTTATCGAGCGCATTCGTTGGGTGTCGAACGTCGATGGTGACGGCGCCGGCTATGATATCCGGAGCTTCGACACCGACGGCAGCGATCGGCTCATCGAGGTGAAAACGACCAATGGCTGGGAGCGTACGCCGTTTCACATCACCCGCAATGAGCTGGCAGTTGCCGAGACGCATCGCGATGACTGGCGACTGGTGCGGCTATGGAATTTCGCGCGGGAGCCGCGAGCGTTCGAACTAGGGCCTCCGCTGGAAGCGCACGTATCGCTGATGGCGACCAGCTATCAAGCGAACTTCTTGTAGTGGAGACTACGGCGCTTGCATACGACAGCCGATCACATGCAGAGACGCCGTATTCTTCAGTGTCGTCATGAAACCATGGCCTCGATGAAGGGGCGCATCACGCTCTGGACGCGATCGATCTCAAGTTAACGCCAAAGCTCGTTCAGCCCTGCCCGCCCCTTTCGCGATTTGATGAAATCCCGCAGTGCCTCGATCGCGACATCTAGGCCGACTTTGTTGCGGTGCTTGAAGCAGTCGGCGACGGTCTTCGCTGGCGATTTGATCGGAACCGGCACGCCGCCGATCTGATGAGTCTCTATGCCGGCCCTCAGCACTTCACCGCAGGCGCGGATGCGTGAGGCGTCTGGGTCGTGAGGTTGTGGAACTGCAGCGCCGACAGCAGGCCATGATCCTTTTGGCTGGATACGTGCGGCTTCAGCCAGGCTGCTGGCGCTGGTGACTTCAGCGTTCGCCAGATTGTAGAGGCAGCGGCCGATTTGCTGGAAAATTCCCTCTTTGCGCAGCCTTTGCAGGTAGACACGCGGCACGCTGGCGGCACCGAAATCGCGACCTCGCGCGATTCCTTGTCGTCGTGCGACCTCAAGGGCGCGATTTCGGCGGGTTTGGGAAGTCATGATGAATGTTACAAACCCTCGATCTAAACTTCCAATCTATGAGGATTTGGAACAGAAGGAGCCGGATAGGTGGAGGCAGGAACCATTCGCCGCCGTCCGGCACCAGCCGACCCGCGACAACTGGCTCGGTGGCGCCGGGCAGCCAGGTCCAGACAAAGGCTTCGCGTGAATGAGGCAGACTAGAAATCATCGCTGACGCTCAGCTGCTTGGGCCGCGCCCGCTTGGGGAGCAGCGCCAGACGCTTGCCCGCTTCGTCGAGCCGGTCAGACCCTGCGCACTCTCTTCGAACAACGGAATGCCGAGGATGGCGCAGGCCTCGAAGGCGAGCCCTAGCTCGACCTTTGGATCGCCATGCTCGAGCCGCTGCAAGGTGCTGCGGTCGATGCCGAGCCGGTCGGCCATCTCCTGTGCGGTCATCCGCCGGGACTTGCGCTCAAGCTGGACGAGCGTGCCAAGCAGTTCGACCGCGGCGATCGTGTAGCGGGCATAGCTACGCTTCTTCGAAGCAGCCATTTGCGAGACCTATCCAGTGTTAAGGCGGTTAATGCGTGATGCATCCCGCAAATGCGTCATCCGTCTCCCATGCTTGTCAAACAACATACTGTATGCATCCAACCTAAGCGGGATAAGGCGGGTATGCATCCCCCGGCCTCAGCGTAACGGCAAAGCTGGTTCAGCCCTGCCCGCCCTTTTCGCGATTTGAGGAGGTCCCGCAGGTCGCCGCGGGCAATCAATCAAGAATTATCACGCACCTGAAGTGCGAGATAATTCTTGGGTTTCCGATAGCTGATGGCGGTCAGCGGCTCCCGGCTGATCGCCAAATGACAATGCCATCGCATATTTCCTATTTTCTAGAAATATCGATTGACTCCCTCACCTGCCTGCCGCAGGCTCCCCGACATGATGAACACACAAGACGCAGCTGCGAAGCTCGAGGCTCTGGGCAACCCGACCCGGCTCTCGCTCTATCGCCTCCTAGTCAGGGCTGGCCATTCCGGCTTGTCCGTGGGCCAGTGCCAGCAGCGGCTGGAAATCGCCGCCTCCACGCTCTCGCATCATCTGAAGACGCTCATCATCGTCGGCCTCGTCAGCCAGGAGCGCGACGGCACGACGCTGATCTGTCGGGCGAACTTCGACAGCATGAATGAACTTGTCGCGTTCCTGGTGGCCGAGTGCTGCGCCGACAGCAACTGCGCCTCCGAGCAAAGCGCCGCATGATTTTTTTGGCTTTAATATTTCGATAATTCCGGTTTCACGGGAGAACGTAAAATGGCAATCACAACGATCGCGATTATCGGAGCCGGTCCGGTCGGCCTTGCCGCGGCAGCCCATGCCCTGGAGCGCGGCCTCTCCCCAATCGTTCTGGAGCAAGGCCCGTCCGCAGGACATGCCATCCAGCAATGGGCGCATGTGCCGATGTTCTCGCCCTGGGCCTTCAACATCGACGGCGCGGCGGAGCGCCTCCTCGAGAAATCCGGATGGACGCGACCCGATTCCGACCGGTACCCGACTGGCGGCGACCTCGTCTCGCTCTACGTCACTCCTCTCGCCGAGCAGACGATCCTGCGCGATCGGATCAGGCTCAATGCCGAGGTGATCTCGGTCTCACGGGCTGGCTTCGACAAGGTCAAGAGCGCTGGGCGCGAGACGGCGCCATTTCTGGTTCGCTATCGCAACGGCAAGACGATTGCGAAGCTCACGGCCGACGCTGTGATCGACACGTCCGGCACCTGGTTCTCGCCGAACCCGGCTGGCGTCGGCGGCCTGCCGGCGACGGGCGAGATCGAGGCCACGGCGCACATCAGCTACGGCATGCCCAATGTCCTGGGCGACGCCAGGCCGCGCTACGCCGGCAAGCGCATCGCCGTGCTCGGCGGCGGCCACTCGGCCATCGGCACACTTATCGCACTTTCGGAATTGCAGGCGGCAACTCCCTCGACGGAGATCAATTGGCTCTATCGCGGGCCGGTCTTGGCAAAGGCCTTTGGCGGCCGCGCTGCCGACCAATTGGCGGCGCGCGGCGAGCTCGGCCTGCAGATTGCCGAGCTTGTTAGGCAGGGGTGGATCCGCGCCCTCACCGGCTTCCAACTGGATCGGATCGAGCGCGATGAAGCGGGGCTGCGCCTCGTCTCGGACGACGAACGCAATCAGACCGTGACGGTCGACGAGTTCGTCGTCGCAACTGGGTTCCGCCCGGATCTGGGCCCTTTGCGCGAATTGCGCGTCGAGCTCGACCCCGCCCTCGAATGCCCGCCGAGCCTGGCGCCGCTGATCGATCCCAACATTCACTCCTGCGGCACGGTTCGTCCGCACGGAGCCCTCGAACTCGCTCATCCCGAGCCGGGCTTCTATATCGCCGGCATGAAGGCTCACGGCCGCGCACCGACCTTTCTTCTCGCGACGGGTCATGAGCAGGTTCGCTCGATCGTCGCCGAGCTTGCCGGCGATCACGCGGCGGCACGGCGCGTCGAGCTGGTTCTGCCCGAGACCGGGGTGTGCAGCTCCACGCCGGGTGGTCCAAGCCAAGCGAAGACGAGCTACTGTGGCGGTCCCGCCCCGGTCACAGTCGATGCTTGCTGTGCAGACGACGCGAAAGCGAAGGCCGCCGGCGAGACGGGCTGCGGCTGCGGCTCTGTTCAACGCGAAACACGCGAGGCGGCCGAAGTCTGATGTCGAGCCTGTCCTTGCCTCTCACCGCGCCCTCAGGCGGGCGCGGACATGCTCTGATCGTAGCCCTCGGCGTCACCCAAGTCGTCGGTTATGGCTGTCTCTATTATGCTTTTGCCGTGCTCGCGCCGGGCATCACCGCGAGCCTTGGCTGGGCGCCCGAATGGACCTATGGCGGCTTTGCGATCGGTTTGTTGTTTGGTGGCTTGGTGGCTCCAGCGGCGGGCCGCCTCATCGACCAATATGGCACTCGCCTGGTGATGACGATTGGGTCGGCGCTGGCTGGCCTCTCATTGCTGGCCTTGGCCGAGGCGCGCGGCCCGGTGAGCTATATCGGCGCGATGATCGCACTCGAAGTCGTCTCTGCGTTGGTGCTCTATGACGCCGCCTTCACGGCTCTGACGCAGGCTCGCGGACCCGGCGCAAGACGCGCCATCAGCCAACTCACCTTGATCGGCGGCTTCGCGTCGACCCTGTTCTGGCCGCTGACCACGGTCCTTTTGAACAGCTTCGACTGGCGCGACATCTACCGGATCTATGCGGTGCTGCAGTTCGTCTTATGCGTCCCGCTGCACTGGTTGCTGCTGCCCGGGCCGATCCAGTCTGCTCCTAAGGTGGCGCAAGCCATCGATAGTTCAGCCCCCTCACCGGTCGCCTATCTGGAGGGCGACGCCCGACGCAACGCCTTTGCTCTGCTGGCGCTGGCCTTCTCGCTGCAAGGCTTCGTGATGTCGGCAATGTCGGTGCACATGCTGACAATGCTTCAGGGCCTCGGGTTGAGCGCGGCGCTCGCCGTCGGTGTCGGCGCCATGGTCGGCCCCTCGCAGGTCGCGGGCCGCCTGGTCGAAATGCTGTTCGGGACCTCGCTCGACCCCGTCACCACGGCCTGGACCTCGGCCGCGCTGATGCCGATCGGCTTCGTTCTGCTGACGCTCGGCGGCACGACCGCAACGCTCGCAGGGCTCTTCGCCATCGCCTATGGAATCAGCATGGGTCTGAGCTCGATCGTGCGCGGTACGGTACCGCTCAAGCTCTTCGGCCCGGCGGGGTATGGCGCCATGCTCGGCAAGCTCTCGGCGCCGGGTCTTATCGTAAAGGCCGCCGCGCCGCTCCTCTTCGCGATGCTCATCGAGCGAGCCGGGCTGATGCCCAGCACCTTGCTTCTCGTGGTGCTGTCGGGAATGGCTGCCCTCGCGCTTTTCCTGCTGGCACGAAAGCTGCGCTGAGCTGCTTTCGCTCTTACAAAATTTAGGAGGCCTCTCATGCCTGTGCGTGAGCTGATCGACCCGTTCACCTTTCCGGCGCTCAAGCCAGAATATGTGCTCGCTGAACCGGCTGGCGGGTTGCCTGACCCGCTCGGCCATCCGCCCCGCATCCTCTTGCTCTACGGCTCCCTGCGCGAGCGCTCCTTCTCGCGGCTCGCAGTCGAGGAAGCCGCGCGCCTGCTCACCCTGTTCGGCGCCGAGACCCGCATCTTCGACCCCTCCGAACTGCCGCTGCCGGACCAGGTCAAGGGCGACGACCACCCAGCCGTCAGGGAGCTGCGCGAGCTCTCGATCTGGTCGGAGGGCCAGGTCTGGTGCAGCCCCGAGCGCCATGGTCAGATCACCGGCCTGATGAAGGCGCAGATCGACCACCTGCCGCTCGAGATGGGCGGTATCCGCCCGACGCAGGGGCGCACGCTCGCGGTGATGCAGGTCTCCGGCGGCTCGCAATCCTTCAACGCCGTCAACACGCTGCGCCTGCTCGGGCGCTGGATGCGGATGGTCACCATCCCCAACCAGTCGAGCGTCGCCATGGCCTATAAGGAATTCGACGAGGCAGGGCGGATGAAGCCGTCATCCTACTACGACCGCATCGTCGACGTGATGGAGGAGCTGGTCCGCTTCACCATTCTGCTGCGGCCGCACGCGGCGGCGCTGGTCGACCGCTATTCCGAGCGCAAGCAGAAGCAGATCGTCATCGATCCGGCGACGGACCTGTCCGCGATCGCCACAGCGCACCAGCGCCTTCAATCGGCCTGACGCGGCGGCTCAGCTGCGATTAAACGACAAGGCTCCGGCCACCGCCAACCCAACCAGCGCCCCGATAATCTGCGCCAGCACGAACAGCGGCACGTGCTCCATCGCGATGCCGGCGAAGCTCGTGGTGAAGCCGCGCGCCAGCGTCACGGCCGGGTTGGCGAAGGAGGTCGAGGCAGTGAACCAGTAGGTCGCGGTGATGGTCAGCCCGACGATGACGGGCACGCTCTCCGGCCGCGCCTTGAGCGAGCCGAGGATGGCGAGGACAAGGGTGAAGGTCGCGACGGCCTCCGCCAGCCAGAGCGACGGGCCCGTTCGAGATGTCGTGCCGATCATGAGCGGCGCCAGCCCGAACATCAGATGCGCGACGGCCGTCCCAGCGATGCCGCCGAGGCACTGCGCTAGCGCATAGGGCGCGAGCTCGCGCCAGGGCAACTCGCGTCGCAGCGCGAAGACGAGGCTGACCGCCGGGTTGAAATGCGCGCCCGAGACCGGGCCGAGGATCGTGATCAGCACGACCAGGATCGCCCCGGTCGGGATCGTGTTGCCGAGCAGTTGGATCGCGACGTCCTGCGACAGCCTGGTCGCCATGATGCCGGAGCCGATGACGGTCGCGACCAGGATGCCGGTGCCGAGCGCTTCCGCCAGCAGGCGGGTGGGGAGCGATTGCTTCATGTCTCAGGCGACGGCGATGCGCCGGCCCTGTGCGTCGATCACGGGCTCGCCGTCTTCCTTCGCGAACGGGCCAAGCTGCGGCAGCGGCAGGATGTCGAGCACGGCTTCCGAGGGCCGGCAGAGCGCGACGCCCCAGGGCGTCACCACGATCGGCCGGTTGATCAGGACGGGATGCGCGGCGATGGCGGTCCAGAGCGCCTCGTCGCTGACGCTCGGATCGCCGAGGCCGAGCTCGGCGAAGGGCGTGCCCTTCTCGCGCAGGATGGCGCGCAGCGGCAGGTTCATCCGCGCGAGCAGGCGCGTCAGCAGCGCTCGGTTCGGCGGCGTCTTGAGGTACTCGACCACATGCGGCTCGACCCCGGCATTGCGGATCAGCGCCAGGGTGTTGCGCGAGGTGCCGCAATCGGGATTGTGGTAGATCACGGTATCGGTGGTGGTGGGGTCGTGGCTCACGCGGCTTGCTCCAGGGATTTCTCGGTCGCACCGTCCATCCGGCCAACCGCAGCAAGGGCGGGATCGAGCTCCGCCAGAGTCATCTCTTCGAATGGCAGGTTGACGAAGGCCGTAACGCGCGCGGCGAGATCGCGATAGCTCTGGCGAAAAGCAGCTCGCCGGGCCTCGCTCGGCCCTCCGGCCTGCGCCGGATCGTCCACCCCCCAATGCACCCGCATAGGTACGCCCGGGAAGGCTGGGCAAGCTTCATCAGCTGCAGAGTCGCAAACGGTGATGACGAGATCGAGCTTCGGCGCGCCCTGCCCCAGGAACTCGTCCCAGGATTTCGAGCGGAAGCCCTCGGTCTCATATCCGAGTTCACTGAGCAGACTGAGAGCGAGCGGATGTGGGGCCTCGTGCGGCCGACTGCCGGCCGAGAATGCCTGGATGCGACCAAGCCCTTCGCGGTTCAGCACCGCCTCCGCCATGATCGAACGGGCGGAATTGCCGGTGCAGACGACGAGCACACGCAATGGCGCGTCGGAGACGTGTACCTCCTTGCGCGCGGGATAGGCGGGATCTGTGGGAACCTCGCACGCGGCAGGCCGCTGCGTGCAGCAAGCCTCCGACAAGAAGCTGAGCAATGCGTCGGCTCGGTCCGGCACGGCCGCGAAGATGATGTGGCGCCCTTCGCGGCGCGAAGCCAGAAGACCGACCTGCTCCAGCGCGCCGAGATGAGTGGAGAGCGTATTGTGCTGAACGGCGAGCAGCCGGCCGATATCGCCGGCCGCCAGCCCGTGCGGCCGGTAGCGCATCAGCAAACGGAAGATCTCGAGCCGGGTCGGTTGGGCAAGCGCGCCCAGCAGGTCGACTGCGGCGCCAGCTTCAAGACGGGTGATCAAGCGGCGTCATCCTTCTTGCCCAGATCAGTTCCGATCGCATTCAGCCTATGTTGCAGCGCCACGCGTTCAAGCGATGCCAGCGGCAGACTGGTGAAGATCGAAATGCGGTGGTTAAGCATGCGGTAGGTATCGGCGAAGGCAAGCGCCTTCTGGACATCCTCGCCGACGAAAGCCGCAGGGTCAGGCAGGCCCCAATGCGCGCTCATCGGCTGGCCCGGCCAGTACGGGCACTGTTCGTTGGCCGCGTCGTCGCAAAGCGTGAACACGAAATCGAGCGGCGGCGCACCAGGCTTCGCGAATTCCTCCCAATTCTTGGGGCGGAATTTGGAGATGTCGTAGTTCAGCGATTTTAGCAGACGGCCTGCAAAGGGATTGATCTCCTCCTTCGGATCGCTGCCGGCGCTGTAGCCCTTGAACTTGCCGGGCGCGACGCGGCTGATGATCGCCTCCGCCATGATCGAGCGGGCGGAATTGCCGGTGCAGACGAAGAGCACGTTGAGCGGAGCGTGGGTCATAAGCCAATCTCGTTATGTCTGCGGATAACGACATGATTGACTTGACTGTCATTTCGATGTCAAGCGACATGTCGAATGATAAGCGCTGGCGTTGATGGCAGAGGCAGCATGAGAGTCGGCATCAATGGCATGGGACGAATCGGGCGCCTCGCTCTGCGAGCGGCGCTGGGCGCAGCCGAGCGGCCCGATGACGATCCCCGACGCGGAAATCGCCTTGAGGTCGTTCACCTGAACGAAATCAAAGGCGGTGCGGTGGCGACGGCTCACCTGCTGGAATTCGACAGCATGCAGGGCCGCTGGCGCGCTCCGATCAGCCATGATGGTGATCAAGCCATCCTTATCGGCGAGCGTAAGCTCGGATTCTCATCCGAAGCTTCGCCCTCGGACCTTCCTTGGGGCGACCTCGGCGTCGACCTCGTCCTCGAATGCACCGGCAAATTCCTGACGCCGGCGGCGCTGGAAGGGCATCTAAAGCGCGGTGCCAAGCGAGTGATCGTCGCCGCGCCAGTGAAGGATTCGTCGGTCCTGAACACGGTCGTCGGCATCAACGAGCACCTCTACGACCCCGCGAAGCATCCGATCGTGACCGCTGCCTCCTGCACAACGAATTGCCTGGCCCCGGTGGTGAAGGTGGTCCACGAGAATCTCGGGATCCGGCACGGCCAGATCACGACGATCCACGATCCGACCAACACCAATGTCGTGGTCGACGCGCCGCACAAGGACCTGCGCCGGGCTCGCTCTGCAATGCTCTCGCTGCAGCCGACGACGACCGGGAGCGCGACCGCGATCGCGCTGATCTATCCCGAGCTAAAGGGCAAGCTCGACGGCCACGCCGTGCGCGCGCCCGTGCTGAACGCCTCGCTGACGGACTGCGTTTTCGAGTTGGAGCGCCCGACGACCGCCGGCGAGGTCAACGAGCTCTTCAAGACCGCCGCAAAAGGTTCGCTCGCCGGCATTCTCGGCTTCGAGGCGCGCCCGCTCGTCTCGGTCGACTACCAGCGCGATACGCGCTCGAGCATCGTCGACGGGCCCTCGACGCTCGTCACCGACGGCACGCTGCTCAAGGTCTATGCCTGGTACGACAACGAGATGGGCTATGCCTGCCGCATGGTCGATCTCGCCTGCCATCTCGAGACGGTGGGAATTTGAGCTGATGAACGAGGGCACGCGCAACTACGCCATCGTGACGGCCGCCTATTGGGGCTTCACGCTCACCGACGGTGCCTTGCGCATGCTCATCCTGTTGCACTTCTTCCGGCTCGGCTACTCGCCCTTCACCCTCGCCTTCCTGTTCCTGCTCTACGAGGCGGCAGGCGTGCTGGCGAACTTTATCGGCGGCTGGCTGGCGGCGCGCTACGGCATCACGCGGATGCTGACGGTAGGGCTGACCACGCAGGTCATTGGCTTCTTGGTCCTATCTGCACTTTCTCCTGATTGGTCGGTCGCCGCTTCGGTGATCTGGGTGGTGCTCGCCCAGGGCATCTGCGGCGTTGCCAAGGACCTCACCAAGACGGCCTCCAAGTCCGCCATCAAGATCGCCGAAACGGCGGCTAAGGTGGAGGATTCCGAAGGGCGCCTCTTCCGCTGGGTCGCCTGGTTCACCGGCTCCAAGAACGCGATGAAGGGTTTTGGTTTCTTCCTCGGCGGACTGCTACTGGAGGTGCTCGGCTTTCGCGGTGCGCTCTGGGCGATGGCGGCGGCGCTCGGCCTGATCCTGCTCGGGGTCGTGCTGTCGCTTCCGCCCATGCTCGGAAAGGCCAAGGCGAGCAAGAGTGCCCGCGAGCTCTTCGGCAAGAACCGCGGCGTCAATCTTCTGGCGATTGCGCGTATCGCATTGTTCGGCGCTCGGGACGTCTGGTTCGTCGTCGGCGTGCCCGTCTTCCTCTATGCCGCCGGCTGGACCTTCACCATGGTCGGCAGCTTCGTCGCGCTCTGGACCATCGGCTACGGGCTCGTCCAGGCAGCCGCGCCGGCCTTCGTCAGGCGCAGTCCCGATGGGTTGACGCAGGAGGCCCGCGCGGCGCGGCTTTGGTCGCTCGGCCTCGCGGTCATTCCGGCAGCCATCGCAGCCATTCTGGCGAGTGGTTCGGGGCTAAGGCCCGACCTCCTCCTCGTTGCAGGGCTTAGCCTGTTCGGCTTCGCATTTGCCGTCAATTCCTCGGTGCACTCCTACCTGATCCTGGCCTATGCCGGTTCGGACAAAGCCGCGGAGGATGTCGGTTTCTACTACGCTGCCAATGCCCTTGGCCGCTTTGCCGGCACGCTGATGTCGGGGCTGCTCTATCAGTGGGGCGGCATCAACGCCTGCCTGATCGGCTCCTGCCTGATGCTGGTAGCCTGTTTCCTGACCACGCTCGCACTGCCTGGGCGTGATGCCCTGATTCCGGCGCGGAGCTAAATGTTCGATCCCCCGGGACGGCTCGTGCCTACGCACGGTCGTCTCCGAGTAGTATTTTGCGCCACAACCGGACATTTGGGTCATTGCCCGGAAGCGGACATCCAAGTCCAGCTCCTCGGAAGTCCGTTGCGCCCAATCCAATTGAGTAGCTACTTAGGTATTGAGGTCAGTCGGTGAGCGGGGTCGGCAAATGAGAACGCTTTCCCTAGTGGCTGATCATCACTGGGCTCCGTTTCCGGCCGATCATATGCCCAGATCAGTGTAAGTGCGGATTGCAGGCTCGTTGTCCTGTCGCGTGGATTTCCCCGGCGGTAACAACCAATGCGTTGGCATTGGAGGTTGCCTCGTGATCAGAGTTGCAAGCCAGAAGGTATCTTGAGTGCAATCATTGGCGCATGACGGCAATCACTTTTCGTCAGCAAAAGGGCAATACGTTCAGAAAGCCGCTTTATCTCAAGCTCTAAAATACCATCGAGTGTTTCGGGATAGACATATTCCTTGAATCGCTGGATATCATTCTCAAGTTTTCCTTGATTAGCAAGGCCCAACATTGGCCTGCCCCCTGAAAAGTGGTCCTCCGTGAAGTAGGCTTTTGAGCCCTGGAGGAAGCCGCTATGGCGCAGAAGAAGCACAAGCCTGAAGAGATCGTCGCGAAGCTTCGGCAGGTCGACGTGTTGTTGTCGCAAGGTCGACCAGTTGCCGAGGCGATCCGCACGATCGGGGTGACCGCCTTCACTTATTATCGGTGGCGCAAGGAGTTCGGCGGCCTGAAGAGTGATCAGGTGAAGCGGTTGAAGGACCTCGAGAAGGAAAACGAGCGGCTTCGCAAGGCGGTCTCGGACCTGACGCTTGAGAAGCTGATCCTGGCGGAGGCTGCCCGGGGAAACTTCTGAGCCTTGCCCGGCGTCGTCGCTGTGTCGAGCATGTCGTGGTGAAGCTGCGGGTTTCGGAGCGACTGGCGTGCCGGGTCTTGGGGCAGCATCGTTCGACACAGCGAAAGCAGCCAATGGGGCGAGCCGACGAAGCGGCGTTGACGGCTGATATCGTCGAGCTCGCCACCCAATATGGGCGCTACGGCTATCGGCGGATCACAGCGTTGTTGCACACGGCGGGCTGGGCCGTGAACGTCAAGCGCGTCGAACGGATCTGGCGGCGAGAGGGGCTCAAAGTACCTCAGCGGCAGCCGAAGAAGGGACGCCTCTGGGTGAACGACGGATCTTGCGTGCGGCTGCGGCCAGAGCATCCCAACCACGTCTGGTCCTATGACTTTGTCGAGGACCGCACCCACAACGGCCGGAAGTTCCGCATGTTGAACGTGATCGACGAGTTCACCCGGGAGTGCCTGGCGATCCGCATCGATCGGCGGCTCAGGTCGACCGATGTCATCGACGTCCTCTCGGACCTCTTCATCATGCGCGGTGTGCCGAGTCATGTGCGTTCAGACAATGGCCCCGAGTTCGTCGCCAAAGCGGTTCGGGACTGGATCGCAGCCGTCGGAGCGAAGACGGCCTTCATCGAGCCGGGCTCGCCGTGGGAGAATGGCTATTGCGGGAGCTTCAACGCGAAGCTCCGTGATGAGCTTCTGGACGGTGAGATCTTCTACAGCCTCACCGAGGCGAAGATCGTCATCGAGAG
>DASYHC010000024.1:0-16936 GCA_035998995.1 Allobosea sp.
CGTCGTCACCGGCTTCGTCTACACCTTCTTCTTCATGAGCCGGCCGGGGCTGGAAGGCTATGTCGAGGCGCTCTATTTCACCGTCACGACGGTGACGACGACCGGCTTCGGCGACATCACCCTGCCGGGCATCGCCGGCAAATTGACCTCGATCGTGGTGATGATCACCGGCATCTCGCTGTTCGTGCGCTTGGCGCAGGCGCTATTCCGGCCGCACAAGGTGACCTTTGCCTGTCCGGAATGCGCGCTGCAGCGCCATGACCCCGACGCCGTGCACTGCAAGGCCTGCGGCCACCGGCTGAAGATCCCGGACGGCGACGATTAGCTGGCAGCCTCGATGCTGACACGAGCGAAACCAGCTCATGTTTAGAGGCGCGTCCGGCCTTCCGGCCAGATCGAGGACTTCGGAGCAGCAATGGCGCCGGTGGTGGTGGATCCTGACAAGGTCCGGGAATTCGAGGATGCCGCGAGCTTCTATGCATGGCTCGGCGAGCACCATGACCGCGCCGACGAAATCTGGATCAAGATCCACAAGCTTTCGTCCGGCTTGTGCTCGATCACGCCCAAGGAGGCGATCGACGTCGTGCTGTGCTGGGGCTGGATCGACGGCATCAAGAAAAGTCTCGGCGAGCGCAGCTATCTGCAACGCTATACGCCGAGAAAGGCCAAGAGCATCTGGAGCCAGATCAATGTCGACAATGTCGCCCGCCTGATCACCGAAGGGCGCATGACGAGCCGCGGACTGATCGAGGTCGATGCGGCCAAGGCCGATGGGCGCTGGGCCCGTGCTTATGGCGCCGGCCAAAACCTGAAAATCCCCGACGACCTCCAGGCTGCGATCGACGCAGAACCCCAGGCCAAGGCAATGCTCGCGAAGCTCAGCGCGCAGAACCGATTCGCGCTGGCGTTTCGCGTCCACAATCTCAAGACGGAGGCCGGGCGGCGGAAGAAGGTCGCGGCCTTCGTGGAGATGCTCAAGCGCGGCGAGACGATTTATCCGCAGCGCTAGCAGGATCGATAGCGAGCGCGGCTAGTGCCGCGTCTCCGTCTCGCGTTCCGCTTCCGGCGCCGGCTCGCCGAGGGTGATCGCGCTCTTCTGCGGCATGCCGATCATCCGGCCGACCGTGGCCGGGCGCGGCATCTGCGCATGCGCCGCCTTCATGATCGCGAGATTGGCGAGGATGTCGGGCGGGAAGGGCGTCACCCTGCGATCGTTCATGTCGACGTGCAGCGATAGGTTCTCGGAGGTCGCGGCGAGCCAGCCTTCGCTGGCATGGCGCATTTCGAGATAGTAATGCAGCCGCTTGTCGTCGAAGGCGATGAGCTGCGCGGTGACCCGAACAAGGTCGCCGTCGGTCAATTCGCGCTTGTAGAGCACATGGCACTCGGCGGAGAAGAACGAGGCGTGGCGGCTCTCGACATAGTCCTGGTTGAGGCCGACCAGCGAGAAGACCTCGTCGACCGCGCGATCGAACAGGACATGGTAATAGGCCATGTTGAGATGGCCGTTATAATCGATCCATTGCGGCTCGACCCGCATTGGGGACGAGACGAAGGGAGCGAAAAACAAAGCGGGCGTGCGAATTTCGTCCGGCATCGGTTCCTCCTTTCGGTCCGTCTATCGTCGATGCGTAGGCGGCTCTGCGCCGCCGGCTCTTGCCGGCGCGAGCAGGGCGCGTGAAAACAACACGAGCCGTGCTCTCAAGGCCGAACCATTCCAGACTAGGCGAAGTTCTCCAGCCATGACAATGCCTTCTACCGCTTCCGTGCCCCCCCATGCTCGTGCCGCAGAGCTGCCGCCTTCGCCGCAGGTTGTCGCCGCGTTGACGCAGGAGCTGGCGGCGCTGTTCGGCAATCGGCTCGTCACGAGCCTGGCGGTGCGGCAGCAGCACGGCCACACCCTGACCTGGATTCCGAACCAGCCGCCGGATGCGGTGGTCTATCCTGAGAGCACCGAAGAGGTGTCCTCAATAGTGAAACTATGCGCCAGGCATGGGGTCCCGGTCATCGCCTTCGGGACGGGCACCTCGCTGGAGGGCCATGTCAACGCGCCCTTCGGCGGCGTCTGCATCGACATGTCGCAGATGAAGCGGGTCGTCGCGGTGCATGCCGAGGACCTCGACTGCACGGTCGAGGCCGGGGTCACCCGCAAGGAGCTGAACGAGCATCTGCGCGACCAGGGCCTGTTCTTCCCGATCGATCCTGGCGCCGACGCCTCGATCGGCGGCATGGCGGCGACCCGCGCCTCCGGCACCAATGCGGTGCGCTATGGCACGATGAAGGACAATGTCATCGCGCTGACCGCGGTGATGGCCGACGGCGCCATCGTCAAGACGGCGAGCCGGGCGCGGAAGAGCTCGGCAGGCTACGATCTCACCCGCCTGCTCGTCGGCTCGGAGGGCACGCTCGGGATCATCACCGAGGTGACGCTGAAGCTGCACGGCATTCCCGAGGCGATGTCGGCTGGCGTCTGCCCGTTCCCCGCGGTGAAGGCGGCGTGCGACGCGACGATCATGACGATCCAGTCCGGCCTGCCGGTGGCGCGGATCGAGCTGGTCGACGACGTGATGATGCGCGGCGTCAACCTGCATTCCAAGCTCGGCCTGCCGGAGACGACGATGCTGTTCGTCGAATTCCATGGCTCGGAAGAGGGCGTTAAGGAGCAGGCCGAGCGCTTCGGCGAGATCGCGGCCGAGTTCGGCGGCGGGCCGTTCGACTGGGCGACCAAGCCGGAAGATCGCTCGAAGCTGTGGCAGGCGCGGCATGACGCCTATTGGGCGGCCCGTGCGCTCAGGCCCGGAGCGGAGTCGGTCGCGACCGATGTCTGCGTGCCGATCTCGCGACTGGCGGAATGCGTCGACGAGACCAAGCGCGACATCGAGGCCTCCGGCCTGATCGCGCCGATCGTTGGCCATGTCGGCGACGGCAATTTCCACACCCAGCCGCTGGTCGATCTTAACGATCCCGACGAGGTCGCGCGCTGCGAGGCCTTCATCGACCGGCTGGTCAAGCGGGCACTCGCTATGGAGGGGACCTGCACCGGCGAGCACGGTGTCGGCCAGAAGAAGATGAAGTACCTCACGATCGAGCACAGCCCCGCGGCGCTCGACGTGATGCGGCTGATCAAGCGCTCGCTCGATCCGCAGAACATCCTCAACCCCGGCAAGATCATCAGCTTGTGACATCGAACCACGGTACCAAACGTGGATCATTCGCAAGAATGTCGTGATCCTGCCGCGACTTGCGTGCATGATTGCGCCGTCGACATATCGAGGATCGATGCAAGAGCGTGCGTGAGGCCCTGACCCTTCTGGCCGGGCTGCTCGTCGCGGCGTTGCTGGCCGCGCTGCTGGGGCCGGGCTTCGTCGACTGGCGCGAGTACAGGCCCCATTTCGAGCAGCGCATCAGCGCCGCGCTCGGCGTGGAGACTCGCCTCGCCGGCGAGATCGGGCTGCGGCTCTTGCCGTCGCCGCGTCTGCGACTGGGCGAAGTGCGTCTCGGCTCCGGCGAGAGCGGAACGAGCAGCGCCAGTATCGAGACGCTGACGGCCGAGCTTGCTCTGGCGCCATTGGCACGCGGCGAGTTCAGGCTGGTCGAGGCCGAGGCCGACGGGCTGACCCTCAATCTTGCTGCCGACGAGACCGGCGCCATCTCCCTGCCTGCCCGCCAAGGGGCCGGAATTCCAAGCGAGACGGCGATCGACCGGCTGGCGATCCGGCGCTCGGCCGTGATCTGGCGCGAGCCCGGCAAACCGGCGCAGACTCTGGCGCCGATCTCGGTCGATGTTTCCGCCGTCGCCCTGCACGGGCCCTGGCGTGTCGAGGGCGAGGTCGCCGGCTCGTCCCTGCGCTTCGCCACCGGCGCCATCGAGGCGGACGGGCGACTGCGGACCAAAAGCTCGATCACCGGCGAACAGGCGCAGTTCAGCTTCGATGGCTCGCTGGTTCTCGCTGGCGCGGACGGCCGCATCCGGCCCGGGCTGGAAGGCGGCTTCACGATCGCGCCAGGCGGTGCCGTCAGCCTGGCGGGGCGGGTGAATGGCGACAGCCGGCGCCTTGATTTCTCCGGTCTCGCCGTCGACATCGCCGGCGGCACGGCGCGGCTGGAGGGCGAGGGCTCGTTCAAACCGGCGGAGAGCACGGGCAGCGTCCAGCTCAAGGCGCGCCGGCTCGACGCCGACATGCTGGGCGAGGCGCTGGCTCAGCGGCCTGGGTATCAGCGCGCCTTGCAGGCGCTGCCGGGGCCGGTCGATCTCTCGCTGGAGCTCGACCAGATCGTTTGGCGCGGCGAGGATTTCAGCGGCTTTGCCCTGCGCGGCAGGCTCGATGGCGACGGGATCGAGGCGGGCAGTGCCACGGTCAGGATCGCCAATGCCGTGCTCGATGCGCGCGGCGCGCTCGACGAACAGGGCTTCCGCGGCACAGTCGAGGCAAAGGCACCCGATGCGCGCCGGGCGGCACTGGCCCTGGCGCGGCTCGGCGTCGAAGCCGGGCTGGCCGACAGCTTTGCGGCGCTGCGCAGCCTCGACGGCACGGCGACGCTGGACTGGAGCAGCGAGCGTCTCGCGATCACGCGCTTGACGGCGCGCGCCGGCTCCGGCCCGCGCCTCGAAGGCTCCGGCGCGATCACACCCGGCCGGCTTGACGCGAAGCTGACCCTGAACGGGCTCGATCTGGCGACCTTGCCGCCGGGCGACAGCCTGAACGCGCTCGCCGGCCGGCGCGACCTTGCGCTCGACCTTACTTTGAACGGCCTGCGCTATCTTTCGGCCCCGCCGGGCTCGGCCCGGCTCGCACTGACCCGGCAAGGCCGCGACTGGCGCCTCAGCCGCCTCGCGGTCGACGGCTTCGGCGGCGTCAAGGTCGAGGGCGAGGGTGCGCTGCTCCCGGGCGGCGGCGAGATCGCCGGACGGGTCCGCGCGCCGCGCTTTGCCGCGCTGACGGCTCTGGCCGGGCCGCTGCTGCCGGAAGGCTTCCGGCGCGTGCTGCCGCGGATCGAGGACGGGCTCGCAGGGATCGATGCCGGCTTCAAGCTGGTGCGCGCCCCCAATGGCGAGACGAGCGTCGTGGCAGAGGGCTCTGCCCAGGCTGGACGACTTGCGCTCAACGGCAAGCTCGACGCCGCCGGCCAGTGGAGCGGCGGCGATGTGAAGCTCTCGCTCGACGATCGCCGCCGCGCCTTCGCCGCCTTCGGCCTGCCGCGGCCGGCGCGCGGCGGGGCGGGCGAGCTTGCGCTGGCGTTCGGCGCGAAGGGGCCTGTCGGCTCGCTTGCTGGCCCCGGTTTGATGCTGGTGCTGGAAGGGGCCGGCGAGGCGGCCCGGCTCAGCCTGCAGGCCGACGGGCCGGGACAGGTGCTGCCGGAGGGATTGGCGCGGTTCGTCCCCGACGGCGTGCTCGACGCGTCGGGGCGTGTCTCCTTCGGGGAGGAGGCGCGGCTCGACGATCTCGTCGTCAACGCCGGCGGTAAGACTGCGCGCGGCGCGCTGAGCTTCTCGACCGAGCGCGGCATCGGCGGGCGGCTCGATCTGCCTTATTTCGCATTGCAGCCTGCGCTCACAGCCGTGACCGGCCAGGCCCCGCCCGTCGCCGGCAGCCAATGGTCGCCGAGCCGCTTCCAGAGCGCGACGGGCCTGGGCGAGATCAAGCTCGCCCTTGCTGCCGAGCGGCTCGACCTGACCGACAGGATCGCGTTGTCCAAGGCTCGGCTCGATCTGGCGGCAGGGCCGGACGGGCTCGTGCTCGACAACCTTCGCGGCAGCCATGCCGGCGGCGAGGTCAGCGGCCGGCTCACCACGCGTCGCGAAGGCGGGCTGGCGCAGATCGCCGGCAAGCTCGGCCTCGCCGGGCTCGATCTTGCGACGCTGACCCAAGGGGCGCTGACAGGGAAGCTCTCCGGCACGTTCGAGGCTGGCGGCTCGGGCGAGAGCCCGGCACGCCTGATCGCGGCGCTCGGCGGCGCCGGCTCGATCAGCGTTTCGGGCGCCGGCATGGCGCGCTTCGATCCTGCGGCGATCTCCAAGGTGATCGCAGCGACCGGCGACGATGCTTCGGAAAGCGAGACGGATCGGTTGCAGGACCGGATCGGGGCGGCGCTTGAGAAGGCGAGCTGGCCGCTCGGCGACGTCACCATCCCCTTCACCCAGGCGGCGGGTGTGCTGCGCGTCTCGCCCGTCTCGGTCGAGCGAGCGGGGCTACGGGCCGAGGCGACCGGGCTGGTCGACTGGCGGGCGATGACGACCGATCTGCGCCTCAGCCTGCGCCCGCTCGGGGCTGCGCCGAAGGGCTGGCCGGAGCAGATGCCGCAAGTCGGCGTCATCTGGCGCGGGCCGCTCGACGCACCCAAACGCGAAACCGATGTCGGGGCGCTCTCAAACGTCGTGGCGGCGCGGGCGCTGGCGCGCGAGATCGAGCGCGTCGAGGCCTTCGAGGCGGATCAGCGCGAGCGAGCGATGAACGTTCGACGCCTGCGGGCCGAGCGCGAGCTGCGCGAGAACGAGCGCAAGCTGGCCGAGTTCCTGAAAGCCGAGGAGGAGCGCCGCATCGCCGAGGAGAAGCGGGCGGAAGAGGCGCGCAAGGCCGAGGAGGCGAGGCTCGCCGAAGAAGCCCGCAGGGCGGAGGTAGCGCGCAAGGCCGAGGAGGCACGGCTCGCCGAAGAGGCCCGCAAGGCCGAGGTTGCTCGGCGTGCCGAGGAAGCGAGGCAGGCAGAAGAGGCTCGCAGGGCCGAGGCGGCGCGCAAGGCCGAAGAGGCGAGGCTCGTCGAGGAAGTGCGCAAGGCGGAGCTAGCGAAGCGCCAGGAGGAAGCGCGCAAGGTCGAGGATGAGCGGCGCAAGGCCGAAGCGGAGGAGCGGGCGAGGCAAGCCGCGATCCGCGCCGCGATCGAAGGACGGCCCGGGCCGATGATCCTGCAGGGCGCGCCGCCCTCCTACATTCCGGGCGATCCTTATGTGATCAGGCCGCGTGGCGAAGCGCCGCCGCTGCCGCCGCCCCTCGACATCCAGTCGGTGCCGCGGCCGCTGTCGCGCTCGCCGCTGCAGAACTGATTCAAGACGCTGGGAATTTGATTCAAGCGTGTGCGGGGGCGATTCAAATATTGGGCGCAGACTGCTGATAAGACAGGATTTTCCCTGCCTTCCGCCTGGGCTTCCCATTCGAGCCCTCATCCTGAGGAGGCCCGTAGGGCCGTCTCGAAGGATGCTCCAGGAGGTTCCGGAGATAGCTGGAGCATCCTTCGAGACGCAGCCTTCGGCTGCTCCTCAGGATGAGGGCTGTAGGAGAGAGCCTCAAGGATGAGAATTCATCAACCGCCCTGCAGCAACTTGAAGGCGATCGCCCACATCGTGGCGGCGACGATGCCGTCGAGAATGCGCCAGGATTTGGGATCGGCGAAAAGCGGGCGCAGCCAGCGGGCGCCATAGCCGAGGCCGAAGAAGAACAGGAAGGACGCCGTCATCGCCCCGGCGGCGAAGACCAGTTCCTGTCCGGGGAACTGGCTGGCGATGCTGCCGATCAGCAGCACGGTATCGAGATAGACATGCGGGTTGAGCCAGGTCAGCGCGGCGCAGGTGACGAGGCTGGCGGATAGCGTCGCGCCGCCAGCGGCGCCGACCGCGAGCGCTTCGGATGAGCGCAGAGCGGAGAGCAGACTGCGGGCGCCATACCAGATCAGGAAGGCGGCGCCGCCATAGCGCAGGGCCGGCTCGAGCATGGGTAGCATCGCCCTCGCCTGCTTCAGGCCGATGACGCCGGCCAGGATCAGCACCGCATCCGACAAGGCGCAGGTGAGGCAGACCGCGAAGACATGTTCGTTTCTGAGGCCCTGCCGCAGCACGAAGCTGTTCTGCGCGCCGATCGCGACGATCAGGCTGAGGCCCATGGTGAAGCCAGTGACATAGACGGAGAAGGGCATGGGCGGCGGTCCAGTTTCTACCGTCCCGCCTAGCCACCTGAGGTGCCTTAGTGTAGTTAAATCTCGTTATGTTGATTAAGTTGAGCTAATGTCATGCTCGATTATCCCGCCTTGCAGGCGGTCTCCCTCATCGTCAGGACCGGAAGCTTCGACAAGGCGGCACAGGCGCTGAACATCACGCCTTCGGCGGTCTCGCAGCGGGTCAAGCAGCTCGAAGAGCGGCTGGGGACGGTGCTGATCATCCGGGGGCAGCCCTGCACTGCGACGGAACGAGGCGAATGGCTCTGCCGCCATATCGAGCAGGTCGGCCTGCTCGAAGGCGAGCTGATGACGCGGCTGCCGGCACTGGCCGAGCCGGACCTGCCGCAGCAGCGCGTCACGCTGCGGATCGCTGCCAATGCCGACAGCCTCGGGACCTGGTTCCTGCATGCCGTTGCGGCCTTCGCGAACCGGAGCCCGCATCTCATCGATATCGCCGTCGACGATCAGGAGCATACGGCAGACTGGCTGCGACAGGGGCGGGTGCTTGCCGCCGTCACCGCGCTGGTGAAGCCGATCCAGGGCTGCCGCGTCATCCCGCTCGGTTCGCTGCGCTATCTCGCGACGGCGAGCCCGAGCTTCATGACCCGCCATTTCGCCGAGGGAGTGACATTACCCGCGCTGGCCAAGGCGCCGTCGCTGGTCTTCAACCAGAAAGACCGCTTGCAGAGCCAGTGGATGGAGCTCGCCTTCGGCAGTAGCCCCAGCCATCCCGTGCATTGGGTGCCGTCGACGCATGGATTCGTCGACGCGTGCCTGCTCGGCATAGGCTGGTCCGCCAATCCGGAACTGCTGGTGCGGGAGCATCTCGATGCTGGCAGGCTATGCGAGCTCATGCCCGGGACGGTGCTCGACACACCATTGTTCTGGCAGGTCAACCGGGTCGCGGCCGAGCGGCTGGCAGATCTGACGGGCGCCATGGTCGAGACGGCGCGGCGCCTGCTGGTCAGTCCGCGAGAGTGAGCTTCACCGTTTCGGCTCGCCCGCGATAATGGGCGAGCACGCGCAGTCGCAGCGCCGAGGATAGGTTGAGTTCGCCTCTGCCGGAATCGACCTCCACTACCAGGCTGGCGATGGGCCGCTTCTCGGCCGCCGCGATCTCCTTCAGCGCTTCCCAAAAGGGTTCTTCGAGCGAGACGCTGGTG
This sequence comes from Allobosea sp., assembly GCA_035998995.1. Lineage (GTDB taxonomy): Bacteria > Pseudomonadota > Alphaproteobacteria > Rhizobiales > Beijerinckiaceae > Allobosea. Next base: position 9,090 of record DASYHC010000024.1, read on the forward strand.
CGGTGGCCGGCGATGGCGAGGGAGTGTTTTCGCAAGCCGGTCATAATCTGCCGCTCACGCCTTGTCCTTGCCGTCGGGATCGTCGGAGAGGCGATGGCCTTCGAGACGGCGCTCGGCGAACGCCTTTTCCGCCTCGGTCAGCTTGCGCTCGGCCTTGGTCCGGCCGAACGCGATCCGGTTCTGCTCGGCCTGCGCGTCGGCACTGGCGCGGTCGCGAGCCTTACGGGCGCGGCGGAGATTGACGATCTCGGCCATCGCGCTTCAGCCCGGGCTGAGCATGTCTTCGGCGACGACGGTCTTGTCGAACAGCTCGGCGTCGACGCCGGCCTTCAGCGCTTCCTCGCGCAGGGTGGTGCCATTATGATGGGCCGCCTTGGCGATGCTGGCGGCCTTGTCGTAGCCGATCGCGGGGGCGAGCGCCGTCACCAGCATCAGCGAACGCGAGAGCAATTCGGCGAGGCGTTCGCGATTGGGCTCGATGCCCTCGACGCAGTTGGTGCGGAAGCTGTCGGCCGCGTCCGCAAGGAGGCGAGCCGATTGCAGGAAAGCCTGCGCGATCACCGGTTTGAAGACGTTGAGCTCGAAATGGCCCTGGCTGGCGGCGAAGGTCACGGTCGCCTGGTTGCCGTGCACGCGGGTCGCGACCATGGTCAGCGCCTCGGCCTGGGTCGGATTGACCTTGCCCGGCATGATCGAGGAGCCCGGTTCGTTCTCCGGCAGGCTGATCTCGCCGAGACCGGAGCGCGGGCCCGAACCCATCAGGCGGATGTCGTTGGCGATCTTGAACAGGTCCATGGCGAGCGCAGTCAGCGCGCCGTGGCTGTAGGAGATCGCGCCATGGCTGGCGAGCGCCTCGAACAAATTGTCGGCGGTGCGGAAGGGCAGGCCGGTCAGCCTGGCGACCTCGGCGGAGAAGGCCTTGGCGAAATCGGGATGGGCATTGAGGCCGGTGCCGACCGCGGTGCCGCCCTGGGCGAGCGCCAGCAGGCCGGGCAGGGTCTGCTCGATCCGCGCCATGCCGAGCTCGATCTGCGCGACATAGCCGGAGAATTCCTGGCCGAGCGTGACTGGGGTCGCGTCCTGGAGATGGGTGCGGCCGATCTTGACGAGGTCGGCATAGGCCTTCGCCTTGACGTCGAAGGCATCCTTCAGCCGCCCGAGAGCCGGTAGGAGTTCCTTGGAGACGGCGAGCGCGGAGGCGATATGGATCGCGGTCGGGAAGCTGTCGTTGGAGGACTGGCCCTTGTTGACGTGGTCATTGGCGTGGACCGGGCTCTTCTTGCCGAGCCCGGCGCCCAGGATCTCGTTGGCACGGTTGGCCAGCACCTCGTTGACGTTCATGTTCGACTGGGTGCCGGAGCCGGTCTGCCAGACGACGAGCGGGAAGTGCTCGTCGAACTTGCCTGACAGCGCCTCGTCGGCGGCCTGGACGATCGCGGTCTCGACCTTGCCGTCGAGCAAGCCGAGCTTCGCGTTGACGGTGGCGGCGGCCTTCTTGACCATGACCAGGGCATGCACCAGCGGCAGCGGCATGCGCTCGGCCGGCCCACCGATCTTGAAATTCTGCAGCGAACGCTGCGTCTGCGCCGCCCAATAGCGGTCATTGGCGACGTCGATCGGACCGAAGGAATCGGTCTCGCTGCGGAATCCGGTCATGATGGGAGTTCCTTGGGTCTCAGGTCTTCTTGCGGAACGCGTCGAGGCTGACGACCTGGGCGCCGCCTTCCTCCTCGGCCTCGGCTGGCTTGGCCTCGGCATCCGCCGCCTCGGCAGCATCCTTCGCCTTCGCCGGCAGCGCCTTCTGCGCCGGCTTGGGCGGCAAAGCGAGCGGCGCGGCCGGAGCGACGCTGGGCTCGGAAGCGGCGCCGCGCGGTGCCTTCACCGGGGTGGCGGGCTCGCTGGCCTGTGCCTCGCCGACGGCGTCCTGCGTCTCGAACTTCAGGCCGAACTGGACCGAGGGGTCGAAGAAGGTGGTGATCGCGTCATAGGGGATCAGCAGCCGCTCCGGCACGCCGGAGAAGGAGAGACCGACCTCGAACGCGTGGTCACTGACGTTGAGGTCCCAGAACTGGTGCTGGAGCACGATCGTCATCTCGTCCGGATGCTTCTCGCGCAAGCGCTGCGACAGCCGCACGCCCGGCGCTGTAGTCCGGAAGGTGATGTAGAAATGATGCTCGCCCGGGAGCCCGTCGCGGCCCGCCTCGGACAGGATCTTGCGGACGACACCCTTGAGCGCGTCCTGCACCATCAGGTCGTAGCGGAGAATATCCTTGGTCATCGGGTCCGGGTTCCGTTTCCGCTCCTCTAGATCACGCCGCGACCGGTGGGAAGCTCCCCGAAACGAAAAACGTGACCGATTCCATCAGTTTAGAGCGTTTCTCATGCAAGGGAGAGAACTCCTTTGCCGCTCCGCGCCGGCTGCTGGAGCCCGCGCAAAAAAGTGGAGGCTTCTGTTGCCAGGCGCCTCCGAGCCCCGCCTTACGCGGCTAAACGCAAGGGCTTTGATTTGGGAACCAGCACCGCTTACGCGGCGACAGCAACCCGAGCATTGTTGTCGTTGGCAACTATGCAACGGCCCGATAACGGCGGAACCATGCCGGGCAAAAGAACAACCTTTACACCCTCGTCGATCCTATTTCGCCCCCGCCGCAGCCCTGCAGCGTTGAGGCTGCAAGTGTTCCTGCTGCTTGCGCCGCAGGGCTGTGGTGGAGGCGCCGGGTACCGCCCCCGGGTCCGAAAGGCTTATTACGAAGTCCGTTTATCGCCATAGCCGTTCTTGCGAGCGGCAAGCCGAATATAGGCGCTGCGAACGCGCGGGGAAAGAGAGCACGAGGTCGCCCCGGCTAATTTCTGCGCAAACACGAAAAAGCCGCGGGAAAAGCCCCGCGGCTTGAACTCTTCGCGGCTCCGAAGCGATCAGGGCGCGGCAGCGCTGCCGATCACCGAGCCGTCATAGGCATTGAGGTCGAGCGTGACCTCGAGGCCGCCCTGGGCGCGCCCGGCGATCTCCCAGCGCCAATCGGCGAGGGCGATCTCCTCGACATGGACGAGGCCGTGCCGGAAGGCGATCGAGCGCGCCTGCGCTTCAGTGATTCTCGGCTTGGTGGCGGCGGTCGCCGGATTTTGGGATTTGCTGTCGGCCCAGGCCGAGGCCGAAGCAGGTCCCGCCAGGCCCGCTGCCAGAAGCAGCGCGGCCAGCATCGATAGTCTGGTCATGATACGGTCCACATCAACCGGGCGTTTGATGGAGCATCGGATCGTTCCGGAAACCGGAAGCCACCTTCGTCAGATGCTTCAAGCGCAGGCCCGAAGCGCCCCTTCTGTTCATCAGGCATTCAGATTGGGGCGCTCTTTCGGCATTGCAATATCCGGAGCGATCACGATTTCTTTCGATGTCGCGAGGGCTGCGTGAAAAGCGGTTGAGAGCTGCGATGCGCGGGGAGCGCGCCGGCGCGGTTGGCGCTAATGTCTTGGGCGCCAGTATCTTGGGCTTTTCAGATTCGAACTCGGGTTCAATGCACCAGTATCACGCCCTTCTGCAGCGCGTCCTCGACGAAGGCGTCCGCAAGGACGACCGGACCGGCACCGGCACGCTCGCCCTGTTCGGCCACCAGATGCGCTTCGACCTCTCGGAAGGCTTTCCGCTGGTCACCACCAAGAAGCTGCACCTGAAGTCGATCATCCACGAGCTGATCTGGTTCCTGCGCGGCGACACCAATGTCCGCTATCTCCAGGAGAACGGTGTCAGCATCTGGGACGAATGGGCCGATGCCAACGGCGATCTCGGCCCGGTCTACGGAAGGCAGTGGCGCTCCTGGCCGGCCCCGGATGGCGGCACGATCGACCAGATCGCCTGGCTGGTCGACGAGATCCGCCGCAACCCCGATTCGCGTCGGCTGATCGTCTCGGCCTGGAACCCGGCCGACATCCCGAAGATGGCGCTGGCGCCGTGCCATTGCCTGTTCCAGTTCTTCGTCGTCGACGGAAGGCTGTCCTGCCAGCTCTATCAGCGCTCGGCCGACGTCTTCCTCGGCGTGCCCTTCAACATCGCGAGCTATGCGCTGCTGACTCATATGGTCGCGCAGGTGACGGGACTTGCGGTCGGCGATTTCGTGCACTCCTTCGGCGACACGCATCTCTATCTCAACCATCTCGATCAAACCCGCGAGCAGCTCTCGCGGGCTCCGCGGGCGCTGCCGACGCTCCGGCTCAATCAGGCGGTGCGGAAGCTCGAGGATTTCCGCTTCGAGGACGTTGTGATCGAGGGCTACGACCCGCATCCGGCGATCAAGGCGCCGATCGCGGTATGACGTTGACGATCCGTCCCGCCCGGCCAGACGAAGCCGGGCTCGTCCTCACCTTCGTGCGCGAGCTCGCCGACTACGAGAAGCTGCTGCACGAGGTCGAGGCCAGTGAGGCTGAAATCGCCAAGGCCCTCTTCGGCCCGGAGCCGAAGGTATTCTGCGACATCGCCGAATGGGACGGCGCTCCCGCCGGCGTCGCGATCTGGTTCTACACCTATTCGACCTTTACCGGCCGGCACGGCATCTGGCTGGAAGACCTCTATGTCCGGCCCGAACAGCGCGGCCGCGGCATCGGCAAGGCGCTGATGGCGCATCTTGCCAAGCGCTGTGTCGACGAGGGGCTGTCGCGCTTCGCCTGGTGGGTGCTGAACTGGAACGAACCCTCGCGGGTATTCTACCGCTCGATCGGCGCGGTGGCGCAGAGCGAGTGGACGGTGAAGCGGCTCGACGGAGCGGCGTTGCAGAAGCTCGCCGCCGGAGGCTGAGCTGGTGGACAAGCTCCCCGTCGTCCTGATCGCAGCGATCGCCGACAATGGCGTGATCGGCCGCGACAACCAGCTGATCTGGCGGCTGCGGACCGATCTGCGCCGCTTCCGCGAGCTGACCATGGGCTGCCCGATCATCATGGGCCGCAGGACCTTCCTGTCGATCGGCAAGCCGTTGCCGGGACGGCAGACCGTGGTCCTGTCGCGTGATCCGAGCTTCCAGCCTGACGGCGTCTATGTCGTGCCGGCGCTCGATCAGGCGCTGGAGACGTCGCAGCGGCTCGGCAAGGCGATGGGCGCACGCGCCGTCATCGTCGCGGGGGGCGGGGAGGTCTATGCGCAGGCATTGCCTTTCGCTGACCGATTGGAACTGACCTTCGTCCACGCCCGGCCGGAGGGTGATGCAGTGTTCCCAGCCTGGAATCGCGAAGCCTTCCGCGAGAGCGCGCGCAACGAGCATCCGGCGGGCCCCGAGGACGAGCATTCCTTCAGTTTCGCCTCGTTCGACAGGCAGGGCTGAGTAGTCGATCGGGAGATTCGATCACCCTTGCCACGGGTCGATGACGACGACGCCGGCGCCCTCGAAATCCCGGCCACAGCGCGTCACCACGGTCAAATCGTGGACCAGCGCCGTAGCGGCGATGAGCGCGTCCACCTCATTGCGCCGATCGGGAATATGAAGATGCGCGCAGCGCGTTGCGATCTCCGCGGTGACGGGCAGGATGCGCCCGGTGAATTCCGGACGGACATGATTGTCGAGCCAGGCCCGCAGGCGTGCGCCTTGCGCGGCATCACGGCGCTGGACGCCGAGAACGCCCCGTTCCAGTTCGAGGATCGTGATGGCTGAGATGAAGAAGCGCGCTGCGTCTTCCGTCGCGATCCAGGCCACGACATTGCTGTCTGCCTTGCCGTCTCCGATCTTGCGAAGTTCCGAGATGACGTTGGTGTCGAGCAGATAGCTCAAGACAGGTCGATCTTGCGTGGTGCGATCTCGGCGCGTGGCGGGTCGAAGTCGATGCTCGCCAGGCCGGGCATGGCGAGGGCCTCGACGAGGCTGCGGCGCTTGCCGCTGAGACGTTGGAACTCGCCATAGGTCATCAGGACATGCGAGGGCTTGCCCCGATCCGTAATCACGACCGGGCCTTCCTGTGCGGCCTTCTTGGCGCTGCTGACATCGTGATTCAGCTCGCGACTAGAAAGAGTGGTCCGGGCCATGGCCAAGCTCCATGTAGGTACGTACCTACATAAGGCGCATGGTCCCGGAACGCAAGATTGGCCATGACAGGCACGATCAGCGGCTGTCGATGACGCCCCGACAGCACAAGCGACTCCTACGCGCAGATTTGTCGTGAATCGCAGCCTGAGCAGGCCTCCTGAGCCGCCAGACAACGAACTGCGACGAACGGTCTACGACCAAAGGGGCTTGCGTCGTTGACGAATCCGTGGCCGATGCCCAATTCAACGCCCATTGCGCCGGATGGCGCTGACAGCGTTCAGCCGTTCAGCTATGCACGGTCGAAGCTAAAGAGTGAGGAACGGCTGAGGCATGCCTTGGAGTAACCAGAGCGGCGGGAGTGGCGGCAGCGGTGGCGGCGGCGGTCCCTGGGGCCAGCGCGGCGGCGGCGGCGGCAATGGCGGCGGCCCCTGGGGCGGCGGTGGTCCCTCCGGCGGCAACACCCCGCCCGATCTCGAAGAGATCATCCGGCGCGGCCAGGACCGGCTCAAGAATTTCATGCCGGGCGGCAATCTCGGCGGGCGCGGGCTTTTGCTCGCCGGGCTCGGCCTGGTGCTGCTCTGGCTCGCCACCGGCGTCTACACGGTGCGACCCAACGAGGTCGGCCTCAACCTGATCTTCGGCAAATATGTCGGCAAGACCGCGCAGGGCCTGAACTACAACCTGCCTTACCCGATCGGCAGCGTGATCAAGCCGCAGGTGACCAACGTCATCACCACCGAGGTCGGCTTCCGCACCGTCGAATCGGCACGCACCTCGCGCCAGACCGACATCGCCGAGGAAAGCCTGATGCTGACCGGCGACGAGAACATCGTCGACATCGACGTGATCGTGCAGTGGCAGATCGATCCGGGTGCGCCCGAGGCGTTCGTCTTCAACATCCAAGATCCGCCAGGCACGGTGAAGGCCGTGGCCGAGAGCGCGGTGCGCGAGGTCATCGGCCGGCGCAACATCCAGCCGGTGCTGACCACCGATCGCGCCGCGATCGAGACCGAAGTGCGCCAGCTGATGCAGGACACGCTGAACAGCTATCGCGCCGGCGTGCTGATCCGATTGGTGCAGCTGCAGAAGGTCGACCCGCCGCAGCAGGTCATCGACGCCTTCCGCGACGTCCAGGCGGCGCGCGCCGACCAGGAGCGCCTGCGCAACCAGGCCGAGACCTATGCCAACCAGGTCGTGCCGGAATCGCGCGGTCGCGCGGCACAGCTGCTGCAGTCGGCCGAAGCCTTCAAGGACCAGACAGTCAACGAGGCGCTCGGCCAGATCAGCCGCTTCAACTCGGTCTATGAGCAGTACAAGAACGCCCCCGGCGTCACCCGCGAGCGTCTCTTCCTCGAAACCATGGAGCGTGTCTTCGGCGGCATGGACAAGGTGATCCTCGACCAGAACGGCTCCGGCAGCGGCGTCGTGCCCTATCTGCCCCTCGGTGAGCTCGGCCAGAATCAGCCGCGTCGGCCGGCCGGCCAGAACCAGGGCCAGGCCCAGCAGGGAGCGACCCGATGAGCGGTTTCATTCGCATCGGCGTCCTGGCCGTCATCGCCATCGTCGCCATCGTCTTCTACGCCGCGACCTTCGTCGTCCAGCAGACCCAGTCGGCGATCGTGCTGCGCTTCGGCGCAGTGCGCAGCGTCGTGACGGAGCCGGGGCTCTACTTCAAGCTGCCGGCGCCGTTCGAGCAGGTCACCTATCTCGACAACCGCATCCTCGATCTCGACCTGCCGGCGCAGGAAATCATCGCCTCCGACCAGAAGCGGCTCGTGGTCGATGCCTTCACGCGCTACCGCATCTCCGATCCGTTGCGCTTCTACCAGGCGGTCAACAACA
>DASYHC010000037.1:0-10232 GCA_035998995.1 Allobosea sp.
GGGGAAGAGCGGCTCGGCCAGGGCGGGATCGCTCTCCGCCCGCTGCCGCATGCCGTTGAAGACATCCCGGTAGGTCTGCGTCAGCACGTCGTCCGGCTCAGCAAGCCCAGCGACCCGCATCAGCGCGATGTCGAGCGTCAGTCCGATCACGCCGAGACCGGCCTCCCGACCCGGATGGACACGGCCGCAGCGCGCGAAGGTCTCGTATTGCGCGCCGAGGATGATCGCCTCGGAATTGATCAGCGTGCCGTCGAGGTCGAAGATGATGAGGTCCATGTCCGGCGCTCTACAGGAGATGGCGGCAGCCCGCCATCTCCGCCGGCGCAAGGCCCTCATGCCGCAACCGCCTCACCCTTGCGGATTGCGGCCGCACTCGGCGATCGCCGCCTTCAAGGCGTCGGCATCCAGTCCCTTGCCACGCGCCTCCTTGCGGCATTCGGCACGCTGTGCAAGGTCCGGTCGCTTGCCGTTGAAGCAGGCGACCAGCGCCGCCGTCCGCTCCGATCCCTTGAGACCGGTTGCATCAGCCTCCTGCTTGCAGACGGCGCGAGCCGTCGCCGCGGTCGGCTTGCCGTCGCGGGTCAGCCCGTCGCTGGCATAGAGCTTCACGCCCGGAAAACGCTCCTGCATGCAGTCGCGCATCGCGCGGCGCAGATCGTCGCCCGAGAGCGCGACATTCTCTGAATAGCAATCGCGCCGGGCTTCGGCGCGAGCGGCACGAGGCACCGGCTCATCAGCCGTCGCTGCCATCTGTTTCGAAGCTGCTGGAGCCGGCTGGACCTGGGCGAAAGCTGCAGGCGAAAACGACACAACGATGCCGGCGGCAAGCAAGGCGATGTGCAACATGGAAAGCCTCCCGTGATGGACTGATCACAGGAACAAATTTAGAACAGAACACGCTTTGTTCCGCAAGTGTTCTTACGCGAGGTCACGCAACTTTTTCGTGCAAGCCTTACTCGTCCGGTGCGTCGACGATCGGGTCGTAGGGCGCATCCTCGAAGCCGAGCAGGTTCCAGCTCTGGCGCATGTGCGGCGGCAGCGGCGCGCTGACGTCGATCGTGCCCTTGCCGCGCGGATGCGGCAGCACGATCCGCCGGGCGAGCAGATGCAGCTTGTTCTGGATGCCGCCGGGCAATTCCCAGTTCTGGATGTTGAAGTACTTGGGATCGCCGACGATCGGATGGCCGATATGGGCGGCATGCGCGCGCAACTGGTGGGTGCGCCCGGTCACCGGCTTCAGCGAGAGCCAGGCGAGCTTCTGCGCCGCGGTCTCGACCACCGCGTAATAGGTCACCGCATGCATCGCGCCGTCGTCGCCATGGCTGGCGACCGCCATGCGCTGGTCGCCGTCATAGGCTTCCTCGCGGGCGAGATAGGTCGAGATCCGGCCCTGGCGCACGCGCGGCACGCCGGCGACCAGCGCCCAGTAGACCTTGCGGGCCGAGCGCGAGCGGAAGGTCTTGGCCAGCGTCGCCGCGGCGAAGCGCGACTTGGCGATGACGAGGCAGCCGGAGGTGTCCTTGTCGAGCCGATGGACGAGGCGCGGCTTCTGCCCATCCTTGCCGGTCAGCGCGTCGAGCAGCCCGTCGACATGGCGCGTCGTGCCCGAGCCGCCCTGGACAGCCAGGCCCGCCGGCTTGTTGAGGACCATGACATCGTCGTCCTCATAGAGCGTGATCGAGCGCAGGAAGCCGATCGTGTCGCTATCGGCCTTGGCCGAGCGCGGCCGCTCCGCCGCCTGCTCCAGCTTGAGCGGCGGGATGCGCACGGTCTGGCCGGCCTCGAGCCGGTCCTTGCTGTCGGCGCGCTTGCCGTTGACACGCAATTCGCCCTTCCGGACGATGCGCTGGATATGGCTGAAGGAAAGCTGCGGAAAGCGCGCCTCGAGGAAGCGGTCGATCCGCATCTCGTTCTCGTCCGGCGTCACCACGAGCTGTTGCACGCCGGTCGAGAGCACCTCGGCGGTGACGGCCTTGACCTCGGCCCGCGTCGGCACATCCGTGATCGGCGGCTTGCGCGGTGCCGGCTTGCGCGGTCCCGCCGCCCTCGGCGCGGGATGATGCGGCTTCGGGTTGCGCGTCGGCTCCGTGCGCACGACCTCGTCCTCCGCCGGACGCGGCCTGGCGCGGGCCGAGCGGCGCGCATCATGGCTCGGGCGCTTGCCTTTCGGCGCGCCTGAGGCAGGCGGCCTGCCGCCGCGCTTCGGGCCGTTGCCCCGCGGGGGGCCGCCTGTTCCCTTGCCGCCGGTTCTCATGACAGCCCCCTGACCAGAGCGAGCCCCGCGACCAGTGCCGCGAGCGACAAGACGACCGAGCCGATGACGTAGAACGCCGCCAGCATCGCCTCGCCGCGCTCCCAGAGCAGCACCGCGTCGAGCGAGAAGGCTGAGAAGGTGGTGAAGCCGCCGAGGACGCCGGTGGTCAGGAACAGTCTGGCGTGCTGGCTCCAGCCCTCGCCCGCCTTGAAGGCGAGCCAGCCGGCGACGAGGCCCATCACGCCGGAGCCGAGGATGTTGATCGCCATCGTGCCATAGGGGAACGAGGCGCCAAGCCATTTCAGCGAGACGACGTTGACGCCGTGCCGGAGCACGCCGCCGATGCCGGCGCCGAGGAAGACGAGAGCGGTGGAAAGCATCCCCGAGGCATAGAGCGCCCTGCGACCGCAGACAAACGAAATCCGCGGCGGATGCGTCGTTCCAGTCTGGTCTGCTGCTTACGTCACCGTTTCCGTGCCATAGCCCCGCAGGAATGCATCGACCCCGGCCTGCGCATAGCGGGCGAGCTCGGCCGGATCGCTATCGCACTTGCCGCTGAACATGGCGCGGTTCAGCGGGATCCAGAGCAACAGCCCGGCGAAATGGTTGGCTGCCATCAGCGGGTCGTCGATCCGCAGGCGCCCCTTGGCGGCATAGCGCTGGAAGGCGGCGGAGAGCGTCTCCAGCACGCGTTCGAAGCCACCAGAGAACCAGCCCCGCCCGACCTCGGGGAAGCGCTCGGCATTGGCGATCACCAGCCGGCGCAGGCGCAGCAGGTCCGGCTGCATCAGCGCGGTCAGGAACTTGCCGGCGAGGCGGCCTAGCCCCTCCCTCGGATCGTCGGAAGCGGCGAGCTCCTCGGCCACCAGGCGCAGCAGCCCGTCGATATTGTCCGTCGTCGCCGCAACGATCGCAGCATAGAGCTGCTCCTTGTCGGCGAAATAGCGATAGAGCGTCGGCTTTGACACACCGGCCAGCGCCGCCACCTCGTCCATGGTGGTGCCGTCATAGCCCTTGCTCAGGAACAGGCTCGTCGAAGCCTCCAGCACGGCGCCGCGCTTGCGCTCGGAGCGATCGAGAACGGCTTGCGACATGGCGGCTCCATGAGGTCTTGACATCAAGAATGAAACTACACAGTTTAGTTGTACTAAACCGTTCAGTTTCACTGTACCCTTTTCGCTCATGGAGAGCCAGATGCAGACCGACCCGTCTCCTCTCGACCGCGCGCTCCTCGCCTGCGGCGTGGCGAGCACGCCCATCTTCTACGGCCTCGCCGCCCTGCAGCTGGCGCTCAGGCCGGGCTATGATATCCGCACCCAACCGATCAGCTTTCTCGCGCTCGGCGAGCTCGGCTGGATCCAGGTCGCCAACTTCGTGCTGACCGGTGCCCTGGCGCTCGCCGGTGCGCTCGGTTTGCGCCTGGCCTTGCGTGGCCAGCGCGGCGGCACGGCCGGGCCGGTCCTCGCCGGCCTCTACGGTCTCGGCATGATCGGCGCCGGCCTGTCCGGGCCCGATCCCCTGCCCGCCCCCGGCCAGACGCCGCAGATGAGCGCGACCGGCGCAATGCACATGGTCGCCTTCCTCGTCTCATTCCTGTCGCTGATCGCGGCCTGCTTCGTCCTGGCGCGCCGGTTCGCCGCCATCGGCAAGAGCGGCTGGGCGCTCTACAGTGTGGTCACCGCCGTGCTGGCGCCCACGCTCGTCGCGGCGAGCATGGCGAACCCATCCTGGGCAGGCGTGATCGTCGGCGCTGCCGGCCTCGTGCTCTTCGGCTGGTTCTCGCTCGTCGCCCTGACGATCCGCGGCGACTCCTCGCCCGTCCGATCGCTCGCTGGCAACGCATCGATCAAAACGGACCCCGCCTTGTCCGGGCTGCTGCAGCGCGATTGACTTGCCACCACCCCGACCGGCAGAAACGACGGACAGGGGGTGATCAACGCGGCGATGGCATGCGGTTCTGAACCGGGAGGCGAGCGTATCGGCGCGGCGTTCTGGCGCGCGATCCTGCCTGTCGGCCTGTGCCTCGCGCTGCTCTCGCAGACTGCCCTCGCCGCGCCGGCGCGCTTGCCGGCACGCCCGGCGCAGGCCCCGAGCTTCGCCCGCGCCTGCACCATCGCGTTGCCCGAGATCCAGCCACTCTTCGCCAATAAGCCAGCAGAGGCCTCGTCCAGCGAGGACGAGGCGGACGACGACAGCGACGACGACGAAGAGGACGATGAGGACCCGCCGGAGCGCGGCCTCATCTTGCCGGGCTCGTCGACCTGCCTGTCCATCACCGGCACGGTCAGCGCCGGTATCCAGCGCGATTCCTTCCGCGCCTCGCGCAATGGGCCGCCGCCACCGGAGAACTTGACCTCCTTCCCGGTCAGCGCCGCCTTCCGGATCGCGACCTCGCATGAGCTCGCCTCGGGCCTCCGCGTCGGCACCGCTTTCGGCTTCACCCTCTACAGCCCGGTCGACGGCATCAGCGATCCCTCGATCGACGAGGCGACGATCCTGGTCGGCCCCTGGACCTTCGGGCTCGACACCTCGCGCTTTGCCTTCTGGACCGGCGACGAATTCATCTTCTCGGCGCGGGTGCCCTCGCGCACGGTCGGCGTCATCGCGCTGGAACTGCCGCTGACCGAGAGCTGGACGGCAACACTCGCAGTCGAGGACCCGGCGCTCGGCAACACCTCTTCGAGCGCACCGGTCGGGACTGGCCGGCGCATGCCCGATGCGATCGGCCGGCTGGTCTATGAGGCCGGCGGCTGGACCGTGCATGGCGCGCTCGCCTTGCGCGAGATCCCCGGCACGCCCTCGCGCTTCGGACGGGCCGGCATCATTGGCGCGACCTATGAGGGCGAGGCGCTTGACCATGGCTGGAGCCTGACCGCCCAACTCGCCGGCGCGATCGACGGTGCGCCCTATCTCGGCTCGGTGCTCGATGCCCGCATTGTCAATCGCGTGCTGCTGGCGAGCGATGCCACCCGCGGTTTCTCAGCCGTGGTCTCCGGTCGCTTCGAATGGACCGACGAGCTCGCCAGCAATCTCTACCTCAGCCGATACTGGCTGGAGGTGCCGCTCGCCAACCAGATCCGCGGCGAGATCAGGATCGACCGCCTCGCCGCCAACCTGGTCTGGACCCCGGTCGAGGGTTTCAAGGTCGGCATCGAGAACTCGGTCGCCTGGGCCAAGATCGCGCTCAGCGGCCGGCAGGTCGCGGCCGGCCTGGCCGGGCGGCAGATTTCGACGCAGCTGTTCATCGAGCGGAGCTTTTGAGCCGAACGCGTGGGTCCCGTCACCTCGTCATTCTTGGGCGAAGCGAAGCGCGGACCCGAGATCTCGTGACGGGAACGCGCCGACTGGAGCCTCATGCGGCCTGAGATGCTCGGGGCAAGCCCGAGCATGACGCCTCCCCTCTACTCCCCCCGCTCCTGCCGCAGCTTCTCCCAGTATTCCAGCCGCTTCCTGATCTCGCGCTCGAAGCCGCGCTCAGGCGGGTCGTAGAAAAGCTGGCGGCCGAGCGCGTCCGGCCAGTAGTTCTGGCCCGAGAAGGCGTCGGGCGCGTCATGGTCATAGGCGTAGTCGGCGCCGTAGCCCTCCTGCTTCATCAGCTTGGTTGGCGCGTTCAGGATCGTCTTGGGCGGCGTCAGCGAGCCTGCTTCCTTGGCGGTACGCATCGCCGCCTTGTAGGCCACATAGGCCGCGTTCGATTTCGGCGCGGTGGCGAGGTAGATCACGGTATTGGCCAGCGCGAGCTCGCCCTCTGGCGAGCCGAGCTGCTCATAGGTCTCGGCCGCCGCGCGGGCATGCACCAGCGCCTGCGGGTCGGCGAGGCCGATATCCTCGACCGCCATGCGGACCAGCCGCCGCGCCAGGAAACGCGGGTCTTCGCCGGCGTCGAGCATGCGGGCGAAATAGTAGAGGGCCGCATCGGGGTCGGAGCCTCGGATCGTCTTGTGCAGCGCCGAGATCAGGTTGTAGTGGCCGTCCTGCGCCTTGTCGTAGATCGGCGCGCGGCGCTGGATCACCTCGGAGAGGCCGGCCTCGTCGAAGATCTCGCCCGGCTTGGCGGCGCGCCAGGTTTCTTCCGCCAGTGTCAGTACCGCCCGTCCGTCGCCATCGGCGAAACGCGCCAAGGCGAGCCGCGCCTCCGGCGTCAGCGGCAGTTCGCGGTTCTCCAGCGCCTCGGCCCGGCCGAGCATGAAGAGCAGCGCGCCTTCGTCGAGCGCCCTGAAGGTCAGGACCCGGGCCCGCGAGAGCAGCGCCGCATTGAGCGCAAAGGACGGGTTCTCGGTGGTGGCGCCGACCAGGGTGATCGTGCCGTCCTCCATCACCGGCAGGAAGGCATCCTGCTGGGCCCGGTTGAAGCGGTGGATCTCGTCGACGAACAGCAAGGTACCCCGGCCGCCGAGACGGCGGCCGCGGGCGGCGTCGAAGACCTTCTTGAGGTCGGCGACACCGGAGAAGATCGCGCTGATCTGCTCGAAGCCGAGATCGGTTACGCCCGCTAGCAGACGTGCGACGGTCGTCTTGCCGGTGCCCGGCGGACCCCAGAAGATCAGGCTGCCGAGCGAGCCCGAGGCGATCAGCCGGCTCAGGACCCCGTCAGGGCCGGTCAGATGGTCCTGGCCGGCGACCTCGCCGAGCGTCGTCGGCCGCACCCGGTCAGCGAGCGGGCGCGGGCCTGATTTGTCGAGGCCGGATGCTGAGAAGAGGTCGGTCACCTCACCCGCCGAAGGTCGAGGTCACCGTCTGGCCGCCCCGCGAGATCGTCACCTCCCAGGAGCGCTTGCGCTCGCGCGTCGCCAGCTCGATCTCGCGCGAGGCGTTGATGCGCTCGCCATTGATCGCGAGGATGAGATCGCCCTTGCGGAAGCCGACACGCGCGGCCGGGCTGCCCTCCTCGATCTCCCCGACGACCACGCCCTCGGTCGACAGGTCGATCGAGAGTTCCTCGGCGACCGCAGGCGACAGGTTCAGCACGGTCAGGCCGGTGAAGGGCGAGCGGCCGGCGACCTTGACCGGCTCGCGCGGGCGCGTCTCCGGCGCCGGGGTCAGCTTGATCGGAACGGTGATGCGCTTGCCGGCGCGCAGCACGGTGAGCTGCGTCGTGCTGCCGATCGGCCGCGTGGCGAAGCGGTAGCCGAAGCTCTCGGGGTCGTCGACGCCGACGCCGTCGACCGCGAGGATCACGTCGGAGCGCTTGAGGCCGCCCTCGGCCGCAGGCCCTGCATCGACCACGCTGGCGACCACCGAGCCGGCCGGCCGGTCGAGCCCGAGCCCGTCGGCGACGTCCTGGGTCAGCGCCTGCAGCCGCGCTCCGAACCAGGCGCGGCGCACGGTCGTCGCGCCAGTCTTGGCGCTTTCGACGACGACGCGGACCATGGCCGAGGGAATGGCGAAGCCGATGCCGACGCTGCCGCCCGACTTCGAGAAGATCGCGGTGTTGATGCCCGTGAGCCGGCCCTGCATGTCGACCAGCGCGCCGCCGGAATTGCCGGGATTGATCGCGGCATCGGTCTGGATGAAGGACTGCGCGTCGCCGACGCCGACCTGGGTGCGCGCCAACGCCGAGATGATGCCCTGCGTCACCGTCTGGCCGACGCCGAACGGGTTGCCGATCGCCAGCACGAGATCGCCGATCTGCAGCGTGTCGGAATCGCCGAGTTCGATCGCCGCGAGGTCCTTGGCGCCCTTGAGCTTGAGAACGGCAAGGTCGGTGCGCGGATCGCGCAGCAGGATGGTCGCTTCGTATTCGCGCTTGTCGGCGAGCGCGACCTTGACCTCGGTCATGCCCTCGATGACGTGGTTGTTGGTGACGACGAGACCGCCGGCATCGACGATCACGCCCGAGCCGAGCGAGCGCTGCACCTGCTCGCGCGGCAGGCCGAAGCCGCCGTCACCGAAGAAGCGCCGGAAGAACGGATCGTCCATGAACGGGTTCTGCGGCCGCCGCTCGACCCGCGCGCCATAGACGTTGACGACCGAGGGCGCTGTCTTCTGCACGACGGGCGCGAAGGACAGCGTGATCTGTTGGCGCGCCTCGGGCACTTGCCGGGCCTGGGCGAGAGCCACGGTCGACGCCCCCAGGGACAGCGCGAGGCCAAGGGTCAGGGCGACAAACCGACTGCGGTTCGGCACGATGGAACGGCGCATGCCGATCTCCTTCTTGAAACAAAACGGCTGCCTCGGACGTTCAGTCCCTGAACCATCTCTCCGCGGCAGCATCCCGGACAGTCTCGGAAACACGCGCTGCGCAATTCCGTTCCGGCCCGCGAACCACCCCGCCCTACCCCCGAAAGGATCGTCGACGTGAGCCTCGTGCGCCTTGTTTATGCCAGCCGTAGCCGACTCGTCGAGGCAGATCGACGCGCCGAGCTCGCGCGCATTCTCGAGACGGCGCGACGGCTCAATGCCGAGAGACATGTCACAGGTTTCCTGATGGCGACACCGGGCGGATTCGCCCAGATCCTTGAAGGCGAGGCCGGCTCTATTGCGGAAACCTATGGCCGGATCATGGTCGATCCGCGCCATGACGATCTGCGCTTGCTGGCGCAGGATTCCGTCGCGCAACGGCAATTCACCGGCTGGGCGATGGCGTTCGCCGAGCACAACCAGACCACCCGGTTCATCTTTGGACTCTATGGCGTCTCGCCGGACGCCGAGATCTTCGAGCAGCCGCTCGGCGTGCTGCTCGATCTCGCCGGCGAGCTCGCCAGTGCTCAGGCCTGAACCTTACTTCGCGTCGCTGAGCAACACCTTGTATTTCTCGATCTCGGACGGGACCATCTTGGCGACGAACTCCGGCGACATCTCTTCGCTCGAAGGCAGCACCGAGGAAAGCTCCTTGAAGCGCGCATGCAGCTTCTCGCTGGCGAGCGCGGTGCGCAGCGCCTGATTGAGCTTGTCGATCACCGGCTGCGGCGTGCCCTTCGGCGCGAAGATCGCGTTCCAGCCCTGTGCCTGGAAAGCCGGCAGGCCGGCTTCGGTCGAGGTCGGCACGTCGGGCAGGCTCGGCAGGCGCTGCGGCGTCGCCACCACCAGCGCCATCACCTTGTTGCCCTGGACGGCGCCGGAGAGCGAGGTCGCGGCGTCGCAGACGCCGTCGATCTGCCCGCCCATCAAATCGTTCAGCGCCGGCCCGGCGCCGCGATAGCTCACCAGCGCCACGTCGAGACCGGAGGCCTTCAGGAAGTTGCGGCAGATCAGGTAATTCGACGAGCCGACGCCAGCATGGCCGAGGCTGATCTTGCCGGGATTGGCCTTGGCGTAGGCGAGGAACTCCTTGAGGTCCTTGGCCGGGAAGCCGAGCTTCAGAGCGATCATCGGCGAGGTCTTGGCGACGAGGCCGATCGGCACGAAATCGGCCGGCGTGTATTTGAGATCGTTGTAGATCGTGTAGGAGGCGGCGTTGGTGCCGCTGTTGCCAATCACGATGGTGTAGCCGTCAGGCTCGGCCCGGGCGGCCCGCGTCAGCGCTGTCGCGCCGCCCGCCCCGCCCATGTTTTCCATCACGATGCGCTGGCCGAGCACCTGCGCCATCTCCTCGCCGACCAGTCGCGCGATCACGTCGGAGGAGCCGCCGGCAGCGAACGGCACCAGCATGTTGATCGGCTTCGACGGATACTTGTCCTGGGCCTGCGCCGGCAGGATGGCTATTGCTGCGAGAATGGCCAGAGCAGCGCGCTTCATGCGATTTCCCCTCGTTGCCGGGCTTGCTTTGGTAACGGCCTGGAGCCGACCTGCCCGGTTCGGGATGACGCTAGCACCGGCCTGACGCTGCGAAAAGCGCGAGCGAGCGCAACAATCGCCCGCAGCAATCGTTCTTTGCCGCCGCATTCGGCAAAGAAAAAGGGCGGCCCGAAGGCCACCCTTTCATATTCAATCAGCTGATCAAAGTGCCTCAGGCGGCCTGCTCGTCATCCGCCGTGAAGACCGGGCCGGAATCCTTGCCCTTGGCGTCGACGTCGCGATCGACGAACTCGATCACGGC
>DASYHC010000044.1:0-77323 GCA_035998995.1 Allobosea sp.
GCGCGCCGTGAGGCGGCGGCCGAGACCGGGCTCGACATCAAAACCTTCCCTCAGACCTGCCCTTACGATCTCGCGGCGATCACCGCGCGCGAGATCGTGCTGCCCTGACAGGCGCAGCTCAAACCAGCTCGACTTTGCCGGTCGCGAGATCATAGACGCCGCCGACCACGGCAAGCTGCTTCTGCGCGAGGCGCTGCGACAGGATCGGCGTCGCCTTCTTCAGCTTGGCGACGTTGAGCCTGACATTGGCGATTGTGGCCGCCTTCAAGAGATCGGCCGCCCCTTCCTTCTGTGCCGCGAGCACCGCCGGCCTGATCGCGTTGGTCAGCGACGGCAGATGGCCCGGTAGCTTGGTCTTGTTCTTAACGACGTCGATGGTCGCCGAGATCGCGCCGCAGCTGGTATGGCCGAGCACGAGGATGAGCTGGGAGCCCAGGACCTGCGCGCCGAATTCGAGGCTCGCCAGCACGTCGGCATTGACGAAATTGCCGGCGACGCGGGTGACGAAGAGCTGGCCCGGCCCCTGGTCGAAGGCGAGTTCCGGCGCGATGCGGGAATCGGCGCAGCTCACGATCGAGGCGAAGGGCGCCTGCGAGGCGGCCCGCGCCGCCCGCCCGGCTGAAAAGTCGCGCTCGTT
Source organism: Allobosea sp. (assembly GCA_035998995.1). Classification (GTDB taxonomy): domain Bacteria; phylum Pseudomonadota; class Alphaproteobacteria; order Rhizobiales; family Beijerinckiaceae; genus Allobosea. The sequence goes on from DASYHC010000044.1 coordinate 638, forward strand.
CAGATTGCCCGCGACATAGCGGCCATTGCCGTCGACCAGCCGCTTCAGCGCTTCGTCGGGGCCGACTGCGGCCGACTGCGCCAGCAGGGGCGTGGACAGCATCCCGGCCAAGGCGAGGCCGGCGCCGGCTGCAAACAGTCCGCGGCGCGAAAGCCCGGTCTTGCCGGCGGCCGAGACACAATAATCACACATCGTCGCAATCCTCGCATGGGCAGGACATGCTCAGGCGCAGCCGGGATCGGCGCGCGGCGCAGGCTTCGTCTGCGGAGTCGATGCTAGCCTTCCCCAACGGTAGGGGACAGTGCAAATCCGTCTGCGATCGCTACGGCTGCGGTGAGCGTAAACGATGGGTGAACGCGGAGCAGCCGGCTTTGAGGGATCAGCGCACGAACTGATTGTAGATCGTGGCGAACTCACCGGTCGCCTTGGCGAGATGCAGCCACTGGTCGACGAAGGCCTTGAAGACGACGTCGCCGCGCGGCAGCAGATAGCCCATCTCGCCATATTGCAGGGGCGAGTCGGGGTTGATGGCGCACAAGCCCGGCCGGATCTTCTCCTGGACCTTCGTTTCGATCGACTCGGCCACCATGATGTCGGCCTTGCCGGCGAGGATCTGGTCCCAGATCGTGACATTGTCGGGGAAGATCTCGATCTTGGCCTGCTTGAAATTGGCGCGCACGAAGCGTTCGTTGGTGCCACCCGGATTGACGATCACCCGAGTCTCCGGCTTGTCGATGTCGGCGACCGTCTGGAACTTGGAGACGTCGGCGCAGCGCGCGATCGGTGCCTTGCCGTTGATCAGGTAGGGCGCGGAGAAGAAGGCGCGCTTCTGCCGGTCGAGCGTCACCGAGATACCGCCCATGGCGATGTCGCATTTGCCGCTGGTGAAGTCGTTCATCAGGTCGGCCCATTTCGTCTGCACGAACTTGGCCTCGACGCCGATGGCCTTCGCCAGCGATTTCGCGAGCTCGATGTCGATGCCCTCGTAGCTGCCGTCCTTGGCCAGCGTGAACGGCTTGTAGTCGCCGGTGGTGCAGACCTGCAGGGCGCCGCGGCTGTGGATCGCCTCGAGCTGGCTGGCCGGAGCCTGCGCCAGCGCGGCTGCGCTCAGCCCGAGCCCGGCAGCGGCGGTCAGCACAGCCAGTTTCAGGCCCTTGAAGGACGATGTGATCGTCATGGACATCCCCTCGGTTTTGCTTGTGGCGGGCAAGAGAGCAGGGATCGTGACGCCGATCAATCCGGCGATGCGTGCTGTGTTTGCGTGCAGTGCGGCGGCAGCGCTATATGCGCTCGATCGCTTTTGTCGCTTCGCCCCGGGCAGGCCCGCCGATGACCCTGAAGACCCGCATCATCCCCTGCCTCGACGTCAAGGACGGCCGCGTCGTCAAGGGCGTGAAATTCGTCGATCTCGTCGATGCCGGCGATCCCGTCGAAGCCGCCAAGGCCTATGACGCCGCCGGGGCCGACGAGCTCTGCTTCCTCGACATCACCGCGAGCCATGAGGCTCGCGGCACCCTGCTCGATGTCGTCACCCGCACGGCCGAGGCGTGCTTCATGCCGCTGACCGTCGGCGGCGGCGTGCGCAAGGTCGAGGATATCCGCGCCTTGCTGCTGGCCGGCGCCGACAAGGTCGCAATCAACACCGCTGCCGTGACCAATCGCCCCTTCGTCAAGGAAGCGGCGGAAAAATTCGGCGACCAGTGCATCGTCGTCGCCATCGACGCCAAGCAGGTCACGCCCGGCCGCTGGGAGATCTTCACCCATGGCGGGCGCAATGCCACCGGCATCGACGCCATCGCCTTCGCCCGCGAGGTCGTCTCGCTCGGCGCCGGCGAATTGCTGGTGACTTCGATGGATCGCGACGGCACCAAGTCGGGCTACGATATCGGCCTGACCCAGCGCATCGCCGATGCGGTTTCGGTGCCGGTGATCGCCTCGGGTGGTGTCGGCGACCTAGATGACCTCGTCGCCGGTGTCCGCGACGGTCACGCCTCGGCGGTGCTCGCCGCCTCGATCTTCCATTTCGGCACCTACAGCATCCCGCAGGCCAAGGCGCACATGGCAGCTGCCGGCCTCGCGATGCGGCTGGATTGAGCGATGAGCGCCTTCACCCTCGCCGATCTCGAACGCATCGTCGCCGAGCGGGCGAGTGCCGCGCCGGAGGAATCCTGGACGGCCAAGCTTTTGGCTGCCGGTCCCGAACGCGCCGCCAAGAAGCTAGGCGAGGAGGCGGTCGAGGCCGTGATCGCGGCCGTGAAGGGCGATCGCGACGAACTGATCGCCGAGAGCGCCGATCTGCTTTATCATCTTTTGGTCGTGCTTAGGGCGCGCGATGTTGCATTGCGGGACGTCTTGAGCCAGCTTGAGGCCCGTACCGCGCGCTCCGGCCTGGCCGAAAAAGCGGCGCGGCCCCGTTAGAAATCGAGGCGAGTGTCGCGTTGAACCTCGAAGCCTGGAAGACGGGGGGCATCATGGACCAGCGTCCGCTTGCGGCGCCATCCGCCCCTGATCTGGTCTCGCCCTATCGCACGTTCTCGCGTGACGAATGGGCACATCTGCGTGCCGACACGCCGCTGACGCTTTCGGTCGACGACCTCACCAGGCTGCAATCGATCAACGACCCGATCTCGCTCGACGAGATCGTCGCGATCTACCTGCCGCTCTCGCGCCTGCTCTCGCTCTACGTCGCCGCCACGCAAGGGCTGTTCAAGGCGACGCAGCGCTTCCTGATCGCCGAGGCCGAGGTCAAGGTGCCCTATGTCATCGGCGTCGCGGGCTCGGTCGCCGTCGGCAAGTCGACCACCGCGCGCGTGCTCCAGGCTCTGCTCTCGCGCTGGCCGAACACCCCCAAGGTCGAGCTCGTCACCACCGACGGCTTCCTCTTGCCCAATGCCGAGCTCGAGCGCCGCGGCCTGATGCAGCGCAAGGGCTTCCCGGAAAGCTATGACAGCGCCGCGATCCTGCGCTTCCTCTCGGATGTGAAGGCCGGAAAGCGCGCCGTCAGCGCACCCGTCTATTCGCATCTGGTCTACGACGTCGTGCCCGGCGAGCAGGTCACGGTCGAGCGGCCGGACATCCTGATCCTCGAGGGGCTCAACGTGCTGCAGGCGAGCCGCCTGCCGAAGGATGGCACGGTCACCCCGATCGTCTCGGATTTCTTCGACTTCTCGGTCTATCTCGACGCCGACGAGAACGACCTGCACCGCTGGTACGTCAACCGCTTCATGACGCTGCGCCAGACCGCCTTCCGCGATCCGCGCTCCTTCTTCCGCAAATATGCCGAGATCGGCGAGGAGGAGGCGCTCTCGATCGCTGAGAAGCTCTGGACCGGCATCAACCTGCCCAATCTGCGCGAGAACATCGTGCCGACCCGCCAGCGCGCCAGCCTGATCCTGACCAAGGGGGCGAGCCACCGCATCCAGCAGGTGGCGCTGCGGCGGCTGTAGCGCGGCTGCGAGCGCCGGATCCAAGACCGCGATGACGACTTATGTCGCCCTGCTGCACTCGATCGTGCTCGGCCCCGGCAAGCGTGTTTTGATGGCGGATCTCAAGGCCATGGCGGCGGAGCTCGGCTTTCGCGATTCCCGCACCTGGGTCGCCACCGGCAATCTGATCTTCGAGACCGACGATGCGCCGCTCGCGATGGTCGAGGAGCGGTTGGAAGCGGCTTTCAGCTCTCGTTTCGGCAAGCGCGTCGACATCATCCTGCGCACGGCCGAGGGGTGGCGGCGGGTCGCCGCCCAAAACCCCTTCCCCGAAGGAAAGGGCGCCGATATCGGCATCCGCGTCATGCGAGAGCCGCTCGGCCCGGACGCCCTGGCCATGCTCCGTGGAATCGCGGCGCCCGGCATTGCGCTCGCGCTCGCTGACGGCGATCTCTGGATCGACTTCGGCGGTAAGCCGGAGGAGACGAGGCTTCTCTCGCACCTCACGACCAAGAAACTCGGCATCGGCACATTGCGCAACGCCAACACCGTCAAGGCGCTCGCCGCGATGCTGGACTGATGCCGCTCGATCTTGCCTCCCTCGGCCTGATGGCCGGAGCCGCCTTCGTTGCCGCGACCTTGCTGCCGGCGCAGTCGGAGGCCGTCTTCGTCGGCCTGTTGGCGGCGAAATCGGTCGATCCAACCGTGCTCTTCATCGTCGCCTCGCTCGCCAATACGGCGGGCTCGGTCGTCAACTGGTGGCTCGGCCGCCTGATCGCGAGAGGCGGCATCGAGCGGCTGCCGGCGCGATTGCGGCCCGATCCTGCCCGCTTCGCCAAGGCGCAGGGCTGGTTCGCCCGTTTCGGCTGGCCTTCGCTGCTCTTCGCCTGGTTGCCGATCGGCGGCGATCCGCTGACCTTCGTCGCGGGCTCGTTGAACTATCCGCTGCTGCGCTTCATCCTGCTGGTGTTCATCGGCAAGGCGACACGCTATGCCTTGCTCTGGGCGGGCTGGGCGGCTGCTGCTGCATAAGCATTTGCGCGGATTCCGGTCTCGGGCTACCAGCGAGGCCCCTTCTGATGGAGACCAGATCATGAGCATCAAGCGCATCGCCCCCGGCCCGCGCATGTCGAAGGCCGTCGTGCATGGCAACACGGTCTATCTCGCCGGTCAGGTCGCTGGCGCGGCAGCCGGCAAGAGCGTCGGCGAGCAGACCAAGGACATCCTCTCGATCATCGACGGGCTCCTCGCCGAGGCCGGCACCGACAAGTCGAAGTTGCTGATGGTCAATATCTGGCTCTCGGACATGTCGACCTTCGCCGAGATGAACGCCGTCTGGGACGGCTGGGTCTCGGCTGGCAACACGCCGGGCCGCGCCACCGTCGAGGCCAAGCTCGCCGGCCCGCAATACACCGTCGAGATCGCGGTCATCGCCGCGATCTGATCGCGGCCGCATAGGGGTGGCGGGCTCGAAAACGTGAATCCGGAACTCGCCACCATCCTGGCCCGGGTCTCGCAGCGCGAGGGCGTTCCCCCCGCGCTGCTGCTCGGCGTGCTCGCCTCGATGGGAGAGGCCTCCGGCAAGCCCGATTTCACCCGCATCGAGAACAACCTCGCCCGCCGGGCCGGGGATTTCCGCAGCCTGCAGGCTCGGCTGGAGAAGCCGTCGGGGAACGATCCCGAGCGCGACAGGCTGCAGGCCCAGACGGTGCGGGCCCTGGCCGATGGCCGGCTCGCCGAAGCCGACCGGCTGCTTGCCCAGGCCGAGCAGCGCAATCTCAACGGCGCGGCTGCCCCCGATGCGCTGTCGCGGGACCGTCTGCTCGCCGCCGCCGCCGGCCGCGCCGATCGCGGAGCGGTGGCGATGCTTCATCTCAATCCGAAAGCTTATGGCGAAGCCGCCGAGCGTTATGCCGAGGCGGCGCTGATTGCCGATTCAGCTGAAGCTGGCAGCGGCCTCACCTATGCCTGGATGCAGGCCGATGCGCTGGCCCGGCGCGGCGCCGATTTCGCCGACAAGTCGGCTTTCGTCGCCTCGATCGGCCAATTGCGGGGCTTGCTCGGCAAGCTCGACAATTTCGACCAGACCGTGCCCTGGGCCGAAACCCAGCTCCGGCTGGCGCGCTCGCTCACCGGCTTGTCGCATTTCGACGGCGGCGGCGCGCTCCTGCGTCAGGCGGTCGAGATCTACCGCACCACCCTTGAGGATCTGACCCGAGCCAAGGCGCCGCGTCTGTGGACGACGGTGCAGACCAGGCTCGGCGAGGCGCTGGCCCGTCTCGGCGAGGTCGAGGACGATGCCGGCCTGCTCGAGGAGGGGGTCGCCGCCTTCCGCGCCGGGCTCTCGGGGATGACGCGGGCCGACATGCCGCGCGAATGGGGCCGGCTGCAATGGGAACTCGGCAAGGCCCATGTCGCGCTCGGCCAGCGCGCGAGCGGCGTATCTGCCTTCGAAGCCGCGGTGAACTGCTTCAAGCTGGTGCTCGACGATCGGCCGCGCGAAAGCGTTCCGCTCGAATGGGCCGAGGTGCAGGACCGGATCGGAGCCGCGCTCGTCGGGCTCGCCATCTATTACAGCGAGCCGGTCGTGCTGGAGGAGGCGATCGCCGCCTTCGATGCGGCGCTGGAGGTTCGGCGCCGCGAGATCGTGCCCTCGCTCTGGGCCGAGAGTGCTGCCAACCGCGCCGAGGCGCGGCTTCAGCTGGCCGAACGCATCCGCGAGCGCACCGAGGCCGAGAAGGCGGCCACCGAGCTCGTCATGGCGATCGAGACGCTGCGCGGTCTTGGCCTCGCGGCTGAGGCCAAGCGGCGCGAGCCGAAGCTGCTCCGGGCCGCGGCGCTGGTCGAGGCGTTTCGCAAGGGCTGATCACCCCTTGATGCGCAGCGCGGCGAGCCGTTCCAGTGCCTTGTCGAGCGTTGCGTCATGCTTGGCGAAGCAGAAGCGCACGACATTGCGCACCGCCCCTTCGGCATAGAAGGCACTGACCGGAATCGCGGCGACGCCGTGCTCGGCGACCAGCCGCTGGCAAAAGGCGACATCGTCGCTCTCGCCGAGCGGGCCGATGTCGACATTCAGGAAATAGGTGCCGGCGCTCGGCAGCACGCTGAAGCCGAGAGCGCTGAGGCCGCCGGCGAAGCGGTCGCGCGAGCGCTGGAAATCGGCCCGCATCCCTTCGAAATAGCCGTCGTCCTTGCCGAGGCCGTAGGCGACGGCGGCCTGCAGGTTCGGGGGCGTGGTGAAGGTGATGTACTGGTGCGCCTTGGCCAGCACGCGCATCAGCTCCGGCGCGGCCATGACCATGCCGACCTTCCAGCCGGTCAGAGAGAAGATCTTGCCGGCCGAGGAGATCTTGACCGTGCGCTCGCGCATGCCCGGCCGGCTCATCAGTGGCTGATGGCGATGCCCGTCGAAGACGACATGCTCCCAGACATCGTCGCAGATCGCGACCGCATCGTGCCGGACGCAGAATGAGGCCAGGAGATCGAGATCGGCCTCGCTGAAATTGGTCGCGGTCGGGTTGAGCGGGTTGTTGAACAGCACCGCCCTGGTCTTCGGCGAGAAGGCCTTCGCCAGCGCCTCCTCGCTGAGCCCGAAGGCCGGCGGCGTCAGCGTCACGAACTTTGGGATGGCGCCGGCGCGCCGCACCAGCGGCAGATAGGCGTCGTACATCGGCTCGAACAGCACGACCTCGTCGCCGGGCGAGATGATCGCCATCAGCGCGCCGGCGATCGCCTCGGTCGCGCCGGAGGTGACCATCACCTCAGTCTCGGGATCGAGTGCGAGGCCCTGCCAATGGCGGAAATGCGTGGCCGTAGCCTGGCGCAGCTCCGGCAGGCCCATCATCGGCGGGTACTGGTTCCAGCCGTCGATCACCGCCTCGGCCGCCTTGCGCCGGACATCCTCCGGGCCGGGATCGTCGGGAAAACCCTGGCCGAGATTGACGGCCTGGTGCTCGCGCGCGAGCCGCGACATGGTTTCGAAGATGGTGGTCGGCAGGGCGGAGAAGATCGGATTCATCGCGGCTGACTTGCGTCGGTGAGGTCGGGATGCCGGCCATAGCACGCGCAACGCCTGCGCGCATCGCCCCCCAAAAGCGGCAGATTCTGCGGAGTGATGAATATTGACATTCGTCAGTAGTCAGTATCTTCTACCCCACAGCCGGTTCACGCCAGCACTTCCACGGTTTCTTCGCCCCTTTGGAACCGTGGGACGCTGACGTGGATCGGTGAGCTTTTTCTGGGGCAGGAAGCGGGCTAGGCAGGCTCCATGCATCCCTCCCATCGAACTCCTGCCCTAATGTTGCTTGGCACCGGCTCCAATGTCGGCAAGTCGCTGCTCGTCGCCGGCCTCTGCCGCCTCTTCGCCGATCGCGGGCTGAAGGTTCGCCCGTTCAAGCCGCAGAACATGTCGAACAACGCCGCGGCGACCGCGCAGGGCGAGATCGGCCGGGCGCAGGCGTTGCAGGCGCGCGCTGCCCGGATCGCCCCGCATGTCGACATGAACCCGGTGCTGCTCAAGCCCGAGAGCGAGCGCGGCAGCCAGATCATCCTGCAGGGCCGCGTCGCTGGCCATCTCGCCTCCGGCGATTTCAGCCGCCGCGGCGATTTTCTGCCCAAGGTGCTGGAGAGCTTCGAACGGCTGAGCGAGGGCGCCGACCTCGTCCTGGTCGAGGGGGCGGGCTCGCCGGCCGAGACCAATCTGCGCGCCCGCGACATCGCCAATCTCGGCTTTGCCCGCGCGGCCGGCGTCCCCGCCGTGCTGGTCGGCGATATCGATCGTGGCGGCGTGATCGCCAGCCTGGTTGGCAGCCATGCCGTGCTCGACGCCGAGGATCGGGCAATGATCCGCGGCTTCGCCATCAATCGCTTTCGCGGCGATGTCGGTCTGTTCACGCCGGCGCTCGACACCATAACGCAGGCCACGGGCTGGCCGAGCCTCGGCGTCGTGCCCTGGTTTGCCGACGCCGCGCGGCTGCCGGCCGAGGACGCGCTCGACCTGGCGCGCGACACGCCGGCTCGCGATGGCATGCTGAAGGTCGCAGTCCCGGTCCTGCCCGGCATCGCCAATTTCGACGATCTTGACCCGCTCAAGCTCGAGCCGGGCGTCGAGCTCGTCTTCGTCGGCCCCGGCTCAGCCCTGCCGGGCGATGCCGCCCTGGTGATCCTGCCGGGCTCGAAGACGACGCTGCGCGATCTCGCCAAGCTACGGGAGGAGGGCTGGGACATCGACATCCTCGCCCATCGCCGCCGCGGCGGCCATGTGCTCGGCCTCTGTGGCGGCTACCAGATGCTCGGCAGGAGCGTGCGCGATCCGCTCGGCCTCGAAGGTTCAGCAGGCGTGGCCCCCGGCCTCGGCCTGCTCGACATCGAAACCGAACTCATACCTGACAAGACCGTCAGGGAAGTCGCGGTCGAGCATCGCGCGAGCGGCACGGCCGGCCGCGCCTACGAGATTCATCTCGGCGTCAGCGACGGGCCTGATCGGGCGCGCGCGCCGTTCAGCGTCGGCGGCCAGCCAGAAGGGGCCCGCAGTGCTGATGGAAAGGTCGTCGGGACCTATCTCCATGGTGTCCTGACCTCGGATCCGCTGCGCCGCGCCTGGCTTGAAACGCTGGCGGGAGAACCGCTTGCGGTCGGGGAATCCTATGAGCCCGCGGTCGAAGCGACTCTCGACCGGCTGGCCGAGCATCTGGAGCGCCATCTGGCCATTGCGACGCTCCTGGAGCTGGCGCGGTCGCGCTCCTGACATCGGACGTCCTTCGGCGAAAAATTGTCAGGAGGACACAAATAAAGCTTTGCCGATCAATTTGTTGACGACTGACGAAATTCGTCATACTCAACGATGGCGTCCGCAGACGGCCTATGGGAACAAGTCATCAGACCGGGAAGTTGCTGTGGCATGAGCACAGTAGAACGCGATACACGACACGACATCATTGACGTCGCCGAGCGGTTCTTCCGCCAGATCGGCTACCAGAAGACCACTGTCGCCGATATCGCCAAGTCGCTGCGCATGAGTCCGGCGAATGTCTACCGTTTCTTCGATTCCAAGAAGGCGATCAACGAGGCCGTCGCCGAGCGTTCGATGAGCGAGCTCGAGGCGACCGTCGCCGCGATCGCCGCCGAGAAGCGCCCGGCCGCCGAGCGCCTGCGCGACATCCTGGCGGCGACCTGTCGGATCAACTCGGCCCGCTATCTCGACAATCATCGCCTGCACGAGATGGTCGCCTGCGCGATGGAGGAGAGCTGGGATGTCGTCCGCGGCCATATCGAGCGCTATGACGCGATCCTGCGCGCTGTCGTCGCCGACGGCATCGCCAAGGGCGAGTTCACCGCCCGCGATCCGATCACGGCGACCCATTGCGTACGCATGGCGATGATGCGCTTCCATCATCCGCTTCTGCTCGGCCAGTGCGCCGAACTGCCTGGTCCGAGCGTCGATGAGATGATCGGTTTCGTCCTCGCCGGGCTGGGCGCCGTCCGCTCTGCTGCCTGACCGGTACCTCCGGCCTGCGTTGACAAGGCGCTGGCGGAGCGGGATACCCCGCCGCGCATGCTGAATTTCTCCAAACAGAGCGCCAAGAAGTTCGCGGTCATCGCCCATGATTTGGCGATGACCGCGCTCGCGATCGTCTTCGTCTTCGCCGTGCGCTTCGATGGCTGGCTGTTCGACGAGCGGATGCGGCAATTGCCGAGGATCCTGCCCGTCTTCGTCGCCTATGCCGGGGCGGTCTACTGGTTCTTCCAGCTCTACCGCTCGAAATGGCGCTTCGCCTCGCTGCCGGACCTCTCGAACATCGTCCGGGCGGTCACGGTGCTGACGCTGACCCTGCTGGTCGTCGACTACGTGCTCGTCGCGCCGAACCTCTACGGCTATTTCTTCTTCGGCAAGATCACCCTGGTCCTCTACTGGCTGGTGCAGATCGCGCTGCTCGGTGGCCCGCGGCTCGCTTATCGCTATTTCAAATACTCGCGCTCCAAGCACCTGGCGGCGCGCGAGGCGACCCTGCCGGCCCTGCTGCTCGGCCGCGGCGTCGATATCGAGATGGTGATCCGGGCCATGGAATCGGGCGCGATGGGCAAGATGCGCCCGGCTGGCATCCTGACGCCGCGCCCGGACGATCTCGGTCAGTCCATCCGAGGCGTGCCGGTGCTCGGCCTGTTGTCGGAGATGGAGAGGGTTGCGGCCGATGCCGGTGAGCAAGGGGAGCCGTTCCGCCGCATCGTCGCGACGCCGAGCGCTCTGGCGCCCGAGGCAGAGCCCGACAAATGGCTCGCCAGGACGCGCAAGCTCGCCATCCCGATCTCGCGGCTCGACACGCTCGGCGAGGGCCTGCGCGGCAACGAGCTGGCCCCGCTGGAGATCGAGGATCTCCTGGTGCGCCCCTCGATCAAGATCGATCGTGCGCGGCTGGAAGGCTTCCTCAAGGGCAAGCGCGTCATCGTCACCGGTGGCGGCGGCTCGATCGGCTCCGAGATCTGCTTGCGCTGTGCCGCCTTCGGTGCCGCGGAGCTCCTCATCGTCGAGAACTCCGAGCCGGCCCTGTTCCACGTCACCGAGGCGCTGGCGGCGCAGGACCTGCCGATGCGGGTCACTGGCGCGCTCGCCGATGTCCGCGACGAAGCCCGCCTCGGCCCGCTGTTCAAGGCCTTCGCGCCCGATATCGTCATCCATGCCGCGGCGCTGAAGCATGTGCCCTATCTCGAAGCCGATTGGGGCGAGGGCATCAAGACCAACATCTTCGGCTCGGTCGTTGCCATCGAGGCGGCGATCGCCGCCGGGGCCGGCATCTTCGTGATGATCTCGACCGACAAGGCGATCGAGCCGGTCTCGATGCTCGGCGCAACCAAGCGTTTCGCCGAGATGTACGCCCAGGCCCGTGATGCCGAATTCGCTTCCGGCCGCGGCACCCGCCTGGTCGCGGTCCGTTTCGGCAATGTGCTCGGCTCGGTCGGCTCGGTGGTGCCGAAGTTCAAGGCGCAGATCGAGCGCGGCGGGCCGGTCACCGTGACCAGCCCGGAGATGATCCGCTATTTCATGACTATCCGCGAGGCCTGCGACCTCGTGCTGACTTCGGCTTCGCATGCGCCCGAGCACGAGACGCAAGAGGATCGTGCCGCCGTCTACGTGCTGAAGATGGGCCAGCCGCTCAAGATCATCGATCTCGCCGAGCGGATGATCCGGCTCGCCGGATATGAGCCGGGCGTCGACATCGAGATCGCCGTGACCGGCGTCCGGCCGGGTGAACGCCTGAACGAGATCCTCTTCGCCAAGGACGAGCCGATGGCCGAGACCGGCCTTGACGGCGTCATGGCGGCCAAGCCGATCTTCGCCGGCCGCGCGCGCATGCGGGGCTGGCTCGACGAACTCGAGCGGGCGCTGGCGGCGCAGGACAGGCTCGGCGCCGAGGCGGTGCTCGAAGCGGCGATCCCCGATTTCAGCCGGCGTCAGCCGGGCGCGCCGCCAGTCGCGCCAGCGCAGCCTTCGTCTCCACAGGCGGTCGCCAGCCAGCGCTGAGCAGGGCGGCGGGCGGGGCGACGAGCCCGTTGGCGATGCGCTCATAAGCGGCCCCACGCCCAGCCATGCGCGCCGCGAGGGCCAGCAAAGATGATGGGATCGGGATCAGCCCCGGCCCGCGTCCGAGGCCAGCCCGCATTGCGGCGAGCATGTCGGCGACGGACAAGGGCTCCGGATCCGAAACGATGTGGCTGCGCCGCGCCGGGCAGGCTTCGCTGAGTGCGAAGGCGACCGCCTCCGCGAGATTCTCGATCGCGAGCAGCGAGCGTTTTGCGGAGAGGCCGCCGAGCGGCAGCGGCAGGGGCAGTCGCGCCAGTTTCAGCAGCGCCGCCATATTGGCCTTCACCCCCGGCCCGTAGACCAGCACCGGCCGCAGCGCGATCCAGTCGAGATCGAGCTCCGCCAGCCCCTGTTCGGCGGCGAGCTTGGAGCGGCCATAGGCGTCGGTCGGTGCCGGTATGTCGGCCTCGCTCAGCGGCTTGTCGCTGACGGGGCCGCTTTGCGCCCGGATCGAGGACAGAAAGACGAAGCGCCTGACGCCCGCTGCCTGTGCGGCCCGCGCCAGCGCCAATGTCGCCTGCGTGTTGACCGCCTGGTAGCGCCCTTCGGGGATCTCGCTGTCGGCATGGGCCAATCCAGCGCTGTGCACGATATGATCGACGCCTTCGAGCACGGGGAGCCAGTCGACCGACGTGCCGAGATCGCCGATCGCGACATGCTCGACATCAGGGCTGGCAGGCTTTGCGGTCCGCCCTGCCGTCTGCATGCGATAGCCACGCGCGGCGAGATCATGCAGCAGATGGCGGCCGACGAAGCCGGTCGCGCCGGTGAGCAGGACGCGCTCGCCGCTCACGGTTGCGCCCGTTTGCGCGAGAAGCGGCGGAGCATGGCGCCGGTCAGCGCCAGCGCGGCCAGCAGGCAGGCGAGTTGCGCCCAGGCCGGCCGACCGATGCTGAGCGCTGCGAGCCCGATCAGGCCAAGATTGAGCAGGGCGACCTCAGTGACGATCTCGACGACCTTGAAGCCGTTATCGGTTGCCTGCTGGTAGAAATGCGAGCGGTGCGCCTGCCAGACTTTTTCACCGCGCGCCAGACGGCGCAGCAGCGTGATCGTCGAATCCATGACGTGATAGAGCGGCAGGATCAGTGCCGCTGCCAGCGCGCCGGTGCCAGCGAGGCGATAGAGCAGATAGGCGCCGAGCAGGCCGAGCGGCAGCGAGCCGACATCCCCCAGGAATATCCGTGCCACCGGCTTGTTGAACGGCGCGAAGCCGAGCAGCCCGCCGAGCAGCGCCGCAGCGAGGAGGCCGGTGGCAGGGTCGACGATGCCATGGCCAGCGGCGAGCGCGATCGCGCCGGCCAGCGGCGCCAGCCCGGCGAGGGTGATCCAGTCGATCCCGTCGATGAAGTTGACGAGATTGACGAACCAGACGCCGGCGATAAGGGCAAGGCCACGCTCGGCCCAGAGTGGCAGCGCCTCCGGCAGCAGGCGTATATCCGGGGCGGCGTAGAACACGACGATGCCGACGCAGAGGAATTGCAGCGGCAGGCGCAGGGCAGGCGAGAGCGGACGGATATCGTCCCAGGCGCCGACCACAGCGAGCAGCGCGGAGGCGGCCATGACCAGGATGAGGCCCTGCCGGGCACTCGCATCCATGGGAATAACGACCACCGCAAGCCCCAGCGCCAGGAAGGCGCCAGCCAGCACTGCGATGCCGCCGCCCTGTGGCGTCGGCGTGCGGTGGCTGGAGCGCGCATTCGGCCTCGCCAGCGCATAGCGCATCATCAGGGGCCGCAGAGCCAGGCACAGCACGAAGGCGAGGCCGGCGGCGAGCACGATCAGCAGGAGGGGGGCAAAGCGTTCCAAGGCGGGCGGACCATAGCCGTACGGATTTTCACTGCAAGCAGGTCTTGCATCGGAGAGCACAAAAGCAGAACATGATGGGCATGGCCATCGCCGATTCCGCCCTCAATCCGCCGCCTGCGCGGCCGGACATCACCCGCGCCGTCTGCCGCGGCGCCTCGCGCCATTTGCGGGCGCGCGGCTATGCCATCGTCAAGGAGATGACTTTCGCAAATGGCAGGCGTGGCGACATCGTCGCGCTATCGCCCTCCGGCGAATTGCTGGTGGTCGAGGTCAAATCGGGCATCGAGGACTACCGCGTCGACGGCAAATGGCCGGATTATCGCGATTATTGCGACGGGTTTCTCTTTGCCGTCGCGCCGGAATTCCCGCTCGAGATCCTGCCCGACGATGTCGGGCTGATCGTCGCCGACGCCTTCGGCGGCGAATTGCTGCGCGAGCCGCCGCGCCATCAATTGGCGCCGGCGCGCCGCAAGATGCTGACCATCGCTTTTGCCAGGCTGGCGGCGGGCCGGCTGGCCGGCATCGAGGATCCCGAGCTCGGCTAGAGCGGCGCCCGGCCTGAGCGTGATCGGATTACCGCGCCTGATCATATGACCTATGGTAAGGCGTGGGCTATTGAAGCCCGTTCGACCGGCCAATCCGTGGGTGCTCGGATGATGCGCAAGCTTGGACTTTTTACCGCTATCGTCATCTTTCTCGCCGGGGAAGCCGCTTTCGCCGAGACGCCCGAGACGATCGTGCGCGGCATTTACGCCGGCGGTCTGACACAGAGTTCGTTCTCGCGGCTCCGTTCACCTGCCAGCCGGGCGCAGTATTTCCAGCCAGGCCTCGTCAAACTGTTTGCCGCCGACGACCGGACCGAGAACCTCTGCATCGATTTTGCCATTACCAGTAGCGGCCAGGACTACGACGACAAGGAGATCACGCGCACGCTGCGGATCGAGACCAAGGCTGGCGACAGTCGTGCCGCAGTGGACGTCCGTTTCCAGAATTTCGGCGAGCCCAATCACATCCGCTATGATTTCGTCCGCGCGGGCGAGCGCTGGAAGATCGCCGACATCGCTTCGCTGAGCCATCGCTGGCGGTTGTCGAAGCTGCGCTGCTGAGCAGCTACGCTTCAGCTGGTGTGCGGCGCTCCGGCAGGACGAGCGCCTTCGGGCCGATGTTCAGGCTGATCTGCAGGCTGTCGGCGATGCGATGGGCACGATCGATGAACAGGAACCGGGCCGGGCCGGTGCAGAGTTCGGTGACCGTCGCCTCGAATAGGGCGAGCCAGCGCTCGAAATGTTGCATATCGAGCGGGAGCGGCATGTGGATCTGCTGGGGCTTGCCGCGATAGCGCCCGCTCATCAGCGTCACCGACGACCAGAAATCGCGGAGCTTGGCGAGATGAGCATCCCAATCGTCGCCGAGTTTTTCGAGGAAGATCGGGCCGATCAACGGGTCCTGGCGCACGCGGCCATAGAAGGTATCGACCAGTTCGGCGATCAGCTCTTCCGTGATCCGCTCCGGGAGCGGAGCCCCGCTCATCGTGGGGCGCGCTTGGCGAGAATGCGCTGCAAGGTACGCCGGTGCATGCCGAGCCGGCGTGCCGTCTCGGAGACATTGCGGCTGCAGAGTTCATAGACGCGCTGGATGTGCTCCCAGCGGACGCGGTCAGCCGACATCGGGTTCTCCGGCGGCACAGGCCGGGCATTCGGTCCGGCGGCCAAGGCCGAATGGATCTCGTCGGCATCGGCCGGCTTGGCCAGGAAGTCATAGGCGCCGAGCTTCACCGCGCTGACGGCGGTCGCGATATTGCCGTAGCCGGTCAGGACGACGCCGCGCGCATCCGGGCGCTTTTCCTTGAGGCGGGCGATCACGTCGAGCCCGTTGCCGTCGCCGAGACGCAGATCGATCACCGCATAGGCCGGCGCCGCCTCCTCGACGGCCGCGATCCCGGCCTGCACGGACTCGGCGATCCGCACCGAATAGCCGCGTCCTTCCATGGCGCGGGCGAGACGGTTCAGGAACGGCTTGTCGTCGTCGACGAGCAGGAGCGACATGTCCCTGCCTGCGCTGTCGGTGACCT
Source organism: Allobosea sp. (assembly GCA_035998995.1). Lineage (GTDB taxonomy): Bacteria > Pseudomonadota > Alphaproteobacteria > Rhizobiales > Beijerinckiaceae > Allobosea. The sequence goes on from DASYHC010000044.1 coordinate 16,518, forward strand.
GAGCTATCGTCGGCGCCGTGTCCATCGCCATCATCTCCTGCCTGGCGGTAGCGCCCGGCTCAACATCCGTTCTATCGATTGCGCGACGCGCTGAAACGCCGCAACGCCTCATTCTGTCGCATATGGGGCCAAAAGCTCCGGATTTGAAGGTCCGGTCGGGCGGTCATCGCGCTCGAACACCGAGCGCAGCCAGGTGATGCGGATGCTGGCGCCGGTTGCCGGCAGCGGCAGGTTGGAGAATTCCAGCGTCGCGCCGCTGCGTTCGAGCAGTGTCTTGGCGATGAACAGGCCGAGGCCCAGGCCGCCGCCGGCACGCGATTCCTTGGCATGCGAGCGCGAGAGATAGGGATCACCCGCCCGCAGCAGCACCTCCGGCGGGAAGCCCGGCCCGTCATCGGCGATGGTCAGGATCACCGCCCCCTCCGTCCATTGCGCCGAGATCGTCACCTTGGAACGGGCGAAATCGACGGCATTGTCGACGATGTTGCCGAGCCCGTAAATCATGCCGGGATTGCGCCGGCAGACCGGCTCGGGCTTGTCGCCGTCGAGCGCGATCTCGAAGGGGACGCCGAAGGGCCGCTGCGGCCCGGCGGCCTCCTCGATCAGCAGGCTGAGCGAGAGCTGGTCGAGCGGGCCGGCATCGTCGTCCTGCAGCGAGGCGAGCTTGCCCAAAATGCCGCGGCAGCGTTGGACCTGCTCGACCAGCAGGGTTATGTCCTCCGCCATCTCGCCTTCGGCCGGGGCGAGCCGCGAGAGTTCGCGGGCGACGAGCGCGATCGTCGCCAGTGGCGTGCCGAGCTCATGCGCGGCGGCTGCGGCGAGCCCGTCGAGCTGCGAGAGATGCTGCTCGCGCGCCAGCACCAGTTCGGTCGCGGCCAGCGCTTCCGAGAGATCGCGCGCCTCCTTGGCGACGCGCCAGGCATAGATGCCGGTAAAGCCGAGCCCGAGCAGAAGCGCGATCCAGTTGCCGACCTGATACTGCGGTGGCAGCACCGGGCGGTCGCTTCCGGCCCAGGGCAGTGGCCAGTGAACGAAGACGAGCAGCGTCGCCAGCCCCGCGGCGAGCAGGCCGAGCGCCAGTGTGTGCCGTGGCGGCAGCGCTGTCGCCGAGATCATCACAGGCGCCAGGAACAGGATCGCGAACGGGTTCTGCAGGCCGCCGGTGAGATAGAGCAGCGCCGCGAGCTGCAGGATGTCGAAGCCGAGCAGCGCGGTTGCCGCGCCTTCGCCCAGGCGGTGGCTGAGCGGGAAGCGGATGCGCAGGGCGATGTTGAGCCAGGCCGAGACCGCGATGGCGAGGAAGCACCAGCCGAAGGGCAGCGAGAAGCCGAGCCCGAAATGCACGCCGGCGACGGCGGCGCTCTGCCCGGCGATCGCCAGCCAGCGCAGGCGCACCAGCGTGTCGAGCCGCAAATGGCGCGGCGTGCCTCGAGGAGCGGATGGAACGAGGTCGGTGATCGTCACGGCGCGCAATCTTCGCAAAGCGCATGGCGAATTGGGAGTAAGAAATTGTGGCTAATCGGCATCACAAGGAAATCTTAGCCCTTTGGACGATTGAATCAGAACAAATTCCACTTAGGCTGCGTTCCCCTGTTGCACTGCATCGTGGGATGCGGCGCTGCGAAAGCGCGAAAGGGCCGCCATGTCGTTCGCCTACCACGCCTATGAGGCGGTTCATATGATGGTCAGCCCGGCGCGGGCCATGTCCGACGCCATGCAGCTCGCCTTCAAGAACCCGGCGAACCCGCTAACCTATACCCCGTTCGGCCGCACCGTCGCCGCCTCCTGCGAATTGTTCGAGCGCACCACGCGCCGCTACGGCAAGCCAGCCTTCGGCCTCGACACCACCACGATGAATGGCGTCAAGGTGGCGGTCGAGGAGCGGGTCGTCTGGCAGCGCCCCTTCTGCAACCTGATCTATTTCGACCGCAAGATCGAAGGCCGCCGCAAGCCGCAGCCCAAGGTGCTGCTGGTCGCGCCGATGTCCGGCCACTACGCCACGCTGCTGCGCGGCACCGTCGAGACTCTGCTGCCCGATCACGAGGTCTACATCACCGACTGGATCGATGCCCGCCTTGTGCCGCTCGCGGCCGGCAGCTTCGACCTCGACGATTATATCGACTACGTCATTGCCATGCTGCACAAGCTCGGCCCTGACACCCATGTCATGGCCGTCTGCCAGCCTTCCGTGCCGGTGCTCGCCGCGATCGCGCGCATGGAGGCCGAGGGCGATCCCTCCTCGCCGCGCTCGATGACGCTGATGGGCGGGCCGATCGATACCCGCCGCTCGCCGACCGCGGTGAATCAGCTCGCCATGGAGCGCGGCACCGACTGGTTCCGCCGCAACTGCATCACCCGTGTGCCCTTCCCGCATCTCGGGGCTTTCCGCGAGGTCTATCCCGGCTTCATGCAGCTGTCGGGCTTCATGGCGATGAATTTCGACCGCCATCTCACCGCGCATTACGACATGTACAAGCACCTGATCGAAGGTGACGGCGATTCGGTCGAGAAGCATCGCGACTTCTACGACGAGTACATGGCGGTGATGGACCTGACCGCCGAGTTCTACCTGCAGACCGTCGATACCGTCTTCGTCAAGCACGCTTTGCCCAAGGGCGAGATGCTGCATCGCGGCAAGCCGGTCGACCTCAAGGCGATCCGCGGTGTCGCTCTGATGACGGTCGAGGGCGAGAACGACGATATCTCAGGTGTCGGTCAGACCAAGGCGGCGCATGATCTCTGCGTCAACATCCCTGCCGATATGCGCGTCGAGTATCTGCAGAAGGGCGTCGGCCATTATGGCGTCTTCAACGGCTCGCGCTTCCGCTCGGAAATCGCGCCGCGGATCGCCGACTTCATGCTCTCCCTCGACATGAAGGCCGCCAAGGAGCGCCGCAACGAGACCGCGGAGACGGCCCGCAAGGCGCTGAAGGTCGCGGGCTGAGCTAAGCCCACCCCTTCCGCTTCCGCTGCGAATCCCGCACAATCGCCGGGATGCGGTTCTCCCTGTTCAGGCGCCAGCCCGATCCCGACCGGATCGAGGTCGCCCATGCCGGCACGCTCTACCCGGTCACCGTCAGGCGGCGCTCGACGGCGCGCCGGTTGACCTTGCGCGTCTCGCAGGCGACCGGCGAGATCACCCTGACCCTGCCCGAGCGCGTCGATTTCACCACCGGACGCGTCTTTGCCGAGAAGCATGGCGGCTGGATCGCGGCGCGCATGGCCAAGCGTCCGCAGGGCGTGCCCTTCGAGCCCGGCGCCGTCGTACCGCTGCGCGGCGTGCCGCACCGCATCGTGCACTGGACAAGGGTGCGCGGACTGACCCGCGCCACGCTCTCGGCCGAGGGCGAGCCGATCATCGCCGTCAGCGGCGAGGCCGGCCATGTCGCCCGCCGGGTCAAGGATTTCCTGCGGCGCGAGGCCCTGGCCGATCTCGAAAGGTCAGTCCGCACGCATACAGCGGTGCTCGGCATCCCCGCCCGCAAGATCACGCTGCGCGACACCACCAGCCGCTGGGGCTCATGCTCCTCGAAGGGGCATCTCAGCTTCTCCTGGCGGTTGATTCTCGCCCCGGCGCTGGTGCTGGACTATCTCGCCGCCCATGAGGTCGCCCATCTCAAGGAGATGAACCACTCGCACCGCTTCTGGGCGCTGACGCACAAGCTCTGCCCGCGCACCGAGGAGGCGGAAGCCTGGCTCAAGCGCCATGGCGGGAGCCTGCACGGCTATGGCTGAGCGCTCGGCACGCCCTCGCGGATCAGCCGTGAGAAATCGGGGCTGTCGAGCGATATCGTCCTCGCCCGCTCGCTGATCCGCCCACGCCGGACGAGTTCGTCGAGCGGCAGGTCCTGCCTGACCGCGCCGATGTCCTTCAGATAGCCTGGCAGATAGCCGGACAGGATGACGCGCGGATCGAGTGGCGGCGTGAAGCTCCATCCTGGTGCCACCGAGCGCACGAGCCGATAGACCACCGTCGTGCAGTTGGTGGCGATCGTGTTGTACCAGCGCGGCTGGCCAGCCAGCCGGTTCACATCCGCGACATAGGCCAGCAGGATCTCACGCGCCTGTTCGGGCGAGGTGCGCAGGCGGAACATCCGGACATCCTCGCCGCGCGCATGAGTTCGCAGGCCGACGACATCGCGCTCGTCGGTCGCGACATAGGCCATCTCGTAGACCCGGAAGAAGCCGGCGAGCGACGACCATTCCTCGCCCTTTTCGCGCCGCACCTCGATCGAGAAGGTGAGCGGCGGCGAGTCGCGGAAGGTGAAGCTGACGAGCAGATGGGCGATCGCCTCGCCCGACCAGTAGGACAGGTAGAGGTCGGCGCCCTCGATCTTGGTAAGGTCGTAGCTGCGCGTTTCCCAGCGCTGATCGTAGTCGGCCTCGGTGCGCCAGCGGAAATTGCGCAGATTGGCGACCGTGAGCCGGTCACCCTCGCGCGCGATCTCGGGAAGCCGGGCGAGTTCGGGAATCCAGTCCCGCTCATGCGAGGGCTTGAGGCTGCTCCACCAGCCGAGCAGGCCGACGAACAGCACCGCGAAGGCGAGCGGCAGGCGCGGCGCGCCGCTCCAGATGCCGATCGCGCCGGCGAGCGCGGCGAGGCCGAAGCCGACCGCGGCGGCAATGCCGATCGCACCAGGCAGGCGGAAAATCAGGAGCCCGACGCCCCAGGCGGCCGTGCCGAGGAGCACAAGCGTCAGCAGGATCTGCAGGAGAACGACAAAGAGGCGGCTCATCGCCGCCTCTCATAGCATGACCGAGGGTCGACTGCTCAAGCGGCGAGCGAGCTCGTCGGCGCGGCCGCCTTCACGGCATCATCGACATGGGGCTCGAACTTGGCGAAGTTCTCCGCGAACATGCCGATCAGCTTCTTCGCGGTATCGGCGAAGGCGGCCTTATCCTGCCAGGTCTTGACGGGATAGAGAATGTGCGGCTCGACGCCGGGCACCGAAGTGGGAACGGCGAACCCGAAATAGGGATCCCGGCGGAAATCGGCGCGGTTCAGCGAGCCGTCGAGCGCCGCCGTCAGCAGGCGCCGGGTGACGCGGATCGGCATGCGCCGGCCGGTGCCGTAGCCGCCGCCGGTCCAGCCGGTGTTGACCAGCCAGCAATCGACATGGTGCTTGGCGATGAAGTCGCGCAGCAGATTGGCATACTCCGACGGATGGCGCGGCAGGAAGGGCGAGCCGAAGCAGGTCGAGAACTCCGGCTGGACGCCGACGAGCCCGCGCTCGGTGCCGGCGACCTTGGCGGTGTAGCCGGAGAGGAAGTGGTACATCGCCTCGGCCGGGGTCAGCTTGGCGATCGGCGGCATCACGCCGAAGGCGTCGGCGGTCAGCATCACGATGTTCTTCGGCGTGCCGGCGCGGCCCGAGCGTGAGGCGTTCGGGATGAAGTCGAGCGGATAGGCCGAGCGGGTGTTCTCGGTCTTGCTCTCATTGTCGAAATCGACCTCGCGCGAGATCGGATCCATCACGATGTTCTCGAGCACCGTGCCGAAGCGCTGCGAGGCCGCATAGATCTGCGGCTCGGCCTCGGCCGAGAGGCGGATCGTCTTGGCGTAGCAGCCGCCCTCGAAATTGAAGATGCCCTCCTTCGACCAGCCATGCTCGTCATCGCCGATCAGGGTGCGGTCGGGATCGGCTGAGAGGGTGGTCTTGCCGGTGCCGGAGAGGCCGAAGAAGATCGCCGGGTCGTCCTTGGAGCCGACATTGGCCGAGCAGTGCATGGGAACCACGCCCTTGGCCGGCAGCGTGTAGTTCAGATAGGTGAAGACCGATTTCTTCATCTCGCCGGCATAGGCGGAGCCGCCGATCAGCACGATCTTGCGGGAGAAGTCGATCGCGATCACCGTCTCGCTGCGGCAGCCATGGCGCTTCGGATCGGCCTTGAAGCTCGGCAGATCGACGATCGTCAGCTCGGGCACGTAAGCCGCGATCTCGCTCGCCTCGGGCCGGATCAGCAGGTTGCGGATGAACAGCGAGTGCCAGGCAAGCTCGGTGAAGACCCGCGCCTTGACGCGATGGGCCGGATCGGCGCCGCCATAAAGGTCCTGCGCGAACAGCTCCTTGCCCTCGGCATGCGTGATGAAATCGGCGAGCAGGGTCTCGAACTGCTCCGAGGAGATCGCGCCATTGTTCTCCCACCAGACCGTCTTCTCGGTCAGCGCGTCCTTGACGACGAACTTGTCCTTGGGCGAGCGGCCGGTATGCGTGCCGGTATCGGCGCAGAGCGCGCCGCCGCGGGCAAGCTGGGATTCGCCGCGGGCGAGCGATTCCTCATAGAGGCGCGCCGCCTCGAAGTTCCAGTAGACCGCCTTGAGCCCGCGAAAGCCGAACGTGTCGGCGCCGCTGGCCGGGTTGACGTGACCGATGGTCTCCACTGGCAATTCCTCCTGCCGAGAAGCCGCCGCCTGACAAAGCCGGCGTCGTGATTGGAGCGGGGGCGGACCCCACTATGGGCCGCGATGGGCCGGTACGGTGAGGGCTCTTTAGGCGGATGACGACTTCGGCTCAAGTCACGCGAATGGCCCGTGAATAGCCGGAGCGGTTTTAAATCGTTTAAAAATTCAGCTGTGGTGAATCGCCGCCCTCAGGCCGCTTCGCGGGCCTTGCCGGCGAGGGCGACCAGGGTCTTGCGAAGCGCGTCCGGCGTCGTCACCGGCTCGTCGAAAGGCAGGCGCAGGGCCTTGTCGCCGAGCATCAGGTCGGCGCCATCTGGATCGACGCCGGAGAGACGCCAGGCGCCGTCCTCGCCGCCGAGCAGCCCCGTGGCGTAGAGCCCGATCGCATCGGCATGGTCCTCGTTCATATGGTCGACCGCGCCTTCCTCCGCCTCGATCAGTGCCTGTGCCTGCGAGCAGTCGCTGAGCACGTCGCCGGCCTCGAGCTCATAGGCCCGGCCGAAGCCGCCATTCAGGCTGGCGCGAGCGAGCTTCAGTGCGAAGAAGGAGAAATCGGGAAAATCGACATAGAGCGAGGCCTTCGGCTGGCGCGCCAGGAAGCGCCGGCGCACGCGCAGGCCGAAATCGCTGTCGCGCTCGACTTTCTCGGCCGTGGCGATCAGCGTGATCCTGGCATGGGCGAGCGGATCGCCCTTGCCGCCCGGCGCGATCAGCAGCGAGCAGCGCGGATCGGCGACGAGGTTGCCGGTATGGCCCGAGAGCGAGGAGACCAGGATCAGCGGCGTGCCGTCGATATCGGTCGCCAGGCTGGTCAGGCTGGCGAAGGGGTGTCCCTCCGGCGTCAGCGTCGCCAGGGAAGCCGAGCGCGCGCTGCGCAGGAGGCCGCGCGCAAGCCCGCGCGCGCTGGCATCGGTTGGCCTGATCGGATCGGTCGCCATGGCACTTTTCGCCGTCTTAAGGGTTTTCGACGGCAGACGTAGCGAAACCGCCTTGGCTTGGCTAGATTGCAGCCACGCTTTGGCCGTTCTCGCGCGAGAGTGGACCCTGTTGATTGCAACGCCAAGAAACAAAGAGCCGGAACAGCTTATGCCAACCATTGCGCTGGTCGACGACGACCGCAACATCCTGACCTCGGTTTCGATCGCATTGGAGGCCGAGGGCTATCGCATCCAGACCTACACGGACGGCGCCTCGGCCCTGGACGGGTTGAAGCAGAACCCGCCCGACCTCGCCATCTTCGACATCAAGATGCCGCGCATGGACGGGATGGAGCTGCTGCGCCGCCTGCGCCAGAAGTCGGACCTGCCGGTGATCTTCCTGACCTCGAAGGACGAGGAGATCGACGAGCTCTTCGGCCTGAAGATGGGCGCGGACGATTTCATCCGCAAACCCTTCTCGCAGCGCCTCCTGGTCGAGCGCGTCAAGGCGATCCTGCGCCGCGCCGGCGCCAAGGACGCGAGCGCCGCGCCGCGCACCGAGGACGCCAAGGCGCTGGAGCGCGGCCTGCTGCGGATGGACCCCGAGCGTCACACCTGCACCTGGAAGGGCGAGCCGGTGACGCTCACCGTCACCGAATTCCTGATCCTGCAGTCGCTGGCGCAGCGCCCGGGTGTGGTCAAGAGCCGCAACGCCCTGATGGACGCGGCCTATGACGACGAGGTCTATGTCGACGACCGCACCATCGACAGCCACATCAAGCGCCTGCGCAAGAAGTTCAACCAGGTCGATGTCGAGTTCGACATGATCGAGACGCTCTACGGCGTCGGTTACCGCTTCAAGGAGACCTGAGGAGCAGCCCGGCGCGGCTCAGAACCGCGTTTGCGTGCGCGCCGGGACAAGGTAAGAGCCGCTCATGGCGACGATCGAACAGGAAGGGGCCCGTCCAAGCGGGCCGCGGACGGGGCTGACGCTGCGCCGCCGTGCCGCCTTGTTCGGCCGGCGTCTGGCGCGTGCGGTCTCGGGGCGGGCTGCGTCGAGCCTGACCCGGCGCATCGTCGTCCTCAACCTCGCCGGCCTCGTCGCCCTCCTCGTCGGCTTCCTCTACCTCAACCAGTTCCGCGAGGGCCTGATCGAGGCTCGGGTGCAGAGCCTGCTGACGCAGGGCGAGATCATCGCCGGCGCCATCGCCGCCTCGGCCACGGTCGAGACCGACACGATCGCGATCGACCCGGACAAGCTCCTGCAGATGCAGGCCGGCGAGAGCGGCGCCATCGCCGAAGACCCGCTCGACTTCTCGATCAATCCGGAAAAGGTCGCTCCGCTGCTGCGCCGGCTGGTGACGCCGACCAAGACGCGTGCCCGCATCTACGACAAGGACGGGATGCTGACGCTCGATTCGCGCAACCTCTATTCGCGCGGCGATATCCTCCGGCTCGACCTGCCACGCATCGGCGAGAGCGACGAACCGCCGCTGTTCGAACGCACCTGGAATATGTTCCGCAACCGGCTCGGCCGTGCCGACGTGCCGGCCTATGACGATTTCGCCAACGCCAACGGCAAATCCTACACCGAGGTCGCCCGGGCGCTGGCTGGCTCGCCGGCAAGCGTCGTGCGGGTCAACACCCGCGGCGAGACCATCGTCTCGGTGGCGGTGCCGGTGCAGCGCTTCCGGGCGGTGCGCGGCGCGCTGCTGCTCTCGACGCAAGGCGGCGACATCGATGCGGTGATCGCCTCCGAGCGCTACGCCATCTTCCAGGTCTTCGTGGTCGCCTGCGGCGTGATGATCATCCTGTCGGTGCTGCTCGCTGGCACCATCGCCGAGCCGATCCGCAAGCTCGCCGACGCGGCCCAGCGCGTCCGCCGCGGCGTCAAGGCCCGCGAGGAGATTCCCGACTTCTCCAGCCGCCATGACGAGATCGGCCACCTTTCCGGCTCCTTCCGCGAGATGACCCAGGCGCTCTACAATCGCATGGAGGCGATCGAGCGCTTCGCCGCCGACGTCGCCCATGAATTGAAGAACCCCCTGACCTCGCTGCGCAGCGCCGTCGAGACCTTGCCGCTGGCCAAGAGCGAGGAATCGCGGGGCCGTCTGCTTGCGGTGATCCGCCACGACGTGAAGCGGCTCGACCGCCTGATCACCGATATCTCCGACGCCTCGCGCCTCGATGCTGAGCTCGCCCGTGATGATGCTGCTCCGCTCGACGTCGCCCAGCTCGTCGAGGCGGTGGTCTCGGTCCAGAACCAGATCCGCCGCGAGGGCCAGCCCGTCGTCGAGCTCACGGTCGACCGGCGCGCCGGTCAGCGCCCGGGCGCCGATCCCTTCCGCGTGGTCGGCCATGATTCCCGCCTCGGCCAGGTCTTCGTCAACCTGATCGAGAACGCCCGCTCCTTCTCTCCGGCCGACAAGCCGGTCCGGGTCAAGCTCTCGCGCGTCGCCGGCGACGTGCTGATCACCATCGAGGATGACGGCCCCGGCATTCCGCCGCATGCGCTGGAGCGGATCTTCGAGCGCTTCTATACCGACCGGCCGGAGAGCGGCTTCGGCCAGAATTCCGGCCTCGGCCTCTCGATCTCGCGCCAGATCGTCGAAGCCCATCGCGGTACGATCCGGGCCGAGAACCGCTATGCCTCCGAGCAGTCCGAGGGCGAGGACACGCGGCTCGGCGCCCGCTTCGTCGTGCGCCTGCCGGCCGCAGTGCAGCCGGCATGACCGCAACGCCTCCGTTTCGCCTGCATGCCAGCGCCGTCGTGGTCGGCGAGGCCGGCATCCTGATCCGCGGCCCGTCGGGCGCCGGCAAGTCGAGCCTGGCGCTGGCGTTGATCGGCCTGGCGCGATCGCGAGGGCATTTTGCCCGGCTGGTCGCTGACGACCGCACGGAGATCACGGCCCGCGCCGGCCGCCTCCTCGCCGCGCCGGTGCCGCCGATCGAGGGGATGATCGAGCGCCGGGGCCTCGGCCTGACCCCCGAGCCCCATCTTGCGACAGTGGTGATCCGTCTGGTGATCGACTGCGGCGCCGAACCCGAGCGCATGCCGGAGCCGGAAGCGCTGGTCGAGACCATCGCCGGCGTCACCTTGCCGCGGCTGACCCTGCTCCCAAAGGCTGGCGACGAAGGTCTGATACTGACGGCGCTTGCGCTCTTTGCAGGCTCTGATTGAATTGCCTTCGACGAGTTCGAGACAAGCGCCTTGCCTATCTTTCGCACCTGCCGCATAAACCGCGACCTTGTCCGGGCGCCGATGGGCGCTCTTCGGTGGGACTGAATGATCGGACTCGTGCTTGTCACGCATGGGCACCTGGCGACGGAATTCCGCGCCGCGCTCGAGCATGTCGTTGGCCCGCAAGCCAACCTGGCCACCATCGCCATCGCCCCCGATGACGACATGGAAGGTCGTCGTCGCGACATCATCGCGGCGGTCGAGCAGGTCGAGAACGGCAGCGGCGTCATCGTCCTGACCGACATGTTCGGCGGCACGCCCTCCAACCTCGCCATCTCCGTGATGGAGCCGGGCCGGATCGACGTCGTCGCCGGCATCAACCTGCCGATGCTGATCAAGCTCGCCAGCGTGCGCGAGGAGAAGACCCTCGACGAAGCTGTCAGTAGCGCGCAGGATGCAGGCCGGAAGTACATCACCGTCGCCAGCCGGGTGCTCGCAGGCAAGTGAGGGGCCAGGAGAGGGGCACCGTGCAAGAGATGCGCGAAGAGGACATCGGCGACGAGGATTGCGGCTGCAACGAGGTCGAGATTCCGGCCGGCGCCGTTTATGGCGAGTTCCAGATCATCAACAAGAAGGGCCTGCACGCCCGCGCCACCGCGAAATTCGTGCAATGCGCCAGCCAGTTCGACGCCGACATCACCGTCTCCCGCTGCGGTGAGACGGTCGGGGCGACCTCGATCATGGGCATCCTGACGCTGGGCGCCGGCATTGGCTCGACCATCACCGTCGTGGCCAAAGGCGCCGACGCCAATGACGCGCTGCAGGCGCTGGGCGCGCTCGTCGCCGACAGGTTCGGCGAGGGCGAATAAGGCGGCAATGCGCAGCGCTGTCTCAGCGCTGTCCGCTTCTGTCGACCTCATCGTCACGCTCGTGGCCCTGATCGGCTTTTTCCTGATGCTCATGATCGGGCGCCTCTCGATCCGTCGGATTCAGGCGAGGCGCTGGTGGCCGCAGGAGAGGCCCCGAAGGGTGGTGTGTCGCGCTGTTTGCGGCGGATATAAAGACATCTTTATATCTTTGATTGCCTTCTGGCCGCGGCCCTGCTAGAGAGCCCGCCATCATTCAAAGCACGATCGATTGGAGCGCCCTGTGTCGAAGGATTACGTCGTCAAGGACATCAGCCTCGCGGACTACGGCCGCAAGGAAATCAACATGGCCCAGGACGAGATGCCGGGCCTGATGGCGATCCGCGCCGAGCACAAGGGCAAGGCCCCGCTCAAGGGCGCCCGCATCGCCGGCTGCCTGCACATGACCATCCAGACCGCCGTGCTGATCGAGACCCTGAAGGATCTTGGCGCCGACGTGCGCTGGTCGTCCTGCAACATCTTCTCGACCCAGGATCACGCCGCCGCGGCGATCGCCGCCACCGGCACGCCGGTCTTCGCCATCAAGGGCGAGAGCCTGGAGGATTACTGGGAGTACGTGCTGCGCACCGCGACCTGGGGCGACGGCGGCACGCCGAACATGATCCTCGACGATGGCGGCGACCTCACCATGCTGATCATCCTCGGCGCCGAGGCCGAGGCCGGCAATGCCGCCTTCCTCGACAAGCCGGGCAATGAGGAAGAGACGATCTTCTTCAAGCTGATCAAGCGCCAGCTCAAGGACAATCCGGGCTGGTTCGCCAAGACCCGCGCCGCGATCAAGGGCGTCTCCGAGGAGACCACCACCGGCGTGCACCGCCTCTACGAACTCGCCAAGGCCAGCCGCCTGCCCTTCCCTGCGATCAACGTCAACGACAGCGTCACCAAGTCGAAGTTCGACAACCTCTATGGCTGCCGCGAGTCGCTGGTCGACGCCATCCGCCGCGGCACCGACGTGATGATGTCGGGCAAGGTCGCTGTCGTCGCCGGCTATGGCGACGTCGGCAAGGGCTCGGCCGCCTCGCTGCGCCAGGCCGGCTGCCGCGTCCTCGTCACCGAGATCGACCCGATCTGCGCGCTGCAGGCGGCGATGGAGGGCTACGAGGTCGTCACCATGGAGGATGCTGCCCCCCGCGCCGACATCTTCTGCACCGCGACCGGCAATCTCGACGTCATCACCGTCGATCATATGCGCGCGATGAAGCACCGCGCCATCGTCTGCAATATCGGCCACTTCGATTCGGAGATCCAGGTCGCCGGCCTGAAGAACTTCAAGTGGGACAACGTCAAGCCGCAGGTCGACGAGATCGAGTTCCCCGACGGCAAGCGCATCATCCTGCTCTCGGAAGGCCGCCTGGTGAATCTCGGCAACGCGACCGGCCATCCGTCCTTCGTGATGTCCTGCTCGTTCTCGAACCAGACGCTGGCCCAGATCGAACTCTGGAACCACCACGCCAAGTACGAGAACAAGGTCTACACCCTGCCCAAGCACCTCGACGAGAAGGTCGCGGCGCTGCACCTCGCCAAGGTCGGCGCCAAGCTGACCAAGCTCAACGACGCCCAGGCGAAGTATATCGGCGTGGCGCAGACCGGCCCGTTCAAGCCGGAGCTCTATCGCTACTGAGAGCTTTCGCCGTCCGTTTTCGGCGGCGTGAAACGACCGAGTGCTGCCGGAGCCTGCTTCCGGAATACGCATTCACCCTGAAGGAGCCCGGCCTCGTGCCGGGCTTTTTCGCGTCTGGTATCAGCGAGCCTGGCGGACACCACTAATAGATGCTCCTGGCGGTCCGGCATCAACTTGTTGATGCTGCGGCAGTAACCCCCGGCGTGGTCGCCGCCATTCGGCCTTTACTGTCGATTAAGCACTTCCTGCCGGAGTCCTGCGGTGATTACAGTGGCACTGATTCGGGCTGCCGGCAGGCTTTGCACATGGCGTCCGGTTTCGTGCAGCGGTGGCTTTGCGGGTTGCGGGCGTGGGTCCTTCAAGGAGCCATGGCCGGCTGCCGCGTTGATGGGATTCCGCCGATGGCGGCCAGGTCACGGGCCTGGAACAGGACGGATGCGAGAATGAGACGCGCAAGGCAGGTCGGGCGGGAGATGAACGGAGCGGTCCGCTTCCTCCTGCCGGGGCTTGCCGGCGCAGCGCCGGCTCCCGCTCTCGCCCAGGCCGAGATACTGCTGCCCTTGCGGCCCGACTGGTTCAGTGCCGGCGGCCTCTCGCTGATCTTCGTCGGCCTCGTCGTCTTCGCCACCACCACCTCGATCCTCTATGTCCGCGAGCGCGCGCGCTGGACGCGCCGCGAGGGCGAGCTCGCCGCCGGGCTGGAGGCGGCCCGCAGCCATCAGGAGCGGCTCAACGCGCTGCTCGCGAGCGACCGGCAGGTCGTGCTGAGCTGGGATGGTCCCAAGGCGAGCCCGATGGTCGAGGGCGACAGCGGCTTCCTCGGCATCGGCGGCTCCGCCCCGGCACTGGCCTACGGCACCTGGGCGCCGCCGGCCGAGGCGAAGCGCCTCGAACTCGCGACCGAGGCGCTCAAGGAGCGCGGAGAGGCCTTCGCCTTCACCTTCAAGGCCAAGGCCGGACGTTTCGTCGACGCCGAAGGCCGGCCTGTCGCCGGCCGCGCGGTGATCCGCCTGCGCGAGGTCGGCGGCGAGCGGGCCCGGGCGCTGGCGCTGGAGGACGAGCTCGGCAAGCTCGCCAGCGACCATGCCGCGCTCACGACCTTGCTAGCGGGCGTGCCGCAGCCGGTCTGGATGCGTGGCACCGATGGCCGCTTGAGCTGGGTCAATGCCGCCTATGCCCGCGCCGTCGAGGCGTCGGACAGCCAACAGGCGGTCACGGCCGGGCTAGACCTGTTCGATCGCAGCGAGCGCGAGGCCGCCGCCAAGGCACGCAGGGACGGCCGCGTCTTCCAGCTGCGCGCGCCCGTCGTGATGGCCGGCCAGCGCCGCATCGTCGATGTCATGGAGACGCCGACACCCTCGGGCTATGCCGGCATCGCCACCGATATGAGCGAGCTGGAGGCCGTCCGCGCCGATCTGCAGCGCCAGATGGACGCGCATGTGCGCACCCTCGATCGGCTGAAGACCGGCGTCGCCGTCTTCGACGGCTCACAGCGCCTAGTCTATCGCAACAGCGGCTATGAGGCGCTCTGGTCGCTCGATCCCGGCTTCCTCGATTCGAGTCCCGGTGATGGCGAGATCCTCGATCGGCTGCGCACCGAGCGCCGCCTGCCAGAGCTTGGCGACTACCGGACCTGGAAGGCGCAGGTGCACGCCGCCTATACCGCGACGCGCGCCAGCGAGGACTGGTGGTACCTGCCTGACGGACGCACTGTCCATGTCGTCGCCAGCCCGAACCCGCAGGGCGGCGTCACCTATCTCTTCGACGACGAGACCGAGCGCTTCACCCTGGAATCGCGCTTCAACGCGCTCTCGCGCACCCAGCGCGAGACGCTGGATTCATTGCGCGAAGGTGTAGCCGTGTTCGGTTCCGATGGGCGCCTCAAGCTCTACAACCCGGCCTTCGCCCAGCTCTGGAAGCTCTCGCCGGAGCGCGCCGCCGCGGCGCCGCATATCGACGAGGTCGTGGCCCTGAGCCGGCCGCTGTTCCCGGACGACGCGGTCTGGACCGAAATCCGCAGCGCCGTCGCCGGCGTGCGCGATGCCCGCGAGGATTATCGCTGCCATATGGAGCGCCGCGACGGCACCGTGCTCGACTGTACCGCCGCGCCCCTTCCGGACGGCGCGACGCTGATCACTTTCGCCGACGTCACCGCCGGCGTGAACGTCGAGCGTGCGCTGACCGAGCGCAACGATGCCCTGGAACGCGTCTCGCGGCTGCGCGAGGAGTTCGTCCACCACGTCTCCTACGAACTGCGCTCGCCGCTGACCAACATCATCGGCTTCGCGCAATTGCTCGGCGAGGAGACGGTCGGCGCGCTGAACGAGAAGCAGCGCGACTATGCCGGCCATATCGTCCGCTCGTCGGGCGCGCTGCTCGCCATCATCAACGACATTCTCGACCTCGCCTCGATCGACAATGGCGCGCTCGCTCTCGATCTCGAGGAGGTCGACGTCGCCAAGAGCATCGCCCAGGCCGCGACCGGGCTGCAGGACCGTCTCGCAGACAGCAAGCTCAGGCTGCAGGTCGACATCGCCCCGCAGACAGGGCCGTTGCGCGCCGATCCTAAGCGCCTGCGCCAGATCCTGTTCAACCTGCTCTCGAACGCAATCGGCTTCTCGCAGCCCGGCCAGACCATCCGCGTCAGCGCCGGCCGGTTCGGCGGCGAGATCCGCATCACGGTCGCCGATGAGGGCCGCGGCATCCCGGACGAGGTCAAGGAAAAGGTGTTCGACCGCTTCGAGAGTCATTCGCTGGGATCGCGCCATCGCGGCGTCGGGCTCGGCCTGTCGATGGTCCGCTCGATCGTCGAACTGCATGGTGGCCGCGTCGAGCTCGATTCGGCGCTGGGCCAGGGCACGCGTGTCACCGCCGTTTTTCCGCCTGAGGGCATGCGCATCTCGGACGCTGCTGAATGAGTGACGAAGCCGCGCGCGCGGGCACGCATACCGTCATCCTGCCGAACGAGGCCGCGACCGTGCGGCTGGCGGAGGACATCGCCGACATCCTCAAGACCGGTGACATCGTCGCGCTCTCCGGCCATCTCGGCGCCGGCAAGTCGCTCCTGGCGCGCGCCATGCTGCGCCGTCTCGCCGATGATGCGGTGCTGGAGGCGCCGAGCCCGACCTTCACGCTGGTACAGAGCTATGACAGCCCGCGCGGGCTGCTGCTGCATGCCGATCTCTACCGCGTCCGCAGCCCCGACGAGCTCGACGATATCGGCCTGATCGAGGACCTCGATCTCGCCGTCACCATCGTCGAATGGCCGGACCGCGCCGGCACCCGCCTGCCGGCGGGCCGGCGGCTCGACATCGTGCTGGAGGTTGATCCCGACAATCCCGAGCAGGGCCGGATCGCGACGCTCTCGGGCGGCGTGCTCTGGCGTCAGCGGCTCGCACTCGCAATCGGCGCGCGTCGCCTGATCGACGAAGCCGGCTGGAGCGAGGCGAAGCGCGAGTTCATGCTCGGCGATGCCTCCAGCCGTGCCTATGAGCGCTTGATCAGGCCGTCCGGCGAGACCGCTATCCTGATGATTTCCCCGCCGCGCCCGGACGGGCCGGCGATCCGCCAGGGCAAGCCCTACAGCGCCATCGCCCATCTCGCCGAGACCGTCGACGCCTTCGTCGCCATGGACAAGGCCCTGCGCTCGCTCGGCCTCTCGGCGCCCGAGATCCTGGCGCAGGACCTCGTCACCGGCCTCTTGATCATCGAGGATCTCGGCGCCGAGCCTGTCGTAGGTTCGGACGGCCCGATCCCGGAGCGCTACGAGGCCGCGGCCCGCCTGCTCGCGGAATTGCACCGGCATGCGCTGCCGACGATCCTGCCGGTCGCGGAGGCGCGCGACCATGTCCTGCCGGACTATGACCGCGAGGCGCTCGCCATCGAGACCGAGCTGGTTCTCGACTGGTATGCCCCGCATATCGCCGGCGTCACCTTGCCGGCGGTCACGCGGGCCGAGTTCAGCCGCATCTGGGACAAGCTCTTCGACGAGCTTTTCGAGACGCCGGCGACCTGGACCTTGCGCGACTATCACTCGCCGAACCTGCTCTGGCTCGCCGACCGCGTCGGCCATGCCCGGCTCGGACTGATCGACTTCCAGGATTCGGTGCTCGGCCACCCCGCCTATGACCTGGTCTCGCTCGGCCAGGACGCGCGCGTCGACGTGCCGGCGGCGCTGGAACTGCGCCTGCTCGCCGCCTATGCCGGGGCGCGGCGCGGCACCGATCCGAGCTTCGATCTGGCGGGCTTCGCCCGCGCCTATGCAATCCTCGGCGCCCAGCGCAACACCAAGATCGCCGGCATCTTCGCCCGGCTCGACCGCCGCGACGGCAAGCCCGGCTATCTCAAGCATTTGCCGCGGATAGAGGCCTACCTTCGCCGCAACCTCGAGCAGCCGGCCTTGGCCGAGCTGAAGGCCTGGTATGAGACCCATCTGCCCAAGCTCTATGCCGGGCAGGAGCCGAAGCCGCAGCCGCAGGTTGAGGCCGACCCTACTGAACAGCAGGATCGGCCCGAGCAGGATGAAGGCTGAGTCGGGCGCGTCTCAGCCCGGGGCGGCGCCTTGCGTGCCGAGATAGAGCGCATAGAGCGACTGGCTCGCCGCCATGAACAGGCGGTTGCGCTTGGGTCCGCCGAAGCAGACATTGCCGCAGACCTCCGGCAGGCGGATGCGGCCGATCAGCTTGCCTTCCGGGTTGAAGCAGAGCACGCCGCTATAGCCGACGGCGCGGCCGGCATTGCTGGAGGCCCAGAGATTGCCCTGCACGTCGCAGCGCAACCCATCCGGCCCGCATTTCACCCCGTCCACCATGCAGTCCGAGAACAGCTTCCCGTTCGAGAGCTTGTTGTCGGCGCCGACGTCGAAGACATGGATGTCGCCCTTGCCGCCGGGGCCGGTGTCGCCCGGGCCCTTGCCGGTCGAGGCGACATAGAGCTTCTTGTAGTCCGGCGAGAAGCAGAGGCCGTTCGGATCGGGCACCTGCTGCTCGGTGACGACGAGGTCGACCCGGCCGCTCGGGTCGATCCGATAGCAGTTCGTCGGCAATTCGCGCTTGAAGAAGCCGATCTCGGGCGGCTGGCCGAGGCGGGGGTTGATCTTGCCGCTGGCATTGCTCGGCCCGCCGGCCGCATCGGGCGCGCCCTCATAGAGCTGGCCGCCATAGGGTGGGTCGGTGAACCAGTAGCTGCCATCGGGATGCTGGACGATGTCGTTCGGCGAGTTCAGCCGCTTGCCGTCGAACTTGTCGGCGAGGATCGTCACCGAGCCGTCGAGCTCATAGCGGACGACGCGGCGGTTGAGATGCTCGCAGGAGAGCTGCCTGCCCTGGAAGTCGAAGCTGTTGCCGTTGCTGTTGCCCGAGGGCGTCCGGAAGACGCTGACGCGGCCATCGTCCTCGAGCCAGCGCAGCTGCCGATTATTGGGAATGTCGCTCCAGACGAGATAGCGCCCCTGCGCGTTCCAGGCCGGCCCTTCCGCCCAGAGCGCTCCGGTCCACAGCCGCTGGATCGGCGCGTTGGGCTGGGCCAGGCCCTCGAAGGCGGGATCGACCGCGATGACGTCCGGATCCCAGAAATAGGTGGTCGGCGCGCCGCTGCGGCTGAAGTCGCGCGGCGGAGTGGTCACCGTGCTCGGCGGGCCTGGCCGAGCGGCAGGGGCCTGCGCCAGAGCCGTATCGGCGGCGGCGGCAAGTGCTCCCGCGCTGGCGACCTGCAACAGGCGGCGGCGTGACAATGCGGGACGTGATTCATCGATTGTGCTTGGCTGCATCGCTGACCTCCCTGGGTTGAACTTATGCCGTTCTTACCCGGCCATCGGGAGCGCCGATTGCGGCAGTGACGTGGCGGAAGGTTACCGTGTGGTCATGACGAACCGTGCCTCAGCAGGGCTTCTCATCGGATTAAATCGGTTTAATGATACCGAGTCCGGAGATCGCTACAGCGATCTTACGTCAGGCTGCGAGGTCGGCGACGAGCGCGTCGAGCAATAGCGCCCCTTCCGGCGTCGCCGCGAGCCGGCCATTGGCCTTGCGGGCGAGGAAGCCCTCGGCGACCAGGCTGCCGATCCGGTTGCCGTTGAGCTTGCGGCCGGCCAGCCCCTCGAACACGTCGGGATCGATGCCTTCGACGAGCCGCAGGCCCATCAGCAGATATTCGTCGCCCTGCGCCTCGGCCGAGAGCTTCTCGTTCTCGATCAGGGCATCGCCGCCGGCCTCGATCCGCTCCAGCCAGGTTTCCGGACGCTTCTCGGTCGATTGTGCAAAGCGGCCATCGGCCGTCACCAGCCGGCCATGGGCGCCCGGGCCGATGCCGGCATATTCGCCATAGTGCCAGTAGATCAGGTTGTGCCGGCATTCCGCGCCCGGCCGGGCATGGTTGGAGATCTCATAGACCGGCAGGCCGTGCTTGGACGTGATCTCCTGCGTCAGCTCGTACAGCGCCGCGCCCGCATCGGGATCGGGAATGGCGAGCTTGCCGGCCTTGTATAGCTGCTCGAAGGCAGTGCCGGGCTCGATGGTGAGCTGGTAGAGCGAGAGGTGCTCCGCGGCGTGGCTGATCGCCAGCTCGAGCTCTGCCTGCCACAGCGCCGGTGTCTGGTTCGGCGAGCGGGCATAGATCAGGTCGAAGGAGTAGCGCTCGAAATAGCGCCGGGCGATCGCGACCGCATCGAGCGCCTCCTGCGCCGAATGCATCCGGCCGAGCGCCTTGAGATCGGTATCGTTCAGCGCCTGCACGCCGAGCGAGACGCGGTTGACGCCCGCGGCGCGGAAATCGCGGAAGCGCCCGGCCTCGACGCTGGTCGGGTTGGCCTCCAGCGAGACCTCGCAATTCGGGTCGACCGCCCAGTGCTCGCCGATCGCATCGAGGATCGCGCCGACGGTCGCGCCTTCCATCAGCGAGGGCGTGCCACCGCCGAAGAAGATCGAGGAGACCGTTCGCCCCGGCGCGAGCTCAGCCCGCTGGGCAATCTCGCGGCGGAAGGCGGCGATGTACCGCGCCTGGTCCGGCGGCTGGTGCCGGACATGGGAGTTGAAGTCGCAATAGGGGCATTTGGCCAGGCAGAAGGGCCAATGCACATAGACGGCGAAGCCGGCATCCGCGGTCGGATGCGCCGGCATGCCGGGCCGCGCGGCAAGGGCGGCCGAAGGGCTCAAGCCGGCTTCCTCAGGCAGGCGGCCGCCAGCACATGGAAGGCGCGGGCGCGGTGCGACAGGCCGGGCGAGCCGTCCTGCGGGATGCCGTGCTTCTGCTCGGGGGTCATCTCGCCAAAGGTCCTGTCATGGCCGGCCGGCTGGAAGATCGGGTCGTAGCCGAAGCCCGAGGTCCCGCGCGGAGCCTCGACGATCGTGCCGAAGACCCGGCCCTCGAACAGTTCCTGATGACCGTCCGGCCAGGCGATCACCAGAGCCGAGACGAAATGCGCCTTGCGCTGCTCGGGCGTGGTCGCGCCGCGCTTTGCAAGCTCTGCCTGCACACGGGCCAGCGCCGGGGCGAAATCCTTGCCTGGCCCGGCCCAATTGGCCGAGAACAGGCCGGGCGCGCCGTCGAGTGCGTCGATGCAGACACCGGAATCATCCGCCAGCGCCGGCAGGCCGGAGGCATTCGCCGCCGCGACCGCCTTGATCGCGGCGTTCTCGGCGAACATGTGGCCGTCCTCGACAGGTTCGGGCAAGCCGAGCTCTCCAGCCGAGACGAGCTCGATCCCATAGGGCGCCATCAGCTCGCGCATCTCGCGCAATTTGCCCTGGTTATGGGTCGCGATCACGACCTTGCCGGTGAGGCGGCGGGGTTCGCTCATGGCGTCAGGCCACCGCCGCCTTCTGCAGCGCGACGAGCTTGCCGACGCCGCCCTTGGCGAGCTTGAGCAGGGCCAGGAGTTCCTCCTCCGAGAACGGCGCGCCCTCGGCCGTGCCCTGCACCTCGACGAGGCCGCCTGTGCCGGTGATGACGAAATTGGCGTCGGTCTGGGCGCCGGAATCCTCGACATAGTCGAGGTCGATCACCGGGTTGCCGGCGACGATGCCGCAGGAGATCGCCGCGACATGGTCCTTCAGCGGATTGGCGCCCTTCAGCATGCCGCGCCCCTCCATCCATTTCAGCGCGTCGTGCAGCGCGACCCAGGCGCCCGTGATCGAGGCAGTGCGAGTGCCGCCATCGGCCTGCAGCACGTCGCAGTCGACGACGATCTGGCGCTCGCCGATCGCGGTCAGGTCGACCACGGCGCGAAGCGAGCGGCCGACCAGGCGCTGGATCTCCTGCGTGCGGCCGGACGGCTTGCCCGAGGTGACCTCGCGGCGGGTGCGCTCATGCGTGGCGCGCGGCAGCATCGAATATTCGGCGGTGACCCAGCCCTTGCCGGTGCCGCGCAGCCAGGGCGGACCCTTTTCCTCGACGGTCGCGGCGCAGAGCACCTTGGTCTCGCCGAAGGTGACCATGCACGAGCCTTCGGCATAGCGCACCACGCCGCGTTCCAGCGTGACCTTGCGCATCTCGTCGGCTGCGCGCTTCGAGGGTCTCATCGTGCCAATCCTGTGTTCCGGAGTCCGCGGCTTGTAGGCGCTTAGGAGGACTGCGGCAAGGCGAGCAGGGCATGGGGCTTGATCCTGCCACGCCCACCGGGGACAATAGGGCACCGAGTTGAGGTTGTTCGCCACGGAATGAGCGCCCATACGCGCCCGGAGATACCCGGCGGCCTGGTCGAGATCGACCAGCGCTCGCGCGAGATTTTTCGCCAGATCGTCGACGGTTACCTGACCACCGGCGAGCCGGTCGGCTCGCGCAACATCGCGCGCCTGCTGCCGATCGCGCTGTCGCCGGCGACGGTGCGCAATGTCATGACCGATCTGGAGATGGCCGGGCTGATCTACGCGCCGCACACCTCGGCCGGGCGCCTGCCGACCGAGCGGGGCCTGCGCTTCTTCGTCGACGGCATGATGGAGGTCGGCAACCTGACCTCGGACGAGCGCTCGCGCATCGAGGCGCAGATCAGGGCAGCCGCCAGCAATCGCTCGCTCGACCAGACGCTGACCGAGGCTTCGGCCCTGCTGTCGGGCCTGTCGCGCGGGGCCGGCGTCGTCGTCACCACGAAGGCCAATGCCCGCCTGCGCCATATCGAGTTCGTCAGGCTCGATGCCGGCCGGGCGCTCGCCGTGCTCGTCGCCGATGACGGCACGGTCGAGAACCGCATCCTGGCGCTGCCGGCCGGGCTGCCGGCTTCGGCGCTGGTCGAGGCCGGCAACTTCCTCAATGCCCGCATCGTCGGCAAGACGCTGGACGAGCTCCGCCGCGAGATCGCCGATAGCCGCACCCTGATGGAGCGCGAGCTTGACGAATTGACTGCCCGGCTGGTCGAGACGGGCATCGCCACGAGTTCCGGCCCCTCCAGTGACCGGCATCTGATCGTACGCGGCCAGGCCAATCTGCTCGAGGATCTCAAAGCGCAGGAGGATCTGGAGCGCATCCGCCTGCTTTTCGCCGATCTGGAGACGCAGACCGAACTGATCGACCTGCTCTCGCGCGCCGAGGCCGGTGACGGCGTGCGCATCTTCATCGGCTCGGAGAACAATCTATTCTCGATGTCGGGCTCCTCGATCATCGCCGCGCCCTTCCGCGATGGCGGTCAGCGCATCGTCGGCGTCGTCGGCATCATCGGTCCGACCAGGCTCAACTACGCCCGGATCGTGCCGATGGTCGATTACACCGCCAAGGTAGTCGGGCGCCTGCTCGATAGCGGGCGATGAGGCGGCTGCAGCGGGCTGCCGCGATCCTGGCGGGAGTTCTGCTGATGAGCGGAGCAAGCGAAGCACAGACCGGCATGCTCGAAGCTGCAGGGCGTGGAGACCTTGCCGCGGTGAACCGTCTGATCGCGGCTGGCGCCGATCTCGAACAGCGCGACGGCCAGCACCAGACCCCGCTCCTGCTCGCCGTCGCCGGCAACCATGTCGCCGTGGCCAAGGCGTTGCTCGCTGCGGGAGCGAGCCCCAATGCCCAGGCCGCCAACCAGGACACGCCCTGGCTGCTTGCCGGCGCCAGCGGCCGCAGCGAGATCATCGCGGCGATGCTGCCGCTCAAGCCGGACCTCACCATCCGCAACCGCTATGGCGGCAACGCGCTGATCCCGGCCTGCGAGCGCGCCCATGTCGAGACGGCCAAGCTGCTGCTGACATCAGGCATCGACGTGAACCACGTCAACAATCTCGGCTGGACCTGCCTTCTGGAGATCGTGATCCTCGGCGATGGCGGCCCGCGCCATCAGCAGGTGGCGAAGCTCGTGCTCGATGCTGGCGCCGACCCCAATCTCGCCGATAAGGATGGCATCAGCCCGCTCCAGCATGCCCGCAAGCGCGGCCAGAGCGAGGTCGCCAAGCTGATCGCGGCGGCCGGCGGGCGCTGAGTGCACCGTCATTCCGGGGCGCGCCGCAGGCGCGAGCCCGGAACCCATGACCACGCCGCTTTCCGTCATTACGAGCGCAGCGAAGCAAACCCAGGGGGATGTAGAGCTTTGCCGCCCCCTGGATTGCTTCGTCGCTTTCGCTCCTCGCAATGACGGATCGGTCGGTGGGCCCCTATTCCAGCCAGTCGGTGGCGAAGCGCTCGCTGGCGTGGATGTCGATCGATTCCAGCGTCTCCGGCCCGAGGCTGCGGAACTTGTGCGGCACGCCCGCCGGAACGACCAGGATCTCGCCTGGCCCAGCCTCGATCTCCCGGTCGCCGATCGTGTAGAGCGCCCGCCCGGCGCGCACGATGAAGGTCTCGGGATAGGGGTGGCTGTGCAGCCGCGGACCCTTGCCGGGCTCGGCCCGGACGAAGATCAGCGAGACCTCGCCGCCGAAGCCCTGGACCTCGCCATGCCATTCCCCCGGGGTCTCGGACCAGTCCTCGCGGCGAATGGCGCGTGCATCTGTTGTCATGTCCGCCATCTCAGCCACGCGCCGCGATCGCCGCAGCGGCGCCGGCCATCACGCCGCCGGTGACGCGGTTGATCCGGCGCAAGGTCGTGGGGCTCGCGACCAGCCGCCGCGCCCGGTCGGCGGCATAGGCATAGCCGAGCAGGGTGGTGTTGATGATCAGCATGGTCAGCACGGCGACCTCGACGAAGGCGAGCGGCGTCAGCGCCTGCAGATCGACGATCAGCGGCAGGATCGAGACGAAGAAGACCATCACCTTGGGATTGCCGAGCGTCAGTGCGACGCCGCCGAGGAAGAGGCGGATGCCCTCGCCGCGCATCGCCGGCTGGTCTTCGAGGCTCTTCACCGGCGCGGTCCAGAGCTTCCAGGCGAGATAGATGAGGTAGGCGCAGCCCGCATACTTGATCACCAGGAACAGGCCGTGGAAGTTCTGCATCAGAACGGACAGGCCGAGCACCGAGAAGGTCAGCCAGACCAGATCGCCGGCCGCGATGCCGAGGACGAAGGGTACTGCCCGCCGGAACCCGGTCGAGAGCGAGCGCGCCACGATCGCGGCGATGCCCGGCCCGGGCGAGGCGACGGCGAGAAAATAGACACCGGCGAAAACCAGAAGCCCGGCGAGATCCATCGAGCGCTGCTCCCTGATATCGGCTTGTGCGCTCAAACTAGCAGGCTGCGCCGGAGCTGTCCCATCGCCTTGCGTGATGGAAGGGATCAGCCGGTCTGGCGGATCCGCCCGCGCTTCTCCGCGCGTGCCTTCGCTACTGAGCCGAGGAAATCGCCGATCGATTGCTCCAGCGCCAGCGATTGAGACGACGTCGCCCGGACGCGATCGTCGACCTGCCGGGCAAGTGCAGCGGCCTCACGAGCAAGCCCCTCGACCAGCGCGGCATGATGCGCGATGGCGTCGACGCCGGAGGAGGAGCTTTCGGCCCGCTCGGCGATCGAGCGGATATGGCTGGCCTGCCCGGCGACCGACTCGGCGACGACGCCGGCGCTGTCCTGCAGCGTCTGCATGGTCTGACCGAGCCCGCGCACTGCCTCGCCGATGGCGCGCCCGGCATCGACAACCTCGCCGACGCCTTGGCGGATGGTCTGCGTCGCGTTGTTGGTGGCCGTGGCGAGCGATTTGACCTCGGCCGCGACCACGGCGAAGCCTTTGCCCGCCTCGCCGGCGCGGGCGGCCTCGATGGTGGCGTTGAGCGCCAGCAGATTGGTTTGGGCGGCGAGGCTGCGGATCAAATCGACCAGGCTGCCGATCCGGTCGCTCGCCTGCTGCAGCAGGGCGACGCTGTCGCTGATCGCATGGCACTCGGCGTTCGCCGCCTGGGTGGCGCGGCTCGAACCCGCCGTCTCCTCGGAGATGCGCTCGCTGGCGAGCTCGCATTGCCGTGTCGCCGCGACGATCTCGGCGACGGAGGCGGCGACCTGCTCAGGCCGCTCCTGCGTGCCGGACAAGGCCGACAAGGTCGCCCCGGCCTTGGTCGAGAGCTGGCCGGAGAAGCCAGCGACATCGCCCATGCTCGCCTCGATCGCCGAGATGCGCTCGCCGATGCCGTTGCGAAAGGACTGTTCCAGCGCACCGAGACGCTCGTCGACATCGCTTTCGAGCGCGTCGTCGAAACAGGCGAGCGAAAACGAGATGTCGGTGAGCATCAGCTTGCAGAACACGCGCAAGGCTTCGTCGACCGGTCCCCAGCGCCGCTTCCAACGCGCGACCAGGACAGAGAGGAAGTTCGAGAAGTCCTCCAGGAAGAATTGCGGGTAGTCGGCGAGCAGGATGTCGCGGTTGTTGGCGCGGCCGACGATGCGCAGTTTCGCCAGCCGATAGCGCTCGTCGAGTTCGAGCCTGAACAGCTTGCGGTATTTCACTTGCTCGTCGGAGGCGACGTCGAGCTGGTCGAGATCGCGGCTGAACGTCTTGGCGTAGAGCTTGCGGGTGGAAACGTCGAAATGCGGCTCCAGAATCGTCAGCAGTCGGCTGGCGATCGCGGCTTCAGCCTCTGTGAAGGATGGCTGCGACGGGTGCATCGCTGGGAGCGTCGCACCAAATGGTTAAGCAGCTTTCACGCTACAACCAGGGCGAAGCGGGCTCAGGGAGCGGGCCGGACCTCGCCGGGCGTGACGAGGAAGCGCTGCGCGCCATCGGGAAGATCGCCGAACAAGGCCGGGTCGGCGCCGGTCATCCAGACCTGGCAGCCGAGCTCGGCCAGCGTTGCGTAGAGCGCGGCCCGCCGGCGCGGGTCGAGATGGGCGGCGACCTCGTCGAGCAGGACGAGCGGCGGCAGGTCGCTCATCGTCGCGACGAGGCGGGCATGGGCGAGGACGAGCCCGATCAGCAGTGCCTTCTGCTCGCCGGTCGAGCCCTGGCCCGCGGGGATGTCTTTGGCGGCATGGCGGACGGCAAGGTCGGAGGCCTGCGGGCCGGTGAGGGTGCGCCCCGCCGCCTTGTCGCGCGGGCGCATCTCGCGCAGCGTCTCGCGGTAGCGATCCTCGGCGTCGAGCGCCGGCAGGGTAGCGACCAGCGCGTCGATCTCGCCCTCCAGCGCGATGTCGGCCTGCGGGAAGGGTGAGGCCTCGTCTGCCGTCTGCGCGATGATGGCGGAGAGCCGCGCCACCGTCTCGGCCCGGGCGGCTGCCACGGCGACGCCGAGCTCGGCGATCTCGCGCTCGACCGCGTCGAGCCAGCGCTGCTGATGCGGGCTCTCGTCGAGGATGCGGTTGCGCGAGCGCAGCGCCTTTTCCAGCGCGTTCGAGCGCGTGCCATGGCCGGGATCGACCGCCAGCACGAGCCGGTCGAGAAAACGTCGACGATCCCCGGCGGCCCCGCGGAACAGCCCGTCGAGATCGGGCGTCAGCCAGACCAGCCGGACATAGTCGCTGAAGGCGAGGGCCGAGCCAGCCGAAGCACCGTCGATCCGGGCGAGCCGCGCCCGCTTTCCCTCGGCATCCGGCGGCTCCAGCCCGATCCCGAGCCGCGCCCCGTCATCGGCGAGCCCGATCGAGACGGCAAAGCCGCCATCGCCGGGCTGGCGCACCATGTCGGAGAGGTCGGCGCGCCTGAGACCGCGGCCGGGCGCAAACAGGGAGAGCGCCTCGAGCAGATTCGTCTTGCCGGCGCCGTTCTCGCCGCACAGCGCAACGAGCCGGCCCTCGATCGTCAGATCGAGGGCCGGATAGGAGCGGAAATTCTGCAGAGTGAGGCGGGCGACCGCGGTCAAGACGCTCTCAAGACGCGTTTGCGGGATCAGACCCGCATCGGCATCAGCACATAGAGGGCCGAAGCGCCTTCGCGGTCCTGGATCACCGTCGGCGAGCCCGGATCGGCGAGCTTGAGCAGCGCCGTGTCGCCATCGAGCTGGGCGGCGATGTCCATCAGATAGCGCGCGTTGAAGCCGATATCGAGCGGGCCGGCATCGTAGTCGACCTCGATCTCCTCGGTCGCCGAACCTGAATCGGGATTGGTGACCGAGAGCGTCATCCGGCCGTCGGCCATGGAGAGCTTCACCGCGCGGCCGCGTTCCGACGAGATCGTCGAGACGCGGTCGACGGACGCGGCGAAATCGCCCCGGTCGACGGTGAGCAGCTTGTCGTTGCCCGACGGGATGACGCGCTGATAGTCGGGGAAGGTGCCGTCGATCAGCTTCGAGGTCAGCACGACCTCGGCGGTGGCGACGCGGATCTTGGTGGCCGAGAGCTCGACCTGGACCTCGCTCTCGCCGTCTTCCAGCAGCTTCTGGATCTCGGCGACGGCCTTGCGCGGCACGATCACGCCGGGCATGCCGAGCGAGCCCTGCGGGGCTGCGGTATCGACGCGGGCGAGGCGGTGGCCGTCGGTCGCGACCGCGCGCAGCACCGGGCGCCCATCGACGTCGATCGCGTGCAGGTAGATGCCGTTGAGATAGTAGCGCGTCTCCTCGGTCGATATCGCGAACTGGGTCTTGTCGATCAGGCGCTTGAACTCGCCGGCCGGCAGCACGAAGCGATGTGCCATCTCGCCGGCGGTGATGTCGGGGAAGTCGCTTTCCGGCAGTGTCTGCAAGGTGAAGCGCGAGCGGCCCGAGCGCAGCACCATCTGGCCGGTCTCGCCGGTGGTCTCGAGCGAGACCTGCGAGCCGTCGGGCAGCTTGCGGACGATGTCGTAGAGGGTGTGGGCCGGAACCGTGGTCGCGCCGGGCTCGACGATGTCGGCCGGCACGGTCTCGACCACCTCGATGTCGAGGTCGGTCGCCTTCAGCTTCAGACCGTCCTCGCTGCCGCGCAGCAGCAGGTTCGACAGGATCGGGATCGTGTTGCGCCGCTCGACGACACGATGGACATGCCCGAGCGACTTCAGGAGCGTGGAGCGTTCGACCGTAACCTTCATGGCGTCTTCTGGCATGCTGGCGCCCGCGGCGAGCCGGCAGGCAGAAAGGTGGCCCGCGACATTGCCGGACGGCCGGGCCGCGCGCAAGGGCGCGCGAGCCGGCCTGCACAGTTAACGCATCGAGGGAGGTTGGTGCCTCACTCCTGCAGCATGCGCTTCAGGAGATCGACCTCGTCATGCAGGAGGCGGTCCTCGCCGATTGCCTTCTCGATCTTGCGCACCGCATGCAGCACGGTGGTGTGGTCGCGCCCGCCGAAACGGCGGCCGATCTCGGGCAGCGAGCGTGGCGTCAGCGCCTTGGCGAGGTACATCGCGATCTGGCGCGGCTTGACCACCGCCGCGGTCCGGCGCTCCGAGAGGATGTCGGCACGGCTGACATTGTAGCGGGTCGCGACCAGCTTCTGGATGTCCTCGATCTTGACCCGGCGCGGTTCGCGCGTCCGGACGAGATCGCGGATCGCTGCTTCCGCCGTCTCCATCGTCACGCTCGCGCCGGTCAGCGTCGCATGGGCCAGGATGCGGTTGGCGGCGCCGTCGAGATCGCGGCCATTGGTGGCGACGACCTTGGCGACATAGGCGATCACGTCGGGATTGACGTGGAAGCTCGGATGGGCGGCCTTCAGCCCGTCGAGGCGGGTGGTCAGGATCTTGGCGCGCAGCGCCTCGTCGAGCTCGCCGATCTCGACGGCGAGCCCGCCGGCGAGCCGCGAGCGAATGCGCTCGTCGAGCGCTTCCAGATCGGCGGGGAGGCGGTCGGCGGCGACGACGATCTGCTTGCCGGCGTCGATCAGCGCGTTGATCGTGTGGCCGAACTCCTGCTGGATCGAGCGGCCCTGGATGAACTGGACGTCGTCGACGATCAGGAGGTCGATGCCGCGCAGCTTCTCCTTGAAGGCGAGCGCGGTCTGCGACTTCAGCGCGGCGACGAAGCCGTACATGAAGCGGTCGGCGGTGAAATAGGCGACGCGCTTGCCGTGCTGGCGCGCATCCTGGGCGATCGCCTGGATCAGATGCGTCTTGCCGAGGCCGACCCCGGCATGGAGGTAGAGCGGGTTATAGGGCGTCGCGCCGGCCGGAGCCGCCGAGATGCGCTCGGCCGCGGCGAAGGCGAGCGCGTTCGACTTGCCGACGACGAAGCTCTGGAAGGTCATGCGCCGGTCGAGCAGCGTGCCGCAGGCGTCCATGGGATCGCGCTCGCTCGGCTGGGCGGCCGCCGAGGCGGGCGCGACCTCGGCCATCGGGCTGGCGGGGCGGGCTTGGACCGGGCGAGCCCGCTGGCCCGACAGGTCCTGGCAGGGCTCGGCGCTTTCGCGCGCCACCTGGCGCACGGCGAGGGCGACGCCGTTGGGCGCATCGAGTTCCGCCATGCAGTGTGCCCGCAGGCGCTCGGCGTAGTGGGCTTCGAGCCAGCTCTTCAGGAAGCGGGTCGGCACGGTGAGATGGGCGACGCCGTCGATGATCGCGCCGATCTCGACGCGGGCGAACCAGCTCGAGAAGACGTCCTCGCCGAGTTCGGCGCGCAGTCGCCGGCGGACCCTGTCCCAGCATTCCTTGATCCCGGCAACACCCGCAGGCTCGCCCAGGACAAGTCCCGTCAGCGCCGTGGTGGTGGTTGCTTCAGCCAAGGTGCCAGTCTCCATCCGCTCGAACATTCCGATTGCCCCATTCGGTGTTGCGCACATTACCATCCGCTCTGCGGGGATTGGCTGTGCTGGTTTGCCTTGTAAGGAAAAACGTTGCCCCCTCCGTCGGCAGAAAGCCGCGAAGCGATGTCATCCCAACGTTCTTCAGGGTAGTGCCGCGCGCTCTGAAATGATCAGTCGCGGCCGCGTCTCATTTCAAAACGTTTAAATCTTCAAAGCATAGAAAGACATTCTTCCAACCCCGCCTGGTTGTAAGCCGAAACCGTCAGCAATTCTGTGGAGAGCCGGGAGGACATCGCTGTCCGCCCGCCGATGAAAAGGACCTTACAGGGCGGTCTCGAACGGGGGCAATATCCCCCTCAGCCGGCTTCGTGGCTTAGGGGCATTTTGGCCGGTCTTTGACCTACCGGCAGGTGCCTCGCAATCAGTTGGGGAAGTTAAGCTTTTCTTTACCGGCTGGGTCTCGCGCCGGCTCCGAATCTTTTTTTTGCAGGCCGTCCCCCGCCCCATTTGGGCCTCGACGATTCCCTCAACTGAATTGCTTTGCCCACTAAGATGATGAAAAATATGGAGGAATTTTGTGCGGTCTAAAGTCCCGTTCGGGACGATTTCCGACCGCTAAAACCGAACCGGAGTCAAGTCGGTAAAGCAGTGGAAAGATTGCGGAATCGTCGTTGACAGCGAGTGTTGCGCCGCAGCATCGGGGCGCTTTCCGCAAGCAGGTGCGCAAACAAAAACCCGGCCTTTCGGCCGGGTCGGAAATCGCGTGAAAAACCGCGCTGCTGAACGGCGATCAGGAAGCGAGCGTGCTTACACGATGAGCCAGGCGCGAAACCTTGCGCGAAGCGGTGTTCTTGTGAACCACGCCCTTCTGAGCGGCTCGCATGATCTCCGGCTGAGCGGCCTTCAGCGCCTCGGCGGCGGCGCCCTTGTCGCCGGAGGCGATCGCCTCCTCGACCTTGCGCAGGAAGGTGCGCATGCGGCTGCGGCGCGCCTTGTTAACCTCGGTACGCCGCGCGATCTTGCGCGTGGCCTTCTTGGCCGAAGTCGTGTTGGCCATGGTCTGTCCTCGTCCTCATCGCGGCGGGCGCCTGGCTATCGCCGGCTGGCACGACCACGAACCTTCAGGTGAAAATGCGAGCGACGGTCCTGCCGGAGCAAGACCGCCGCGAGGCCCGACCCTATAGTTCCTGCCGCGCCCGCCGTCAACGGCGGAATCGTAGCCGCCTTCAATCCGTCTTGCGGCGGACCGCCACGGCCTCGATCTCGATGAGATAGCCATGGTGCAGTTCCGGCACGGGAACGACCGCGCGCGCCGGTTTATGCGGCCCGAAGGCCTCGGCATAGATCGCGTTGAAGTCAGGCCAATGCGCGGCGCCGACCAGATAGGCGGTGACTTTCAGCACATCGGCCGGGCCGCAGCCGGCGGCGGCGAGCACCGCGAGGAGATTGTCGAGCGCCTGGCGCGCCTGCACGGCGAAGGGCTCGCCGGCGGTGTGACTGCCATCGGGCCGCGGTGCGAGCTGGCCGGAGACGAAGACGAGGTCCTTATAGGCCACCGCCTGCGAATAATGCCCTGCCGGTGCCGGCACCGCTGGCGAGAGGATCGGCTCGATCTCGCTCATGCGCCCTCGCCGATGAAGCGCGCGAAGCTGGCGAGGTCGACATTGCCGCCACTCAAGATGACGCCGACGCGCTTGCCCTCGACCGGCACCGCGCCGGTGAAGGCGGCTGCGGCGGCGAGGCAGCCGGTCGGCTCGACCACGAGCTTCATCCGCTCGGCGAAGAAGCGCATCGCCGCGACGAGAGCGGCATCGGGGACAGTGACGATGTCCTCGACCAGGTCGCGGATGATCGGGAAGGTATAGTTGCCGAGGAAGGGCGTCTGGGCGCCGTCGGCGATGGTCTTGGGCACGTCGATCTTGACGATCTCGCCCTTGCGCAGCGACTGCTGGCCGTCATTGCCGGCCTCGGGCTCGACGCCATAGACCTTGCAGCCCGGATTGAGCGCCTTTGCCGCGAGCAGCGCCCCGGAGAGGAGGCCGCCGCCGCCGAGGCAGACCAGCAAGACATCGAGCTCGCCCGCGTCCTCGATCAATTCCTTGGTCGCCGTGCCCTGGCCGGCGATCACCTCGGGATGGTCGTAAGGCGGGATCAGCGTCAGCCCGCGCTCTGTCGCCAGCCGGTTGCCCAGCGCGAGCCGGTCCTGGGTATAGCGGTCGTAAGGAACGACTTCGGCGCCATAGCCCTTCGTCGCCGCGATCTTCGCCGCCGGCGCATCGAGCGGCATGATGATCGTCGCCGGCGCGCCGAGCAATTTGCTGGCATAAGCGATTGCCTGGGCATGGTTGCCGGAGGAATAGGTCAGCACGCCGGCCCTGCGCTGCTCGGGCGTCAGTGCCGCGATGGCGTTATAGCCGCCGCGGAACTTGAAAGCGCCCATGCGCTGCAGGTTCTCGGCCTTGAAGACGAGATTGGCGCCGGTACGCTCATTCGCCGTGCGCGAGGTCAGCGCCGGCGTGCGATGGGCGACGCCGGCGATGCGCTGCGCTGCCGCTTCGACATCCGCATAGCTCGGCAGCGCGATGTCGGCGAGAGTGCGGGCTGCGGCGGTCATGACGAATCCTGCGTGCTCTGAAGACGAGCCCGCATGGTCCAGCAGCGCCGCCGGCCTTTCAAGTGAAACAACGTGACCCCAGCCATGCGTGATGTTGATCGCCGGGGCTTGCGGAACTCAGCGGTTCTTGAACTCCGGCTTCCGCTTCTCGATGAAGGCCGCCATGCCTTCCTTCTGGTCATGCGTGCCGAACAGCGCCGAGAAGACGCGGCGCTCGAAGCGCAGGCCCTCGGCCAGCGTCGTCTCGAAGGCCCGGTTGACCGATTCCTTGGCGGAAAGCAGCGAGGGCAGAGACTTCGAGGCGATCTGCTCGGCGGCCTTCAGCGTCTCGGTCATGAGGTCGGCGAGCGGGACGATGCGGGCGACGAGCCCGGCACGCTCGGCTTCGTTGACGTCCATGAAGCGGCCGGTGAGGCAAAGATCCATCGCCTTGGCCTTGCCGATCGCGTGGGTCAGGCGTTGGGTGCCGCCGGCGCCGGGGATGACGGCGAGGTTGATCTCGGGCTGGCCGAACTTGGCGTTGTCGGCGGCGATGATGAAATCGGCCATCATCGCGAGCTCGCAGCCGCCGCCGAGGGCGAAGCCCGCGACCGCCGCGATGATCGGCTTGCGGCGCTGGCCGATCCGGTCCCAATCGGCGAACTTGTCGTCGAGATAGGTGCCGGGATAGCTACGCTCCTGCATCGCCTTGATGTCGGCGCCGGCGGCGAAGGCCTTCTCCGAGCCGGTCATGACGATGCAGCCGATCTCGTCATCGCGCTCGAAACCGTCGAGGGCCGCGTTGATGTCGGCGATGAGCTGGACGTTCAGCGCGTTCAGCGCCTGCGGCCGGTTCAGCGTGATGACGCCGACCTTGCCCTTCACCTCGACGAGAATGGTCTCATAAGCCATGGCGGCCTCCCGGATGATCCTGTCACCGCAGCTTTAGCGGGTGGCGCCGCGGCAAGTCCATGCGCGCCGGCGCAAGGCTGTATGGGGCTGTGCGTTCGCTGGCCTGCTGCGAGGAAACATGCTGCCCGGTTCGGGCGTTTCATCTCACTAGCCTTTGCATAAGGAGCCCGTCATGCCCGCCGAGACGAGAACCGACACGGCCTCGCGGCTGATCAAGGCTTCGCCGGGCGCGATCTACAACGCCTTCGCCGACCCCGCCGCGTTGGCCAAATGGCTGCCGCCCAAGGGCATGCAGGCCAGGATCGAGCGCTTCGAGCCGCATCCCGGCGGCAGCTACCGCATGATCCTGACCTATGATGATCCCATGGGAGCGCCCGGCAAGGCCAGCGCCGACAGCGACATCGTCGAGGGCCGCCTCACCGCGCTCGATCCCGGCGAGCGCATCGTCTGGGAAGTCGGCTTCGTCTCGGACGATCCGGCCTTCGCCGGCACGATGACGATGACCTGGCGCTTCAAGGCGGTCCGCGACGGCACCGAGGTGACGATCCTCTGCGAGAACGTCCCGGCCGGGATCGGCAAGGCCGATCACGACGCCGGCTTGCGCTCGACGCTGGAGAACCTCGCGCGATTTATCGAGAACGCCTGACGATCAACGCTGCTTCTGGCAGCTCTCGCAATAGAAGGTGGAGCGCCCAGACTGTACTAGCCGCTTGACCAACTTTCCGCAGCCCGGCGTGACGCAAGGCTCGCCCTCGCGGTCATAGACCTTGAAGCGGTGCTGGAAATAGCCGAGCGAGCCATCGGCATGGGCGAAGTCGCGCAAGGTCGAGCCGCCAGCGGCGACCGCCTCTTCCAGGACATCGCGGATGATTTGAGCCAGCAGATGCGCTTTCTCGCGCGGCTTGCCGGTCGGCGTCGCCAGCGAGCCCGCCTCGGCCTCGGGGTGCAATCCGGCGCGGAACAGCGCCTCGCAGACATAGATATTGCCGAGGCCAGCGATCAGGCGCTGGTCGAGCAGCGCCGCCTTCAGGGGCGCAATCTTCCCGGAGAACAGTTTGGCCAGCAGCTCGCCCGACAATTCGTTGCCGAGGGGCTCGATGCCCATCCCGGCGAAATGCTTGGAGGTTTCGAGCCCGGCGCGGGGCAGCAGATCCATGAAGCCGAAGCGGCGGACGTCGTTATAGGTGACGCGCGCGCCCGAGCCGAGATGGAAGACGACATGGTCGTGGACGAGATGCCGGCCGATCTCGTTGTAATAGGCGCCGGGCTCGGTCGGCTTCGTGCCGGGGGCTTCGACGATGAAGCGCCCGCTCATGCCGAGATGCATGACCAGCGCCTGCCCGTCGTCGAGATCGGCGATCAGGTATTTCGCCCGCCGCGACAGCGCCTCGATGCGCCGCCCGGTCAGGCGCTCTGCAAAGCGCTCGGGTAGCGGAAAGCGTAAGTTCGGCCGGTTCTGCTCGATCCTGGCAAAGCGCTCGCCGAGCATGGCGGGCTCAAGCCCGCGCCGGACGGTTTCGACCTCGGGAAGTTCAGGCATGGCAGCGGCTCTTCAGCATGCGTCGAGAGGGCCCGCGACAACGGCCCAGCCTTTCGCTATTCATCGCCTCACCCGAACACAAGAGCGGCCCAACCGTGACAGCAGCCTCCGACACCACCCATTTCGGCTTCGAGAACGTGCCGCTCGGCGAGAAGCAGGCCAAGGTCGACGACGTCTTCCACAAGGTCGCCGGCCGCTACGACCTGATGAACGACCTGATGTCGGCCGGGCTGCACCGTGCCTGGAAGGAGGCGCTGCTCACCGCGCTGAAAGTCCCGCGCGACCGGGCCTTCCGCCATCTCGACGTGGCCGGCGGCACCGGCGACGTCGCCTTCAAGGTGCTGGAGGAGGGCGGGCCGCAGACCGACGTCACCGTGCTCGACATCAACGCCGAGATGCTGGCCGTCGGCCGCGAGCGGGCGCAGAAGCGCTTTCCGGGCGATGACCGCATCCGTTTCGTCCAGGGCAATGCCGAGGAGCTGGCGCTGCCTGACAGCAGCTTCGACTCCTATACGATCGCCTTCGGCATCAGGAACGTGCCGCGCATCGAGAAGGCGCTGGCCGAGGCCTATCGCGTGCTGAAGCGCGGTGGCCGCTTCCTCTGCCTCGAGTTCAGCCATGTCGACGTGCCTGTCCTCGACAAGGTCTACGAGGCCTATTCCTTCAACGTCATCCCGCCGATGGGCAGGATGGTGACGGGCGAGGCCGAACCGTACCAGTATCTCGTCGAGTCGATCCGCAAATTCCCGCGCCCGCAGGTCTTCGCCAACATGATCGCCGAGGCCGGCTTCCGCCGCGCCAGCTTCACGCCGATGACCGGCGGGGTGGTGGCGCTGCATTCCGGCTGGAAGCTGTGACGGACGCTTCCACCGCATGATCTCGGCTCTCGCCCATCTCGCCCGCTCGGCGCGGGTCGGCTTCGTGCTGGCGCGCGAGGGTGCGCTCGCTTTGGTCGACCCTTCCGTGCTGCCGCCGGCGGCGCGGGGCCTTATCGCGCTCGGCCGTTTGATCGAGCGGCGCGGCGCCGGCTCCTCCGCGACCCGTCTCGCCGCGGCGCTGACCCGGCTCGGCCCGTCCTATGTCAAGTTCGGCCAGTTCCTGGCGACGCGGCCCGATGTCGTTGGCATGAAGATCGCCGAGGATCTCTCGGCGCTGCAGGACCGGATGGCGCCCTTCCCGATGGCGCTAGCGCGCGCTGCGATCGAGGCTGCCCATGGCGAGCCGGTCGAGGCGATCTTCGACGAGTTCGGCGAGCCGGTCGCGGCCGCCTCGATCGCGCAGGTTCATCGTGCCCGCCGCAAGGACGGCAGCGAGGTCGCGGTCAAGATCCTCAGGCCCGGCATCCGCGACCGTTTTCATCGCGACCTCGCCGCGATGCGTTTCGGTGCCGAGCTCGCCGAGCGCCGCTCGCCCGAGGCCCGCCGCTTGCGCTTCGTCGCCATCGTCGAGACGCTGGCGCGCTCGGTCTCGATGGAGATGGACCTGCGCCTGGAAGCGGCCGCCCTCTCAGAATTCGCCGAGAATACCAAGGAAGACGCCGATTTCCGCGTGCCGGTGCCGGATTGGCAGCTCACCGCCCGCGAAATCCTGGTCGACGAATGGATCGACGGCATCCGCCTCTCCGATGTCGAGGCGCTGCGCGCCGCCGGGCACGATACGGTCGCGCTCGGCCGCAACGTCATCCAGTCCTTCCTGAAGCACGCGATCCGCGACGGCTTCTTCCATGCCGACATGCATCCCGGAAATCTGTTCGTCGATGCGCAGGGGCGCCTCGTCGCGGTCGATGGCGGCATCATGGGCCGGCTCGGCCACAAGGAGCGGCGTTTCCTCGCCGAAATCCTGTTCGGCTTCATCACCCGCGACTATCGCCGCGTCGCCGAGGTGCATTTCGAGGCTGGCTATGTCCCGCCGCATCATTCGGTCGATGATTTCGCCCAGGCGATCCGCGCCGTCGGCGAGCCGATCCATGACCGGCGCGCCGACGAGATCTCGATGGCGAAGGTGCTGACGCTGCTGTTCGAGATCACCGGCCTGTTCGACATGGCGACGCGCACCGAGCTCGTGATGCTGCAGAAGACCATGGTGGTGGTCGAGGGCGTTGCCCGTACGCTCGATCCGCATCTGGACATGTGGACCACCGCCGAGCCGGTGGTGCGCGATTGGCTGACGCGCAATCTCGGGCCGATCGGGCGTATCGAGGACGCCGGCCGCAGCGTGCGCACCCTTGTCGGCAGCCTCGCCAACCTGCCGGAGACGGTCGGCCGGGCCGAGCGTGTGCTCGGGCAGCTCGAAGAGGCTTCGCGCCACGGCTTCTCGCTCGACGAGGCCAGTGTCCAGGCGATCGGCCGGGCTGAGGCCGCGCGCAACCGCTGGGGCAATTGGGCGCTCTGGCTGATCGCGGCGCTGCTCGCCTGGATCGTGTTCTTCGATTAGCGCAGGACAGTCGCTTCAACAGGACGCGACTGGAAACCATTTTAGCGGTTTCAGCTTTACAAGCGCCGGCCCCTCGGGATTCCTTTACGGCAAGGCCGGGGCTGACTTCGCATGATGGGCGCACGCGCCCGGGCGACAGCAACCAAAGAGCCGATTCCTCAGGTTGCGTCGTTCAGGAGTCGCGTCATGTATCGCCTTCTCGGCATTCTCGCCTTTTTATGCGCATCGTTCGCCGGCCTTGCCTCGGCTGAGGCCAAGCTCGATGTCCGCGTCGACATCGCCGCCCAGCGCATGAGTGTCACCACCAGCGACGGCGAGGTCCACAACTGGGCGATCTCGTCCGGCCGTAAGGGCTTCCGCTCGCCCAACGGCGTCTATCGCCCGACACGGCTCGAGCGCAGCTGGTACTCGCGCAAATATGGTGGGGCGATGCCCTATTCGGTGTTCTTCCGCGGCGGCTACGCCATCCACGGCACCACCGCCGTCGGCGCGCTCGGGCGCCCGGCCTCGCATGGCTGCATCCGCCTGCACCCGGCCAACGCCGCCAAGCTCTTCGCGCTGGTCAAGAAGCACGGCTATGGCAATACGCGCATCGCGCTGAACGGCGCTGCGACCGACAATCTCTCGCGCTTCGCCAAGGCCTCTTCCGGCTCCAAGCAAAAGATCGCCAAGGCCAAGATCACGACGCAGAAGGCCGTGCTCGCGGCCAAGCAGCAGCGCCAGGGGCCGGCCTGGGGCGAGGCCCGCGAGCAGATGCTGCTCAGGCCGGCAATTCCTGCTGGCGCGATCGGCTTCCAGCCCGTGACCGGACCGGGCTGGCGCTAGCATCGGACCGAAAAGTGGATTCCACTTTTCGAAAGAATCCGATGCTGAAACAATGAGCTAGATCGCTTCTGCGGCGATCCGTACCCAGCCTGCCAATGTCTCGCCCGGTTGCAGCCGGGCGAGCGGCGAGACCTCGCGCACGATTCGTTCGCTCGGAGCGCCGGCGGCATGGCTCTGCGGCTCGGCGCAGAGGAAGTCGACGCCGGCCGGAGCCCAGACCACCGGACAGCGCAGGTTCTCGCTCGCGCTCAGCGTGATGGCGAGGCCGGTCGAGGGCGTCTCGATCCGGGCGATGCCGTCCCAGCCGAGAAAGCTCCAGGCGCTCTCCGTGCCGGTGGCGAAGACCGGGCCGTCGGCATAGGGGCCGCCATCGCCAAAAGCTTGCGTGCCGATGGCGCGGAACTGGTCGCCGAAGATCAGTGCGCCGGTCGCGGTCATGCTGAGGCGCGTGTCGGCGGCGCAGGGAAACCAGGGATGCAGGCCCATGCCGAAGGGTAGGGCCTGGTCGGCCTCGTTGGTCAGCGACAATGCGACGGTCATACCGTCCTCGCCCAGCCGAATCTCCTGCTTCGCCAGGTAGCGATAGGGATCCGGGCCGGCCGTACGGCGATGCACCAGCACGGTATGGCCGGCGGACTGTTCGTCTACCTGCCAGGGCGACTGCCAGCCGAAGCCGTGGATCGTCCCGGCTGGGTTGTTGGACGGCACGTTGAAGCGGGTATGGCCGTCGTCAACCAGGCTGTCGAAGGCGCGGTTGGCAAAAGGCAGCATCGCCCAGGCCCCGAACTTGTTCGGCGTCTGCGTCTGTGGCGCGACGTCGGCGGGCGCATGCAGCAGCGGCAGTGTCCTCCCGTTCGGCCCTTGCCAGTTGAGTGCGGCGATCGTTCCGCCGGCGTCAGGGGCGATGCGGGCCGTATAGCGGCAGGCCGAGAGGGTCAGCATGATCGTGTCCTTCACGACAGTCGGAGCGGCATTCGTTCACCCTCGCCTCGATTGCGCCCGCAGGTCGCATCGTCAAGGGCCGACCGGGCTTGACCGGGCTGCGCTGGCCGGGGAGATTCCCGGCCCTTTCGTCGCGCCTCGACCCGGACAAGTGTCGATGCGCGTATTCTGCCGGAGCCTGCCATGTCCAAACCCCTGATCGCGCTCGACTGGGGCACGACGCGCGCCCGCGCCTTTCTGATCGGCGAGGATGGCACGGTGCTGGGCAAACGCATTGCCGATCGCGGCATCCAGTCGGTGCCACCGGGCGGCTTCCCGGCGGCCTTCGCCGGGATCGCCGGCGAATTCCGCCAGGCACGGCCTGATGCAGCTGTGCTGCTGGCCGGCATGGTCGGTAGCCGCAATGGCTGGGTCGAGGCACCTTATGTCGCCTGCCCGGCGAGCCCGGAGGAGATCGCCGCCGCCGGCCTCGCCGTGACACTCGACGACGGCACGCGGGCGACCATCCTGCCCGGCCTGTCCTGCGACGAGGGCGCTTTCGACGTGATGCGCGGCGAGGAGACCCTGATCGTCGGGCTCGGCCTGACCGACGGCGTCGCCTGCCTGCCCGGCACCCATTCGAAATGGGCGCAGGTGGAGGGCGGCCGCATCACCCGCTTCGCCAGCTTCATGACCGGCGAAATCTACGGCCTGCTGCGCGAGCACTCGATCCTGTCGCGCCTGGCGGGTGAGCCGAAGGATGGCGATGCAGCCGAGGGCGCCCGGCGCGGGCTTGCCGCGGCGCAGCGGCCGGGTGGCCTGCTCAACGCGGCCTTCCACGCGCGCAGCGATGTTCTCGGCGGGCGCATGGAAGGCGGTGCGGTCGGCCCCTATCTCTCCGCCCTGTTGGTGGCGCAGGAAATCGAAGGCGCCCGCGCTTTATTTGGTGGCCTCGACAATCTGCATCTCGTCGCGGACGGCGTGCTCGCCGGGAGTTACGGCCGGGCGCTCGCCGCCGCCGGCCTCGATCATGGTCTGACTACGCCCGAGGACGCCTTCGTCGCCGGTGTGACCCGCCTCGCGCGGGGCCTTCAGGCATGATCGTCGTCTTCGGTTCGCTCAATGTCGATCTGGTCACGCCGGTCGAACGCCTGCCCGGTGCCGGCGAGACCGTGCTCGGCCCGGGCTATGCGCTGCATCCCGGCGGCAAGGGCGCCAACCAGGCGCTGGCGGCCCGTCGTGCCGGCGCGCAGGTGACGATGGTCGGGGCGGTCGGCCGCGACGGCTTTGCCGAGATCGCGCTCGGGCTGCTCGCCGAGGATGGCGTCGATCTCGCCCATGTCGCTGGTGTAGAGGCGCCGACCGGCGCCGCCTTCATCGCCGTCGATGCCGCCGGCCACAACCAGATCGTCGTCGCCGCCGGCGCCAACGCGCTGGCCAGGGCCGATGCTGTCGAAACCCTGAAGCCCGGCGAGGGCGACCTGCTGCTGCTCCAGCGCGAGGTGCCGGAGAGCGAATGCCTGCGGGCCGCGCAGGCGATGCGGGCTGGTGGCGGCCGGGTGATCCTCAATCTCGCCCCGGCCGGCGAGCCCGACCCGGCCTTGCTGGGGCTGACCGATATCCTGATCGTCAACGAGCACGAGGCTCTGATCCTCGCGGGCGCGCTCGGCTGGGCCGAGACCGAGCCCGATGCCATTGCGCAGCGGATCGACGGCGAGCGCGGCATTGCCTGCATCGTCACGCT
Organism: Allobosea sp.; assembly: GCA_035998995.1. Classification (GTDB taxonomy): domain Bacteria; phylum Pseudomonadota; class Alphaproteobacteria; order Rhizobiales; family Beijerinckiaceae; genus Allobosea. The sequence goes on from DASYHC010000044.1 coordinate 57,450, forward strand.
CGGCGCGGCCGGCGCGGTTGGCTGGCATGGTGGCGTCCGGCGTCGCCTCGAGGCGCCCATGGTCGAGGCGGTCGACACCGTTGCGGCCGGCGACAGTTTCGTCGGCGCCTTCGCCGCGGCGCTGCAGGCCGGCTTCGGCTTCTCGGGTGCGCTTCAGCGCGGGCTTGCCGCCGGCTCCCTCGCCTGCACCGTCGCGGGCGCGCAGCCGAGTGTGCCGCGGCGCGAGGCGGTCGAGGCGCTGGTCGGCAAAAGCTTTCTATAGACCGAGCTTCCTGTAGAACGCCGGCGGTTCGATTGACCGTTGGTTAAGCTTGGGATCGCTCCGCAGGCCGTTTCGGCACACGGATTTACGCTTGGTCAGTAGCTTCGCCAGCAGCCTTGCCGGCAGTGTGCGAAGGAGAGGCCGATCATGGCGCGGCCAGCCGTCTTGTTCCTGGGCTTTGGCGGGCTTGCCGCATTGATCGCGCTTGGCTCTGCCGGCACGCTCGATCGCATGGCCAGCAAGCCGCCGGCTCTCGCCGCTGCCGGCACCAATGAACGGGCGCCAGCGAATGCCGATCGCGTGCTCGCGGTGCATGCCGACTATCACGGCCAGTATGTCGTCCACCCGTCGATCGACAATTACCGCGTGAAGATGATGGTCGATACCGGCGCGAGCTTCGTCGTGTTGACCGATGCCGATGCCCGCGCGCTCGGGATCAGGCCGGATCGTGCTGCCTATTCGGTCGCCGTCGGCACGGCCAATGGCGTCGTGCGCGGCGCCAGGACGACGTTGCGCGCGGTGCGGCTTGGCGACATCTCGGTGCGCGATGTCGAAGCGATCATACTGCCGGCGGGCGCCCTGTCGATCAGCCTGCTCGGCACCTCCTTCCTGCGCCGTCTGCGCGGCTATGAGGTCCAGGGCGGTCGGATGGTCCTGCGCGGCTGACCGCCGCCCGTCGGTTCCCAACCTCATACCGATGAGCTATGCCCGCCTTGCGTCCTTGCCCTGTCATGCTCAGGCTGCATTCATGTAGCCTGTGGCCTGTCCGTTCCGCACGCGTCAGCTGCATGGTTTCCGCGCCGGCCTCACAGCCGGCGCTCCTCGAAGATGGATGGCCCGATGTTTCCGAAGCCCCTGCCCGAGCTCTTCCCCAATACCTTCGACTACGAATCGCTGCCGATGGTGAAGCCGACCGGCTTCCGCGAATACGACGCACGCTGGTTCTTCGGGAAAGAGCTCAACCTGATGGGCGTCCAGGCCGTCGGCATGGGGCTGGGCACGCTGATTCGGCGCATGGGCGTCAAGCCCGAGATCGTCACCGCCCACGACTTCCGCAGCTACTCCTCCTCGATCAAGATGGCGCTGGTCACCGGCCTGATGGCGGCCGGCTGCAAGGTCCACGATATCGGCCTCGCCATGTCGCCCATGGCCTATTTCGCTCAGTTCGAGCTCGATGTGCCCTGCGTCGCCATGGTCACCGCCTCGCATAACGACAATGGCTGGACCGGCATCAAGATGGGCGCCCAGCGCCCGGTCACCTTCGGCCCCGACGAGATGGGGCAGTTGCGGGACATCGTCCTTGCCGGCGATTTCGACCTGCCCGGCGGCGGCTCCTATCAGTTCGTGCCCGATTTCCCGGCGCGCTACATCGCCGATTTGACCAGCCGTCCGAAGATCACCCGCAAGCTCAAGGTCATCGCCGCCTGCGGCAACGGCACGGCAGGTGCCTTCGCGCCGCAGATCCTGGAAGCGCTCGGCTGCGAAGTCATCCCGATGGATGCCGAGCTCGACCACACCTTCCCGCGCTACAATCCGAACCCCGAAGACATGAAGATGCTGCACGCCATGGCCGATGCCGTGAAGCAGCACGGCGCCGACGTCGCGCTCGGCTTCGATGGTGACGGCGACCGCTGCGGCGTCGTCGACAATCATGGCGAGGAGATTTTCGCCGACAAGATCGGCGTGATGCTGGCCCGCGACCTCGGCAAGCTCAATCCGGGCGCGCAGTTCGTCGTCGACGTCAAGTCGACCGGCCTGTTCTCGACCGACCCCGAATTGCAGCGGCTCGGCGTCAAGACCGACTACTGGAAGACCGGCCACTCCTACATCAAGCGCCGCGTCCGCGATCTGAACGCGCTCGCCGGCTTCGAGAAGTCCGGCCACTTCTTCTTCAACGCGCCGGTCGGCCGCGGCTATGACGACGGCGTCGTCACCGCGATCGCGGTGATCGACATGCTCGACCGCAATCCGGATAAGTCGATGGCCGAGCTCTATGCCGCCGTGCCGAAGACCTGGGGCACGCCGACCATGGCGGCCAAATGCGCCGACGAGGTCAAGTACGGGGTCAGCGACAAGATCACCAAGCGGATCCAGGCGATGCAGGCCGCGGGCGACAAGATCGCCGGCCAGCCGATCGTCGACGTCATCACAGTCAACGGCGTCCGCGTCGTCAACGAGGACGGCACCTGGGGCCTGATCCGCGCCTCCTCGAACAAGCCCGAGCTGGTCGTCGTCTGCGAAAGCCCGGTCTCGGAGGCGCGCATGCGCGAGATGTTCAAGGCGATCGACGGCGTGCTGCGCGAGAACCCGGAAGTCGGCGCCTACAACCAGACGATCTGACGAACCTGTTTGCGAGCGGGGCGGGGAGAGCTACTTCTTCTCGGCCCCGGTCGCGGCGGCGTTGCGGGCACCGCTCTGGCCGCTGGTGCTCTCAAAGAAGGTCTTGCCATCGCCGAGCTGCGCGCTTGGCTGGCAGGCGGGGTTACAGGAATAGCTCTCGCGCTCGAGACCCCGCTGGACGGTCAGGATCGAATCGGTTGCGGCGCCGACGCGCACAGTGGATTCCGCTAGCAGCGCGCCGGTCGCATCGAGCGCGATCAGGTTGGTGACGCCGTAGCTCTTGCCGGTGACGACCATCACGCCGTTGCGCTGGACGGTGACATCAGCGATCGCCGGATTGCCGACGATGACCGTCTGCGCCTTCTCGGGCAGGCGCAGCACCTTGGCGTGATCGACCACCACCTGGACCGCCTCGCCGACATCGCTCCTCGTTTCGGGCGCAGGCGCGGGGATGAGTCTTGCTTGCGCGCGGGCGTGATCGGCGAAGAGGCTCATCACACCGACGGTGGCGAGCCCGGCGCAGGCGAGCGTCAGGAAAGATTTGGAGAGCCGCGATCCCGGCATCGCAATGGACATCGCCCGCGCCTCAAGGTTTCGATCAGGCCGAGCAAAGCCGAAAATGATGAACCATTTCCTAAGATGGCGATTTTCGCTGGCGAAAGATGCCGCTTCCCGCCCTGGAAGCCTGCGGCTGCGTAGTGAAGCAAGCGGGTGAGCGCCGAATGGGCCCTGCATAACGCAGCGTAATATTTGGCAGTATCGATTTGTTGCTGGGTGTAGAGTTTGGCTGGCGAAAGTCTTACACCAAGTGTTAACTGCAGCAGTGCGCTAAAAGCATATTAACCATCGAGCGAAGACCTGTAAAATTCGGCGAATTATTGGGTCGCTTTAACTGATCAGCAAGGCGGGGACCGTAGTGTCTCTCCTGTCGCTGACCGAAGCCACCTAGAGCGAAGGCAGCAGTCAAACGTGGTGCAAAGGAGACTACCATGAAGAACCTGTTCGCGCGCTTCGCCAAGGATGAGTCGGGCGCCACCGCCATCGAGTACGGCCTGATCGCGTCGCTCATCGCCGTCGTCTGCATCACCATCTGGCAGACCGTCGGCAACAGCCTCATCGCCCGGTTCACCGAAATCAACGCTGCCCTGCAGTAAGATTACGACCGAGCGCAAGCCGCTACATGAGACGCCTCGGCATAGTCCGAGGCGTTTCTGCTTGAAGCTGGGTCCGATCAGGTTGAGACGATCTGATCGGCCGAGATCTTCCAACTCGAGCCCCGCTTCATCGCCGCCGGTAAGGCTTCGGTCACCGGTTGGAGCCTATGGCTTCCCTGAAGCGCCTTTCGGACGGATGTCATGTCGCTTGCAATGATCGCTGTTCTCGTCGTCTTTCCAGCCGCAATGGCCTACGCAGCGGCCAGCGACCTCACGACGATGACGATCCCGAACTGGCTTTGCCTGTCGCTGCTTGCTGCGTTCGGGCTCTGCGCTGCCGTGACCAATCTGGGATGGGTCGCCTCAGGCTGGCATCTCGCCGCTGGATTGACGGTCCTCGTCGCCTGCTTCGGCATGTTCGCCGCCGGCTGGATCGGGGGTGGCGATGCCAAGCTCGCTGCCGTTACGGCACTCTGGCTCGGCTTCGAGCAATTGCTCCCCTACCTTTTCATCACCGCCCTTGGCGGCGGGCTTCTGACCGTGGCGATTCTCGTGCTGCGCGCTTCGCCGCTGCCTGCTGTCGCCAGCAATTGGGGCTGGGCGCAGCGCCTGCATGACGTCAAGCAGGGCGTGCCTTACGGCATCGCGCTCGCCGCCGCTGCGCTTGTCGTCCTTCCCGATACCGCGATCTGGCGCGCGGCGATCGGCGGCTGAGGGCGCCATTCCCGGTTCGAAGCGGCCGATCCGCGCAAAAAGATACCTCCGGTTAACCATAAGTTGACGATTCGAGGACCACGATCCGGTTGAGGTCGGCGCATGCCGATCAAGGATCGTGTGCCATGAGTCCTGCCCGTATCATCATTCTCGCTGTCGCAGTCGTCGCCGGCCTCGGCGCCGCGTTGCTGATCGGCCGGCCGCCGAAGGTCACCTCGCCGTCGGTGACGAAATACGAGCCTGCGCCGACTGTCGAAGTGCTGGTGGCGGCTGCCGACGTGCCGCTCGGCAATAAGCTCGCTGCCAGCGATCTGAAGTGGCTGGCCTGGCCGCTGGCGAGTCTCCCCGCCGAGGTGATCCGCCGCCAGGATATGCCCCAGGGCGAGGCCGAATTCGTCGGCCAGATCGCGCGCGCCCAGCTCTACAACTCCGAGCCCATCCGTCGCGAGAAGCTGCTGAAGGCCGATTCGGGCTTCCTCTCGGCGATCCTGCCCCAGGGCAAGCGCGCCGTCGCCATCACCACCGATAATCGCGGCGCTAACACGGCGGGTGGTTTCATCCTGCCCAATGACCGAGTCGACGTGATCCGTACGACCCGCGACGACAGCAATTCCAAAGATGGCTCCTCGCCGACCAGCGAGACCTTGGTCGCCAATGTCCGCGTGCTGGCGATCGGGCAGAGCATCCAGGAGAAGAACGGCGAAAAGGTCGTCGTCGGCGAGACCGCGACGCTCGAACTCGATCCCAAGCAGGTCGAGGTTGTGACGCTGGCGCAGAAGACCAGCAGCCTCTCGCTGGCACTCCGTAGCCTCCAGGACGCCGGCGACAAGACCACGCCGGTCGATGATGGCGGCCTGACGCTTGTGCGCTACGGCGTCGTTACCAAGGCGGTGAAGCCATGATCCCGATGCCGATTCTCCACGCGCTGTCCCATCGACCGGGGCGTGCTCTTGCTCTGTCGCTGGCGATCCTGCCGTTGGCCTTGTCGCTTTCCGCCGTTCCGGCACTGGCTCAGGGCAAGGGCGCCGGGCCGGTGCTGAATGTCGGCGCCAGCGAGCATGCGGTCTCGCGCCGGCTCGATCTGTCGATCGGCCGCTCGCTGATCGTCGAACTGCCGCGCGATGCCAAGGAGGTATTCGTCGCCAATCCCAAGGTGGCGAACGCCGTGGTCCGCTCGGCCCGCAAGCTGTTCATCATCGGCATGACCGACGGCTCGACCTCGATGTTCGTGATGGACGCCGAAGGTCGGCAGATCACGGCGCTGGAGATCGAGGTCGGCCGCGATCTCAATGTGCTGCGCACGACGCTGCGGACCGCGATGCCGGGTGCCGACATCCAGGTCAAGCCGGCGGGGAATTCGATCCTGCTGGTCGGCAATGTCGCGAGCGCCTCCGAGGCGACGCAGGCGATGGACATCGCCAATGCCTTCGTCGGCACCTCCGGCGAGGGCGCGAACGCCACCAAGGGCGCGGTCATCAACTCGCTGACCATTCGCGGCCGCGATCAGGTGATGGTCAAGGTCGTCGTGTCGGAGGTCTCGCGCAAGGCGATCAAGCAGCTCGGCATCAACTCGAACGGCGAGTGGAAGATCGGCAGCTTCAGCCTGACCCCCTCGATCGACACGCCGTTCTCGCTGCAGCCGCAGCAGCTCGCGGCGACGGCGATCGCCGGCAAGATCGGCGCTCTGGTCAATCCGGACGGAACCGCGAGGGCCTCGAACTTTTCGATGCGCGCCCTTGAGCGCGCCGGTCTCTCGCGCGTTCTGGCGGAGCCGACCGTGACCGCGATCTCCGGCGAAAGCGCAAAGTTCACCGCTGGCGGCGAAGTGCCGGTCCCGAACGGCTACACCTGCGACCTGTCCAATCGCTGCGTTCTCAACATCCAGTACAAGCCGATCGGCGTTTCCTTGAACTTCACGCCGATCGTCATGTCCGAAGGCAGGATCTCGATGCGCATCGCCACCGAGGTCACGGAACTCGACTTCGAGAACCAGCTCCGCCTCAATCCCACCGAGGCCCAGGCGGTCAACGCGCCGGGCTTCCGCGTGCGTAAGTCCGATACCACGGTCGAGTTGCCTTCCGGCGGCACGCTGGCCACCGCCGGCCTGATCCAGCGCGTCTCGCGCCAGGCGATCAACGGCCTGCCGGCGCTGATGAACATCCCGATCATCGGCGCGATGTTCCGCTCGCGCGATTATCAGCGCGACGAGACCGAGCTGATGATCTCGGTGACGCCCTACATCGTGAAGCCGGTCGGCCCGAACGGCCTGCAGCGGCCCGATGACGGCTTCGTCGAGGCGCATGACGCCCAGACGATCCTGATGGGGCGGCTGAACAAGATCTACGGGTCGACGAGCGGCGGGCCGATTCCGCAGGCCTACAAGGGCCGCGTCGGCTTCATCGCTGATTGAAGACGAGGCCGCGACGAGGATGGCGATCGTGATCGTAACAAGCAAGCCGAACCGGTCAGGCCGGGCTGCGCTGCCCGCCGCGCTTGGCGTTGCGCTCCTGCTCGGGGCCTGCGCCAAGGGCGATCTGTCGACCTCAGGCGTTCCCATTGACACCCGCGAGCGGCACCCGATCGTGCTGCGCGACGCGCCGCGTTCGCTTGATGTCTTTGTCGGCCGATCCGGTGGCGGACTGGATCCGCGCCAGGCCGATGATGTCGCCCGCTTTGGCGAGGATTTTCGCCGCAGCGGCAAGGGGGGGCTCGTCGCCGAGGTGCCGACCGGGACAGGGCGCGATCTTGCGACCCATGACACGCTCGACGGCATCCGCCGCTCGCTCGCCCGGGCCGGCGTCTCGCCTGGGGCTCTTTCCGTCAGGACCTATCAGATCGCCGATCCCAGCCTCGCCTCGCCGATCCGTCTGACCTATGCCTCGCTCCAGGCCGGGCTGCCGCATTCCTGCGGGCAATGGCCGACCGATCTCGGCGCTTCCAGCTACAAGACGAGCGCTACGAACGAACCTTATTGGAACTTCGGTTGCGCCACCCAGGCCAACCTCGCGGCGCAGATCGCCGATCCGCTCGATCTGGTGCGCGCGCGCAGCGAAGGCCGGCTGGACACGCAAAAGCGCATGGAGGCAATCAAGAAGATTCGCGAGGGCAAGGATCCCTCGACGCAGTACCGCCAGGAGCAGAGTGCGATCAGTACGACGGTCGGAGGCAAATGATGGCGGGCGCGTCCGATTTCGAAGCGGAAGGGGTCAGCGAGGAGATCATCGCCCCGCTGCCGCGTGTCACCTTGCAGGCCTTCTGCGAGACGCAGGAGGTCGCCGACTCCATGCAGGCGGTGACCACCGACCGGCGCATGGACAAGGTCCAGGCCCGCATCCAGATGGGCGGACCGGCCGCCGCGGTCGAAGCATTCCGGGGCGCGCCGACGCCCAACGTGATCGTGCTCGAGACAGTGAGCGACCCATCAGCGCTGATCGCCAATCTCGAGGCGCTTGCCGAGAGCTGCGATCCCGGCACCAAGGTCGTCGTCATCGGCCATGTCAACGATATCCAGCTCTATCGCGAGCTGATCCGGCGCGGCGTCAGCGATTACCTGGTCGCGCCGTTCGGAATCCTCGACCTGTTGCGCACCTTGTCCGAGCTCTACGCCGCCTCGGGCGCGGCGACGCTCGGGCGCTCGATCGCCATCGTCGGCGCCAAGGGCGGCGTCGGCGCCTCAACGGTCGCGCACAATGTCGCCTGGGCGATCGCTCGCAATCTCGCCGTTTCGACGGTGATCGCCGATCTCGACATCGCCTTCGGCACGGCTGGGTTGGATTTCAACCAAGACCCGCCGCAGGGCATTGCCGATGCCGTCTTCGCACCGGAGCGGCTCGACGCCAACATGCTCGACCGGCTTCTGTCGCGCTGCAGCGACAACCTCTCTTTGCTGGCGGCTCCGGCTATGCTCGACCGGACCATCGACCTCGGCGAGGACGCGTTCGATCTGCTCTTCGATCTGCTGCGCAGCAGCGTCCCGTGCATCGTGCTGGACGTGCCGCATCTCTGGTCCGGCTGGGCGAAGCGCGCGCTGGTCGGCGCTGACGAGGTCGCGATCGTCGCCGCTCCCGAGCTCGCTTCGCTGCGCAATGCCAAGAACCTGGTGGACCTGCTGCGCACGGCCCGGCCGAACGATGCCATGCCGCGGCTGATCCTGAACCAGATCGGGCTGCCCAAACGGCCGGAGATCGAGGCCGGGGAGTTCGCCAAGGCACTCGGGATCGAAGTGATGAGCTCGATCCCGTTCGATGCCCAGCTCTTCGGCACTGCGGCCAATAACGGCCAGATGATCGCCGAGGTCCAGTCCGGCGGCAAGGCGGCGGAGGCTTTCGTCCAGATCGCGACCGTCCTGACCGGGCGCGGCGAGCAGAAGCGCGGCAAGCGCGGCCTGCTCGAGCCTCTCGTCGCGAAGTTGATGCGTCGAAAGGCCTAGAAGCATGTTCGGCAAGCGACACGCGACTGCCCCGGCTCCGGCGACACAGCCGCTGGCAGCATCGCTCGCATCGGCGCGTCCGGTCGAGATGCGCCCGGCCGCCGCCGAGGCGCGCCGTCAGACGCCGCCCCCACCGCCCGTGTCGGCGGAGGCGCCGAAATCCGACGAATACTACCAGATGAAGAGCATGATCTTCGGTGCTCTCATCGAAGCGATCGATCTCTCGCAGCTGGCCAAGCTCGACGGCGAATCGGCTCGCGAGGAAATTCGCGACATCATCAACGAGATCATCTCGCTGAAGAACGTCGTGCTCTCGATCTCCGAGCAGGAAGAGCTGCTCGACGACATCTGCAATGACGTGCTCGGCTACGGACCGCTGGAGCCGCTGCTGGCGCGCGACGACATCGCCGACATCATGGTCAACGGGGCCAGCCGGACCTTCATCGAGACCGGCGGCAAGATTCAGCTCACCAACATCCGCTTTCGTGACAATGCGCAATTGATGAACATCTGCCAGCGCATCGTCAGCCAGGTCGGGCGGCGCGTCGACGAAGCCTCGCCGATCTGCGACGCACGCCTCGCCGACGGCTCGCGCGTCAACGTGATCGCGCCGCCGCTCGCCATCGATGGCCCCGCCCTCACGATCCGCAAGTTCAAGAAGGACAAGCTGACGCTCGACCAGCTCGTGCGTTTCGGCGCGATCTCGCCGCCCGGCGCTGAGATCCTGAAGATCATCGGGCGGGTCCGCTGCAATATCGTGATCTCCGGCGGTACCGGTTCGGGCAAGACGACGCTGCTCAATTGCCTGACGAATTATATCGAGCACGATGAGCGCGTAATCACCTGCGAGGACGCGGCCGAGCTGCAATTGCAGCAGCCGCATGTGGTTCGTCTCGAAACCCGCCCGCCCAATCTGGAAGGGTCGGGCGCAGTGACGATGCGCGATCTCGTCAAGAACTGCCTGCGCATGCGGCCGGAGCGAATCATCGTCGGCGAGGTGCGCGGACCCGAGGCCTTCGACCTGCTCCAGGCGATGAACACCGGCCATGACGGCTCGATGGGCACGCTGCACGCCAATACACCGCGCGAATGTCTGAGCCGTATCGAATCGATGATCACCATGGGCGGCTTCAGCCTGCCCTCGAAGACCTTGCGCGAGATGATCTGCTCCTCGGTCGACGTGATCATCCAGGCGCAGCGCATGCGCGACGGCTCGCGCCGCATCACCCACATCACCGAGGTGATGGGCATGGAGGGCGACGTGATCATCACCCAGGACCTGATGCTCTACGATGTGCTCGGCGAGGATCCGAACGGCCGGCTGATCGGCCGCCATCGCTCGACCGGCATCGGCCGGCCGCGCTTCTGGGAACGCGCCCGCTATTTCGGCGACGAGCAGAGGCTCGCCACGGCCCTCGATCAGCTCGAGGTCGAGGGCACGGCCGACGCCTGAGGCCGGCAGGAGGCACGTCATGGATTACGGCCAGATCGCTGCAGCCCTTCTCGCCGCCATTTCGGCGGGCGGGATCGCCTACGCATTGTTCTACCCCCGGCTCAGTGGCCAGGCTCGGGTCGAGCAACGACGTCGGGATTTCGCCTCCCCCGTAGCGACGCGCGCCGTCGCGGACCGCGAGACGCAGAGCCAGGCCCGGCGTGGGCAGGTCGCACAAAGTCTCAAGGATATTGAGAATCGCGAGAAGGCGCGCCACAAGCTCACGATCGAGAGCCGGATCGAGCAAGCCGGGCTGGCCTGGACGCGCAAGCATTGGTGGATGCTTGGAGCCGCCGCGGGAGTGCTTCTGGCCTTGGCGCTTTTCGTCAGCTCCGGGAATCTGATCGTCGTGCTAGTCGGTTTCCTCGTCGGCCTTCTCGGTGTGCCGCGCTGGTATCTAGCCTACCTCGCCAAGAGGCGCCTGCACCGCTTCGTCACCGAGTTTCCGAACGCGATCGACGTCGTCGTGCGCGGTATCAAGTCGGGTTTGCCGCTGAACGACTGCGTGCGCATCATCGCCAATGAAGCCCAGGAGCCGGTCAAGACTGAGTTCCGGCTGATCGTCGAGGCGCAGACGCTCGGCATGTCGCTGACCGACGCGGCGGCCAAAATGTCCGAACGCATGCCTTGCGCCGAGACCAATTTCTTTGGCATCGTCCTGGCGATCCAGCAGAAGACCGGCGGCAACCTCGCCGAGACCCTGGCGAATCTGTCGCGCGTCATCCGCGAGCGCCGCAAGATGCGCGACAAGATCAAGGCGGTTTCGATGGAGGCGAAAGCCTCGGCCGCCATCATCGGATCGCTGCCTCCTGCGGTCGCAGGCTTGGTCTATCTGACGAGCCCTGCCTACATGGAGCCGCTCTGGACGACCAATGCGGGGCGTATGGCGCTCGTCGGTTGCGCCGTCTGGATGTCCATGGGCGTGCTGGTCATGCGCAAGATGATCAATTTCGAGATTTGAGGAGCCTCAGCCATGACCGCGCTCCTGTTCGAGAGTCTCGCTGATATCAAGCTCCTGCTTGCCCTCGTCGGCGGGCTCGTCGTGGCGATCACGATCATGACGGTGGCCGCCCCGCTGCTGGAGGGCAATGCGCTGGGCAAGCGCATGAAGAATGTCGCGACCGAGCGCGACAAGATCCGGGCACGCGAACGCGACAGGCTGGCGCGGCAGGAGAAAGTCTCGCTGCGCCAGGAGCCGAAGGCGTTCATGCGTAACATCGTCGAGCAGTTCAAGCTCGGCGACTGGCTCGGTACAGAAAACGCCAAGAAGCAGCTCGCCACCGCCGGGTTCCGTGGCCAGCAGGCCGAAGTAGGCTTCCTGTTCTTCAGATTGGTCACGCCGATCAGTCTGTTCTTGTTCGCCTTGTTTTATCTGACGGTGGTCAACAATTTCGGCAAGCCGCTGATCATGCAGCTTGGTTTTGCTCTCGGCGCGGCCTATCTCGGCATCAAAGCGCCCGAAATCTACCTCTCCAATGCGACGAGCAAACGCCAGCTCTCGATGCGCCGCGCCTTTCCGGATGCGCTCGACCTGATGCTGATCTGCGTCGAATCGGGCATGTCGATCGAGCTCGCCTTCCGCAAGGTCTCGACCGAGATCGGCAGCCAGTCAGTGCCGCTGGCCGAGGAGTTCGCGCTCTGCACGGCCGAGCTGTCCTATCTTTCAGAACGCCGCCAGGCCTATGAGAATCTCGCGGCGCGCACCGGTCTGGAATCGGTGAAGTCGGTCTGCACCGCGCTGATCCAGGCCGAACGCTACGGCACGCCGCTGGGAACCGCCCTGCGCACACTCGCGCAGGAAAGCCGCGATCAGCGGATGAACGAGGCCGAGAAGAAGGCGGCGGCCCTGCCGCCGAAGCTGACCGTGCCGATGATCCTGTTCTTCCTGCCGGTGCTGTTCGTGGTGATCATGACGCCGGCGGTTCTCAAGGTCTTCTCCCGCATGTAAGCGGGCCTGAACAAGGCAGAGAGAAGAAAGAGAGCTTGCGGTACGCTCGGCCCAGCTGGAGCCGGGTCAGCCGGCGTCAGCCTGCTTGTCGGCCTCCAGCGGCCTCTAGGCCGGTGCTGCCGTGCGCGCTGCCGGCTTGGCCTTGCCGCCGCGCAGCATCTCCCAGCTGTTCGGCTGGCTGACTGAACGGCGCAGATAGGCGATGGTCGTAGAGGCTTCGGCCGGGCTCATGTCCTGGCGGGCGATCTGCTCGGCGTCCTGGAACCGTCCCTGCAGGCCGAGCACCAGGACGAGGTTCTGGCGCACCCTGGCATCGGCGGCAGGCGCGGCTGCCGCTTCGCGCAGCACGCGTTCAGCTTCGGGCAGGCGCTTCGACAGAGCGAGCGACAGGCCGAGATTGGACATCACCGTCGGTTCGTTCGGCACCAGCCTCAGCGCCGCCGCGTAGAGTTGCTGGGCGCGGTCGTGCTCGCCGAGTTGGTCGGCGACGGTGCCTTGCGCCGAGAGTATCCGCCAATCCGGCTTCTCCGGCGTATGAGCGCGGCCGAGCACGTCGTCGGCCTGCTTCAGGCGACCATTATCGGCAAGGGAGCGGCCATAGGCGCCGAGCAGTTCGCTATCGTCGGTATGGATGATCACCGCGCCTTCCAGGATGGCGAGCGCCTGGGCGTTCTTGTCGAGCGCGCGCAGTGCCCGCGCATAGAAGAAGGCGGCGTTGCGGTCCCTCTGGTTCGCCTCATAGCGCCTGGCCCAGTCCGCTTCCTCGCCGCGCCACTGCGCCTCGGTGCGCGGCTGTGTCTGCCTTGCCCCGATCGAGCCGGTGACGTCGCCGGGGCCGCCGCGCATCTGGCAGGCGCCGAGCGCGAGGCAAAGGGCCGAGGCCGCGGCGAGATGGCCGAAACGGGATGCGCGAAGACGGATAGACATGGGCCGGTTTGCCTCGCCGGTACGGGAAAGCTGTTGTCCTTGGTGATAAAACGTTAACCCTAACGGACTGTTAATCGGGGCGGATCGGCGCCGGCATCGCATGCTGCGCCGAAGTTGCCGCCATCTAGGGTTCGTCGATCGTGCACTCTTTGCTGCTGCCAGCCGGAACGTCGGCCATTCCCGTCCATTGCGTCGCCAAGGCCGATTGGCCGGCCCTGCGTGACGGCCTTGCGGCCTTGCCGCGCAGCTTCGCGCTGGCGCAAGGCTTTGCAGCACGGCCCGGCCAGCATGTCCTGCTTCCGGACGCGGCCGGCTCGCTCGCTGCAGTGTTGCTCGGCGTCGAGCCGGCCGGCCCACGCCGCCGTGACCCGTTCGCACCGGGTCGCCTCGCCCTGACCTTGCCTGCGGGCGACTATGCTCTCGCGGGTGATATCGGCGATGCCGGCCTTGCCGCGCTGGGCTGGCTGCTCACCGCCTATCGGTTCGAGCGCTACCGCAAGCCCAAGCCGGCTGCGGCGCGGCTCGTCCTGCCCGCGGGCGTCGACGGCGAGGAACTGAGCAATCTCGCTGAGGCGTGCGCGCTGGCGCGCGATCTCGTCAACACCTCCGCCGCCGACCTGGGACCGGCTGAGATCGAGGCCGCGGTGCGGGTGCTTGGCGAAACCTGTGGGGCCGAGGTTGCCAGCACCATCGGCGACGACCTTGTCACCGCCAACTTCCCGATGATCCATGCCGTCGGCCGGGCCTCGCCTCGGGCACCGCGATTGATCGACTTGCGCTGGGGCCAGGAAGGCGACCCGAAGCTGACTCTGGTCGGCAAGGGAGTCGCCTTCGACACCGGCGGGCTCAACCTCAAGACCGATGCCGGCATGCTCCTGATGAAGAAGGACATGGGCGGCGCGGCGGCGGCGATCGCCGCGGCGCGCATGATCATGCAGGCAAAGCTGAAGGTTCGCCTGCGCCTGCTCGTGCCGGCGGTCGAGAACGCCGTCTCCGGTTCCTCCTTCCGTCCCGGAGACGTCCTGCAGAGCCGGAAGGGGCTGACCGTCGAGATCGGCAACACCGATGCGGAGGGGCGGCTCATTCTCGCCGATGCGCTGGCGCTCGCCGATGAGGAGGCGCCCGAACTGCTGGTCGATTTCGCCACGCTGACCGGCGCCGCCCGCGTCGCGCTCGGGCCCGATCTGCCGCCCTTCTACACCCATGACGACGGCCTCGCCGCCGAGATCGCTCGCCTCAGCGCCGCGGTCAACGATCCGGTCTGGCGCATGCCGCTCTGGCCGCCCTATGACGGCATGCTCGACTCCAAGATCGCCGACCTCAACAATGTCTCCGGCGGCGCCTTCGCCGGTTCGGTGACGGCTGCGCTATTCCTCAATCGCTTTGTCGAAAAGAGTCGTTCCTACGCCCATTTCGACATCTATGGCTGGAACCCCTCGACCAAGCCAGGCCGTCCCGAAGGCGGCGAATGCCAGGCGGCGCGGCTGACCTATGCGCTGGCGAAGCAGCTTTACGGTGCCCGTTAAGCCTGCCCCGCGACTCCGGTTGCGTGCGGTACAGTGTGCGATAATGATACGGCCCCGTAACGATCCGGGGACGGCATGGTGCTGGAGATCAAGCCGACGCAGGCGCTCAGGCTCTGGCGCGAGGTGCATCTCGACCTGGTGCGCGATACCCAGCCCGATCTCTCGGTGCGCCAGATAGCGATCCTCCTGACGATCTATCTGGAGCTACCGCCGCACACTGTGCGCGGCCTCGCGGCTCGGCTTGGCGTCACCAAGCCGGTGATCACCCGCGCCCTCGACAGCATGGGCAAGCTCGGTCTCGTCAGCCGCAAGCGCGACGAGTTCGACAAGCGCAATGTCGTCATCCAGCGGACGGTCGCGGGCGCCCTGGCGGTCGAGCACCTGGCCGATCTCGTCACGGCGCGCGCGCGCGAGCTCGGTCCGGCCTGAGCGCTTCGCCCGTTAACCGGACAGGGTTACAGTGCCGCCATGAGCACGAATCTCGACCGCCGCCTCACCCCCGCCCGCCCGGACCTTGCCGCCCGTCATCTCGACGGCAAGGTCGAGGCGCTCGCCTTCGCCGATCCGATCCCGATGCGGGTGGTGACGCCGTCGGCACCGTTGCGGCGCGAGCCCCGGCCGGATGCGCCGCTCGACACCGAGGCGCTTTCCGGCGAGGCGGTCAGGGTCTATGAGCAGCATGAGGGCTGGGCCTGGGGCCAGCTCGTCGGCGATTCCTATGTCGGCTACCTGCCCGAGGATTGCCTCGCCGGCGATGCGCCGGCTCCGACGCATCGCGTCAGCGCGCTCAGGACCTTCGTCTACCCCGGCCCGTCCATCAAATTGCCGCCGCTGGAGGCGCTGTCGCTTAATGCGGGGGTGTCGGTCACCGGCGAGAGCGGCGATTTCTTCACGACCGCGCATGGCGGCCATATCTTCAAGCAGCATCTCCATCCGCGCGACCAGCACGAGCTGGATTTCGTCGCGGTCGCCGAACGCTTCCTCAACGTTCCCTATTTCTGGGGCGGCAAGACCAGCCTCGGCCTCGACTGCTCGGCCCTGGTCCAGCTTTCGCTGGTCGCCGCCGGCGTGGCCGCGCCGCGCGATTCCGACATGCAGGAGCAGGGGCTTGGCGAGGCCGTCGCCTTTGACGACGGGCTAGATGGCCTGCGCCGCGGCGATCTCGTCTTCTGGAAGGGCCATGTCGGCATCATGACCGATGCCGACAGGTTGTTGCACGCCACCGCCTTCACCATGAGCGTGATCAGCGAGCCGCTGCGCCCGGCGCGCGACCGCATCCTCGCCCGCAATGGCGGGCCGATCACTGCGATCCGGCGGCTATCGGCTCAATAGCCGCGGCTGGGATCGACGACGTTCTGCAATTCGCCACCGGCTTCCAGCCGCCGGATCTGCGCCGCGATCTGGTCGGCGACGGTCTCGGGCGCCGACATGGCCGAATTGTGCGGTGTCACCGTCACGGCTGGATGAGTCCAGAGCCGCGACTCCTGCGGCAGCGGCTCGGTCTGGAACACGTCGAGCACCGCTTCCCGGAGCTCGCCCGCGTCGAGCGCTGCGAGAATGTCCGCCTCGATCTGCAACTTCCCGCGGCCGGCATTGATCAGCGCCGGCCCGCCTAGTCGGCCATCGCGGGCCAGCTTCGCCAGCAGCGGACGGTTCAGGATGCCTTCCGTTTCCGGCGTATGCGGCAGCAGGACGACGAGGATGTCGGTGCGGGCGAGAAAGGCGGCGAGACCGTCTTCGCCGGAGAAGGTGGTGAGCCCCTCGATCGTCTTCGGCGAGCGGCTCCAGCCGGCGACGTCGAAGCCGATCACCTGCAACTTGCGCGCCGCGTCCTGGCCGAGCTCGCCCAGCCCCATGACGCCGACGCGGACCTCGCGCGCGGCCGGCTGATTGCGATCGTCGTCCCAGAGCTTCTCGCGCTGCTGGCGCTCATAGCGGCGCTGCTGGCGCAGCTGCATCAGGCAGTGCATGACGACATATTCGCTCATCCGCGTCGTCAGGTCGGGATCGATCACCCGGGCGATCGGCGCCTGCGGCAGCCGGCTGTCGGTGAAGAGGTGATCGACGCCGGCGCCGAGCGAGAAGATCGCGGCGAGATTGGGCAGGCCGGCGAGGCTTCCCTCCGGATGCTTCCAGCTCGCGACATAATGCACGGCGCGCCGGTCGAAGGGCTCGCCGAGCGTGACGATCGGCAAGTCCGGCAGCAGCGCCGCGAAGCGCTCGCGCCAGCTCTCGACATGCCAGCCGGTGATCGCCAGAAGCAGACTCATGGGCGAATGCCTTCCTAAGCAGGGATGATCAGCGGCCCACGCGTAACAGCGCTCTCGCCGCGGCGATAGGCGCTCTTCAGGCGGATGCGGGCGGCATCGAAGCCGGCCTCGCTGCGGGCATGGATGATGCCGAGCGGCCGGTCGGGGCCGACCCGGTCGCCGAGGCCGGCGAGCTCGGTGATCCCGACGGCATGGTCGATCTCGTCCTGCGGGCGCGTGCGCCCGCCACCGAGCGCGACCACGGCGAGGCCGACGCCGCGCGTATCGATCGCCTCGACCAGGCCGGGCCGGTCGGAGAAGGCCGGGCGGACGATCGGCGCTCGGGGAAAGTGCCGCTCGGGATGCTCCAGCAGGTCGGCCGGGCCGCCGAGCGCTGCGATCATGTGGATGAAGCGCTCCGCCGCCGCGCCGCTGGCGAAGGCGTCCTCGATCCTGGCGACCGCTTCCTCGCGCGTCGCCGCCAGCCGGCCGAGGAGCAGCATCTCGGCAGAGAGCGCGACCGTGACCTCGTGGAAGCGCGGCTCGCGCCGCCGGCCGGTCAGATGGTCGAGCGCATAGGCGACCTCGAGCGCATTGCCGGCGGCGGAGGCGAGTGGCTCGCTCATATCGGTGAGCAGCGCCCGCGTCGGCAGGCCGGCGCCGTTGCCGACATCCGAGAGGCTTTGCGCCAGCGCCTCGGCCTTGTCGAAATCGCGCATGAAGGCGCCGGAGCCGAACTTCACGTCCATGGCGAGGCCATGCAGGCCCGCCGCGAGCTTCTTCGACAGGATCGAGGCGGTGATCAGCGGGATCGATTCGACCGTGCCGGTCACGTCCCGGATCGCATAGAGGCGCTTGTCGGCAGGCGCGAGATCGGCGGTCTGGCCGATGATGGCGCAGCCGACCTCGCGCACGACATGGCGAAAGAGGTCGATGCCGGGCTGGGTGACATAGCCCGGCACGGCGTCGAGTTTGTCGAGCGTGCCGCCGGTATGGCCGAGGCCGCGGCCCGAGATCATCGGGACATAGCCGCCGCAGGCCGCGACCGCCGCTGCGAGCGGCAGCGAGACGGTATCGCCGACGCCGCCGGTCGAGTGCTTGTCGAGCGCCGGGCCCGGCAGGTCGCGCCAGTCCAGCACCGTGCCGGAATCGCGCATGGCCAGCGTCAGCGCGACGCGCTCCTCGGCGTCCATGTCGCGGAAGAAGATCGCCATCGCGAAGGCCGCCGCCTGGCCCTCGCTGACCGCGCCATCGGTCAGCCCCGCGATCATCTGGCGGATGTCCTGGGCGCTCAGGCGCTCGCCGTCGCGCTTGGCGGCGATGATCTCCTGCGGCAGGCGCATCAATAGGCTCCGTCGGTCCGTTCGGGCGGGGTGGTGCCGGCGATGATGTCGGCGAGCACGCCATAGAGCCCACTGGCGCCGAAGCGGAAGGTCTTTGGCGTCGCCCAGCCCGGCCCCATGATCTCGTCGGCAAGGTCGAGATAGCTCTTTGCGTCGCCAAGCGTTCGCAGCCCGCCGGAAGGCTTGAGCCCGACCGGCTTGCCCGAGGCCTTGATCGCTTCCAGCATGGTGCGGGCGGCGCCTGGGGTGGCGGAGGTCGTGGTCTTGCCGGTCGAGGTCTTGATGAAATCGGCGCCGGCCGCAATGGCGAGATGGGATGCTGCGCGCACCGCGTCCTGATCCGGGTATTCGCCGGTTTCGAGAATGACTTTCAGCGTCTTGTCGCCACAGCTGCCGCGGGCTTCGGCGACCATTTCGCGGGCGATCTCGGCATCGCCGGCGAGGAAGGCGCGCCAGGGCAGCACCAGATCGATCTCGTCGGCGCCATCGGCGATCGCCTCGGTGATGTCGCTGCCGATCAGGTTGCAATTACTGTTGCCGGCCGGAAAGTTGACCACGGTCGCGATCCTCACCGGCGAGGCTTTCAGCGTCTGGCGCGCCAGCTTGATGAATTGCGGCCAGATGCAGATCGCCGCGACCGGGCCGGGCGCCGCGACGGCCCGCGCACAGAGCTGCAGCGTGCCCGTCTCGCTGGCCTGATCCGAGAGATCGGTCAGATCGAGCAGGCGCAAGGCGCGCAAAGCGAGATCGGCGTCCGACATGGTCAGAGCTCGCTCAGGAAGGCGCGCAGCACGCGCCGCAGCGCCGTGGTCGCGGTCGCCGCGACGTCGCGCGTCTCACCATGGCTTGGCGCGCCGCCGAGGATGCCGGCGCCCATATTGGTGACGATCGAGATGCCGGCGACGCGCAAGCCATAGCGCCGCGCCAGGATCACCTCCGGCACGGTCGACATGCCCACGAGGTCGGCGCCGAGCGTCTTGGCCATCTTGATCTCGGCCGGCGTCTCGAAGCTCGGCCCTGAGAACCACATGTAGACGCCTTCGCCGAGATTGGCGCCGCTGCTGGCTGCCGCCTTCTTCAGGCGGGCGCGCAAATGCGGGTCATAGGCGTCGATCATCGGCACGAAGCGGCCGTCGCCGGTATCGCCGAGCAGTGGGTTGGGGCCGTTGAAATTGATGTGGTCGGTGATCAAGGCGAGGCTGCCGGGCCTGAGGTCCGGCCGCAGCGAGCCGGCGGCGTTGGTCAGGATCAGCGGCGGCGAGCCGAAGGCGGCGAGCATGCCGAGCGGCACGCGCATGATGGCGGGGTCGCCGGTCTCGTAGAAATGCGCGCGCCCTTCGAAGACCAGCACCTTCCTGCCATGCAGCTTGCCATAGCTCAGCCGCTTGGCATGACCCGACACAGCCCCTTGCGGGAAGCCCGGAATCTCGTCGAAGGGGATCGAGATCGGCTCGACCATGTCGTCGATGATCCGGCCGAGCCCGGTGCCG
>DASYHC010000012.1:0-27533 GCA_035998995.1 Allobosea sp.
TCTTCGACAAGACCGGCATGGGCCAGTCCGAGA
This sequence comes from Allobosea sp., assembly GCA_035998995.1. Classification (GTDB taxonomy): domain Bacteria; phylum Pseudomonadota; class Alphaproteobacteria; order Rhizobiales; family Beijerinckiaceae; genus Allobosea. Next base: position 34 of record DASYHC010000012.1, read on the forward strand.
GCGACGACCCCTATGAGCAGGCGGTGGCGGTGGTGCTGCGCGACAAGAAGGCCTCGACCTCCTACATCCAGCGCCGACTGCAGATCGGCTACAACCGCGCCGCCTCGATCATGGAGCGGATGGAGAACGAAGGCATCGTCGGCCCCGCCAACCACGCCGGCAAACGCGAGATCCTCGTCGAGACCGGTAGGGCACGAGAAGACGAGGATTGAGAGGGCCGGTGCGGCCGAATGGCGCGAAACCGGTCCTGAAAATGCCATCAGCCCGGTGCAACCTCATCGCGAACTGACGCGTTGAACCCTTGCCGACCCGCCTGGGCGGCACGATATTCCGCCAGAAGGCCGCCAACCGGACATCGGAGCCCCATGACCAATCTCTCGCCCATGCCAGCCGTCGCAGCCGCCGCCCTGGCGCTTGCGCTGGCCGCGGGCCAGGTCTCGGCCCAACCACTCGATATCAAGCCCAGCGGCCAACCGGCTGCTGCTCCGCGCCCGGCCCAGCGCGCGATTCCGCTCCCGCCGATCCGTCCGGCGGGCCTCGGCATGCCGCGCACCGACGCGGTTCAGGCCACGGCTACGACTGCTGCCCCGACGGCCCAGGCCCCCGCGCCTGTCGTCACCGCCAATAACGAGCCGCGCGCGGCAACGGCCGCCAAGTCGTCCCGCCCGAGCGCACCACTGTCGAAGGCCGAGGCGGTCGAGCGGTTGAACACCTATTTCAACGGCTTCTCGACGCTGCAGGGCGACTTCATCCAGTTCGCCGCAGATGGCCGCCGCTTCGAGGGCAAGCTCTATGTCCTGCGCCCTGGCAAGATGCGCTTCGAATACCGTCCGCCCGTAACAATGGAAGTCGTCGCCGACGGCACCTCGGTCGCGATCCGCGACCGCAAGCTCGCGACCCAGGACCTCTATTCGATCGGCCAGACCCCGCTGAAGTTCCTGCTCAAGGAGCAGATCAGCCTGGAGCGCGACACCACCGTCACCGGCGTCAGCACCAAGGGCGACATCCTGTCGTTGAAGCTTGAGGATCGCTCGACGCTGGGCGGGACCTCGAAGATCACGCTGAACTTCGACCTCACCGCCAATGAGCTTCGGCAGTGGGTGGTGATCGACCCGCAGGGCTACGAGACCTCGGTCTCGCTCTACAATCTCGACACCCAGCGCCGGCCCGACCAGAAGAACTTCGTGATCGACTACCAGCGCGTGCTCTGAGTTTCGTCATTGCGAGCCCCCGGGTCTTGCCTTTGGCAAGCCCGAGGACTGGCTCCGCGAAGCAATCCAGGGGCGGCAGCGCCCTGCACCCTTCTGGATTGCTTCGGCGCTTCGCTCCTCGCAATGACGGGCGGCTACCGCGGCGCTTGCTTTTCTTGATGTGACGACCCAGTTTCCGGCTTCCCTCTCGGCCGGATTCCCCTTTCGTGCAGATCTCCGTCACCACCTGGAACATCAACTCGGTGCGCCTGCGCATCGGCATGGTCACGCAGTTCCTCGGGACTCACCAGCCTGACGTTCTCTGCCTGCAGGAGACCAAGACGCCGGACGAGCAGTTCCCGGCCAAGGCCTTCAGCGAGGCCGGCTATGTCCATCAGGCCTTCATCGGCAACAAGGGCTATAACGGCGTCGCCATCGTCTCCAAGCTGCCCTTCCAGGAGAAGGAGGCGATGGCGATGTGCGAGCGCAACGACGCCCGCCACATGACCGTGGTGCTCGACCAGGGCGCCGGCGCGGCTGCCGGCATCGCCATCCATAACTTCTACATCCCGGCCGGCGGCGACATTGCCGATCCGGAGGCCAACCCGAAATTCGCCCACAAGCTGCAGTTCCTCGACGCCATCGGCGCCTGGGGCGTCGCCCGCAACCCGGCTGGGCGGCCGAGCATTCTCGTCGGCGATCTCAACATCGCCCCTTACGAGCACGACGTCTGGAGCCACAAGCAATTGCTCGACGTCGTCAGCCACACCCCGATCGAGACTTCGACGCTGGAGAAGCTGCGCAGCGAGCTCGGCTGGACCGACGCCGCCCGCACGCTCCGGCCGGAGCCCGAGAAGCTCTACAGCTGGTGGAGCTATCGCGCCGCCGACTGGCAGGCCTCGAACCGCGGCCGGCGGCTTGACCACATCTGGCTGTCGGACGCGCTGAAGCCGACCTTGCGCGACCTCACTTTCCTCAGTGAGGCCCGTGGCTGGGAGCGGCCGTCAGACCATGTCCCGGTGACGGTGCAGTTGCAGCTGTGAACGGTCTCGTCATTGCGAGCGCGGCGAAGCAATCCAGGAAGGACTTGCCGCTTTGCCCTGCCGCCCCTGGATTGCTTCGTCGCTGACGCTCCTCGCAATGACGGCGAGCGTCAGCGCAGATCGATCGCCCTGAGCGCCGTCCCGACCGCGGCAAGCTCGCTGTTGAACTCGAGCAGGCGCTCTGCGACCGCAGCAGCGATCGCCTGCGCCGAATCAGGTGATTCGCCCAAAACTCGGCGCATCACGCTGCGGGCCAAGCGCATCACTTGTGTCGGCTCGCGTGCGATCGCCGTCACAGGCCGCTCCAGCGCCGTGAACAGCGCGAGTTCGCCGAGCAGGGCGCCGGGTCCGACGACCTCGTCCGCCGGCTTGCCGTCATCGTCCCGCTTGAGGGCGACAGCGCCGGAGATGATGAGGAAAGCCCCGTCCGAGCCCTCGCCGCGCCGGAACAGCACATCGCCGGCACGCAGCGACCTTGTCTCGGCGGCGAAGGCGACGAGGCGGAGCGCATCGCGATCCATCAGGCCCAGCAGCGGTTGACGGGCCAGCAGGGCGATGTCGTCGTTGAGTGACATTCAGGCTACGGATTCAGCCGGTAGCCGCCGGCATCGGTGACGAGCAGCCGCGCATTGGCGGGATCCGGCTCGATCTTCTGGCGCAGGCGGTAGATATGAGTCTCGAGCGTGTGCGTCGTGACCTGCGAATTATAGCCCCAGACCTCCTGCAGCAGCGTCTCGCGCGCGATCGGCTTGCGGCCGGCGCGGTAGAGGAAGCGCAGGATCGCCGTCTCCTTCTCGGTGAGCTTGGTCTTCGAGCCCTTGGCGCTGACCAGCAGCTTCGAGCCTGGGTGGAAGGTATAAGGACCAACCTGAAAAATGGCGTCCTCGCTCGCCTCATATTGCCGCAAATGCGCGCGGATGCGCGCCAGCAGCACGGCGAACTTGAACGGCTTCACCACATAGTCGTTGGCGCCGGCTTCCAGCCCGAGCACGGTGTCCGCATCCGAGCCCTGCCCGGTCAGCATCACGACCGGCCCCTTGAAGCCGTTCTTGCGCATCAGCTTCACCGCCTCGCGGCCATCCATGTCGGGCAGGCCGACATCCATGACCACGAGGTCGATGCGCTCGGCCTGCACGGCCTTCAGGCTCGCCGTCGCGTTCGGCGCCGACGAGACCTTGAATTCGTCATAGAGCGCGAGCTGCTCGGCGAGCGCGTCACGCAAGGTCTGGTCGTCATCGACCAGCAGGATATGGTGGGTAGCAGACATGAAGGCGAGTCAGCCCGTTTGCGTTGGCGCAATAGTAGAGCATGTTCGGCAGAAGTGGGAGCCACCTTTGCGAACAGCTCATGCTCCAACATATTGAGTTGAGCGCAGATTCTGACTGTCCCGCGCAAGCCGGTCAAACGGAAAGCGCGCTGGACCGCCGCAAACGGACGGCAGATCACGCAAGATGGATGGCCTGTGAGAAAACGTGATGATGCCAACGCGGTCGGCCAGCGGCTGACCCGGCTTGTGGTGGTCCGCTCGGTGCACGATCGCCGGAAGGGCTTCCTGATCGCCGGCTCCGCAGTCTTTCCCTGTGCGCTCGGCCGCTCCGGCATCATCGTCGCCAAGCGCGAAGGCGATGGCGGCACGCCGCGGGCCAAGCTGCCGCTGCGCCGGGTGTTCTACCGTGCCGACAGGTTGCCACGGCCTTCCAGCCTGCTCCCCGTCCGCGCCATCACGCCGCGCGACGCCTGGTGCGACGACCAGAACGACCGGCGCTACAACCGCCTGATCGATCGGCCGCCCGGCCAGGCCGAGGAGCGGCTCGCCCGCGCCGACAACCTCTACGACGTTATCGTGGAGCTCGGCTGGAACGACGCGCCGGTCCAACGCGGTCATGGCAGCGCGATCTTCTGGCATCTCGCCCGGCCCGGCTTCACCCCGACGGCCGGCTGCGTCGCCGTCACCGGCGACATCTTCGGCAAGGTCTTGCCCAGGCTGGCGCGGCGCTGCGCGATCGTCGTGCGCTAATCCGCTTGCAACCCGGCTCACACCAGCGATACTGGGCTTGAGCACCGTCTCGCCGATGATTTCAGGAGCGCTGGGCTGCGCGGGCACCGTCCCGTTCAGCGAAGCCAACTCCCAGCAAGAGACTGTGCCATGACTGATTCACCCTCGACCGAGATCGGCTTCGGCCGCGTCGCCGCGATGTTCCCCGTCAAGGACATGGAGCGCGCCTGCGCCTTCTATGTCGGCGTGCTCGGCTTCACCAAGACCTTCGAGAACGGCCAGCCGGTCGGCTTCATGATCCTCAGGAAGGGCAAGGCCGAAATCCACCTGACCCTGCAGAAAGACCACAAGGCCGCACCCTTCAACATCGCCCATATCATGGTCGAGAATGTCGAGACCTTCCACGCGCTCTGCGTCGCCCATGGGCTTCGCATCGTCAAAGGCCTGCGCGACCAGGATTACGGCCTGCGCGCCTTCGTCTTCGAGGACCCGGACGGCAACCGCATCGATGTCGGCCAGCCGATCTAGGCAGTTGGCTTCGCAGCGTCAGCCCCGCGCGCCAAAGATCGCGCTGCCGACCCTGACATGGGTGGCGCCGAGCTGGATCGCCGCCTCATAATCGGCGCTCATGCCCATCGACAGGATCGGCAGGCCATTGCGCTTGGCGATCTTGGCGAGCAGGGCGAAATGCGGGGAGGGCTGGTCCTCGGCCGGTGGAATGCACATCAGCCCGGCGATCGTCAGGCTGTAGCGGCTCCGGCACAGCTCCAGGAAAGCGTCGGCCTCGCCAGGCAGCACGCCGCCCTTCTGCGGTTCGGCGCCGGTATTGACCTGCACGATCAGCCCCGGCGCCTTGCCGGCGCGCTCGATCTCGCGCGCCAACTCCTTGGCGAGACTCTCGCGGTCGAGCGACTGGATCACGTCGAACAGCGCCACCGCATCACGCGCCTTGTTCGACTGCAGCGGCCCGATCATGTGCAGCCTGGCCCGCGGGAAGCGCTCGCGCAGCGCCGGCCACTTCTCCTTGGCCTCCTGGACATAGTTCTCGCCGAAGTCGATCTGCCCGGCATCCAGCACCGGCACGATCATCTCCGCCGGCTTGGTCTTGGACACCGCGACCAGCGTCACCGTGTCCGGCTTGCGGCCGAAATCACGCGCGGCACGAGTGATCGCGTCCCGCGTTTCCTGAAGCCTTGCCACGACATCCGTCATTTCGACTCGTCCTCGTCTCGTGCGCGCCCGCCAAGCCGTTCCGAACATTGACCCGGGGGCTGCGATGGTGTCCTAGTCCGGCCCAGTCCGCTCACGCAAGAACGACACGATCAGCATGGCCGTCGAACGCTACAATCCGAAGGAAGCCGAGCCGAAATGGCGCAAGGTCTGGGATGAGCGCAAGCTCTTCGAGACCCGCAACGACGATACCCGGCCGCCCTACTACGTGCTCGAGATGTTCCCCTATCCGTCGGGGCGCATCCATATGGGCCATGTCCGTAATTATGCGATGGGCGACGTCGTCGCGCGCTACAAGCGCGCCAAGGGTTTTTCGGTGCTGCACCCGATGGGTTGGGACGCTTTCGGCCTGCCGGCGGAGAACGCCGCCAAGGCCAACAAGGTCCATCCACGCGACTGGACCTACGCCAACATCGCGACCATGCGCGGCCAGTTGCAGTCGATGGGCCTGTCGCTCGACTGGAGCCGCGAACTCGCGACCTGCGACCCCAGCTATTACAAGCACCAGCAGAAGCTCTTCCTCGACTTCCTGAAGGCCGGGCTGGTCGACCGCAAGACCGCCAAGGTCAACTGGGACCCGGTCGACGAGACCGTGCTCGCCAATGAGCAGGTCATCGACGGCCGCGGCTGGCGCTCGGGCGCACCGGTCGAGCTGCGCGAGCTGACGCAGTGGTTCTTCAGGATCACCGCCTTCGGCCAGGAGCTGAACGACGCGCTGGAGGGGCTGACCCGCTGGCCCGACAAGGTCCGGCTGATGCAGAAGAACTGGATCGGCCGCTCGGAAGGGCTGCTGGTTCGTTTCGCCCTCGAATCGAACGCCCTGGAGCAGAACGAGATCGAGGTCTACACGACCCGCCCCGACACGCTGTTCGGCGCGAAGTTCCTGGCCGTCGCCCCGGATCATCCGCTGGCAAAAGCCGCCTCCGAAACGAATCCGGCGCTGCAGGACTTCATCGCCGAGTGCAAGAAGACCGGCACAGCCCAGGAGAACATCGACAAGGCCGAGAAACAGGGCTTCGACACCGGCCTGCGTGCCGCCCATCCCTTTGATCCCACATGGACTTTGCCGGTCTACGTCGCGAACTTCATCCTGATGGAGTACGGCACGGGCGCGATCTTCGGCTGCCCGGCGCATGATCAGCGCGACCTCGACTTCGTCAACAAATACGGCCTCGGAAACACCCCGGTCGTCTGCCCGGAGGGCACCGATCCGACGAGCTTCGTCGTCACCGACACCGCTTATGTCGACGATGGCCGGATGATCAATTCGCGCTTCCTTGACGGCATGACCATTCCGGAGGCGAAAGAAGAGGTCGCCAGGCGCCTGGAAGCCGAGACCCTCGGCAACCGACCGGTCGCCCAGCGCAAGGTCAATTTCCGCCTGCGCGACTGGGGCATTTCGCGCCAGCGCTATTGGGGCTGCCCGATCCCGATCGTCCATTGCGAGAGCTGCGGCGTTGTGCCGGTGCCGGAGCAGGATCTGCCGGTCAAGCTGCCGGACGACGTCTCCTTCGACAGGCCCGGCAACCCGCTCGACCATCATCCGAGCTGGAAGCACGTCGCCTGCCCGCAATGCGGCGGCAAGGCCCGGCGCGAAACCGACACCATGGACACCTTCGTCGATTCGTCCTGGTATTTCGCCCGCTTCACCGATCCCTGGCGCACCGACAGCCCGACCGACCGCAAGGCCGTCGACCGCTTCCTGCCGGTCGACCAGTATATCGGCGGTGTCGAGCACGCGATCCTGCATTTGCTCTACTCGCGCTTCTTCACCCGCGCGATGAAGGCGACCGGCCATACCGGGCTGGACGAGCCCTTCGACGGCATGTTCACGCAGGGCATGGTCGTGCATGAGACCTACCGAGCTGAGGACGGCGCCTGGGTCGAGCCCGGCAATGTCCGGATCGAGACTGTCGGCAATGAGCGCCGCGGCTTCGACGTCGAGACCGGCGCGCCGATCGAGATCGGCTCGATTGAGAAGATGTCGAAGTCGAAGAAGAATGTCGTCGACCCCGACGACATCATCGCCTCCTACGGCGCCGACACCGCCCGCTGGTTCATGCTCTCCGATTCGCCGCCGGATCGCGACGTGATCTGGAGCGATGAGGGCGTACAAGGTGCCGCCCGCTTCGTCCAGCGGCTCTGGCGCCTCGTCGCCGAGATCGGCGAGCGCATCGCCGGCGCGCCGGCGCGCCCGGCCACGTTCTCTGAAGGCGCGCTGGCCCTGCGCAAGGCGAGCCACCGCGCGCTGCATGCTGTCGGCGCCGATATCGAGCGGCTCGCCTTCAACCGCTGCATCGCCCATGTCTACACGCTGACCAACGCCATCGGCAAAGCGCTCGACGCTGCCGCCGAATCGGCCGATATCCCGGCCGACCTGGCCTTCGCGCTGCATGAATCCGCCATGATCGCCACGCAGCTTGTCGCGCCGATGATGCCGCATCTCGCCGAGGAATGCTGGCAGGCACTGACGCTTCCGGGCCTCGCCGGCGAAGCCGAATGGCCGCAGACCGAAACGGATTTGTTACAGGATGACAGCAAGATCCTGCCGGTACAGGTCAACGGCAAGAAGCGGGCAGAGGTGACGGTGCCTGCCGATGCCGATACGGTGGCGGTCGAGGCGATCGTGCGCGCCTCAGAGGCTGTCGCAAAGGCTCTGGAGAACCGGCCGATCCGCAAGGTGATCGTGGTGCCGGGGAGGATCGTGAATGTCGTCGTCTGAGACCGGCACCATGACGCGCCGTCGTCCATTGGCGCTCGCAGCTGCCCTCGGCCTCGCCGCGCTCGCTGGCGGCTGCTTCCAGCCGCTCTACGGCGAAGGCACGGTCAGCAAGGTCGGCGGCAATGTTCGCAATGCCATGCTCGGGATCGAGGTCCCGGAGATCAAGGGACTGGTCGGCCACTACCTGCGCAACGAGCTCGTTTTTGAGTTCGATGGCGGCGGTGCGCCCGATCGCCAGAAGATCCTGAAGCTCGAGGCCACGACCCGGGAATCGCTCGAGGTGATCACGGTCGACTACGCGAATGGCCGCGCCGATTCGGCCGTCCTGGTCGCAACCGCCGATTGGCAGCTCACCCGCGCCGGCACGAACGAGGTCGTCGCCTCCGGCCAGAGTGTCGTCCGCGCGCCCTACGAGCGCTCGCAGCAGCGCTTCGCCTCGCTGCGCGCCGCGCGCGATGCGCAGCTGCGCGCCGCCAAGAACCTGGCCCAGCTCATCAAGGCCCGCGTCGCCGCTGCGCTCGTCGCCGGCTGAGGCCATCAGCGATGGCGATGATCAAGGCGCATGAGGCGGATCGTGCGCTCGCACGACCCGATCCCGCCTGGCGCCTGTTCCTGTTCTACGGCCCCGATGCCGGGCTGATCTCCGAGCGGGCAGCCGCGCTTGCCCGCAGCTGCGTCGACGACCCGCATGACGCCTTCCAGTTGATCCGCATGGACGGTGACGACGTCGCCTCCGATCCGTTGAAGCTGGTCGATGAGGCCAATACGATCGGCCTGTTCGGCGGCCGCCGCACCATCCGCGTCTCGCCGACCTCGCGCCCGCTCGTTGCGGCCGTCGAACCTTTGCTGGCGACGCCATCGCAGGATGCGATCGTCATCGTCGAGGCTGGCGATCTGCAGAAATCGAATCCGCTCCGCACCGCCTGCGAGCGCGCCAGATCGGCACTCGCAGTGCCCTGCTATGGCGATGCCGCGCGCGATCTTAGCACCATCGTCGACGAGATGGCGCGGGCCGCCGGCAAGAGCATCGACCGAGCCACGCGCGACCTTCTGACCAGCCTGCTCGGCGGTGACCGCCAGACCTCGCGTCAGGAGATCGACAAGCTGATCCTCTATGCCGGCAGCGACACCGCCCTGACGGCTGCCCATGTCGAGGCAGTGGTCGGCGACACCGCCCAGCGCGAGCAGGCCGGCGTGGTCGACGCCGTCTTCGCCGGCCGCCTGCCAAGCCTCGATCTCGCGCTCGCCAAGCTTGCCGGGGAAGGGCTCGACCAGGGCGTTTTGCTCGGCGCGGTCTTGCGCCACACCCTTGCTCTGCTGAAGGCGAAGCTCGCGATCGATGGGGGCAAGCCTGTGCGCGAGGCCGTCGGTGCGATGCGCCTGCCCTATCCGCGCATCGCCATGGCCGAAGCTGCTCTCAACGCCTGGCCGGCCGCGAAATTGCGCGATGCCGTGACGATCCTGGGAACGGCAATGCTGGCCGTGCGCCGTGACGGCGAAATGGCCAAGCCGATCGCCGCCCGTGCGCTCTGGACCCTCAGCCGGATGGGCGGCAGGGGTCGTTGATCAGGCCTTCAGCCGCCGGCAGAGCGCGTCGAGCTGCTCCAGCGTCTTGTAGCTGATCCGCATGTCGCCGGCGCCATTCGCGCGATGCTGGATCGAGACGCTAAGGCCGAGCGCTTCTTCGAGCGCCTTCTCGACCGCGCGCGTGTCCGGATCCTTCTCCGATTTGGGAGTGGCGGCCGCACGCACCGGCTTGTTCTCGCTGCGGGCCTCATCCTGGCCGAGCCGCTCGATATCGCGAACCGTAAGCCCTTGCTCGACAATGCGCTTGGCAACCTGTTCCGGATCCGAAACAGCGAGCAGGGCGCGAGCATGGCCGGCCGAGACCGCGCCCTCTCCAACCATGCGCTTGACCGGCTCCGGCAGCTTGCTCAGGCGCAGCGTGTTGGCGACATGCGAGCGGCTCTTGCCGATCACCTTGGCGAGATCATTCTGCGTGTAGTCGAACTCGGCGATCAGCCGCTCATAGCCGGCGGCCTCTTCCATCGCGTTGAGGTCAGCCCGCTGGACGTTCTCGACGATGGCGATCTCGAGCGCCTCGCGGTCATTCGCCTCGACCAGGATGACCGGCACATCATGCAGCTCGGCGCGTTGCGCCGCCCGCCAGCGCCGCTCGCCGGCTATGATCTCATAGGCGTCGATCATCCCCGGGATCGAACGCACGATGATCGGTTGCAGGATGCCGCGCTCGCGCACCGAGGCGGCGAGGTCCTCAAGCTCGGCTTCCGCGAACGCCTTGCGCGGGTTGCGCGCATTCGGGCGCAGGAATTCGACTGGAACCTTGCGCTGTCCACGCGCCCGCTCGATCGCGCCAATCTCCTCGCCGACATCGCCGATCAGCGCCGCCAGACCCCGGCCAAGACGCGAGCGCCCCTGTTCCTCGACCATTGCCATTCCTCTTGAACCTTCTTGTACCGATCAGGCGGCGCGCAGCGTGCGCTCGCGCTTGATCACCTCCGAGGCCAGCTTCAGATAGGCCTGCGACCCGGCGCAGCGCAGATCGTAGAGCAGCGCCGGCTTGCCATAGGACGGCGCCTCCGAGATCCGCACATTGCGCGGAATCACAGTCTCGTAGACCTTATCGCCGAGAAAATGGCGGACATCGGCCATGACCTGGCCGGAGAGGTTGTTGCGCGGGTCGTACATGGTCAGCACCACGCCCTGGATGATCAGGCGCGGATTGAGGCCAGCACGGACCTGCTCGACGGTCTTCAGAAGCTGGCTCAGGCCTTCCAGCGCGAAGAACTCGCATTGCAGCGGCACCAGCACCGCATCAGCCGCCGTCATCGCGTTGATGGTGATCAGGCTGAGGGAAGGCGGGCAATCGATCAGGATATAGGTCAGGTCGCTGCAACGCTGATCGTCGACCAGCTCGTCGATCGCCTTCTTCAGGCGCGCCGCCCGATCCTTGGCGCTGGCGATCTCGAGCTCGACGCCAAGCAGATCAAGCGTCGACGGCGCCAGGAACAAATTGGGAACAGCAGTGGCTTGCATCGCCATGCCGAGCCCGATATCGCCACAGAGCACGTCATAGGTCGACGCCTTCCGACTCTTGCGATCGACGCCGAGACCCGTCGAGGCGTTGCCCTGCGGGTCGAGATCGATGATCAACACTTTCTCGCCGATGGCGGCAAGCGCCGTGCCGAGATTGATCGCGGTCGTGGTCTTGCCAACCCCGCCCTTTTGATTGGCGAGCGCCAGCACGCGCGGGCGCGCGGCGGGAAGCGTAATAGGACGAGAATCGGTCATCAATCGGCCCGTTTCTCGGCTCCACTGATCACCAGGATAGCGGCCGCCGAATCCGTTACGGATGGAAACGTTGTGGCCTGAATCTTCCAATATTTAGCAGCGGCGGTCAATTCCGCCTCTAGATGTTGTCCCTTGGGAAAGACTCCCGTCACGCCGGTTCTCAACAGCTCTTTGCACCAGTCGAGCAGCAGCGGCAGCGGCGCCAGCGCCCGAGCCGTCACGGCCTCGACCTTGCCGACAAAGCCGTCAACGACATCCTCGATCCGCGCATTATGGACCGTCACCGGCGCGCCGGTCAGCCGCGCGGCATGGCGCAGGAAGGCGCATTTGCGGGCATTGCTCTCGACGAGATCGATTTGGCCACCGAGTTCGGCAAGCCGGATGCCGAGCACGAGGCCTGGAAAGCCGCCGCCGGAGCCGAGATCGAGCCAGCGCCGTGCTTGCGGCGCGTGATTGAGCAATTGCAGGGAGTCGGCGATGTGCCGGGTCCAGACCTCATCGAGTGTTGCGCCCGAGACAAGATTCTTCGCCTGCTGCCAGCGCTTGAGCTCCGCCACCAGAATGGCGAGCCGCTCCTCTGTTTCACGTGAAACAGGCGTCAAGCGAAAAGCGCGGAGACGGTCCGAGTTATCCGCCTTTTCAACAGAACTCACAGGGTCATGCCTCGGCACTGGCCAGGCGCCCGGCCTGATGCCTGCGCGCATGCGCCGCCAGCAGAGTTAGGGCCGCCGGGGTCATCCCCTCAATCCGGCCAGCCTGCGCCAGATTGCTTGGCCATGCTGCGCGCAGCTTCAGGCGCAACTCGTTCGACAAGCCGGAAATCCCATCGAGATCGAGATCGTCAGGCAACGCCAAGGCCTGGTCGCGCTGATAGGACTCGATCTCGGCTGCCTGCCGGTCGAGATAGACCGCATAGGTCGCATCGGCAGCGACGCGCTCTTGAACCATCGCGGAGAAGCCAGCGAGGTCAGGCCAGACCCTGAGCAGGGTCTCGAAATCGACAGTCGGATAGGACAGGATCTGGTAAGCCGAGCGCCTGATCCCGTCGCGATTGAGTTCGAGACCGGCTGCCGCCGCTTGATTCGGCGAGAGAGTTCGTTCGCGCAAGAGTTCGGTAAGCTTAATAATTTCTGACTGACGGCGCTCGAACCGTTCCTGGCGAGCGTTGCCGACGACGCCGAGCCCAATGCCCAGCCCCGTCAGGCGCTCATCTGCATTATCGACCCGCAGCGACAGCCGAAATTCAGCGCGCGAGGTGAACATCCGATACGGCTCCGTAACGCCGCGCGTCACCAGATCATCGATCATCACACCGATATAGGACTGCGTTCGGTCGAGGCTGACCGGCTCGCTGCTGCCTGCTTGCCTTGCGGCATTGATACCGGCGAGCAACCCCTGCGCCGCCGCCTCCTCATAGCCGGTGGTGCCGTTGATCTGCCCGGCAAGGAACAGACCGGCGATCGCCCGCGTCTCCAGCGTCGGCTTCAGCGCGCGTGGATCGACATAGTCGTATTCGATCGCATAGCCCGGTCGCAGCATCACGGCGCGTTCGAGCCCGGGGATCGTCTTCAGCAAACCGAGCTGGACATCCTCCGGCAGCGAGGTCGAAATCCCGTTCGGATAGACGGTGGGATCGTCGAGGCCCTCGGGCTCGAGAAAGATCTGGTGACCATCGCGATCGCCGAAGCGGCCGACCTTGTCCTCGATCGACGGGCAATAGCGCGGCCCGCGTCCCTCGATCTGGCCGGAAAACATCGGCGCCCGATGCAGATTGGCCCGGATCAATTCATGAGTCGCCAGCGTCGTCCGCGTCACCCCGCAGCTGATCTGCGGCGTCGCGATCGCCTCGGTCATCGCCGAGAACGGCTCAGGCGGCTCGTCGCCGGGCTGCATCTCCAGGCTGGCCCAGTCGATCGTGCGGCCGTCGAGCCGTGGCGGCGTCCCGGTCTTAAGCCGCCCCAGCGGAAAGCCGTGGCGCTCCAGCGTGACGGAGAGGCCGAGCGAAGGCGCTTCGCCGACCCGGCCCGCCGAAATCTTCTTCTCGCCGATATGGATCAGACCACGCAGGAAGGTGCCGGTCGTGAGCACGACCGTTCCGCATACGAATCGACGTCCATCCGCCAGTAAAACGCCGGTGACCTGGCCAGCGACGATATCGAGATCGAACGCCTCGCCCTCGATCAGTGTGAGACCGTCCTGGGTCGTCAGCGCGGATTGCACCGCTTCGCGATAGAGCTTGCGGTCGGCTTGGGCGCGCGGCCCGCGGACCGCCGGACCCTTGCGCCGGTTGAGCATGCGGAACTGGATGCCGCCCTGATCAGCGCAGCGGGCCATGATCCCGTCGAGCGCGTCGATCTCACGAACGAGATGGCCTTTGCCGAGCCCACCAATGGCGGGATTGCACGACATCGCACCGACCGTGGCGATCTGCTGGGTGATCAATGCTGTCCTGGCGCCGGCGCGCGCCGCTGCGGCCGCAGCTTCCGCCCCGGCATGGCCGCCGCCCACCACGACGACATCGTAGTGCTGGTTCGCCTGTGCATTCGACATGAGCAATTCGCTAGCCAAGCCTAGCGGCTAGGTCAATGAAAACCACCTATTTGCCGATGCAAAAGCCGGAGAACAGGCTGTCGAGCACATCCTCGACATCGACCTTGCCGATCAGGCGCTCCAGCGCCCGCACGGCAAGGCGCAGCTCCTCCGCGATCAGCTCGGCTTGTTCGTGCGGCAGCCTGATAGCGCGCTCGATCGCAGCCGCCGCATCCGCCACCGCGACACGCTGGCGCTCGCGCGTGACAAGCGCCGGTTCGGCCTGGCCGAGCTTGCCGAGGCGAGACGCGATCAGCTCGATCAACTCTGGTAGTCCTGCCCCCGACACGGTGGACACGCCCACTTCGCCAAGGTTGGCACTACCACCGAGGTCGAGTTTCGTCGCGACACCGATCTCGGTAGTGCCGATATCATGTCGTTCCGGCTCCGAATCGGGTGAACGAAGCCGCAGCACCAGATCGGCATGGGCCGCCCTCTGCCGGGCGCGCCGCACACCCTCTGCCTCGATCTCATCACCGCTGTCGCGCAGGCCGGCCGTGTCGACCAGCACGACGGGTATGCCACCAAGGTCGAGCCTGACTTCGATCGCATCCCTGGTCGTACCAGCAATCGGCGAAACGATAGCAACGTCGCGCCGTGCCAACGCGTTGAGCAGGCTCGACTTGCCAGCATTGGGCGGTCCGGCGAGGACCACGACAAAGCCCTCGCGAACCCTCTCACCGGCTGCGAAGCTACCAAGCGCTACCTGCAAACCAACAAGTACCTCCTGCGCGCCGGCTGCCGCCTCCGCGATCAGCGGCCCGCCGACATCGCCCTCATCGGAAAAGTCGATCTCGGCTTCGAGCAACGTCATCGCCTTGACCAGGGCACGCCGCCATTCGCCGGCTGCCTGACCGAGCGCACCTTCCATCTGCCGCAGCGCCTGCTTGCGCTGCCATTCCGTCTCCGAATCGATCAGGTCGGCGAGGCCTTCGACCGCAGCGAGATCGAGCTTGCCCGCCTCGAAGGCTCGGCGGGTGAACTCGCCGGCTTCGGCCAGTCGCAACCCTGACAGGGCAGTGAGCACGGACAGCAGCCGCGACAACACTGCACGCGAGCCATGAACATGAAACTCCGCGACATCTTCGCCTGTGAAGCTGGCGGGAGCGGGAAAGAACAATACCAGCCCATGGTCGATGACCGCTCCATCGCGATCTCGGAGCGCCCGATACGCTGCCTTGCGCGCTTCGGGCGCCGCTCCGGCGATCGTTTCCAGGGCGAATCGGGTTCGCTCGCCGGAGACCCGCACCACCGCGACCCCGGCACGCCCGGCGCCTGAGGACAGCGCCACAATCGTCGGATAGGCTTTCACGGCTCGTCACCGTCCGGACTGGAGCTCCGCTGATGAATCGCCTGAAGCACGCCGCCAGTCCCTATCTGTTGCAACACCAGGACAATCCCGTCGACTGGTGGGAATGGAGCGACGAGGCCTTTGCGCAGGCGCGCGCCAGCCATCGCCCTGTTCTGCTTTCCGTCGGCTATGCCGCCTGCCATTGGTGCCATGTCATGGCGCATGAGAGCTTTGAGAACCCCGCGATCGCAGCGGTGATGAACGAGCTCTTCGTGAACATCAAGGTCGATCGCGAGGAGCGTCCCGACATCGACCATGTCTATATGAGCGCCTTGCACACGCTGGGAGAACAGGGCGGCTGGCCGCTCACCATGTTCCTCGACAGCGAGGGCGCGCCATTCTGGGGCGGTACCTATTTCCCGCCGACCTCACGCTATGGCCGGCCTGGCTTCATCGACGTGCTCCGGCAGATCTCCGGGATCTACCGCAGCGACCGCGAGCGCATCAGCCGCAATGCTGCAGCGATCGGCGAAGCCCTGCAGCAGAGCCTGCAACGCGCCGCGGACACCGGCGAGCCCGATCTCGACCATCTTGCTGGCCAGATCGCGCGCCGCTTCGACCGCGACCATGGCGGGCTCGGCGGCGCACCCAAATTCCCCAACCCGGGCCTGGTCGAATTGCTCTGGCGCCATGGCGCTCGCAGCGGCGACGAGGCCTCCCGCGAAGCCACCAATCGCACATTGGCCCAGATGGCGCGCGGCGGCATCCACGATCATCTCGGCGGCGGCTTTGCCCGCTATGCCGTCGACGAACGCTGGCTCGTGCCGCATTTCGAGAAGATGCTCTACGACAACGCCCAGCTGCTGCCGCTCTATGCGCTCGAGGCGGCGCGCACTGGCGACACCTTGCTGCGCGAGGCCGCCGAGGGAATTGTCTCCTGGCTGAAGCGTGACATGCTGCTGCCGGAAGGCGCTTTCGCCGCGAGCCTCGATGCCGATTCAGAAGGCATCGAAGGCAAGTTCTACGTCTGGACGCTGGCCGAGCTGACCGAAATCCTTGAACCGGAGGACGCAAGCCTCTTCGCCCGGCACTATGACGTCACCTCCGGTGGCAATTGGGAAGGCCACGCCATCCTCAATCGGCTGGATACGCCCGATCCGTCTCCGGCGATCGCGACCAGACTTGCGGAGCTCCGCGGCCGCTTGCTCGCCGTTCGCAGCCAGCGCATCCCGCCCGGCCGCGACGACAAGACCCTCGCCGACTGGAACGGGCTGATGATCACAGGTCTCGTGCGAGCCAGCTGTGTCCTCGACCGCAAGGACTGGATCAAGCTCGCCGCCGACGCCTTTCGTTTCGTTGCCGAATCCATGGCTGATGGCGACGGCCTCGCACACTCCTATCGCGCCGGCCGGCTGATCGCCCCGGGATTCGCGCTCGATCATGCCGCCATGGCCGAGGCTGCGCTCGCGCTCCACGACGCCACCAACGAACGGCACTACTTCGACCTTGCCGGGCGCTGGAGCGCGCAGTTGGATCGGCACTACCGCGAGGCTGATTCAGGTCTCCTGCGGATGACCCGGGCCGACTCAGCGGCTCTGCCTGTCATACCGAGGCCGACGCATGACGATGCTGTGCCCAACGCGAACGGCCTGCACGGCGCCAACCTGCTGCGGATCGCGGCACAGACCGGCATGACCGAGGATCGCAGACGCGCCGACCAGTTCCTAGCGGTCATCATCGCCGCGGCAGCGCATGCCCCGATGGCTCACGGCTCGGTTCTCAACGCCTATGATCTCGCTCGGAACGGCGTTGAGATCGTACTTGCCGGTGTGACTCGAGAATCCTTCAGGCAAACCGCCCTGGCACTACCCCACCTGACGACCATGCTGGTCGACTGCCCTGACCCGGAAGGACTCCCGCCCGAGCATCCAGCCCACGCCTACGCCAGGCAGGCGGGAGATGGCGCCGCTTTCGTCTGCCTGCATGGTCGCTGCCTGCCGCCCGTCACGGAGCCGAATCGATTGGCCGAGACGGTCGCCGCAGCGCGCTAGCGTGGTGTTGACTTCACACTCGAACCACACCTGTCATCCTGGACAAGCGGCTTTAGCCGCGCAGCTCCAGGATCCATCGTAAGGCTCCGGAGCTCTCGGATGGATCTCGGGACGAGCTGCGCTCGCCCAGGATGACGGCGAGGTTCCGAGTAAAATCAGCAAGCTCCAAACACCAGGAGTAGCCCAACGAAAAAGGCCCCGGCGCGATGCCGAGGCCCTTTGATTTCGCTGAGGCGATGAGCGGCGATCAGGTGTTCATCGAGTCGAAGAACTCGGAGTTCTGCTTGGTCTGGCGCAGCTTGTCCAAGAGGAACTCGATCGCGTCCTGCGGGCCCATCGGGTTGAGGATCCGGCGCAGCACATAGGTCTTCTGCAGATCCGAGCGCGGCGTGATGAGCTCTTCCTTGCGGGTGCCGGACTTGATGATGTCGATCGCCGGGAAAATGCGCTTGTCGGCAACCTTGCGGTCCAGGATGATTTCCGAGTTACCAGTGCCCTTGAACTCTTCGAAGATCACCTCGTCCATGCGGCTGCCGGTATCGATCAGCGCGGTGGCGACGATGGTCAGCGAGCCGCCTTCCTCGATGTTGCGGGCCGCACCGAAGAAGCGCTTGGGCCGCTGCAGGGCGTTTGCGTCGACACCGCCGGTCAGAACCTTGCCGGAAGACGGCACCACCGTGTTGTAGGCGCGGCCGAGACGCGTGATCGAATCAAGCAGGATGACGACGTCGCGGCCGTGCTCGACCAGGCGCTTGGCCTTCTCGATCACCATCTCCGCGACCTGGACGTGGCGGGTCGCCGGCTCGTCGAAGGTCGAGGACACCACCTCGCCCTTCACCGAGCGCTGCATGTCGGTGACTTCCTCGGGCCGCTCGTCGATCAGCAGCACGATCAGATAGCACTCGGGATGATTGGTCGTGATCGACTGCGCGATGTTCTGCAGCAGCACGGTCTTGCCGGTGCGCGGCGGCGCCACGATCAGAGCGCGCTGGCCCTTGCCGATCGGCGCGACGATGTCGATGACCCGCGGCGAGAAGTCCTTCTTCGTCGGATCCTGCACCTCGAGCCTGAGACGCTCGTCGGGATAAAGCGGCGTCAGGTTGTCGAAATGGATCTTGTGCTTGATCTTCTCCGGATCCTCGAAGTTGATCGTGTTGACCTTCAGCAGGGCGAAATAGCGCTCGCCGTCCTTCGGGCCGCGGATCGGGCCTTCGACGGTATCGCCGGTACGCAGGCCAAATTTCCGAATCTGCGAGGGCGAGACATAGATGTCGTCAGGGCCCGGCAGATAGTTCGAATCGGAGGAGCGCAGGAAGCCGAAGCCGTCTTGCAGCACCTCGACGACGCCTTCGCCGAGGATTTCGGTTTCCTGGGAAGCCAGCTGCTTCAGGATAGCGAACATGAGCTCCTGCTTGCGCATCGTGCTCGCGTTCTCCACCTCCATGCCTTCGGCGAAGGTCAGCAGCTCGGTCGGCGATTTCGCCTTGAGTTCGTGGAGTTTGATTTCCCGCATGGGGTACCCGGAGTAGACGGCCCACACTCAGGCAGGCCTAACGGCAGTGGAGGGATCGACGGGACGAAAGGCCTGAAGGCCCACTTGTCAGGATGTCGTGTCGGCCGAGAAAGCAGCCGCGGCACGAGCCGTCGACGATAGGAAGGACGCGTACGAAAGCGCAGAGGCTTGATAACCGCTTTCCTTGCGTCGCTCAAGCGGGAAACCGCAGTGGCTCAGAAAGGCTTGACGATCACCAGGATGACAATGCCCGCCATCAGCAGCGCCGGCACCTCGTTGAGGATGCGATAGAAGCGCGCCGGCTTGTCATTGCGGTCTTCGGCAAAGGCCCTGACCCGGCCGGCGAGATAGCCATGGATGCCCGACAGGACAAGGACCAGCGCGATCTTGCCGTGCAGCCAGCCGCCCTTGAAGCCGAAGGCGCTCCAGGCCAGGTAGAGCCCGAGCACCCAGGTGATGATCATCGAGGGGTTGATGATTCCCTTGAGCAGCCGGCGCTCCATGATCTTGAAGGTCTCGGACTGGATCGAGCCGGTCTGTGCCTCGGCATGGTAGACCATCAGGCGCGGCAGATAGAGCATCCCGGCCATCCAGGCGATCACCGCCATGACGTGGAAAGCCTTGATCCATTCATAGGCCATCGGACCGATCCCTTAGAGCATTTTCGAGCGAAGTGGATATCGGTTCGCGTGAAGAAAATGCGATAAAACAACGATCTAAAGCATTCCCGTGATTCGAAGAAACACGGAAATGCTTCAGGCGCGAACCAGCTCGACCAGCCGTTCGACATGAGCAATCGGGGTGTCCGGCATGATGCCATGCCCGAGATTGAAGACGAACGGGCCATCGCCAAATGCCGCACGGATCGCGTCGATCTCACGGTCAAGCTTCGGACCGCCGGCCCGCAACACCAGCGGATCGAGATGACCCTGGACCGGCACCAACGGCTGGATCGCCTCGCGTACGAAACCGCGGTCGATCTCGGTCTCCAGCCCGACGGCATCGACACCGGTCTCGCGAACATAGTCCGGAATGCCGGCACCCGCTCCCCGCGGGAAACCGATGATCTTGGCCTGCGGGTGGCGGGCCCGGACCAGCGCGACGATCCGCTTGGTCGGTTCGATCGACCAGCGCTTGAAATCCTCGGGCCCGAGCGAACCCGCCCAGCTATCGAAGATCTGGACGGCATCGACGCCGGCATCGATCTGCGCGTTGAGATAGGCGGCCGAATTGACTACGAGCCGGTCGATCAGCCTGGCGAAGAGGGCCGGGTCGCGCTGGAACAGCTCCTTGGCCGGCCCCTGATCCGGCGTGCCTCGCCCGGCGACCATATAGGTCGCGACGGTCCAGGGCGCGCCGCAGAAGCCGATCAGTGCCGTACCCCGGGGAAGGGCGGCCTTCACCCGCCGGACGGTCTCGTAGACCGGCGCCAGCACATCCGAATCGATCTCGTCGCGGATCTCGCAGAACCGGGCCTCGTCGGCCACAGGTTCCAGCCTCGGCCCTTCGCCTTGCGCGAACCAGAGCTTCTGTCCGAGCGCATGCGGGATGACCAGGATGTCCGAGAACAGGATCGCCGCATCGAAGCCAAAGCGCCTGATCGGCTGCAGAGTGACCTCGGCAGCCCATTCCGGATTGTAGCAGAGATCGAGGAATCCACCCGCCTTGGCGCGAAGCTCTCGATACTCGGGCAAATATCGCCCAGCCTGACGCATCATCCAGAGCGGTGGCTTGGAGAGGGTCTCGCCGGAGAGAGCACGGAGGTAAAGGCTTTGGGTCATGAGGTGCACCGGGCCTTGAGCCCATCGTCCTAAAAGATTCTTTTCTAAGAGAGTCTTCTGTTTTGACTCTTGGATGGGGGCACATAGCCCGCCCCAAAACTGTCCACAACCGGTCCACAGGCGACGCGTTGCCGCGCCGGACGGCATCCGGCGCGCCAGCCAGCCCTTAACAGTTTCTTAACGAATTGAATTTCGCTCTAGAGCGTGGCTTGGCGCCACCTCGAAAAATGATTCACGTGAAACATCTCGATTCAGCCCACAGGCCGGTGCCTGTTGAGCGGCAAGCCGGGTTATCCCGCCTCGCGGCAGCAGGCTTCTGGCGGAGCCCGGTTATCCCCAGTTGTCCCAGCCGTCCGAACGGGTCCCCCGGCTATGCGCAGCCGGCTCGAAAAGGGATTCCCACGCTGGCGGAACCGCTCTAGAGCTGAATCGTAGAAGAGGCCGGCGGGGGCGACAAAAGCCGTGGCGCGCAATTACTTTCACCTGCATCTGGTCTCCGATGCGACCGGCGAGACCCTGATCGCGGTCAGCCGCGCCGCTGCGGCGCAATACGAGGCTGTCTCGGCGATCGAGCATGTCTACCCGCTCGTCCGCTCCGAGAACCAGCTCTCGCGCGTGCTCGCCGAGATCGAGACCTCGCCCGGCGTCGTGCTCTACACCCTGGTCGAACCGGAATGGGCCGAACGGCTGGAGGCCTTCTGCCGCGATATCGGCTGCCCCTGCCTCTCGGTACTGCAGCCGGTGCTGTCGCTGTTCCAGTCCTATCTCGGCCAGGCTTCGGCGCCGCGTCCCGGTGCCCAGCACATGCTCAATGCCGAGTATTTCCGCCGCATCGACGCGATGAACTACACGCTGATGCATGATGACGGTCAGCTCGGCGGCGATCTCGAAAGCGCCGATGTCATTCTCGTCGGCATCAGCCGGACCTCGAAGACGCCGACCAGCATTTATCTCGCCAATCGCGGCATCAAGACCGCCAACATCCCGCTCGTGCCGAACGTGCCATTGCCGGTCGAGCTCGACGGCCTGAAGAAGCCCTTGGTCGTCGGTCTCGTCGCCAGTGCCGAGCGCATCATCCAGATCCGGCAGAACCGATTGCTATCGCTGAAGGCGGATGACGAGACGCCTTATGTCGATCCCGATGCGGTCGCCTACGAGATCACCCAGTCGCGCCGGCTCTGCGCCCGCAAGGGCTGGCCAGTGATCGACGTCACCCGCCGCTCGATCGAGGAGACGGCTGCCGGTATCCTCGACCTGCTGCGCGACCACCGCATGAAGTTCATCGCGACGTGACCGGCAAGACGACATTTTGGCTGGGAGAAGCTCCGCTCATCCTCGCCTCCGGAAGCGCGACGCGGCTGCAACTGCTCGCAGCGGCAGGGCTCCCGGTCGAGGTGATCAAGCCGGAGGTCGACGAGCGCCTGATCGAGACGGAATTCCTTGCCATGGGTGGCCCGCCCGCCGGTGTCGCCGCGACGCTGGCCGAAGCCAAAGCCCTCTCGGTCTCGCCGGCGTATCCCGGCCGGATCGTCCTTTCGGCCGACCAGATGCTGATCAGTGAAGGTCGCCCGTTCCACAAGCCGGAAGACGCTGCCGGTGCCGAGCGCCAGATCGCCATGTTGGCCGGCCGCAGGCACCAGCTGACTTCGGCGTTCGTCCTGGCCCGTGACGGCCGGATCGTCGGCAGTGGGGCCAGCAGTGCGGTGCTGACGATGCGCCCACTGGCACCGGACTTCATCAGGGACTATGTCGCGCTGGCTGGCACTGCCGCGACCAGCAGCGTCGGCGGCTATCAGCTCGAAGGGCTCGGCATCCATCTGTTCGAGGCTATCGAGGGCGATCATTCCACCATCCTCGGCCAGCCGATGCTGAGCCTGCTCGCCACGCTCCGCGATCTCGGCCTCGCCGCATGACCATCGTTTCAGACCTATGACCAGACGCTGCTTCATCATTGGCCACCCCGTCGCGCATTCCCGCTCGCCATTGATCCATGGCCATTGGCTCGCCGAACACGGCCTCGCAGGCAGCTATGAACGTGTCGATGTCCCGCCGGCCGAGGTCCCTGCCTTCATTGCGCGCCTGCGTGCCGGCGAGTTCGCCGGCGGCAATGTCACAGTGCCGAACAAGGAGGTGGTGCTGCCATTGCTCGACGGGGTCAGCGCGGCGGCGCGGACCATGGGCGCGGCCAACACGCTCTGGGTGGAAGACGGCCGGCTGCATGGCGACAACACCGATGCCTATGGCTTCCTCGCTCATCTCGATGCCAGCGTGCCAGGTTGGGCCGGGCGCACCCGGACAGCTTTGATCCTGGGTGCCGGCGGCGCGGCCCGCGCCGTGATCCATGGCCTTGCCGAGCGCGGCGTCGGCCGCATCCTGCTGGTCAATCGCAGTTCCGAGCGGGCGGTCGAATTAGCGGGAGCGTTTCCGAAGGTGGTCGAGGCGCGTGCCTGGCAAGAGATCACCGCGCTCGTCGGCGACAGCGGCCTGATCGTCAACACGACCTCGCTCGGCATGCACGGTCAGCCGCCATTGGAGATCGATCTCTCCGCCTTGCGCCCCGGCACGATCGTCGACGACATCGTCTATGTCCCGCTAGAGACGCCATTGCTCGCCGAGGCCAGGCGCCGCGGCGGCATTCCGGTCGATGGTCTTGGCATGCTGCTGCATCAGGCGGTCCCCGGTTTCGAGCGCTGGTTCGGCGTCCGCCCGCTGGTGACGGCTGAGCTGCGCGCGAAGCTCGAAATCGACATTCCCCGCGTTTGAGTACGATGGCGGAGGCGCTGCGATGACCTTCCTGCTCGGCCTCACCGGCTCGATCGGCATGGGCAAGTCGACGACCTCGGCGATGTTCCGTGCTGCCGGCGTGCCGGTCCACGATGCCGACCAGGCGGTGCACGATCTCTACTCCGGCGTCGCCGCGCCGCAGATCGAGGCCGCCTTTCCGGGAACCACGGTGGCGGGTGTCGTCGACCGGGCAAAGCTCTCGGCGGCCGTGCTCGGCCGGCCAGAGGCGCTAGCGAAGCTCGAGGCGATCGTCCATCCGCTGGTCCGCGCCGAGGAACAGGCCTTTCTGGCTGAGGCTCGCAGGAGCGGCGCGACCGTCGCGGTGCTCGACATACCGCTCTTGCTGGAGACCGGGGGGGAGGGGCGTTACGACGCGATCGTGGTCATCACCGCCCCCGCGGAGGTCCAGCGCAAGCGCGTCCTCGGCCGATCCGGCATGACGGAAGAGAAATTCGCAGCGATCCTCGCCCGCCAGATGCCGGATGCGGAGAAGCGGCGCCGGGCCCACTTCCTTGTGGACACCTCGCATGGGCTCATGGCCGCCGAGCGCCAGGTCCGCTCTATCCTGAATGCCGTCGCCGGCCGCTTTGGTCGGACCCAGAGGACGGGCTGACATGCGCGAGATCGTTCTCGATACCGAGACCACCGGCGTCGAGCCGCTGAAAGGCGATCGCATCGTCGAGATCGGCTGCGTCGAGCTGGTCAACCATTGCCCGACCGGGCGCACCTATCACGTCTACATCAATCCCGAGCGGGACATGCCGGACGGCGCTTTCAGGGTGCACGGGCTGTCCGAAGCCTTCCTCTCCGACAAGCCGGTCTTCGCCGCGGTCGCCAGCGAGTTCGCCGCCTTCATCGCGGATGCCAAGCTCGTCATCCATAACGCCGCCTTCGACGTCGGCTTCATCAATATGGAGTTCGGCCGGCTCGGCCTGCCGCCGATCGTGCCGGCGCTCGTCGTCGACACCCTCTCCATGGCGCGGCGCAAGCATCCCGGCGCCAGCAACAGCCTGGACGCCCTCTGCTCGCGCTACGGCATCGACAACAGCCGCCGCACCAAGCACGGCGCGCTGCTCGATTCCGAGATCCTGGCCGAGGTCTATATCGAGCTGATCGGCGGCAAGCAGACCAGCCTCGGCTTCGGCAGCGCCGTCGCGGGCAAGGCGGGCATCGGCGTCGCGGTCGCGATCGAGCGCCCGGTTCGCCAGCGCCCGCTCGCGGCGCGGCTGACGCCGGAGGAACGAGCGGCCCATGAGGCTTTCGTGATGAAGCTCAAGGGGCCGCTTTGGCGTGGCTATCTCGGGGTACCCGAGGAGGCGTAGCTCCAAGCGTCATTCTCAGCGACGACCCGAAAATCTCCTGGATGTCATGCTCGGGACAAGCCCGAGCATGACGGGTGCGGTCGTCAGCCATCCCGCTTCCGGCTGGCGCGGCGCGACATCATGTTCAGCCCCTCGATCAGGGCCGAGAACGCCATGGCGGCGTAGATATAGCCCTTCGGGATATGGGCACCGAAGCCTTCGCCGATCAGCGTGCCGCCGATCATCAGGAGGAAGCCGAGCGCCAGCATGACGATCGTCGGGTTCTTGTCGATGAAGCGCGCCAGCGGATCGGCGGCGAGCAGCATCACCAGAACGGCGACTATGACGGCGATCACCATTACCGGGATATGCTCGGTCATGCCGACGGCGGTGATGATGCTGTCGATCGAGAAGACCAGGTCGAGCAGCAGGATCTGGAAGATCACGCCGCCGAAGGTCACAGCCGCGGCCGCGCCGCCGTCGAACATGTCCGGCCCATGATCGGGATCGACCTTGTGGTGGATCTCCTTGGTCGCCTTCCAGACCAGGAACAGGCCACCGGCGATCAGGATCAGGTCGCGCCAGGAGAAGGCCTTGCCGAAGACCGAGAATACCGGCGCGGTCAGCTGCACGATGAAGGCGACGGTCGAAAGCAGGCCGAGGCGCAGGATCAGCGCCAGGCCGATGCCGATCCGCCGGCCGCGCGCCCGCTGGTGCTCGGGCAGCTTGTTGGTCAGGATCGAGATGAAGATGAGGTTGTCGATACCGAGGACGACCTCCATGGCGATCAGGGCGCCGAGCGCCGCCCAGACTGCTGGGTCGGCGGCGAGCGTCATAAGGGAATCCATGGAAGTCGTGAACCTCGCGGGTGCGGCGCGCCGGTATGGCGGCCTCTGGCCCGCGGGACATGGAAACGCCCAGGCGATTCCACAACGGTCTGGTCAACAAAAAAGAGCCCCGAAGGGCTCTTTCCTGCGAAATTCGCCATAGCGGCAGCCGTTCAGGCGTTCGGCGCGCCCTGCTGCGCCTGCATCTCCTCGAGGCGCTGGCGGTAGAGCGCGGCGAAGTCGATCGGGTCGATATAGAGCGGCGGGAAGCCGCCATTGCGCACGGCTTCGGCGACGATCGCGCGGGCAAATGGGAAGAGCAGGCGCGGGCAGTCGATCATCACGACCGCATGCAGCTGCTCCTGCGGCACGCCAAGGATGCGGAAGACGCCGGCGTAGCTGAGCTCGAACGCGAACAGCGTCTCGTCGTTCAGCGTCGCCTTGCCTTCAAGCGTCAGGATCGTCTCGATGTCGTTCTCGCCAAGAGCGTTGGCGTGGACGTTCACCTGAAGGCCGATCTGCGGTCCGCCCTGCTGTTGCTGCTGGGTCAGCGAGCGCGGAGCGTTCGGATTCTCGAAAGAGAAATCCTTGATGTACTGGACCAGCGTGTTGAGGCTGGGCCCCTGCTGGTCGGCGGCGCCGGCGCCGTTGCCGTTTTCGTTGGCCATCGATCCCATCACTATCTGCAGAAAACCATCGGGAAATTCCGTGCCGTGGCCGGGACTAGCTGGCGAGACGGCAGCGCCGGGTATCATGGCGAGGGGGCCGGCACAAGCGAAGCGCGCTTTCGTGCCTTGTCGCACCCCGGGGGTGGATGTTACGAGCCTTCCACACCATATCCGTTCGATGACGGGCCGCAGAAGCGCGCCCGCGTGGGAACGAGTTTTCGAGGTTCGGATCAGCCGGCGATGCAGAATTTCGATATGACGACCCTGGTCTTCCTGGCCCTGGCCGTTTTCGTCGCCTGGAAACTGCGCTCGGTTCTGGGCCAGAAGACCGGGCACGAGAAGCCCCCGGCCGATCCGTTTGCGCGTCGCGAGACGCCGCCGCTGCGGCCCGACCAGCCGGGCAATGGCGAGCGCCGCGACAATGTCGTCCGGCTGCCAGGCGCCGCCAACGACGCAGCAGCCGCCCCCGTCGCTGATGGCGAGCGCTGGAAGGGCATCGCCGAGCCGGGCTCGCCGATCGCCCTCGGTCTCGATGCGCTCGTCCGGCAGGAGCCGGGCTTCGAGCCTCAGGGCTTTCTCGGCGGCGCGAAATCGGCCTATGAGACCATCGTCACCGCATTCGCCCGTGGCGACCGCAAGACGCTGAAGGGCCTGCTCGCCAAGGAAGTCTATGACGGCTTCGAGCAGGCGATCGCCGAGCGCGAGAAGCGTGGCGAGAAGGCCGAATCCAACTTCGTCTCGATCGACAAGGCCGAGATCGTCGCAGTCGACGTCAAGGGCAAGGTCGGCCAGGTCACCATCGCCTTTGTCTCGCAGCTGATCAGCGTCGTCCGCGACGCGCAGGGCAATGTCGTTGATGGCAGCGCCGATGCGGTCTCCGAGGTCAATGACGTCTGGACCTTCTCGCGCCAGCTCGGCAGCCGCGACCCGAACTGGCTGCTGGTCGCCACCGAATCGGCCGCGTGATTCGTGCCGCCGGTCTCGCTTTGGGGCTGCTGGCCGCAGCTATCTCGATGACCGGCGCCGAAGCTTCCCCTCCATCCCTGCCGACGGGCGCCCGGGCCGAACCCGTGGCGCCCGCTGCGCTTGCGGGCTGGGGCGCGGACGATCAGATCGCGATCTTGCGCCTGTTCGCGCAGGGCTGCGAGACCGATCCGCCGCTGCGCCAGGGCGCTCCTCCGCCACCGGCTCTCCCGGCCTTG
>DASYHC010000027.1:0-133845 GCA_035998995.1 Allobosea sp.
CTTCTCCTACATGTACCACAGCCGCACCGGCTCGCAGGGCAGCTGGAACGCGACCGGCTATTCCGACAAGGACGTCGACGCGCAGATCCAGACGCTCTCCAAGGAGATCGACATCGCCAAGCGCGATGCCACCATCGCCAAGATCTGGGCGAAGGTGAAGGACGAGACGATCTACCTGCCGATCCACCATCAGTCGCTCAGCTACGGAATGAAATCGGCGCTCGACATACCCGTCGACGTTTCGAACAACCCGAAGCTGAAGATGGTTTCGTTCAAGGGCTCGTAGAGCCGGCAACCTGTCGCAGGGGCCGCGCCAAGACGGCCCCGCGACTTTATCATTCGTAAGGGGTTTTAGACGCGATGCTCGCCTATATCCTGCGCTCGCTGATGCAGGGGCTGGTGGTGATGCTCGCCGTCGCCTTCATCGCCTTCTCGATGTTCCGCTTCGTCGGCGATCCCGTGGTCAACATGCTCGGCCAGGAGGCGACGCTGCAGGACCGCGCCGAGCTGACGCAGCGGCTCGGCCTCAACGATCCCGTGCCGCTGCAGTTCGCCCGCTTCGTCGCCGATGCGGCGCGGGGAGATTTCGGCATCTCCTATCGCCAGGGCCGCAAGGTCTCCTCGCTGATCGTCGAGCGCCTTCCCGCAACGGTGGAACTGGCCGTGTTGTCGGCGATCTTCGCCTTCGTCACCGGCATCGCCTTCGGCATCTATGCCGCGATCCGCCGCGACAGCTGGATCGCCAACGTGGTCATGTCGGTCTCGCTGATCGGCGTGTCCCTGCCGACCTTCCTGATCGGCATCGGGCTGATCTACGTCTTCGCCGTCGAACTGCGCTGGCTGCCTTCCTTCGGGCGCGGCGATACCGTCCAGATCGGCTGGTGGTCGACCGGGCTCCTGACCGTGAGCGGGCTGAAATCGCTGGTCATGCCGGTGCTGACGCTCGGCTTCCTGCAGCTCACTCTGGTGATGCGCCTCGTCCGCTCCGAGATGCTCGAGGTGATGCGCGCCGATTTCATCCGCTTCGCCCGCGCCCGCGGCATTCCCGAGCGCAAGATCGAGTTCCGCCATGCCCTGCGCAACACCATGATTCCGGTGATCACCATCGCCGGCGTCCAGCTTGGCGGCGTCATTGCCTTCGCCATCGTCACCGAGACGGTGTTCCAATGGCCGGGGCTTGGCGCGCTCTTCGTCAATGCGGTGCAGTTCGTCGACGTACCGGTGATGTCGGCCTATCTGCTCTTCGTCGCCTTCGTCTTCGTGCTGACCTCGCTGCTGGTCGACATCGTCTATGTCGCGCTCGACCCGCGCCTGCGCGGCAGCGCGCTCGTTCCGGCGAAGTGAGGTGGCGATGATCGGCACGGTGTCCTCTGTCATTCCGGGGCTTCGCGTAGCGAAGAACCCGGAACCCACGACCGGGCGAAATGCCTTGTTTTCGCCAATGGCGTGGGAGATGCGGCTGGATAGATATCGCCTGGTCGTGGGTTCCGGGTTCGGCCCTGCGGGCCGCCCCGGAATGACGGAGGGCAGCGCATGACGACGCTTTCCTCCCCTCCCAAAGGTCCGAGTCGCTTCGCCCGCTTCTGGGATTCCGACCTCGTCTATTCCTTCCGCTCATCGCCGGTCACGGTAGTGGCGAGCATCATGGCGCTGCTGCTCGTCCTTGCCGCGGTCTTCGCGCCGCTGATCGCGCCCTACGACCCGTTCGACCCGTCCTCGCTCGATCTCTCCGACGGCTTCTCGCGGCCGATGCAGCCGAACGAGATCACCGGCAAGGTCTTCTGGCTCGGGTCCGATGGGCAGGGGCGAGACATCTTCTCGGCGATCCTCTACGGCTCGCGCGTCTCGCTGATCGTCGGCGCGGCTTCGGTGCTGTTCTCGCTGGTGCTCGGCGTCGGCCTCGGCCTCGTCGCCGGCTATGTCGGCGGCCGCACCGAGGCGTTGATCATGCGCGTCGCCGACATCCAGCTCTCCTTCCCGGCGATCCTGGTGGCGCTGCTGGTCTTCGGCGTGGCACGCGGTTTGATCCCGCCGGCGGCGCAGGAGCAGATGACGCTGCTCGTCCTCGTCATCGCCATCGGCCTGTCGAACTGGGCGCAATATGCCCGCACCGTGCGCGGCTCGACCCTCGTCGAGAAGAACAAGGTTTATGTCGATGCCGCCCGCCTGATCGGCCTCAAGGCCTGGCCTGTGATGCTCAAGCACGTCCTGCCCAATGTCGCCGGGCCGGTGCTCGTCATCGCCACGATCAACCTTGCTTTGGCGGTGATCGAGGAGGCGACGCTCTCCTTCCTCGGCGTCGGCATGCCGCCGACCCAGCCCTCGCTCGGCACGCTGATCCGCTTCGGCCAGCAATACCTGTTCTCCGGCGAGTGGTGGATTCTGCTCTTCCCTTCGCTCGTGCTCATCCTGTTCGCGCTCTCGATCAACCTGTTTGGCGACTGGTTGCGCGATGCGCTCAATCCGAAACTGAGGTGACGATGACACGCCGCCTGCCTTCCTTCGCGTTCCCGGAGCAGCGATGACCCAGCCAGTCCTCTCCGTTCAGGAGCTCACCGTCGAGTTCGTCACGCGCCGCGGCACGCTGCGCGCGCTCGACAAGATTTCCTTCGACATCGCCCGCGGCGAGGTGCTCGGGGTGGTCGGCGAATCCGGCGCCGGAAAGTCGGTCACCGGCTCGGCCATCATCGGCCTGATCGATCCGCCCGGCCGCATCGCCGATGGCAAGGTCGTGCTCTCCGGCGAGCGCGTCGACCATCTCCCGCCCGAGCAGATGCGCCGTGTCCGCGGCAAGCGCATCGGCATGATCTTCCAGGATCCGCTGACCAGCCTCAACCCGCTCTACCGGGTCGGCGAGCAACTGGTCGAGACGATCCAGACCCATACCGATCTCAATGCCGCCGATGCGCGCAAGCGCGCCATCGCGCTGCTCGACGAGGTCGGTATCCCGGCGCCTGAGCGGCGCATCGACGGCTATCCGCACGAATTCTCCGGCGGCATGCGCCAGCGCGTCGTCATCGCGCTCGCGCTCTGCGCCGAGCCGGAATTCATCATCGCCGACGAGCCGACCACGGCGCTCGACGTCTCCGTGCAGGCGCAAATCATCGCCCTGATCAAGCGGCTCTGCAAGGAACGCGGGACGTCGGTGATGCTGGTCACCCACGATATGGGCGTGATCGCCGAGACGGCCGATCGCGTCGCGGTGATGTATGCCGGGCGCGTCGCCGAGATCGGCCCGGTGCGCGAAGTGATCAAGCAGCCGCTTCACCCCTATACGCAAGGGTTGATGGGCGCGATCCCCTCGATTACGGGCGATGCCGCACGGCTGGTGCAGATTCCCGGTTCGATGCCGCGGCTCTCCAACATCCCCAAGGGCTGCGCCTTCAACCCGCGCTGCTCCAAAGTCTTCGCCCGCTGCCATGTCGAGCGGCCGGAGCTCATCGATGTCGGCGGCCACAAGGTCGCCTGCCATCTCTACGATCAGGCCAAGGTGCCGAGCGACAAGACGGAGATCGCGGCGTGAGCGAGAAAGCCTTCGTCCAGGTCCGCGACCTCAAACGCGTCTTCGACGTCTCCAAGCCCTGGCTCAACCGGGTATTGGAGCGGCAGGACAAGCAGTATCTGAAGGCCGTCGACGGTGTCTCCTTCGACATCCGCAAGGGCGAGACCTTCGCGCTCGTCGGCGAATCCGGCTCAGGCAAGTCGACCGTGGCGCGCATGGTCGTCGGCCTGCTCCATCCGTCGGGCGGCACGGTCTCGATCGATGGTGTCTCGATGTCCGATCAGGCCGCTTCCGCCGAGCGCCAGCGCCTGCGCAAACGCATCCAGATGATCTTCCAGGACCCTTACGCCTCGCTCAACCCGCGCTGGCGCGTCGGGCGGATCATCGCCGAGCCGATCCGCGCCTTTGGCATCATCCAGGGGGATGCCGCGATCGAGACGCGCGTCGGCGAATTGCTCTCGCTGGTCGGCCTGCATCCGGACGACGGCAAGAAGTTCCCGCATGAGTTCTCCGGGGGCCAGCGCCAGCGCATCGCGATCGCTCGCGCGCTCGCGTCGAATGCCGAGTTCATCGTCTGCGACGAGCCGACCTCGGCGCTCGACGTTTCCGTGCAGGCGCAGATCCTCAACCTGATGCGCGACCTGCAGGAGCAGTTCGGGCTGACCTACCTGTTCATCAGCCACAATCTCGCGGTCGTCCGGCACATGGCGACCCGTATCGGCGTGATGTATCTCGGTCGCCTCGTCGAGGTCTCCGACGGCAAGCAGCTCTTCGCCGCCCCGCGCCATCCCTATACCAGGATGCTGCTCGACGCGGTGCCCGACCTCGCCATGATCGGCAAGGCGCACGAGGGCGTGAAGGGCGAGATCCCGAACCCGATCAACCCGCCTTCGGGCTGCACCTTCCACCCGCGCTGCCCGCTGGTCTTCGACCGCTGCCGCGTCGAGAATCCGCCGGTGATCGACGGCGTCGCCTGCCATGCGGTGAATGCCGGGCGAGAAGCGGCGTAGAACCTGTGCTCAGGCGGCGCGCCGGCCATGCGAGCTCAGAAACTCGTGGCCCCGGCGCGTCACCGTGACCAGCCTGCCTTCACGCGCGAGATAACCGCGGTCGACGGCATCCTCCCAGACCGTCAGGCGCGGGCAGGAGGTGCGCCAGCTTTCCATGAGGTCGGCATGGGAGCGCTCGTCGCGCGCAACCCATTCGACGAGATCGAGGATGAGCGGATCGTCTGCGGCAAGCATCGCAGCCTCGCCTTCGAGCGGGACGGGGCGTGATGATAGCGCTGCGCAACGGGCGGGGGAAAGCCGCGCCCGCTCACTTCTCAGCCGGCAGGCTCGGCGCCTTCGGACGGCGGCTGAGCGGCGCGACCGGGCGCTCGGTGCGGTACTGCCCGCGCGCGATCGCGGTGAACAGCAGTGCCACGGCCGTGAGCGTCATCAGCCACCAGGTCTGGAACGAGGCGAAGCCGAGCGCCGCCAGCGCGAAGGCCGTGACATAGGCCGCGACGCCGCCGGCGGCGAGTGCGCCCGGCATCCGGCCGGCGGCGCTGACCGCGAAATAGAGGCAGAGCGCTGCCGTCGCCGCGCCGACCAGGCCGAGCTCGTACCAGGTCTCGAACAGGATGGTGGTCGGCACCTCGATCGGCAGCGCTCCGGTGGTGCGCCCGCGCAGCACGGTGTCCAGGCCGTGGCCGGTGATCAGCTGTACCGGACGGCTGGAGATGATGTCGGCCCAGATGTCGAGCCCGGCGCCGACGGTGCTGAACACCGCCGGCGAGAGCCGGAAGAAGGGCAGCAGCAGGAAGGGCAGCAGCGGGGCGAGCAGCATCAGCCCGGCCATGATCCCGCCCATCAGCCTGGCGCCGACGATGCGGTTGGCACTGACCGCGCCGAAGGCGATCGCGCCGCACAGCATCGCCATCGCCTCGCCATCCTCGATGCGCGAGAGGGCGAGCAGGCCGACGACGAGCGCCAGTCCGAGCGCCGTCAGCCCGCGCTCGCGCGACAGCAACCATGCGAGTGCCGGCCAGGACATGATCAGCACGACGCTGACGCCGCGCTCGACGCTGCCGGCGGCATCGGCGGCGCGCGAGTCGACCGGGCCGAGCGCTTCGGTCAGCAGCAGGCCGAGCGCGAAGATCGCAGCAGTGCCGGCGCCAAGCGCCGCGAGATTGAGGTTCGAGGCGCGCATGCGCTCGGGCAGCGCGGCCGCGCCGGCAAAGCCGAGCGCCACGGCAAGGAATAGATTGGCCGCCTTCTCGGTGGCCGAGCCGGTATAGGGGCTCCAGACCAGCGAAAGCACTGCCCAACCGACCAGCGCCCAGAGCGTGAGCCCGGCGCGGCTGAACAGCGACGCCCTGACGTTTCCGGCGAACCAGCGCGGGGCCTCGATCAAAGCGGCAATGGACAGAAGGATCACGCCGATCGGTACAAGCACGACGGCGGCGCGGCGCGAAACCAGCGAGGCCAGCGGCAGGGCGAGCGCCAGCGTCGCAAAGCCGATACGGCGCAGCAGCAGCGCGGCGTCGGTCGCTGGATCGAGGGGCGTCTGAGAGTTCGGACGGATCATGGGCACGCGGTACTCAAGGCGAGCCACACCCGGCCGGGATGCCGGGAACAGCCCAGACTACCCTAGCGCCCGCCGCGGGCTTCGACTGTAGGTGCGCTGCAACACTGGCAAAGCATCTCATGCAGTTTGGAACACCTAAAGTTCACTGGTGGCGAAAGCCGTTCCGTGGGATGAAGGAGGCGATGACTGTTCCACTCGCCGCGATCGTCTACTCCTCGGGCTTCCCCATCGATGAACTGATGGCGGAGGTCGCCGACGCCCTGAAACGCGAGGCCGTGCGCCTCGGCGGCGTGGTCCAGCACAATAATGGCGACTGCATGAGCGGCTGCGCCAGCATGGCGCTCGAGGATCTCGCATCCGGCCAGCTTTTTCCGATCAGCGAGGATCGCGGCGCCGGCTCTACCGGCTGCCGGCTCGACGCGGCCGGGCTCGCCGCCGCCGGCGCCTCCATCTCGGGCGCGCTGTCGGGGCCGGTCGACCTCGTCATCGTCAACAAGTTCGGCAAGCAGGAGGTCCTCGGCCAGGGCCTGCGCGCCGAGATCGCCGCCGGCGTGGTCGCCGGACTGCCGCTGCTGACGGCGGTGCGCGACGACATGCTTCCCGCCTGGTCGGAGTTCGCCGGCGAGGATTGGCAGCGCCTGCCGCCCGAGCCGGCCGCGGTGACCGGTTGGGCGATGGCGGCCCTGCGCCAGCCGGCCTGACGCCCGCAAGGAGCCGTTTCGTGCCGTTCGGCAGCGAATTTCTCGACGACTATCTGATCCGGCCGGACCCGGCCGCCGCTCGCCTTGGCGCGACGGTTGCCGGCATCGACCACAGCGGCGCCCGCATCGAGACCCGCGTCGTGACCGAACGGGCGCTGACGCTCTATCTGAACAGCCAGGAGATCGTCACGATGATGACGATCGGCGATCATCCGGAGTATCTGGCGCTCGGCTATCTCCTGAACCAGAACATGCTCAGGCGCGGCGATGTCGTCGAGGCTGTCGACTATGACGAGGAGCTCGAGGTCGTGGTGGTGCGCACGCCGGAGCGCACCGATTTCGAGCAGAAGCTGAAGAAGAAGACGCTGACCTCGGGCTGTGCGCAGGGCACGGCCTTCGGCGACCTGATGGAGGCGATCGACGAGATCGTGTTGCCGAAGGCGGAACTGCGCACGAGCTGGCTCTATGCCCTGACCCGCAAGATCAACACCACGCCCTCGCTCTATCTGGAGGCCGGCGCGATCCATGGCTGCGTGCTCTGCGAACGCGATAAGCCGCTGGTCTACATGGAGGATGTCGGACGCCACAACGCCGTCGACAAGGTCGCCGGCTGGCTCTTCCGCCATGATGTCGATCCCGGCAGGATGATCTTCTACACCACCGGCCGTTTGACCTCGGAGATGGTGATCAAGACCGTGCGCATGGGCATCCCGATCCTGGTCTCGCGTTCGGGCTTCACCGAATGGGGCGTCGAGCTCGCCCGCAAGGCGGGGCTCACCTTGATCGGCCGCGCCCGTGGCAAGCGCTTCCTGGCGCTGGCCGGCGAGGATCGCATCGTCTTCGATCAGGATCCCGACAGCGTCGAGGACGAGGGCGGCAAGCATCGTCGCAAGGGGGCAGGGGGCGATGACTGATACCAGCCCGCCAACCCTCGGCCTTCTCCTCGCCGGGGGGCTCGCTCGCCGCATGGGCGGCGGCGACAAGCCGCTGCGCACCATCGCCGGCCGCACCATCCTTGCCCATGTTGTCGAGCGGCTTAGGCCCCAATGCGACGGCCTCCTGCTCAACGCCAATGGCGATCCTGCCCGCTTCGCAGGCTATGGCCTACCGGTCGTCGCCGACAGCGTGCCTGATTTCGCCGGACCGCTCGCCGGCATCCTCGCAGGCCTCGACTGGCTCGCCGCGAACCGGCCGGGCGCGCAATGGCTGGTTAGTGTCGCCGCCGACACGCCCTTCATCCCGCGCGATCTGGTGGCGCGGCTGCATGCGGCGCGGGCGGCGGCGAGTGTACCGCTCGCTTGCGCCGCCTCGGGCGGCTGGACCCATCCGGTGATTGGGCTCTGGCCGGTCGCGCTGCGCGAGAAATTGCGCCATGCCCTCACCGTCGAGGGCGAGCGCAAGATCGATCGCTGGACGGCGCGCCATGGGGTGGTTTCGGTCGAATGGCCGACCGAGCCAGTCGATCCCTTCTTCAACGCCAATCGCCCGGATGATCTCGCCGAGGCCGAGCGGCTGCATGTCGCGCTCGGCGACCTTGATCGCGAGAAACGCCGCCCCTAGATTCAATTGATAAGCGAAGCTTATTCGCCTGCTTCTGGGGGAAGTCGCATGAAGTCCTTTGTGATCGCTGTGGCCATCGCCGCCATCGTCGCCTATTCGGCCAGCCTTGTGCTGGCGAATTATCAGACCTCGGTCGATGTCGCCTACGCGACCAGCAGCGTCCGGCTCTAGAGCACGCGGGTTTTACTCGGAAGCACGCCGTCATCCTGGACAAGCGGCAAAGCCGCGCAGCTCCGGGATCCATCCTAGAGCAGCGGAGCTCTACGATGGATCCCGCGCCGAGCTTCGCTCGCCCAGGATGACGAGAGTGGTTCCGTGTGATGTCAGCACGCTCTAGCCTTCCAGCAATGTCTTCAGGCGAGCGAGATCGCTCGCGACCCATTCGGCGTCGCGGGCGAAATCGTCATCGGTCATTTCCTGCCGCCTGAACAGCGTGAACACCACCTCGCTGCCGCTGCCATTGGCCAGTGCGCGCATCGGGTTGTGCATGGTGTCGCCGCTGTCGGGGATGACGGCATGGTCGAGCACGCCATAGCGATTTGGTTCGCTGAACAGCACGCGCATCGGGCCCATCGGCGTCTTCACGCGATAGGTCGTGCCCTCGACATGGCTGAACTCGTCGCCGAGGCCCTCCGCCCATTGCGGGAAGTTCATGGGCTCGGCGAGGAAGCCGTAGACCTCCTCGATTGGCCGGTCGATCGCGATGCTGATATGGCGCGTTGGCAGAACGGGCATGATCGCGTCTCCGTGATTGCTGTTTATAGAACATAACATGAACAAAATTATCTGTCATCGCGCATCGGTGATGGGCCGTGCGCGAGCTCGCCGCGGATCGATCAAGAATCCGCCGGCTTCGCTGCCCTCTATTCCAGCGGCGACGGGCCAAGGAGATTCGAGATGAAGCAGACCATCGGCTTGGGCCTTGCGATTTTCGTGCAGCACGGGCGTGAGCAGGAGGCCGCGGACTTCTACAGCGAAGCCTTCGAGGCCCGGCAGCTCAAGACCTACAAGGTCGATGGCGAGCTCGCCGGGGTCGAAATGCTCATCGGTGGAACCCGCGTCTCCGTGGCCGGTTCCAATCCGCACCGGGAGGAGGAGCCGTCCTATGGTGGACCTTTCTTCCCCAAGGCGGCGGGCGCGGTCAGCATGACGATCCTGCTCACCGTTCCCGATATCGAGGCCTGCTTCGCCGAGGCGATCGTCGCGGGTGCTGCGCTGCGCGACCGCGTCCAGACCGACACCGAAGGGCGGCGGGTCGCCTCGCTCTTCGATCCGTTCGGGCACATCTGGATGCTGACCGAGCAGCAGGCGGAAGCTGAGAAAGTATCTCCCGATCAGTTCGCAGCGCAGGCCGATCGGTCAGGTGGCCTCCATCTCCAGAGATAGGGACGGCCGACCAGCCTTATTCGATCACGATCCGCGGCGCGGCCCGAGCCGGGCCGGCGAGGCCGGCCTTCACCTGCCGCGCCAGGGCGACATAGGCCTTGGCATGGGCGCTGTCCGGGTCACTCGCCACGATCGGGCGGCCGCCATCGGAGGTCTCGCGGATCGGCATGGCGAGCGGAATCTCGCCGAGGAACGGCACATGGAGCCGCTCCGCCTCGTGCCTGGCGCCGCCATGGGCGAAGATGTCGGAGCGGTGGCCGCATTCCGGGCAGATGAAATAGCTCATGTTCTCGACGATGCCGAGGATCGGCACCTCCACCTTCTTGAACATGGCGACGCCGCGCCGCGCATCGAGCAGCGCTAGGTCCTGCGGCGTCGAGACGATGACGGCGCCGGCGAGCGGCGTCTGCTGGGCCATGGTGAGCTGGGCGTCGCCGGTGCCGGGCGGCATGTCGACGACGAGCACGTCGAGCTCGCCCCAGGCGACCTCGCGCAGCATCTGGGTGATCGCCGAGATCACCATCGGCCCGCGCCAGATCATCGGCGTTTCCTCGTCGATCAGGAAGCCGATCGACATGATCTTCAGGCCATAGGCCTCCATCGGCGCGAGCGTGCGGCCCGAGACAAGCCGCGGCTTGCCGGTGATGCCGAATATCTTGGGCACGGATGGCCCGTAGATGTCGGCGTCGAGCACGCCGACCTTGAGGCCGAGCGTCGCCAAGCCGACGGCGAGATTGGCCGTGGTGGTCGACTTGCCGACGCCGCCCTTGCCGCTCGCCACCGCGATGATCTGCTTGACGCCGGGAATGCCGGCCGCCTTCGGCACCGGCCCGCCGGGACCGGGCTGGCCATGCGCGTGCCGGCGCGCTTCCGCCGCTTGCGACGGTGCCGGACGCCCCGGTGCCTTGTCGGCGGTGAGGCCGACCAGCACCTGCGTCACGCCAGGAATGCCGCCGACTGCGCTTTCGGCCGCCTTGCGCACCGGCTCCATCGCGCCGGCTTCGGTCGCGTCGATGCCGATCGCGAAGATCACCTTGCCGCCGTCGATCAGGATGTCGCCGATGCGGCCGGACGCCGCCAGCGATTGCCCGCTCGCCGGCAGCTTTACCAGTTCGAGCGCGCGCAGGATGTCGTTTTGCGAAAGGGCCACGATCTGGGATTCCCGTGTTTGCGCGACGCTAGGCCGCGGCCTTGCGGATGTGGAAGACCAGCAGCTCGCCTTCGCTGCTGCTCAGTTCGATCGCGTCGCCGGTTTCGCGCATCAGATTGGGGATGTCGATCGCCGCCATCGGATCGGTGCATTCGACCAGAAAGAGATCACCCGGAGCCGCACTCTTCAGCGCTTTGCGCACACGAAGAGCGGGGAGGGGGCATTTGAGGCCGCGCAGATTGAGCGGGATGGAAGACATAAGCGGAGCCGGTCGAATGATGTTGCGCTTCATATGATGGCTTTTTACGCGGGAGCAACAGAGGCCTTTACCCTTCTCCCCTCGGGGGAGAAGGTGTCTGCGAAGCAGACGGATGAGGGAAGTCATGCGCCGGCGCCTTTCATTCCCTCATCCGTCAGCGCTTCGCGCTGACACCTTCTCCCCCGAGGGGAGAAGGATAGGCGCTGCGCTTCTGGCGCTTGCCCTGGCGGTGGTTCCCGCTTCCGCCCAGGAACTGCGCGGCCATGGCGGGCCGGTGCGTGCCGCTGCCGTCTCGGCCGATGGCGCGACGGCGCTGACCGGCTCCTTCGACCAGTCGGCAATCCTCTGGGATCTTGCTCGCGGCAGCGCGATCAAGGTGCTCCGCTTCCATCAGGGCGCGGTCAACGCCGTCGTCGCGGTCAACGGCATTGGCTTCGCCACCGGAGGCGAGGAGGGCAGGATCGCGCTCTGGCGCGGTGATGCAGCCGAGCCGGCGAAGGTGATCGAGGGCCATAAGGGGCCGGTCGCGGCGCTGGCGGTCTCACCCGAAGGACAGCACCTCGCCTCCGCCTCCTGGGACGCGACCGTTAGGGTCACCGCGCTCGCCGATGGCGCGGCGCGCGTGCTCGAAGGTCACCAAGGTCCGGTCAACGGCATCGCTTTCGCACCCGGCGGCATGGTCGTCTCCTCCGGCTATGACGCGACCTTGCGGCTCTGGCCGGCGGATGGCGGCGCGCCGCTGATCGTGACCGCGCCAGCGCCGTTCAACGGTGTCGTCGTCGCGCCCGATGGCGAGATCGTGGTCGCTGCCGCCGATGGCCGCCTGCGCCTGTTCGGGCCGGATGGGGTACAGCGCGCCGAGATCGCGGTCGGCGACACCCCGCTGATCGCCCTCGCTATTTCGCCCGATGGCGCGACCATCGCAGCTGGCGGCCTGCGCGGTCAGGTCGCTCTGGTCGACCGCAAGGCGCGGACGATCCGCGCCACGCTGATCGGCCCCGGGCTTCCCGTCTGGTCGCTTGCCTTCCTGCCGGACGGCAGGCAACTGCTCTCAGGCGGCGCCGATCGTTTGGTCCGGCGCTGGAACGCCGTCACCGGCGAGCATGTCGGAGCGGTGGTGCCGCGCGCCGGCGAGGATGCGCTGGCCGCCTTCCAGGGCGAGCGGGGCGCGCAGGTGTTCCGGGCATGCGCCGCTTGCCACACCTTGACGCCGGCCGATGGCAACCGCGCCGGCCCGACCCTGCACGGCATCTTCGGCCGCCGCATCGCCACCGCGCCAGCTTACGCCTATTCCGATGCGCTCAAGGGCATGGACATCGTCTGGAGCAAGGAGACCGTCGCGAAGCTGTTCGAGGTCGGCCCGAACGCCTATACGCCGGGCACCAAGATGCCGGAGCAGACGATCGGCTCGGCCGACGACCGGCAGGCGCTGGTCGACTGGCTGGAGAAGGTGACGCGGTGAAAGGGCTCGTCATTCCCGGGCGAAGCGAAGCGCAGACCCGGGAATCTCTGGCAGGATAAGGCGCTCTTCCGGCCTGAGATGCTCGGGTCAAGCCCGAGCATGACGGCAGGTCACCCCAGCGGGTCCTCGCCACGCTCCGCCCGCTCGCGCAGATAATCGTCGGTGGTTCGTACCGGCGGACGCTGCGGCGAGTGATGCGGATCGAAGCTCTCATTGACCACCGCCTCGACCCGGCAATCCTCGCACATGCGCAGGATCGCGGCGCGCTTGGCGCCTTCGCCCTTGAACATCCAGTGCTTGTTCTCAAGCTTTGCCGCGATCTTCTCGATCGTGCTGCGGACCCCAAAGGGCTTGGCGCAGGCGATGCAGTGGAAGGGTTCCTCCTGCTTGACGATCTGGCGGCCGCCTTTCCAGGCGTCGAAGTCGACACGCGGCTCCAGCGTGATTACCTTCTCCGGGCAGGTCGCGGCGCAGAGCCCGCATTGCACGCAGAGGTCTTCCTGGAAGGTCAGCGTCGGCCGCTCCGGATTGTCGCCGAGCGCGCTGACCGGGCAGGCGGAGACGCAGGCGAGGCAGAGCGTGCAGCCGTCGGTATCGACATGGACCGTGCCGAAGGGCGCGCGCGGCGGCATCGCGACGCTCAAGGCCGGCGCTGGCGCGGCGGCGTGCAATTCGCCGATCGTCTGGCGCAGCAGCGGGCGCCCGCTTCCCATCGGCCGGAAGCGGGCGGGCTGCGTCGCGCTGCTGCCAGGTGCGATCCTCGCGAGCGCGGCAGCGAGCATGTCGGGATCGTCTGTCTCGATCAGCCCGGCCCGGGCCTCGCCATAGCCGAGCGCTCCGGCGAGCGCGTTGGCATAGTCGAGATTGCGGGTGAGGCCGGAGAGATCGTGCTTCGGCTTGGCTCGGCCGAGCACGCGGATGGCGCAGGCGCCGAAAGCGAGTGCCGCGGCGAAGGTCTCCAGCCCGATTTGCGTGATCTCGTTGACGCGGAGGGGCAGGACGCGTGCCGGCAGGCCGGCGCCATGGCGGGCGAGCGCCTCGATCAGCGGTTCGCCATGGTCGCCGTCATGCAGCAGCACGACTGGCTCGCGCCCGCCGGCCTCGGCATAGGTGACGAGCAAGGTCCGCAGCTTGCGCAATAGCGCATCGGCCGGCGGCAGTGCATAGGTCACCGCGCCGGTCGGGCAGACGGCGGCACACGCGCCGCAGCCGGCGCAGATCTCGGCCGAGATCGCGACATGGTCGCCGTTGGGCGTGATCGCGCCGGTCGGGCAGAGTTCGAGGCAGCGCGTGCAGCCGGTCTTCTGCGAGCGGGAATGGGCGCAAAGACCTTCGTTCAGGGCGACATAGGCCGGCTTGTCGAACTCGCCGACGAGCCCGCTCGCCTGGAAGGCGAGACGCTCGACCGCCGCCGGATCGCGCGGATCGGCCCGCAGATAACCGGCGCGCAGGTCGCCTGCCGGGAAGAGCGGCGTGCCGCCGGAAACGTCGAGCACGACGTCGCATTGCGAGACCGCGCCATTGCGCGGCGCCTCGAAGGTAAGCTTGCCGCGCGAGGACGGACTCGGGGCGGCGTAGTCGTTGACGGTGAGCTCGAAGGCGCCGAGCCAGCCGCTCGCCTGCGCGATCGTGCCCTTCAGCACCGGGAACTCGTCGCTGCGCGGCGGCGAAATCTCGCCGGGGCGCGACAGCAGCACGGTGACGTCGAGATGCTCGGCGAGCCGGTGCGCCAGGCTGATCGCGACCTCGTCGCGGCCATAGATCAGCGCGACGCCCTTGCTGGTCAGCGTGGCGAAGGAGGCGGGCGGCATGGGCTCGCTCGCCGCGGCGAGCAGGGCGGCCATCTTCGGGCCGGCCGCCTTGGCCTCGTCCGACCAGCCGGCCTGTTCGCGAATGTTCGTGAAGATGAGGTCGCCAGCATAGTCGAGATCGGCGGCGACCTCCTCGAACAGCGGCGCTTCCTGCGTGCAGGCGACGGTGATCGCGTCGCTCTGGCTGAGCATGGCGCGGAAGCGCTCGATCTGGCTGCGGCAGAGATGGCGATGCTCGCTGATCTCGGCGCCGCCGCAGCCGCGCTGGATCGCTTTGCCGTCGAGCGGCATCGTGTCCTCGCACGAGCAGACCATCAGCGTGCGGGCGACATCGGTCATCGGGCAGGCATCCTCATGATCGCGGCGCGTCTTTGGTCGCGCTTGCGATAATCTCACCTTATATGGAATTGGAATCGCTCCAAAGAAGCAAGCCTTCCTTGGCAAGCCTTTCTTGGGATGAGGGCGGCAGGGCAGGGACGATGGCGGCAGGGCCGGTCAGGCAGGATGATCTCAGGCGCGGGCCGGTGCTGCCGCCGGGCTTTTCGCTCGTCACCTTGCGCGAATCGGGCGACGCCTTCGCCCATGCGCAGGCGATTGCGGCCGAGGCCGGCGCTGCGACTTTGGTCTGGGTGCGACGTTTCGACATCGTCGAGTTCGCGGTGGTGCTCGAGCCAGATGCCATCCTCGCCGAGGCCAGGCTCGCGCATTACCTCGCCATGAACGCGCTCGCCGATGCGCTCGCCGTGCATTCGCCGCCGGAGCGCCCGGTGCTGTTCCGCTGGCCGGATGCGCTGACCTATGATCTCGGCCTGATCGGCGGCGGCCGTCTCGGCTGGCCGACGGATTGTCCGGAGAACCAGGTGCCGGGCTGGCTCGTCTTCGGCGCCATGGTTCGGGCGACGACGATGTCGCCATTCCAGCTTGGGCAGACCGGCGTCGGCATGGCCGAGGAGGGCTTCGAGGAGGTCGATGCCGTCGACCTGATCGAATCCTTCTGCCGCCATCTGATGCTCGGTGTCAGCCATTGGCAGGAGGAGGGCGCCAAGGCCGCGGCGCGGCGCTGGCTCGATCGGTTGGAGAAGGTCGTCGGCGTCCGCCACGGCATCGAGCCGAATGGCGACCTGATCGCGACCTCGCAGTTCGGCACCGAGCGCCGGAGCCTCGTCGAGGCGCTGGCGAAGGTCGACTGGCTCGACCGCGAGAGCGGAGCGCCGAAGCTGTGAGCCCCCTCAAGCTCCCGCGCGCCATTCGGCTCGATCCGTCGGACGGCTTCGTTTTCCGCAAGGCGGCGGAGCCCGGCGAATGGCTGGTCACCGGCTCCTTCCTCTTCACGCCCGAAAGCGTCACCGGACTCGACACCAAGGGACGGGTCGCCTTTCGCTCCGGCTTCCTCGGCATCGCAAGCTTCGGCTGGAGCACACTCGCTATCGTCACCGAGGTGACGGTGGAAGAGCGCGAGGAAGTGATCGCCCAGCTCGCGAGGCAATTCGCGGACAAGCTCGGGGCGCCTGATCTCGCCACAGCGCGCGCTGCAGCTGAGGAGGAGATCGCCTTCGCTGCCTCGCTCTGCGATCATCCGGCGCAGACCCTGCTCGCTTTGCACCGTACGCTGGAGGAGGGCGAGATCCGCGAGCGCTTCCGGACCTTGATGCCGCGCGGCGATGCGCCGAAGGATGCCTTCCGCGCTTTCGAATTCGTCGAGACCGATGGCGAGGGCGAGCCGCAGGAAGAGGTCGACCTGATGCAGCTGATCAAGGACGCGCCGCGATGACCCATTTCTGGGCGAGCTCCGGCCATCTCCTGCTCGACCGCGAACCGGGCGGCGGTCTCGTCGTCACCGATGATTTCCTAAAAGCCTATCTGGCGCGGCCGGAAGTGCTGCCGCCGGAGGAGGCCTGCGCTGCCGAGCGGGCCTTGCACGGGAAGCTGATGGCAGAGCCGCAGGCCGAAGTCGCCGAGCCTGAGGTCGCGGCGATCGCCGATGCCGATGCGCGCGAGAACTGGCGCTTCCTGCTCGGCTGGCGCGAGCGGCTGTTGGCGGCGCCGACCTTGCAGGGCGCCTATGCCGGGATCATCCGTGGCGGCGCCTCCGGCATCCCGCCTGTCTTCCTCGACCAGCTCGTCCACGTCATCCTGCGCGCCGGCCTCGACGAGGAGAGCGATCCTTTCGTGGTGCGTGCCGCCGAATGCCTGTTCCGGCCGCAGCGCGTCACCCTCCACGAGAACACGATCCTGCTCGCCGATGCCGAGATGATCGAGGGGCACGAGGCCGACCGGCATGCTTCCCCGCTGCTCGCCATGCTCGGCGGTCCGGCGGTGACCTCGCTCGACATCCTCAAGCAGGCCGATGCCGATCGTTATTGGCAGCGCTCGGACGCCTTCGACATGGTGCTCGATCTCGGCGGCAAGCCCTCGGGCCGTGCCGCGCTCGGCAAGGCGCTCGCCCATTGGATCCGGCAGGTCCATGGTTTCGACGTCGAGATCGAAGCCGTCGAGAACGTCCGCGATGCCGATTGGCGCTGGTTCGTCGGCCTCGATGCGCAGGCGACGGCGATCGGCAATGCGCTCTGGAAGGGCGAGACGCTCGATGAGGACAAGGCCTCGCGGCTGATCGCGCTCTACCGCTTGACCTTGCCATCGGAGGTGCCGGTGCTGCCGGCGGCCAAGGGAGCACCTATCTATCTGATGCTGGCGATGGATGGCGACCGGCTGGTCCGGATGAAGCCGCAGAACCTGGTGACCGGCCTGCCGCTCGCGGTTCACGAGATGGCGAACTG
Source organism: Allobosea sp. (assembly GCA_035998995.1). Taxonomy (GTDB): domain Bacteria; phylum Pseudomonadota; class Alphaproteobacteria; order Rhizobiales; family Beijerinckiaceae; genus Allobosea. The sequence continues at coordinate 17,180 of DASYHC010000027.1, forward strand.
AGGACAAGGCCATGCAGCAGCATCACGAGGTCGGTGTCGTGGTCGAGCGGCGCAAGCTCGACTCTCCCTGGGCCGATCATGCCTGGGCCCCGATCGCTGTGCTGCCCGAGCCACCGCCGCTGGCGCCCTGGAGCCGGCTTGCCGGCGATGACAGGCGTGAGCAGTTCTATCTCGGCTCGGCCGTGCTGACGTTGCATTCGGTCGACACCGCCCATTTCCGCGAGAATTTCGCGAGCGGCAATGCCAAGCTCTGGGTCTCGATCCGGCCGACCGGGATCGAGCCGGCGCTGGAGCTGGTCGGCGTGACCGCCGACCCGTCCGAGGGCGAGGTCTTCCTGGAGAATGTCGACGACATCGTCGAGGCCGTGCCGATGCCGGCTGCGATCGCCGAAGCGGTGCTCGCCTTCTTCGAGGCGCACCATGTCGAACGCGAATTCGTCAAGCGCAAGCGCACCGAACATGATCCGCGCAAGGGTGGATTGCGACCGCGGCCCGGCCTTGATCGTGGAGAGGACTGATGTCGCGCCCCGATGACGAGGATCGTGGAGAAGGTTTCCTCGGTCGCTGGGCGCGCCGCAAGAAAGAGGCTCAGCAACCAGCCCCGCCAGCTGCCGAGCCGGCACCAACTACCACTGAGCCCGCTTCGGAAGCCGCCGCACCCGAGCCCGAGCCGGAGATGGTCGAGCCGCCTTCGCTTGACCTCGTCGACAAGGATTTCGATCTCGCCCATTGGCTGAAGCAGAACGTGCCGGAGGAGTGGAAGCTCAAGGCGCTGCGCCGCGCCTGGCAGAGCGATCCGGCGATCTCGGGCTATCTCGACCCGGCCCGCGACTATGCGCTCGACTGGAACACGCCGGGTGGCGCGCCGGGCTATGGCCCGCTCAGCGAGTCGGACAATGTCGAGGAGATGCTGGCCAACATCTTCGGCAAACCGCCCGAGTCGACCATTGAGCCTGACGAAGCGGTGCGTAACGACGTCGCAGTTGTTCGACCTTCGTCTAATAGGGCGGAGAGCGACGAGCCTGTTGCGCCGCAGCGGGAGGCAGGCGTAGAGCCGTCGCCGGTGCGCCTGAGCAAGCTGGAAGTCTCGGCAAAATCCGGTGAAACGGCCGGTGAAGCCGTGCCTTTGGATCAGGCCCCTTCTGCTGCACCGCAAAATCGTGCCGAATCCCCGCGCCTGAGGCGGCGCGGCGGCGGCGCGACACCGCTCTGAGTTTCAGTTGAGAACAATTGCAATCTAGGGCGATAAGGTCTCATTATCACCGCGTGTACCGCTGCGTCCGAACGTGCCGGTGCGGGATCGGAGACGCCTTCGTTTATGCGAGACCAGGCTCTGGAACGGGCGATCGGAGCGGCCGGCGGCGTGAGAGCGCTGGCGCGGGCGGTCGGCGTCTCACAGCCGGCGATCTCGACCTGGAAGCGCGTCCCGGCTGATCGTGTGCTCTCGGTCGAGTCTCTGACCGGTATCTCGCGCAGCGAGCTGCGGCCGGACCTCTACCCGCGCGAGCCGATCGTCGTTGAAGCGGCTGCGCCGGCGATCGACGAGCTCGACGCAGCCCGCGCCGACGAGTTCGAGCTGATCGGCGCCTTGCTCTGGCGCGCGCCCACGGCCGAGACGCTCACGGCCTTGCAGACCTTGCGCGGCGATGCCTCGCCACTCGGCATGGCCCATCTGGCGCTGGCCGAGGCCGCCGCTGAGGCCAGCCCCGAGCAGGTTCGCGACGAATTCTTCCAGCTCTTCATCGGTGTTGGCCGTGGCGAACTCCTGCCTTACGCCTCGTACTACCTGACCGGCTTCCTGCATGAGCGCCCGCTCGCTCTGGTGCGCGAGGACATGGGCAGGCTTGGCCTCGCCCGGGCCGAGCGCGTCGGCGAGCCCGAAGATCATATCGCCGTCCTGATGGACATCGAGGCGAAGCTGATCCGCGGCGAGGTCTCGGGCGAAGGCGTCGACGAGGCCTCCTTCTTCGCCCGCCATATCCGGCCCTGGGCCGACCGTTTCTTTGCCGATCTCGAGACTGCCGAGGCGGCGCGCTTCTATCGCGCTGTCGGCCGGGTCGGCAGCCTCTACCTTTCGATCGAGACGCAGGCTGCGAGCCTGCCCGCATGACTTACGGCACGGAGGAGACGACGATGTCGCAGCACAAGGACAAGGATGCGCGGCTCGACCGGCGCAACTTCTTCAAGGCGCTCGGCGCCGGCGCGACCGTGGCCGTCGCACCCGTCGCGGTCACGCCCGCGGCTGCCGTCGACCCCGGCAAGGACGAGACGAAGGCGCGCTATCGCGAGAGCGAGCACGTCAAGGACTTCTACCGCGTCAACCGTTACTGAGGAGGCCGGCGTCATGCTGATCAAGCGCAAATCCGCCGACGTCCAGCGCGGCCGCCTGCAGAGCGCCCTCGGGGGCCTTGCCTCCGGCGTGATGGACCGCCGCTCCTTCCTGCGCCGCTCCGGCCTCGTCGCCGGTGGCGTCGCTGCCGCCGGCGCCCTGCAGATCGGTTCGGTCCGCAAGGCCGAGGCGGCCGATTTCGGCCCGGCCACCGGCACCAAGGTCGTCAAGAACATCTGCACGCATTGCTCGGTCGGCTGCACCGTCCGCGCCGAGGTCAACAACGGCGTCTGGGTCGGCCAGGAGCCGGCCTGGGAGAGCCCGATCAACCGCGGCAGCCACTGCGCCAAGGGCGCCTCGGTGCGCGAGCTCGTCCATGGCGATCGCCGCATCAAGTACCCGATGAAGCTGGTCGACGGTCAGTGGCAGCGCCTGTCCTGGGACCAGGCGGTCAACGAGATCGGCGACAAGATGATGGAGATCCGGGCCAAGTCCGGCGCGGATTCGGTCTACCTGCTCGGCTCTGCCAAGTTCTCCAACGAAGGCTCCTACCTGTTCCGCAAGTTCGCGGCCTTCTGGGGCACCAACAACGTCGACCACCAGGCGCGCATCTGCCACTCGACCACGGTCGCAGGTGTCGCGAACACCTGGGGCTACGGCGCCATGACCAACTCCTACAACGACATCCGCAATTCGAAGACCGTGATCTTCATGGGCTCGAACGCGGCGGAGGCGCATCCGGTCTCGATGCAGCACATCCTGACCGGCAAGGAGCAGCAGCGCGCCAACGTCATCGTCTTCGATCCGCGCCTGACCCGCACGGCGGCGCACGCCACCGATTATGTCCGCTTCCGTTCCGGCACCGACATCGCGGTGATCTGGGGGCTGATGTGGCACATCTTCAAGAACGGCTGGGAGGACAAGGCCTTCATCGCGGCGCGCGTCCACGGCATGGACGACGTCCGCAAGGAGGTCGAGAAATACGATCCCAAGACGGTCGAGGACATCACCGGCATTCCCGGCGAGCAGCTGAAGCGGGTTGCCCAGACCTTCGCCACGGTGAAGCCAGCGACCTTCGTCTGGTGCATGGGCGTAACCCAGCACTCGGTCGGCACGGCCAATGTCCGCGCCATCTGCAACCTGCTGCTGGCGACCGGCAATGTCGGCTCGACTGGCACCGGCGCCAACATCTTCCGTGGTCACTGCAACGTCCAGGGCGCCACCGACTTCGGCTTGGATATCTCGAACCTGCCTTGCTATTACGGCCTGGTCGAAGGCGCCTGGCGCCATTGGGCTCGCGTCTGGGGCGTCGACTACGACTACTTCGTCTCGCGCTTCGACGAGGTGCCGGCCAAGGGCGGCCGCCCGGCGCGCACCCGCAAGGCCAATATGGAGACCTCGGGCCATACCTCGACCCGCTGGTTCGACGCTGCGAACCTGCCGGCCGAGCAGGTCGACCAGCGCGACAACCTCAAGGCCATGTTCGTCATGGGCCATGGCGGCAACACCATCCCGCGCATGCCCGACGCGGTGAAGGGCCTCGAGAAGCTCGAGCTGCTCGTCGTCTGCGATCCGCACCCGACCAATTTCGTCTCGCTCGGCGGGCGCAAGAACGGCACCTATATCCTGCCGATCTGCACCCAGTTCGAGACCTCGGGCTCGCGCACCTGTTCGAACCGCTCGGTGCAATGGGGCGAGAAGGTCGTCGAGCCGATCTTCGAATCCGCCAGCGACTACGCGGTCATCTACAAGCTCTCGCAGAAGCTCGGCTTCGCCACCGAGATGTTCCGGCCCTATGAGATGGTCCAGGGCAAGATCGGCCTTGAGCCGACGGCGGAATCGATCCTCAGGGAGATCAACCGCGGCGGCTGGTCGACCGGCTATACCGGCCAGTCGCCCGAGCGCCTGAAGCTGCACATGGCGAACCAGGACAAGTTCGACATCGTGACGCTGCGCGGCGCCAAGGGCTCGCCGGTCGAGAACGACTTCTACGGGCTGCCCTGGCCGTGCTGGGGCACGCCCGAATACAAGCATCCCGGCACGCACATCCTCTATAACACCTCGCTTGCCGCGAAGGATGGCGGCGGCACCTTCCGGCCGCGCTTCGGCCTGACCCGCGAGCGCACGCTGCCCGATGGCAGCAAGGTCGAGGATACCTTGCTCGCCGAGGGCGGCTCCTACTCGCTGAACTCGGACATCAAGGACGGCTACCCCGAGTTCACCATGGGCGTGCTGAAGAAGCTCGGCTGGGACAAGGACCTGACGCCGGCCGAGCTGGCCACGATCTCCTGGATCGGCGGCAACGCCATCGACAATGTCTCCTGGTCGACCGACCTCTCGGGCGGCATCCAGCGCGTCGCGATGGAGCATGGCTGCGTGCCCTATGGCAACGGCAAGGCCCGGGCCAATGCCTGGAACCTGCCTGACCCTGTCCCGGTCCATCGCGAGCCGATCTATTCGCCGCGCGTCGACCTCGTGGCGAAATGGCCGGCCCGGCCGGACGAGCGCACGCTGCGCATTCCCAACCTGCACACCTCCGTGCAGAAGGCGGCGGTCGAGAAGGGTATCGCCAAGTCGTTCCCGATCGTGCTGACCTCCGGCCGCCTCGTCGAATACGAGGGCGGCGGCGAGGAGACACGCTCGAACAAGTGGCTGGCCGAGCTTCAGCAGGACATGTTCGTCGAGATCAACACGGCTGATGCGGCCGAGCGCGGCATCAGGGACGGTGCCATGGTCTGGGTCACCGGCCCGGAGAACAACTCCAAGGCCAGGGTCAAGGCGCTGGTCACCGAGCGCGTCGGCAAGGGCGCGGCCTTCATGCCCTTCCATTTCGGCGGTTTCTTCCAGGGTGTCGACCAGCGCGGCAACTACCCCAAGGGCCTCGACCCGATCGTGCTCGGCGAGTCCGTCAACACGGTCACCACTTATGGCTACGACCCCGTGACCGCCATGCACGAAGGCAAGGTCACGCTCTGCCAGATCGCGGCGGCGTGAGGAGGAACTGAACCATGGCCCGGATGAAATTCCTCTGCGACGCCGACCGCTGCATCGAGTGCAACGCCTGCGTCACCGCCTGCAAGAACGAGAACGACGTGCCCTGGGGCATCAATCGCCGGCGCGTCGTCACCATCAATGACGGCAAGCCCGGCGAGCGCTCGGTCTCGATGGCTTGCATGCATTGTACGGACGCGCCCTGCGCCGCGGTCTGCCCGGTCGACTGTTTCTACACCACCGCCGATGCCGTTGTGCTGCACAACAAGGATCTGTGCATCGGCTGCGGCTACTGCTTCTACGCCTGCCCGTTCGGCGCGCCGCAATATCCGAAGGTCAGCAACTTCGGCTCGCGCGGCAAGATGGACAAGTGCACCTATTGTTCCGGCGGCCCCGAGGTCGATCTCTCGCCGGCCGAGTACCAGAAATACGGCTCGAACCGCCTCGCCGAGGGCAAGCTGCCGCTCTGTGCCGAGATGTGCTCGACCAAGTCGCTGCTCGCCGGCGACGGCGAGGTGATCGCGCAGATCTACAAGGAACGCGTGGTCAAGCGCGGCTACGGCTCGGGAGCCTGGGGCTGGCAGACGGCCTACCGGGAAACCATCATGATCTGAGCTGGGGGAGGGGGGCGCATCACGGCCTGGAAAGGTCGGGTGCGTTCCTCCCCGGGGTTGCTACTGCCTTCGCGAAAGGATGCCGCAATGTCGCTGCGTGCTCATCTCCGCTTCCTCGTCACGGCGCTGCTGCTGGCCGTCGCGGTCGGCATTGCCCAGCCGGGCAATGCCCAACAGGTCAATCCGACCGCCGACTCGGTCAGGGAGAAGCAGTTCCTCGATGCGCTGAAGGGCAATCCTTCGGCCGAGCTGCAGGGGCGCGTCAGCATTCCCGACACCAAGGCGGCGACACTGGAACGCCCTGCTGGGCGCGAATGGCGCGCCTTCCACCAGAACACCATGACCAAGATCGGCGCGGTTTCCGTGCTCGGCATGCTGATTGTGCTGATCGCCTTCTATCTCATTCGCGGCCGCATCCGGATCGAGGGCGGCCCGTCCGGCCAGACATTGACGCGCTTCAACGGCTTCGAACGCTTCGTCCACTGGCTCACCGCCGCCTGCTTCATCGTGCTGGCGCTGTCGGGGCTCAACGTCACCTTCGGCAAGGCGCTGCTGCTGCCGCTGATCGGCCCGGAAGCCTTCACCAATATCTCGATCGTGGCGAAGTGGGCGCACAACTATCTCGCCTGGCCGTTCATGCTCGGCGTCGCCCTGATGTTCCTCGTCTGGATCAAGGACAATATCCCCGGCATGGTCGACGTCCGCTGGTTCGCGGCGGGCGGTGGCATTGTCGGCAACGACCACCCGCCGGCCAAGCGCTTCAATGGCGGCCAGAAGATCGTGTTCTGGACGGTCGTGCTCGGCGGCGCGGCGCTTGGCGTCTCCGGAATCTACCTGCTCTTTCCGGCGACGGCCGGCGGCGTGCTCAACCTGCAATTCTGGAATGTGGTCCACGGCATCGTCGGCGTGCTGATGGTCGCCGCGATCCTGGCGCACATCTATATCGGCACGATCGGCATGGAGGGCGCCTTCGACGCGATGGGCTCCGGCGAGGTCGATCTCAACTGGGCCGAGCAGCACCATTCGCTCTGGGTCGCCGACGAGATGAAGAAAGGCCATGTCCACGCCGGCAAGCTGCAGCCGGCGGAGTGAACTTTTGCCGCGCTTGACCCGCTGACGGCATTTGCACGATGACAGCCGGGCGCATCTCGCGCCCGGCTTTGTCTTTTTGAGGGATGTCGTTGTCGATGCGCGTGATCGGACTGGCGGGCTGGAGCGGGGCCGGCAAGACGACCCTCCTCACCAAGCTGATCCCGGAATTCAACCGCCGCGGCGTCCGGGTCTCGACGATCAAGCATGCCCATCACGCTTTCGATCTCGACACGCCCGGCAAGGACTCCTGGGCGCACCGGCAGGCCGGCGCCTCCGAGGTGCTGATCTCCTCGGCCAAGCGCTGGGCGCTGCTGCACGAACTGCGCGACGAGCCTGAGGCGGCGCTGCCGGAGCTGCTGGTGCGGTTGTCGCCGGTCGACCTCGTCATCGTCGAGGGCTTCAAGCGCGATCCGCATGCCAAGCTCGAGGTCTATCGCGCCGCCAACGGCAAGCCGCCCTTGCACCCCGATGATCCCAGCATCGTCGCGATCGCCAGCGATACCGCGTTCCCCGAGGCCGGCCGGCCGGTGATCGGGCTCGACGATGTCCCCGCCATCGCCGATTGTCTGTTCGCACAGGCGCAGCCGCTCGACGCAGTGCTGGCCCGGGCGAAAGGGGATCTCTGAGATGGCGCAGCTCAGCGCGGATGCCGACGCCTTCGGGCCGATGCTGACGATCGAGCAGGCGGCCGAGCGCGCGGCCGAGCACATCGTAGCCGTGGCTGGCACCGAGATTGTCCCGCTCGCCGCAGCGGATGGGCGCGTGCTTGCGCAGGATGTCGTCGCGCCGGTCGACCTGCCGCCCTTCGCCAATTCGGCGGTCGATGGCTATGCGGTCCGCTTCGCCGATCTGGCGACCGCCGGGGAAACGCGCCTGCCGCTGTCGGGCCGGGTTGCGGCTGGTGCCGACGCCGCCGGCATGGCGACGGCGGGAATGGCCGTCCGCGTCTTCACCGGCGCGCCGATGCCGGCGGGCGCCGACACGGTCTTCATGCAGGAGGACGTCACGCTGGACGGCGGTGCGGTCGTCCTGCCGGCCGGGTTGAAGCGTGGCGCCAATGCGCGGCCGGCGGGCGAGGATCTGCCGCGTGGCCACACGGCGCTTGCCGAGGGCCGGCGCCTGCGCCCGCAGGACCTGGCTTTGCTCGCGGCGCTCGGCCTGACCGAGGTGAGCGTGCGCCGCCGCGTCCGTGTCGCGATCTTCTCGACCGGCGACGAACTCAACGAGCCTGGCACGGCCCTGCCGCCCGCCGGCATTTACGACGCCAATCGCAGCCTGCTGCGGGCGCTCGTGACCCATGCCGGCGCGGAGGTCGTCGATCTCGGTATCCTCAAGGACGAACGCGAGAGCCTCGTGCAGAGGCTGGGCGACGCGGCTGCGGGCTGCGACCTGATCCTGACCTCGGGCGGCGTCTCGACCGGCGAGGAGGATCACGTCAAGGCTGCGGTCGAGCAGGCCGGTGAGCTCGCCTTCTGGCGCGTCGCAATCAAGCCCGGCCGGCCGGTGGCGATGGGGCTCGTCGCCGGCACGCCCTTCATTGGCCTGCCCGGCAATCCGGTGGCGGTCTTCGTCACCTTCGCTTTCGTCGCCCGCACCGTGATCGCGCTGCTTGCGGGCACGAAGCCGGTGCGGCTGCCCGGGCTGCCCGTCAGGCTAGGCTTCGCCTACAAGAAGAAGGCGGGCCGGCGCGAATATGTCCGCGTCTCGCTGGCGCCCGGCCCTGACGGTATCGCGGTCGCCCGCAAGCATCCGCGCGACGGGGCGGGCGTGCTGACCTCGCTGACCGAAACCGACGGGCTGATCGAGCTTGCCGACGGGCTGACTAGTATCCCTGAGGGCACGATTGCGCCCTTCCTCGCCTATGAGATGCTGACCGGCTGAGTTTTCGTCATTGCGAGTGTCAGCGAAGCAATCCAGAACGGCATGGAGCTCGGTGGCCCTGGATTGCTTCGTCGCTCGGCTCCTCGCAATGACGGGTGCGCGTCAATCGCGTCGGAAGATCACCGTGGCCAGCCAGCCCAGCAGCAGCGCCACCGCGACCGTCGCGAGGCCGTAAAGAAGCGGCCGGTCGTGTGCAGCCGAGGTCATGCGCTGTTCCGCGCCGGTCTTCACCACCTCGAAATTGGTGGTCTGGCGCGCCAGGATCGAGCCGCCGGCGTAGAGCAGCACCTCGACCTCATAGGGGCCGGTCGGCGAGATCGCCGGGATTCTGATCTGCGAGCTGAACAGGGCCGGCGACAGGAAGGTGACGCCGCGCTCGTCGAGCCTATAGAGCTGCTTGCCTTCGAGTGTCCGGATCAGCGCCTCGCGGAAGCGTGCGATGTCGAACTCGAAGTCGAAGCCGCCCTGCGGGCGCTGGGCATTGGCCAACCCGATACGGTCGCGCCGCGCCGCCTCCTCGGAGAGTATCTCCGCGATCGGCCGGTTGGTCGCGACCGAGAGATAGATCGAGCGGTCCGGGAAGCGCCGCTGGGTGCGGTTGATCCAGATCGGGCCGACGCGCTCCTTCTCGCGCACGATCAGCATGCGCTGCGGTCCGCGCACCGTGACGACGATGTCGTAGGGGTCGGCGCGCGCCACCGAGCGGCCATCGCGCTCGACCAGGCCGAACACGGCGAGCTGGTCGCCGGTGAAGTTGGAGGCGATTGCGATCCGGTGGGTCGACAAGGCCGCGATCAAGGCCTCGGCTTTCGCCGGAAGGGTGGCGAGCGCCACCAGACAGGTCGCTGCGAGGGCAAGCGCCGTGCGTCTCATCGCTGCGCTCCTTCCGGCACGACCACCGAATAGGGCTCGCTCGGCGGCAGGAAGAGCTCGACCGCGAAGCGCAGGCCGACCGAGAGGATCAGCAGCGCCAGCAGCAGCCGGAACGACGAGACGTTGAGATTGCGCGCCGCCCGGCCGCCGAACTGTGCGCCGATCACGCCGCCGACCAGCAGCAGCATGGCGAGGATGATGTCGACCGACTGGTTGGTGACGGCGTGCAGCACCGTCGCGCCTGACATGGTGACCAGGATCTGGAACAGCGACGTGCCGACCACCACCGCCGGCGGGATACGGAAGAAGTAGATCAGCGCCGGCACCAGCATGAAGCCGCCGCCGACGCCGAGCACGGCGCCGATGAAGCCGATGACGATGGCGAGCCCGGCGATCGGGATGACGCTGGCATAGAGCTGCGAACGCGGAAAGCGCATGCGCAGCGGCAGGCCCATCCAGGGCGGGTGCGATCCGGCTTCGCGCAGGCGGCGGGCCGGCTTGCCGCGGCGGTCGCGCAGTGCGGCGCGCACCGCGTCGAACAGCATCAGCCCGCCGATGCAGGTGAAGAGCGTGACATAGGCCAGGGTGATGACCAGCTCGAGCTGGCCAAGGCGCCGCATCGAATTGAAGAACAGCACGCCCATGATCGTGCCGAAAATGCCGCCCGTGACCAGGATGCCGCCGAGCTTGAAGTCGAGCGCGTTCCGTCGCCAATAGGTCAGCACGCCGGTCATCGACGACCCTGCGACCTGTGCGGCCACGGTCGCGACCGCGACGGCGGGAGGAATGTCGAGGAAGATCAAGAGCGGCGTCAGCAGGAAGCCGCCGCCGACGCCGAACAAGCCCGAAATGAAGCCGACCGCGCCGCTCAGCCCGAGCACCAGGAAAATGCTGATCGGCAGTTCCGCGATCGGGAGATAGATCTGCACGCTTCCAAAACCCCGTCGGCCGTCGGTGCCTTCCCATGTCGGGCACGGTCCCGCAAAAGTGGATACGACTTTTGCGACGAGAACATGCCCAACCGGCTGAGCCGGCACGAATATCTGGCTCGGCCAGAGCCGACCAAACGAAAAACGCGCCGTAGCTTCGACGCTACAGCGGAAACCTTTTCAATTTGTGCAGCTTTGAACCGGTCTCGGCGGGCAGGCGTCCGCCTGCACCGTCGGGCTCAGCCGCGGCCGGGCTTGGCCGGCTTCTTGGCGGCGACCGGCTGCTCGTCCCAGCCCTTGGCCGGCGGCGTGACCTCGTTGGCGCTCGCCTCGAGCGCCTTCGGCTTCCAACTCTCGGCTGCGGCCTTGGCCGCTGCGAGGTCGCCCGCCGGCAGCCGGCTCGCCACCTCGTCGCGCTTGCGTCCCGCGTCCTCGTCGCCCTGGGCGGCGGCGATCGCGAACCAGCGATAGGATTGGCCGAGATCGGCGGGAGCGCCGAGGCCGCGGCCGAGCAGGATGGCGAGGTTGTACTGGCTGTCGCGCACGCCATGCTCGGCTGCCCGGCGGAACCATTCGGTCGCGGTGGCGTAGTCCGGCTTGCCGCCGGCGCCCTCGGCGTAGAGCACGGCGAGGTTGTGCATCGCCTTGGCGTTGCCGCGTTCGGCGGCACGCCCATACCAGACCTTGGCGAGTGCCGGGTCGCGATTGGTGCCGATGCCCTTCTCGAACATGTTGCCGAGCCGGAACTGGGCGGGGCCGAGGCCGGCGACGGCGGCGCGCTCGAACAGGCGCAGCGCCAGCTTCGGGTCGCGGTTACCGGGGCCGTCGGCCGCCTGGGCGGCGATCTGGTAGACGGCGCGGGCATCGCCCGCGAGCGCCGCCTTGCGCTGGCCGGCGCTGCCGGCGGTCGGCGGCAGGTCGCCGATGCCGGTGACGGTCTCGGTCGCTTCGGCCGGGCTCTGCAGCGGCAGTGCTGCGACCATGGAGGGCACGGAGGCGGCCGGCAGGGGCTCGGCGTTCGCGGTCTGGGCCGGGGCGGGCGCGGCAGCCTGTGCCGGCGTCGTCCCGATCTGCAGCGGCGGCAGGGCCGAGCTCTGGTCCTTGGCCGGCGGCGTTGCCGGCTCGGCCGGGGCGTTCTGCGGCGCCGGCTTGGCGGCAGGGGCCTCGACGGGCGCCGGAGCGGTCGGCTCGGTCCTGCTGCTCTCGTTCGCCACCTGCTTCTTGGCGCTGCCTTGCTGGCCGCCGGAGAACACCTGCGCGGCGCCGATCGCGAGGACCAGCGCGGCGAGACCGAGCAGCAGCGGCCGCCGGCGCTTTTCGAGGATTGCCTTGAGGCGGCCGCCGGAGGCCGGCTTGCCGGGCTTGGCCGTCTCGGCTGCCGGGGCCGGGTTGGCGGCGGCGGCCTCGCTGGCGGCCTTGGCCGAGCGGCGCGCCGCGGCGATCAGGCTCTGGCGCACAGCCTGCGGATCGTTGCCCTGCGCGGCCGGCGCCTCGGGCCGCGGCCGGCCGGAGCCAGGCTCCAGCGGCATGTCGAGCCCGCCGATCCGCGGTGCGCGCTGCTCGGCAGCGAAGCGCTCGGCCATCGGCATGGCCGGTGCCGCCACCTTGATCTCCTCGGCCGGGGCGGGCGCCCGGACACGCGGCGCGGGCGCTGCCACGGCGCTGTGGCGCTCGCGCTCGCCGCCCAGCTCGGCTTCGAGATCGCCGAGGCGGCCGATGATGGTCTCCAGCGTCCGGTGCACGGCGCCGATCGCGTCCTGGGTTTCGCGCCCGGTCGAGACATGGCTCTCGCGCAGGCCGCTCATCAGGTCGCTGAGCTCGGACAGGCTCGCGCCGCGCGATGGAGGCAGGTCGGCCATTGCGGCGCGCGCCGCGCGTTCGGCCGCGGCGGCGGTGTCCTCGCGCATGCTCTGGAGGTGGACGACGAGGTCCTGCAGCGTCCGCTCGATGCCGTTTTCGGCGGAGCGCGTCGCTGCCTGCTGGTCGAGCCGCTGGGTGAGGCCGGCGATCTGGCGTTCGAGCGCGTCGAAGGAGTCCGAACCTGCGCCGGGCCGGCCAGCTTCGTCGATCTTGGCGGCGAGGCCGCGCAGCATCTCCTCGACCGGGCGCATGTCGACCCGGGCGAGGGGAACCCCGCCTTCATCGACCATCTGGGCGAGGGCGCTGGAGGCGGTGAGCTGCTCGACGCGATCTGCCAGTGCTTCGATCCTGTCTTCGAGGCGGCTCGGCGGCCGGTCGGCCAGATGTTCGAGCTTGATCACCAGCGCTTCGATGCGCTCGGCCAGCTCATTGGAGACCGGGCGGCCGATGGCGTCGAGCTCGCCGAGGCGGGCGACCAGCTGGTCGACCTGCCCGTCGATGACGGACGCGTTCATCGCCGGCAGCGAATCGATCTTCTGGGCGAGCGCTTCGACCTGGCGCGACAGGGCGAGCAGCGGGCCGCTGTCGCCGCTGCGATCGCGCAGGCGGTCGCTGTGCAGGCTCTCGCGTACGTCCTCGATCGCCAGCGAAAGGCTGCGCAGGTCGCGCGTGTCGTCGCGCAGGCGGCCGACATCCGAGGTGAGCGCATTCAGTTGCAGCGACAGGTCGTCGAAGCGCCGGCCGTCCGGAGCGGAAACGATCTCGCGCAGCTCGGCCAGCTCGTTCAGGATCGGGGCGATGATCTGGCGCTCGCCGCCTCGCGCCGCGAGCGCGTCGATCTTGGCGGCGAGATGGGCGACCTCCAGCTCGAACCGGCTGTAGTTCTCCTGCGGGCGCGTCTCCGCCAGGCGGCCGATCTCGGCCTCGATCCGCGCCAGCGGCTTCAGCACGGGGTCGAGCCGGTCGCGTCCGTCGAGGCGGTCGAGCCTGGACCCGAGCTCGCCGATCGCCCGCTCCAATGGCTTGTAGGCGGCGCGCTGCTCCTCGGCCCGCATCGCCGGCTGGGCCGGGGCGATGCGGTCGCTGAGCTGGCGCAGATCGTCGCGCAGATTGGCCAGCGTCGGCGCGTGACTGGGACGCTCATAGGCGGGCGTCCGCGTCGCCCCCTCGTCGAGGGCGCGCTGGCGCGAGCGGATGTCGGACACCGCCGCGGCGAGGCCTTCACGGCTCAGCGCCGGGCGCGCCGGCTGCACCACCGGCCGGCGGTTGCTCTCCGTGGCACGGCGTTCGATCTCGCTGAGGCGTTCGCCCATCGCCTTGATGGAATCGGCGATCACGCTGGTCGTGCGCTCCTGGCGCTCGACCGTGGCGCGCTCACCCTGCGACAGGCGGCTTTCGGTACGCTCCATCCACTGCGCGATCGAGTCGAGCGCGCTTGCGGTGCGTGCATTACTGTCACGCGTCAGACGCTCGGCCATCGCGGCCTGAGTGATGAACGCGTCCATGCGTTCGCGCGAGAGATCGGGCCTGGTTGCCGCCGGCTGGGGAGCGGCGGCGGTCTGCATCCCGCCCTGGGACAAGCGGGCGAGGCGCTCCGACAGGGCAACGATGTCCTGCTCCTCGGCCCCGTGCGCGACGGTCTCGGGTTCTCCTGCCTCTTCGCGGATTTTGCTGTCGAGCCACTCGCCGAGCGTCATACCGGCGCGGCGAGCAGCGGTTTTCGCCGCATCACGTGTGCGCGGATCGACGCCCTTGACGCTCCAGGGCAGGCTGGTCGCCATGTCACGCTCGCCTCGAGGGGCAGGTCTTAGCCAATGAGCGCTCGCTGCCCCCTTACGCGGCGGCGCCCTGCGATCTCGGTAATCATGAACATCGGGTTGATGCGGCTGACGCTGGAGATCGCGGCACCGACTTTTCGCTGTCACGGTAAATAGAGCGTTAAGATCGGGGGCCCGGACGTTAATTTTCCGGAAACGCTTGCCGCGGCAGGTTGCCCGGGCCGGGCATAACGGTAACTTACCCCCGGCCGGGGGCGAATGACGTGACGTAAGGGAGTCCCGCGCCTACATTGCCGGCAACGCAGAGCGCCTTCCGATGGTAGCCGCTCCGCTCCGCAACCTTAAGGAATCACACATGCCGCGCCAAGGCTCAGCTCTGGCGGCCACACCGAGTCACGACGGCCGCTCTGCCTCCCCTGAGACGACGAATGCCAGCGAAGCCGATGGCTTCACCATCAGCGATCTCGCCCGCGAATTCGGCGTCACCCTGCGCACCCTGCGCTTCTATGAATCGCGCGGGCTGCTCGCGCCGGCCCGCTCGGGCCTGACCCGGATCTACTCCGGCCGGGACCGCGCCCGCCTCTCCCTCATCCTCAAGGGCAAGCAGCTCGGTTTCACCCTGGTCGAAATCCGCGCCATGCTCGCCAATGAGGAAGGCAAGGAGATCAAGGGCAAGGAGCCGTCCGCCTCGGTCGGCGGCCTGCAGCTCAGCCGCGCCCAGATCGCCGAGCAGCTCGAATTGCTGCGCAGCCAGCGCGCCGAGATCGAGACCGCCATCGTCGAACTCGAAACCACGCTCGCGCGCCTCGACGCCTGAGGCGGCCCGGTCGCCCGACCGGCGACCTCGGAAAATCACGATGCCCTGAACCCTCTCCGGTTCAGGGCATTTTTCGTTTGCAAGCACCGCGTGTGCCGCGCCAATCTCTTGCGACGAGCTGCCCTGGCGAAAAAGTTGATGCGGCCCCTTGGCAAGTCGCGACGCGATAGTTTATATGTGAACTATCTCGAAGCGCCGCTGCCATATCGAGCCGGCAAGCTTCGCCACGAAGGCTGCACGAAACGCCAGGGAGGGATGCGATGCCGGTCTACAAGGCGCCCGTCGAGGACACGCTGTTCCTGCTCAACGACGTCTTCCAGTTCGAGCGCTACAACAACTTGCCGGGCTTCGCAGAGGCGACGCCGGATCTGGTCGAGGCCGTGCTCGGCGAGGGCGCCAAGCTCTGCGAGGAGGTGCTGCAGCCGATCAATCATTCCGGCGACCAGGAAGGCTGCAAGCGCAACGCCGACGGCTCGGTGACCACGCCTAAGGGCTTCAAGGAAGCCTATCGCGCCTATGCCGAAGGCGGCTGGATCGGCCTCGCCATGGATCCCGAATATGGTGGCCAGGGCCTGCCCTACACGCTCGGCGCGATCATCAACGAGTTCTCGTCGTCGGCGAACATGGCTTTCGCCATGTATCCCGGCCTGACCATGGGCGCGATGGCCGCGCTCTATGTCCACGGCTCCGACGAGCAGAAGCGCACCTATCTGCCGAAGATGGCCGAGGGCTCCTGGTCGGGCACGATGAACCTGACCGAGCCGCATTGCGGCACTGATCTCGGCCTGATCAAGACCAAGGCCGTGCCGAACGGCGACGGCTCCTATGCCATCACCGGCACCAAGATCTTCATCTCGGCTGGCGAGCAGGACATCACCGAGAACATCGTCCACCTCGTGCTCGCCCGCATCGAGGGCGCGCCGCAGGGCGTCAAGGGCATCTCGCTCTTCGTCGTGCCGCGCAACGAGGTCGGCGCGGACGGCTCGGTCGGCGCGAACAACAAGGTGTCCTGCGGCTCGATCGAGCACAAGATGGGCATCCACGGCAATTCGACCTGCGTCATGAACTATGACGGCGCCAAGGGCTGGCTGGTTGGGGCCGAGAACAAGGGCCTCAACGCCATGTTCGTGATGATGAACGAGGCCCGCCTCGGCGTCGCGATCCAGGGGCTGGCCCAGTCCGAGGTCGCCTATCAGAACGCCGTCGCCTACGCCAAGGACCGCCTGCAGGGGAGGGCGCTGACCGGCGCCAAGAGCCCCGACAAGCCGGCCGACCCGCTCTTCGTCCACCCGGACGTGCGCCGCACGCTGATGTCGATCAAGGCCTTCAACGAGGCGGCGCGCGCCTTCGTCATCTGGAACGCGATCAAGTCGGATGTCGCCCACCGCTCCGGCGATGATGCCGAGCGCCAGGCTGCCGACGATCAGCTCGGGCTGATGACGCCGGTGCTCAAGGGCGTGCTCACCGATGTCGGCTTCGACAACGCCGTGAAGGCCCAGCAGATGTATGGCGGCCATGGCTACATCGCCGAGCACGGCATGGAGCAGTTCGTCCGCGATGCCCGCATCGCCATGATCTACGAGGGCGCCAACGGCGTGCAGGCGATGGACCTGGTCGGCCGCAAGCTCGGCCGCGATGGCGGCCGCGCCATCATGGCCTTCTTCAACGAGGTCGGCGCCTTCGTGAAGGAGAACGAGGGCGACGAGGCACTGAAGCCGCTGCTGGTCTCGCTCGCCGCCTCGCTCGGCCATCTCCAGCAGGCGACGATGTGGTTCATGCAGAACGCCCTCGCCAAGCCGGACAATGCCGGCGCCGGTGCGCATGACTACATGCACCTGCTCGGCCTGGTCTCGCTCGGCTATATGTGGGCGAAGATGGCCAAGGTCGCGCAGGACAAGCTCAAGGCCGGCGCCAATGGTGCGACCGAGCGCATGAACGCCAAGCTCGTCACCGCCCGCTTCTTCATGGAGCGCTCGCTGCCTGAGACCGCCGCGCATCTGGCGCGGATCACCTCCGGCTCCGACGCCACCATGGCGCTGAGCGCCGAGCAGTTCTGAACATCGTCATTGCGAGGAGGCGAAGCCGACGAAGCAATCCAGGGGCGATGGAGCTCTACGATCTGGATTGCTTCGCTTCGCTCGCAATGACGGCTAGGTTGCCCGCAAAACTTCCCATGGGAGGCCCTTGATGGCTGATGCTTTCATCTACGACCATGTCCGCACCCCGAGGGGCAAGGGCAAGGCGGATGGTTCGCTCCACGAAGTCACCGCGATCGAACTGGGCACGCAGACCCTGCGCGCCATCAAGGACCGCAACAATCTCGATCCCAAGCTGGTCGAGGACGTGGTCTATGGCTGCGTCGACCCGGTTGGCGAGGCCGGCGCCGACATCGCCCGCACCGTCGCGCTGAAGGCCGGCTACGGCAAGGAAGTGCCGGGCGTGCAGATCAACCGCTTCTGCGCCTCGGGCCTCGATGCGGTGAACCTCGCCGCGGCGCAGGTCATGTCCGGCCAGAAGGAGATGACGATCGGCGGTGGCGTCGAGAGCATGTCGCGCATCGGCATGGGCGCTTCCGGCTTCGGCATCGCGGTCGATCCCTCCGTCGCCATCGACACCTATTTCATGCCGCAGGGCGTCTCGGCCGACCTGATCGCGACCAAATACGGCTTCTCGCGCGACGATGTCGACGCCTATGCCGTGCGCTCGCACAAGCGCGCCGCCAAGGCCTGGGAAGAGGGCCGCTTCAAGAACTCGGTGATCCCGGTCACCGACGTCAACGGCCTGATCATCCTCGACCGCGACGAGACCATCCGCCCGGCGACCGACATGCAGGCGCTCGCTGCGCTCAAGGCCTCCTTCGTCCAGATGGGCGAGATGGGCGGCTTCGATGCGGTCGCGACCGCGGCCCATCCGGACGTCGAGTTCGTCAACCACGTCCACCATGCCGGCAATTCCTCCGGCATCGTCGACGGCGCGGCCGCCGTGCTGGTCGGCTCGAAGAAGGCCGGCAAGGCCGCGGGCCTGAAGCCCCGCGCCCGGATCAAGGCTTTCGCCACCACCGGCTCCGACCTCGCGCTGATGCTGACCGGCCCGGTCGATGTCACCGAGCTCGTCCTCAAGAAGGCCGGCATGACCCCGAAGGACATCGACCTGTTCGAACTGAACGAGGCTTTCTCCTCGGTCGTGCTGCGCTACCAGCAGGCCTTCGACATCGACGACGCCGTGCTCAACGTCAATGGCGGCGCCATCGCCATGGGCCACCCGCTCGGCGCCACCGGCGCGATGATCCTCGGCACGGTGCTCGACGAGCTCGAGCGCACCGACAAGCAGACCGCTCTGGTCACGCTCTGCGTCGCTGTCGGCATGGGCGTCGCCACCATCATCGAACGGGTTTGAGGAGAGAGCCGATGAACCTCGTCAATTTCCGCCTCGAGACCGACGCCGACGGCATCGCCACCCTGACCTGGGACATGCCCGAGCGCTCGATGAACGTCATCACCCCGCAGGTGATGGAAGAGCTCAACCAGGTCGTCGACAAGGTCGCGGGCGACGAAGCCATCAAGGGCTGCGTCATCGTTTCCGGCAAGGAAGCCTTCTCCGGCGGCGCCGACCTCACCATGCTGCAGGGCCTGCGCGACCTCTATGTCAAGCTGGCGAAGGAGCAGGGCGAGCAGATCGCGATGCAGCGCTTCTTCGACGAGAGCCGCAAGCTTTCGCTGCTCTATCGCAAGCTCGAGACCTGCGGGAAGCCGTTCGCGGCGGCGATCCATGGCGTCTGCCTGGGCGGCGCCTTCGAGCTCGCGCTCTCCTGCCAGCTCCGCGTCGTCTCCGACGATGCCTCGACCCGCGTCGGCCTGCCCGAGATCAAGGTCGGCCTGTTCCCCGGCGCCGGCGGCACCCAGCGCGTCTCGCGCCTGATGCAGACCGGCGACGCGCTGCAGATGATGTTCAAGGGCGACCAGATCAAGGCGCTGCCGGCTCGCAATTCCGGCCTCGTCCATGCCGTGCTGCCGCGCGACCAGATCGTCGCCGCCGCCAAGGAGTGGCTGAAAGCCAACCCGCAGGCCAAGCAGCCCTGGGAAGACCCCAAGTTCAAGCTGCCCTCGAACAAGGTGCACTCGCCGGCCGGCATGCAAATCTGGCCGCCGGCCAATGCGATCTATCGCCGCGAGACCAACGACAACTACCCCGCCGCCCGCGCCATCCTGAGCGCGGTCTATGAAGGCCTGCAGCTGCCGATGGACCTCGCCCTCAAGGTCGAGAGCCGCTACTTCGCCAAGATCCTGCGGACGAAGGAGGCGGCCTCGATGATCCGCTCGCTCTTCGTCTCCATGCAGGAACTGAACAAGGGCGCCCGCCGCCCGGCCGATGTGCCGGCTTCCAAGCTGAAGAAGGTTGGCGTCGTCGGCGCCGGCTTCATGGGCGCCGGCATCGCCTATGTCACCGCCAATGCGGGTATCGAGGTGGTACTAGTCGACAGGGATGTTGAGGCGGCTGAGAAGGGCAAGGCCTATTCGCACAAGCTGGTCACCGACCAGATCACCAAGGGCCGCGCCAAGACCGCCGATCGCGACGCGCTGCTCGGCCGCATCAAGGCCTCGGCAGACTATGCCGACCTCAAGGGCTGCGACCTGATCGTCGAGGCCGTGTTCGAGGATCCGAAGGTCAAGGCCGAGGTCATCGCCAAGGTCGAGGCCGTGGTCGGCCCCAAGACGATCTTCGGCTCCAACACCTCGACGCTGCCGATCACCGGCCTCGCCGAGCACAGCCAGCGCCCGAAGAATTTCATCGGCATCCACTTCTTCTCGCCGGTCGAGAAGATGCTGCTGGTCGAGATCATCATGGCCAAGAAGACCGGCAAAAAGGCGCTCGCCATGGCGCTCGACTTCGTCCGGGCGATCAAGAAGACGCCGATCGTCGTCAACGACGTCAGAGGCTTCTACGCCAATCGCTGCGTCGGCAACTACATCCGCGAGGGTCACCTCATGCTGATGGAAGGCGTGCCGCCGGCGATGATCGAGGCCGCCGGCAAGCAGGCCGGCATGCCGGTCGGCCCGCTCTCGCTCAATGACGAGGTCGCGGTCGATCTCGCCTACAAGGTGCTGAAGGCGACCAAGGCGCAGCTCGGCGAAGGGGCGGTCGATCCGGCGCAGGAGAGGCTGCTCAACGAGATGGTAGAGAAGCATGGCCGTCTCGGCCGCAAGAACCGGAAGGGCTTCTACGACTATCCGGAGGCCGGTCCGAAGCGCCTCTGGCCCGGTCTCGCCGAGCTCACCAAGAACAAGCTCGAACCCGAGCTGATCGACATGGAGGAGCTGAAGCACCGCCTCCTGGTCACGCAGGCGCTCGAAGCGGCCAAGACCTATGAGGAAGGCGTCGTCACCGATCCGCGCGAGGCCGATGTCGGCTCGATCATCGGCTTCGGCTTCGCGCCTTACTCGGGTGGCACGCTCTCCTATATCGACAATATGGGTGCGGCCGCCTTCGTGAAGCTCTGCGAGGGGCTGGCCAAGAAGCATGGCGAGCGCTTCAAGCCGAACCGGCTGCTGAAGCGCATGGCCAAGACCGGCGACACCTTCTACGGCGCGGCCGAGAAGAAGGCCGCAGCCTGATCAGGCGAAGAGCCGCTCCCTGAGGAGCGGCTCCAGCCAGTCGGCGAAGACCTTGAGGCGGCGCGACAGATGCTGCCGGTGCGGATAGAGCAGGGCGACCGGCATCGGCTCGGCCCTGTGCTCCGGCATCACTTCGATGAGCTCGCCCGCTGCCGTATGCGCGGAGACGTCATAGGCGGGAATCTGGATCAGACCCAGCCCGGCAAGACAGCAGGCGATATAGGCCTCGGCACTGTTGACGGTGACGCGGCCGGCCATGGTCCGGTTGTGCCGCCGCTCGCCCTCCAGCCATTGCCAGCCCTCGACCGCGCCGGTCGAGGGCGAGGCGTAATGCACCGCTTCGTGTGCTGAGAGATCCTCCGGGCTTTCCGGCGTCCCACGCTGCGCCAGATAGGCTGGGCTCGCGACATTGATCAGCCTGAGTTCGCCGAGATTGCGCGCGATCAGGCTGGAATCGCTGAGCGGACCGACGCGCAGCACGCAGTCGACGCTGTCCTCGATCAGGTTCACCGCCCGGTCGGTGACGCCGAGCGTAACCGAGATGTCGGGATAGCGCGCCAGGAAATCGGGCAGTGCCGGCGCGATGATCAGGCGGCCGATCCGGCCGGGCACGTCGATTCGGAGCTTGCCCGCCGGCCCGTCTCCGGCGCTGCGGAACAGCGTCTCGGCTTCCTCGACCTCGGCGATCAATCTGAGGCAGCGCTCATAGAAGGCGAGCCCGTCCTGTGTCGGTGCGACGTGGCGGGTCGTCCGATGCAGCAGCCTTGTCCCGAGCCGGTCTTCCAGCAGCCGGATCGCCGCCGAGACCGAGGAGCGCGGCTGGCCGAGCGTCGCCGCGGCGCGGGTGAAGCTGGCGCATTCGACGACGCGGGCGAAGGTGGAAAAGAGCTCGAACCGGTCCATGGCCGGCACGATGTGATTGTTCGTCGTCGCTGACAAGTCATGTCAGCTTATCCGGCTTTATCGGAACAATCGTCTGGCTACCTTGCTGACGAGGCGAGCACGGCTCGCAGCGACAGCAGGAGACGAGGCCATGGCCGACCACAACATCAAGGGCAAGACCGTCATCATCGCCGGCGGCGCCAAGAATCTCGGCGGCTTGCTCGCCCGCGATCTCGCTGCCCACGGCGCCAGCGCGGTGGCGATCCACTACAACAGTGCCGCGGCCAAGGCGGATGCCGATGCGACCGTCGCCGCGGTGAAGGCCGCGGGTGCAGAGGCCGTTGCCTTCCGGGCCGACCTCACCACGGCCGGCGCCGTCGAGAAGCTCTTCGCCGACACCATTGTCGCGGTAGGCCGGCCGGATATCGCGATCAACACCGTCGGCAAGGTGCTGAAGAAGCCGATGGCCGAGATCAGCGAGGCCGAATACGACGAGATGGCCGCGGTGAATTCGAAATCGGCCTTCTTCTTCCTCAAGGAGGCCGGCAAGGCGCTGAACGACAACGGTAAGATCACCACGGTGGTGACCTCCCTGCTCGGCGCCTTCACGCCGTTCTATGCCGCCTATGCCGGCATGAAGGCCCCGGTGGAGCATTTCACCCGCGCCGCTTCCAAGGAATTCGGCGAGCGCGGCATCTCGGTCACCGCGATCGGCCCCGGCCCGATGGACACGCCCTTCTTCTATCCGGCTGAGGGGGCGGATGCGGTCGCCTATCACAAGACCGCGGCGGCGCTCTCCAAGTTCTCGCCGACGGGACTGACTCATATCGAGGACATCGTCCCCTTCATCCGCTTCCTCGTCTCGGATGGCTGGTGGATGACCGGCCAGACCATCCTGGTCAATGGCGGCTACACCACGAAGTGAATGCCGGGCCGGCTATCCTGTTTGAGGCGGCTGGTCGCTATTCTTGCCGGGAGCTGACGCGTTCATTCAGCTCCCGTCTATCCTGGCAAAGCTATCAAGACGGCGCGGAACGGGTTTCCGAGTGGGGGCGGCGCATGCATATGGCGATGGTGATCGGCGGCGGCGTGGTGCTGCTCGGGCTGTTCCTGCTGTTCGGCAAGCTCTGGGGCGGGGCCGAGCCGGCCTTCGCCATGGCGGCCAAGCTGTTCGTGCCGGCCTGGCTCGCGATCGCGCTGATCAACATGTGGGTCGGCGTCACCAAGGCCGGCTATTCGGTGCGGGAGGAACTGCCGATCCTCGCCGTGGTCTTCCTGGTGCCGGCTGCGCTCGCGGTTCTCGTCGCCTGGCGCGTCGCGCGCTGACGGGCGGGCTCGCTTCGGCGGGAATACTGAGCTGCGAGGACAAGCACGACATCATGCCCATTCGCCCGATCCTGAGCTTTCCCGATCCGCGTCTGCGTTTGCCCGCGGCGGCGGTCACACGCTTCGATGCCGATCTGCGCGCGCTCGCCGAAGACTTGCTCGACACGATGCGGGCGGCGCCGGGCATCGGGATCACCGCGCCGCATATCGGCGTGCTCTCGCGCCTCGTCGTGCTGGAGCTGACGCCCGGCGACGTCCGCATCTATGTCAATCCCAAGCTCGACCAGGTCTCGCGCGAAACCATCAGCCACACCGAGGGCAGCGTCTCCATGCCGGGCGTCACCGACGAGTTGGAGCGCCATGCCCACGTCCGCGTGCGCTATCAGGATCTGGAGGGCAGCGAGCGGAGCGAGGATGCCGACGGCCTGCTCGCGGTCTGCCATCAGCACGAGATCGACCAGCTCGACGGCATCTTCTGGATCGACCGCCTGTCGCGGCTCAAGCGCGACAGGCTGGTGGCCCGCTACAACAAGCTGCGGCGGGGGTGAGCGGTCTCACTGCACAAGGGCGCCGAAGACGAATTCGTTCGTCAGCTTGACCGGCAATTGCCAGTTGCCCGGCTTGTTGTAGTTGCCGGCGGTGATGGCGATGACGAGCTGCTGCCTGGGAGCGACGACGAGACGCTGGCCGCCATTGCCGAAAGCGCCGTACCAAGGTGCGCCCGAACGGTCGCGGCCGAGATACCACTGATAGCCATAGCCGAGGCCATCCTTGGTCTGCGTCCTTGGCGTCAGGCTCTCTTCCAGCCACTCCGCCGGAACGATCTGGCGGCCGGCATGGCTGCCCTTGTCGAGCAGCAACTGCCCGATCGCGGCAAGATCACGCGGGCGCAGGCGCAGGCCCGACGCTGCAGCCTCTCGGCCATCGAGACCATTGGTCCAGGTGAAGCGATCGATGCCAAGCGGGGCAAACAGGCGTTCGCGCGCGAATTCGCCGAGCCGCTTGCCGCTGCCCTTGGCGATAAGATGACCGAGCAGCGCCGTCGCGCCGCCGCTATAGGTCCAGGCCTCGCCCGGCGGACGGGCGACCGGCCGGTCGAGGATGAAGCGATAGCGGTCGGATGCGTTCTCCATCGCGATCTCGCTATTGCGCGGGTCGCTATAGGGCAGCGACTCGTCCCAGGCGAGACCCATGGTCATGGTCAGCACATGCTCGACCTTGAGTTTCTGCCGTTCCGGGTCCGTGGCGAGATCGGGATAGTCCGGAAAGCTTGCCAGCAATGGCGCGTCGGGCTTCGGAGCGAGCCCGTCGGCGAGGGCGATACCGTAGATCAGGCCGACGATGCTCTTCGACACCGAGCGCAGATCATGCAGCTCGTCGGCGGTGAAAGCGACGACGCCGCGGCTGTCGCCCCAGATTTCGTCAACGCCGGAAAAGTAATGCTCCAGCGCGATCCTGCCGTCCCGCAGCACGACGAGCCCGTGCAATCCGTTGAGCTCGCCGGCGGCGAAGGCCTTCTCGATGCGTTCGCTCGCATCCGGCCGGAAACCGGCCTCGGCGAGCGACGATGTCTGCCAGGAGCGCGCCGATGTCTGCGCGGCCGACGGACGCACCGTCAATGCCGCGCCCGCACCTGCCAGGAAGGCGCGCCGGTCCATGGCCGGCGGCGTCTCAGTTCGCCACGGCCCGGATCACCCGGCGCAGCTTGCCGATCAGCTCCTCGACTTGGGCTTCGGTGATGATCAGCGGCGGCGAGAAGGCGATCGTATCGGCGGCGGTCCGGACCATCAGGCCCTCATCGCGGAAGAGCCGGTCCATTGCTTCGAAGGCGCGCTTGCCGACACCATCTGCCCGCGGCGCGAGATCGACGGCGCCGACCAGGCCGAGCGTGCGGATGTCGACCACGTTCGGCTCGCCCTTGAGGCTCATCACCGCATCGGCCCAAGCGTCCTCCATCGCCCGGGCGCGCTCGAACAGGCCCTCCTCGCGATAGATGTCGAGCGCCGCCAGCGAGGCAGCCGCTGCCAGCGGATGGCCCGAATAGGTGTAGCCGTGGAACAGCTCGATGACGTTGTCCGGCCCGTTCATGAAGGCGTCGTAGATGTGCTTGCGCACGATCACGCCGCCCATCGGCACCGTGCCGGAGGTGACGCCCTTGGCGAAGGTGATCATGTCCGGGATCACGCCGTAGCGCTCGGCGGCGAAGGCGAAGCCGAGACGGCCGAAGCCGGTGATGACCTCGTCGAAGATCAGAAGAATGCCGTGCTTGTCGCAGAGCTCGCGCAGGCGCTTGAGATAGCCTTTCGGCGGCGGCAGCGCGCCGGTCGAGCCCGCCATCGGCTCGACGATCACCGCAGCGATGGTCGAGGCGTCGTGCAGGGCGACGACGCGCTCGAGATCATCGGCGAAATGCGCGCCGTAGTCCGGCTCGCCCTTGCTGAAGGCCTGCTTCTCGCGGTCATAGGTGTGAGAGATGTGGTCGGTGCCGGTCAGGAGCCCGCCGAAGAACTTGCGGTTGTTGACCATGCCGCCGACCGAGATGCCGCCGAAGCCGACGCCGTGATAGCCGCGCTCGCGGCCGATCAGCCGCGTCTTCGAACCCTTGCCCGAGACGTTCCAGTAGGCGAGGGCGATCTTCAGCGCCGAGTCGGCCGCTTCCGAACCCGAACCGGCGAAGAAGACATGGTCGAGATCGCCCGGCGCCAGCGCCGCGATGCGGGCGGCGGCCGCGAAGACCTTGGGATGGCCATACTGGAAGGACGGGGCGTAATCGAGTTCGCGCGCCTGCGTCTGGATCGCCTGGATGATCGGCTCGCGGGCATGGCCGGCATTGCAGCACCAGAGGCCGGCAGTGCCGTCCATCACCGGCTTGCCCTCCGGGGTGTAGTAGAACATGCCCTCGGCGCGGGCGACCATGCGCGGATTCTGCTTGAACGACCGGTTCGCCGTGAACGGCATCCAGTAGGCTTCGAGATCGTTCGGCGAGCTGATGGCGCGCGGCGCAGAGGTCATGATCCGGTCCCATTTAGTTTTTTAAAGCTTCCTCAACCTAGCAGCGCGGTCGGGGCTGTAAATCCGCGTTGGCTCGGGGCATGCCTGCGTCCGGCGCGTCGCGGCGTGCCGTCCGGGGCAGGTGACGTAACGTCGTTTCTGGCGTAGTCTGAACGAGGGGGTAACACTGGACTACGCCCCAATGACTCAAGGCGTTGCCGGTCGGGACGGGAGCGATTCGATCGCGCCGGAGCACATCCGCGCGCAGCTCGATCGTGTGCTCGCTTCCGACATTTTCCGCAGCGCGCCGCAACTGACCTCCTTCCTGAGCTATGTCGTCGAGCAGGCCCTGGCCGGCCGCGCCGGCGAGCTCAAGGGCTACACCATCGCCGTCGAGGCCTTCGGCCGCCCGGCCGATTTTGACCCGCAATCGGACCCGATCGTGCGCGTCGAGGCCGGCCGTCTGCGCAAGGCGCTCAATCTCTATTTCGCGGCCGAGGGCGTGCGCGATCCCGTGCGGATCGCGATTCCCGTCGGCGCCTATGTCCCGAGCTTCACGCGGCTCGGATTGCCGGAGCCCGAGGCGGCGGCCACCGCCGCTGCCGTCGAGCCGGCACAGCCTGCTCCAGCCGCTGCAGGACCATGGCGCATCTGGGCTTATGCAGCCGTCGCGCTGGTTCTGACCGCCGCGATCGCGCTGGTCGCCTGGCATGAGACAGGGGCCGGGCCGGAGCCTCGCAGCGCCATGCCGAACGGGGACATGCAGGCAACGCGCTCCGCAACCACTGCTGCGCCTGAGCAACTCGCTCCGCCGCAACCTGCGGAACCGGTCGTTATGCCCGCGAGCCTGCCCGTGGTTGCCGTCGTGATCGCTGGAGACATCGTCGATCCGGCTGTCGAGGATGCCGCCCGCCTATTCATGCGCCATCTCGTCGATACCATGGCCCGCTTCGACGACCTCCTGGTTGTCAAGACGCCGGGTACGGCGCTGCGGCCGGAGGAGGGGGCCGATTATCTCCTGACCCTCAACACCTCGCGGGCGGGCGACAAGGTCGAGGGCTTTGTGCGGCTGAGCGCGGCGAAGGATGGGCGCGTCGTCTGGACCACGTCCGGCGCGCGCAGTCTTGAGGCCGTCGCCGATGGCACGGAACTGCGTGAGCTGGCGCAGCGCGTGGCGATCCGGCTGGCCCAGCCCTTCGGCATCCTGCACGCCGACATGAGGCTGGCGACGCTCCCGCCGGGAGTAGGCTGCATCTATCAGGCGCTCAATTTCCGCCGGCATATGAAGGCGGATGAGCACCTCGCCGCCCGAAGCTGCCTCGATATGCTCGTGGCGCGCGATCCCGATTTCAATCCGGCCTGGTCGCATCTGGCACTGCTCACGGCGGACGAACATGCCTCCGGCCTGAACGCCCGGTCCGGCTCGCCGCTCGACCGCGCACTCGCAGCTGCGATCACCGCGGTGCGGTTGGCGCCGGCGAGTGCACGGGCGCATCAGGCACTGATGGAGGCGCAGTTCCTGCGCGGCATGACCGAGGAAGCGCTCAAATCCGGCCGGGAAGCCCTGACGCGCAACCCGTTCGACCCCGACATCATGGCCGATCTCGGGGCGCGCTATGTTCAGCTCGACCGGGCGGCGGAAGGGCTGCCGCTGCTCGAACGGGCCGTCGCGTTGAGCAATGGCCGCCCGTCCTGGTACGACGTCTTTCTCTATTTTGCCGCCTATCTCACCGGCTCGCCCAAGCTCGCCGAGAATCAGGCCGCGCTGATCAAGGCGGAGGAGACCCCGATGGCGCTGGTCGCGCGCGCCGTCGCGAGCGCGTCAGCGGGAGACCGCGTCGATCTCGAAGAGGTGCTGCGGCTGCTGGGCCAGGCCGAGCCGCTTTTTGCGCTCGACGCCCGGCTTTATCTGAGCCGCAAGGGCTTTTCCGCGGCGGTCTGCGACCGCATCCTTGACGCGATCGGGCAGGTGGGGCTGCAGCCACGATAGAATGGAAGCTGCCAGCGCCACGCGCTGCGTTCGCGCAATCTGTCGATAGGCCTCGCAGTTGCGGAATCAGGCCGCTATTCTGCATGCGTCGCAGCTGATTCGTAGCGTTGCGTTGCCCCTCAACCCCTTGCGCGATTTCAGCCCTTGGCTCGCATCCGCCTCAGCGCTCTCTCCCCAGCCGCTAGCGGCGTCGTTGGTTTTTCGTTGGGCGCCGCCGCGATCCTGCTGCTGCCGGGCAATCTCGCCAATGCGCTCGGCCTGTTGAGCGCCGGGGTCGGCTTGGCTGGTGCGGCGGCTCTGGCGCGCCGGAATGCGGTGCGCGAGCGCGAGCAGCTTCTCGCCGCGATCGGCGAGGTCAAGGTCCGCCTCGCCACCAACGCCATCCGTGTCGATTCGATGGCCAAGCGTCTTGATCAAATGCCGATGGGCGAGGCCGACGCCGCTCCGGCCAAGGCGATGCTCCACGAGCTGACCGCCGAGGTCGGCCTGCTCGGCGATCTCCTGCAGCAGGTAGCGACGACCTTGGGCGAGCATGACGACCAGCTCAGCCGGATCGAGGGGCGGCTCGCCAGCCCGCCGCCGCAGCAGCCTGCGCGGATCGCCGCACTGCTTCCGGAGCGCGCCGAGCCTCGCGCTCCGGAACCTCTGATCGCGACCCGGCACGACCCGGCCGAGGCGGCCCAGCGCCGCGCCGCCGAGGAGCGCGCGGCCCTGATCAGCGAAGCGCTGGCGAAGGGCCAGGTCGAGGTCCATCTCCAGCCGATCGTCAGCCTGCCGCAGCGCCGGACGCGCGGCTATGAAGCGCTCGTCAGGTTGAGGCTCGACGAAAGGACGCTGCTGCTGCCCTCCGAATTCCTGACCACGGTCGAGGAGCGCGGCTTCGGCCCGACACTCGATGCGCTCGTCCTGACGCGCGCGCTCGCCATCGCCCGCCATCTCGGCAGCAAGCCGGGCGAGCTCTTCGTTTCTTGCAATTTCAGCGCGGCGACCTGGGGCTCCTCGCGCGCTTTAGCGGCACTGTCGCGCATCCTCGAAAAATACCACGAGCATATCGGCAATCTCGTCATCGAGGTGCCGCAGCGCGTCTTCCGAGCGCTGGAGCCGGCTAGCTTGGGCCTGCTCGGCGCCATGTCGGCCAATGGCGTGCGCTTCGCGCTCGATCATGTCGCCGACCTGCGCTTCGATCCGATCTCGCTGCATGATCGTGGCGTGCGCTTCGTCAAAGTCTCGGCGGCGCTGCTGCTGGCCGAGGCGCGCGGCAGCACGCTCGCCGACATCGCGGCGGGTGACATCGCGATCCAGCTTGCCCGTGGCTCGATCCAGCTCGTTGCCGAGGAGGTCGAGGACGATCCGATGGTCGCCGACATGCTCGATCTCGGCATTGCCTTCGGCCAGGGCATCGTCTTCTCGCCGCCGCGGCCGGTGCGGCCCGAAGTCTTCGCCGAGCCGCAGCCTGAGGCCGCTCCGGCTCCAAAGCCTGCCGCCATCGCGCCGCCGCCGTCCGCCGAGGTTGTGGATCATCCCGCCATGGCGCCGCAGCCGGTGAAGCGCGTGCCCTTCCGCGACATCCTGCGCCGCGCCACCGCCTGATTTCGTCTTTGGGACGGAAGCGCTGGCTTGCGCCGGCGAAGGCGCGTAGACAGGCGGCGCCTGTCCGTTCGGAGTTTGCCCGTGCCGCTCTCGACCCGTGTTCTGTCCGGCGTTTCCGCCGTCATCGACCAGTACGAGCTCTGCCTGTGCGACATCTGGGGCGTCGTCCATAACGGCATCAGGCCCTTCGCCGCAGCCTGCGATGCGCTGGCCCGGATGCGTGCGGGCGGCGTCACCGTCGTGCTGGTCTCGAACGCGCCGCGCCCGCGCTCGGAGATCGCGATCCAGCTCGGCAAGCTCGGCGTGCCCGGCGATGCCTTCGACGCGATCGTCACCTCCGGCGACGTCGCGCGCGATTTGATCGCCCACCGTGCCGGCCAGCCCCTTTACCACCTCGGCCCACCGCGCGACCTGCCGCTCATGGCCGGGCTCGATGCACCGCGCGTGGGCCCTGCCGAAGCGCATTACGTCGTCTGCACCGGCCTGTTCGACGACGAGACAGAGACGGCCGAGAGCTATGCCGAGCAGCTCGCCGATTTCGCCCGTCGCGGCCTGACGCTGATTTGCGCCAACCCGGATCTGGTCGTCGATCGCGGCGGCCGCATCGTGCCCTGCGCCGGTTCGCTCGCCGTGGCCTATGAGAAGCTCGGTGGCGAAGCGATCTATGCCGGCAAGCCGCATGCGCCGATCTACGACCTCGCCATTCGCACCGGCCAGGAACTGCGCGGCGAGACGGTGGCGAAGCAGCGCATACTGGCGATCGGCGACGCGATCCGCACCGACATCGCCGGAGCAGCCCAATATGGCCTGGCCTCGCTGATGTGCGTGGCCGGCATCCATGCGGAGGAAATGTCGGGGCTGTCGGAGGAGGAGTTGCAGGCTTGGTTCGGCCGGCAGAGCCACCGGCCGGGCTACGCCATGCCGCACCTGGCCTGGTGAAGCCTCACGCCGCGCAGGCTGCCTCGATCTTCGATTTCAGCGTCTGCGCGTTGAACGGCTTGACGATATAATTGTTCACGCCGGCCTTCTTGGCGGCGATGACGTTCTCGGTCTTCGATTCCGCCGTGACCATGATGAAGGGCGTCTCGGAGATGGCGTCCTCGTTGCGGACCTGGCGCAGCAGCTCGTAGCCGGTCATCGGCTCCATGTTCCAGTCCGAGATCACCAGCCCGTATTTCTTGTCGCGCATCTTGGCGATCGCGGCATTGCCGTCGGAGGCATCGTCGACATTCTCGAAGCCGAGTTGCTTCAGGAGGTTGCGGATGATCCGCACCATCGTCTGATAGTCGTCCACCACCAGGATCGGCATTGACGGGTCGACAGCCATGACGGCGCTCCAAAGCCAGTAGTCCGCAGCGCCCACCGGCACCGACGCGCGCCGCTCTCGCAGAGCAGCGACCTTGCGTCAATTCTGATAGGGGCTCGGCGTTTCAAAGCCGTTAATCCGGTTCTGGAGTGACCTAGCGGCATACGACCTTTGAGTGATGCCGGAACAAGGCAACAGGCACCAAAGTTCAATGGTGCGGTGCAGCGAGGTGTGAGACGCTTCCTGCTCGATTCCGGATGCAGGCGGCCTTCCAGCCATGCTGCAATTGCGAGGGCTGACCGATGATGGCGAGCACGCTCTATCAAGTCCATGCCTTCGAGGATCTGGTCGTCGGCCAGCGCGAGAGCCTGATGCGCACCGTAATGGAGCGCGATATCTCGCTCTTCGCCGACCTCTCGGGCGATGCCAACCCGATCCATCTCTGCGACCGCTATGCCGCCAACACCAAGTTCGGCCAGCGCATCGCCCATGGCATGCTGACCGCGAGCCTGGTCTCGGCCCTGCTCGGCACGCGCCTGCCGGGGCCGGGCGCGGTCTATCTATCGCAGACGCTCAACTTCCTCGCGCCGGTGAAGATTGGCGACGTCGTCACTGCCCGCGTCGAGGTCGCCGAGCTGGTGCCGGAGCGGCGCCGGGCCCGGCTGTTCTGCGAATGCCTGGTCGACGGCAAGGCCGTGCTGGAAGGCGAGGCCTGGGTCGCGCTGCCGCGCGCCGCGGCTTAGAGCCAGAGACTTGACCTTGACGCTCCCGGCCGCTTGGGGCCAAACACGGCGCTAGCCGGGGCTTCCCGGCGTGATCCTGCGTTCCATGACCTCATCTTCCGAGGCAGCGCGTTTCCGTGCGTCGCCCGCCTTCGTCCTCGAACCCGGCAAGCCGGTGCCGGCCGATCTGCGCGGCCGGGTGCTGGCACTCGGCAATTTCGACGGCGTCCATCGCGGCCATGCCGAGCTTGCGCGCGTTGCGGGCGAGATGGCGGCCGGGCAGGGGACGCAAGCTGCCGCCCTGACCTTCGAGCCGCATCCGCGCACCGTATTCCGGCCGGAGCAGCCGGTGTTCCGGCTGACGCCCGAGCCGATCAAGGTCTCGCTTCTCGCCGGCCTTGGGCTCAGCCCTAGCTTCGTCATACCGTTCGATCGCGCCATTGCCGGCATCCCGGCCGAGGCGTTCGTCGACGATCTGCTGCTCGGCCAGCTCGGCGCTGCCGGCCTCGTCTGCGGCTACGATTTCCATTTCGGCAAGGGCCGCACCGGCTCGCCCGAAATGCTGCAGGCGCGCGCGGGCCATGCCGGCATCCCCGTCGCGGTGGTGCCGCCCTTCGCCTTCCAGGGCGAGCCGGTCTCCTCGACGCTGGTGCGCACCGCGCTCGAAGAGGGCGATGTCGGCCATGCCGCCGTTCTGCTCGGCCGGCCCTGGTTCGTCCGCGGCGAGATCGCCCATGGCGACAAGCGCGGCCGCGATCTCGGCTATCCCACGGCGAATATGCATCTGCCCCGCGAGTGCCGCCTGCGCTTCGGCATCTATGCGGTGAGGATCAGGATCGAGGGCGTCTGGCGCGACGGCGTCGCCAGTTTCGGCAGCCGCCCGACCTTCGATGACGGCGCGCCCAAGCTCGAAACCTTCGTCTTCGACTTCTCCGGCGACCTCTATGGCAGGACCGTCGACGTCGCCTTCGTCGCCTTCCTGCGCGGCGAGGCGAAATTCGATACGCTCGATGCGCTGATCGTCCAGATGGATGCCGACAGCGCAAGGGCGCGCGGCATCCTCGCGGAGACGCCGGCCTTCCTTACCTGATCGCCGTTTGCTAGAAGCCGGTCATGTCCGCTCTGCACTTCGTTTCGCCCCTGCGAATTACCGGCCCGGCTGCCGCCCTGCGCTGACAGCGCGGGCGCTTGCGCAGGCCGGGACGACGATCGCTTCCCCGTGACATTCCAGGAGGGCCGCGCCTCAAGGCCGCCCTCCGCACCGCCGAGCCGGACCCATGACCGACAAGACCGCCGAAAAGTCCGAAACCACCGATTATTCGCAGACCCTGTTCCTGCCGCAGACGGAATTCCCGATGCGCGCCGGCCTGCCGCAGCGCGAGCCTGAATTGCTCGCCCGCTGGGCCAAGATGGACCTCTACCGCAAGCTGCGCGAAGCCGGCAAAGGCCGCGACCGCTTCGTCCTGCATGACGGCCCGCCCTATGCCAACGGCAACATCCATATCGGCCATGCGCTCAACAAGGTGCTGAAGGACCTGGTGACGCGCTCGCAGCAGATGCTCGGCTACGATTCCAACTACGTGCCGGGCTGGGACTGCCACGGCCTGCCGATCGAGTGGAAGATCGAGGAGCAGTACCGCGCCAAGGGCCTCAACAAGGACGATGTGCCGGTCGTCGAGTTCCGCAAGGAATGCCGCGTCTTCGCCGAGAAGTGGGTCGACATCCAGCGCAACGAGTTCAAGCGGCTCGGCGTCGAGGGCGACTGGGACGATCCCTATCTGACCATGGCCTATGGCGCCGAGGCGCAGATCGCCCGCGAGATCATGAAGTTTGCCGAGAACGGCATGCTCTATCGCGGCTCCAAGCCGGTGATGTGGTCGGTGGTCGAGAAGACCGCTCTCGCCGAGGCCGAGGTCGAGTATGAGGAGCACACCAGCGATTGGATCTTCGCGGCGTTCCCGGTGCTCGGCTCCGGCCCGCTCGCCGGCGCGTCGGTGCTGATCTGGACGACCACACCCTGGACGATCCCCGGCAACCGCGCGATCTCGTTCCACAACAAGATCGCCTATGGCCTCTATCGGGTGACTGCTGCTCCGGAAGGCAACTGGGCCAAGGTCGGCGCACGCTATGTGCTGGCCAAGAACCTCGCTGAATCGCTGTTCAAGACCGCCAAGGTCGAAGCCTACGAGCTGGAGCGCGACGTCACGGCTGCCGATCTGGCCGCCCTAACCGCTGCCCATCCCCTCCGCGGCCAGGGCTACGACTTCGACGTCGCCCTGCTCGACGGCGACCATGTCACCGACGATGCCGGTACCGGCTTCGTTCACACCGCGCCGGGCCATGGCCGCGAGGACTTCGACGTCTGGATGGCCAATGGCCGCATGCTGGCCGAGCGCGGCATCGAGACGAGAATTCCCTATACCGTTGATGCCGATGGCCGCTTCACCAAGGATGCGCCGGGCTTCGAGGGCGCGCAGGTCATCACCGACAAGGGCGAGAAGGGCAACGCCAACGAGGTCGTGATCAAGGCGCTCGCCGCGACCGGCAACCTCGTCGCGCGCGGCCGCCTCAAGCACCAGTATCCGCATAGTTGGCGCTCGAAGAAGCCGGTGATCTTCCGCAACACGCCGCAATGGTTCATCGCCATGGACAAGCCCTATGGCGAAGCCGGCGCGCCCGATCCGGCCGCGCCCGCGCCGACCGCGGGCGGCAATGCCGACACGCTGCGCAACCGCGCGCTCAAGGCGATCAAGCAGACCGAATGGGTTCCTGCCGCCGGCGAGAACCGGATCAACGGCATGATCGCCAATCGGCCCGACTGGGTGGTCTCGCGCCAGCGCGCCTGGGGCGTGCCGATCACCGTCTTCGTCGACAAGGAGAGCAAGGAGATACTGGTCGACGCCAAGGTCAACGCCGCGATCGCCGAGGCCTTCGAGCTGGAGGGCGCCGACGCCTGGTTCACCGACCACGATGGCGCGCGCTTCCTGAAGCCTTATGGTTACGACCCGGCGAAGTATGAGCGCGTCACCGATGTGCTCGACGTCTGGTTCGATTCAGGCTCGACCCACGCCTTCACCCTGGAGAAGCGCGCCGACCTCAAGACCCATCGCGTCGTCGATGGCGGCCGCGACAAGGTGATGTATCTCGAAGGCTCGGACCAGCATCGCGGCTGGTTCCATTCGAGCCTGCTCGAAAGCTGCGGCACGCGTGGCCGCGCGCCCTTCGACGTGGTGCTGACCCACGGCTTCTGTCTCGACGAGAAGGGCGAGAAGATGTCGAAGTCGAAGGGCAACGTCACCGCCCCGCAGGACATCATCAAGGACTCAGGCGCCGACATCCTGCGCCTCTGGGTCGCCGCCGCCGACTATTCCGACGATCTGCGCATCGGCAAGGAGATCCTCAAGACCTTCGTCGAGACCTATCGCAAGCTGCGCAACACCATGCGCTGGATGCTCGGCACGCTGGCCCATTTCGACGAGAAGGTCCGTGTCTCCGATCCGGCCTCGATGCCGGAACTGGAGCGGCTGATGCTGCACCGTCTCGCCGAGCTCGGCCCGCAGGTCGAGGAGGCCTACCGCACCTATGACTACAAGAAGGTGGTGAACCTGCTCTCGCAGTTCATGAATACCGAGCTCTCGGCCTTCTATTTCGACGTCCGCAAGGACGCGCTCTATTGCGACCCGCGCTCCAGCCATGTCCGCAAGAGCGCGCTCACCGTCGTCGACAATCTCTTCCGTTGTCTGACGACCTGGCTCGCGCCGATCCTGGTCTTCACCGCCGAGGAAGCCTGGCTCGACCGCTATCCGCAGGTGAAGGACGGCGATGGCTCGGTGCACCTGGAACTCTTCGCCAAGGCGGATGGTGCTTGGCTCGATCCGGAGCTGGCCGAGCGCTGGGCCAAGGTCCGCCGCGTGCGCCGTGTCGTCACCGGTGCGCTCGAACTTGAGCGCGCCGGAAAGCGCATCGGCTCCTCGCTGGAAGCCGCGCCCATCGTCCACATCGCCGATCCCGATCTGCGCGTGGCGCTGAGCGGGCTCGACCTCGCCGAGATCTGCATCACCTCCGGTGCCAGGATCACGGACGGGGAGGGGCCGGCCGATGCCTTCCGCCTGCCGGACGTGCCGGGCGTCGCGGTGGTGCCGGCGCGCGCCTCCGGCATCAAATGTGCCCGCTCCTGGAAGTATTTCGATCCGGCGACGGCCGAGCCCGGCTTCCCCGAGGTGACGCCGCGTGACGCCAAGGCGCTGCGCGAGCTCGGACGCGCCGCGTGACGGCTGGCATGACGTCGCTGCGGCGCCTCGGCATCTGGATCGTCGCGCTCGTTTTCGTGCTCGACCAGGCGTTGAAGCTCTGGCTGCTCTTCGGCCTAAGGCTGGCCGAGGAGGGGCCGTTCCAGCTCGCCTCCTTCCTGGAGATCGTGCTCGCCTGGAATCGCGGCATCTCCTACGGCTTGTTCCAGCAGTCGACCGATATCGGTCGCTGGGCTTTGGTTGTGCTCTCGATCGTCGCGGCGGTCTGGCTCTGGCGCTGGATGTGGCGCAGCGACGACAAGCTGACCGTAGTGAGCCTCGCGCTGATCATCGGCGGCGCGCTCGGCAACGGGCTCGACCGCATGGTCTACGGCGCCGTCGTCGACTTCGTTCACGTCCACGTCGGCAGCTTCAGCTGGTACATCTTCAACATCGCCGATGCGGCGATCGTCTTCGGTGTGCTCGGCCTGCTCTGGGAGTCGCTGCGGCCGGGCGCGAACCGTTCCAAGGCCGTCTGATGCACGCTGTGACCGGCCGCAAAGCGGCCGGTCACAGCTGATTTACGGCAATTCGGCAAAAGGGCTCCCCGTTTTGCCGGAAATGAGTTAAAAGGCCCGCCATGCTTTTGCCGCGTCGTTCGTTCAATGACGAGGCTGGTATCGGGATGGAGAGGTAGATGGCTTATCGGATCCGCGCTTCGCGCATGCTGCTCGCTGGCGGCCTGCTGCTGGCGGCGACCCCCGCTTTCGCCCAGGAAGGCATGCTCTTCAAGAATCTGGTCGATGGCATGGGCCTGTTCGGCCGCGACAAGGCGGACATCGAGTACAAGCAGCGCGCCCCGCTGGTCGTGCCGCCGTCCTCGACCTTGCCGAAGCCGCAGGAAGCCGGCGCCAATCGCAGCGCCGCCTGGCCCGATGATCCGGACGTCGCCCGCCGCAAGGCCGAGCGCGACAGCGCCAACATCCTGTTCTCGACGACCGAGGCCTACCGCGCCAACAACCGGCCGCTGCTGCCGCAGGACGAACTGCGCCGCGGCCGCGTGACCGGTCGCACCAACGGGCCGGAAGGCATCGTTCCCGACCACAACAACTACAATAACCAGATCGCGCCGATCCGCATCGGCCGCGAGATGGCGGCCCGCCAGGCCCAGACCGATACCTCTAATCTCGCCTATGGCACCGAGCCGGCCCGCCGCTATCTGCACGAGCCGCCGACAGGCTATCGCAAGCCGGCCGGATCTGCGGCTGTCGGCCCTGGCGCGGCGGATCCGGTGGAGGACAAGCAGGCGGTCGGCCAGCGCGAGTTCCTGATGGGCCAGAAGGTCTATCAGTAAGCGCGGTCGTTCTCGCGAGGGGATGGTTTTCCGTCGCGGCCGGACTATTTAGAACACGAGCCTTTTCTCCGGCTCGGGTCCATCCGGGCCCGAGCCGGTTTGTTTCTGGACTTCACGATTGCGCAGGAGCTTTCCCAACCATGACGGTGCACGCCGCTCCCGCCAACGCATCCAATCAGATCGAATCCTACAAGCTCGCCAACGGGCTCCAGATCGTGGTTGCGCCCGACCATCGTGCGCCCGTTGTCACGCATATGGTCTGGTACCGTAACGGCTCCGGCGACGATCCGGCCGGCAAGTCCGGCATCGCGCATTTCCTCGAGCACCTGATGTTCAAGGGCACGGCGAAATGGCCGGCCGGCGAGTTCTCCAAGATCGTCGCGAGCTATGGCGGCCAGGAGAACGCCTTCACCTCCTACGACTACACCGCCTATTTCCAGCGCGTGCCGAAGGAGCACCTGCGCGCGATGATGGATTACGAGGCTGACCGGATGACCGGCCTCGCCTTCGACGAGAGCGTGGTCGCGCCCGAGCGCGACGTCGTGCTGGAGGAGCGGCGCATGCGCGTCGATGCCGATCCGGCAGCCCAACTTGGCGAGGAATTCTCCAGCGCGCTCTACGCCCATCACCCCTATGGCCTGCCGATCATCGGCTGGGAGCACGAGATCGAGGAACTCTCGCGCGACGACGCCTTCGCTTATTACCAGCGCTTCTACACGCCGGAGAACGCGATCCTGGTCGTCGCCGGCGATGTCGAGCCGCAGCAGGTCCTGCGCCTGGCTCAAGAGACCTATGGCGTGATCCCGGCTCGCGGCGAAGCGCCGATCCGCAAGCGCCCGGCCGAGCCCGAGCCGCGTGCCGCCCGCCGGGTCGCGCTTTCGGATCCACGTGTGCAGCAGCCCTCGCTGCGCCGGGCCTGGTTGGCGCCGACCTATGTCTCGACGCAGCGCGAGGAGGCCTTCGCGCTGGAGCTTGCGGCCGAGATACTCGGCGGCGGCACGACCTCGCGGCTCTATCGCAAGCTCTGCGTCGAGCAGGAGCTCGCTGCCGGCGCCGGCGCCTATTTCATGGGTTCGATGGTCGACCGCTCGGCCTTCCAGCTCTCGGTCAGCCCGCGCCCGGGCGTCGACATGGCTAAGCTCGAAGCCGGGCTCGATGCTGCGCTCGCCGCCTTCATCGCCGAGGGGCCGACCGAGCTGGAGCTCGCCCGCGCCCGCACTCGCCTTGTCGCCGAGACGGTGTTCGCCCGCGACAGCCAGTCCTCGCTCGCGCGCATCTTCGGCTCGGCGCTCGCCGTCGGCGAAACGGTCGAGGACGTGCTGCTCTGGCCGCAGCGCGTCGAGGCGGTGACGCGCGAGCAGGTCACAGAGGCGGTCCGGCGCTTTCTCAAGCCCGACCGCTCGGTCACCGGCCTGCTCCTGCCGGCCGCCGCCTGATACTGCGCTTGAAGCCATTACGGGTGGGCTCCGGTCCGCCGCCGAGGATTGCCGATGAACGCTTCCCTTGCTCCCGCCTCCGCCTCTCCCGGTCCTTCGCTGGCCGTCCAGCGCGTCACCGCCGCCTGTGGCGTCGAAGCCTGGCTGGTCGAGGAACATAGCCTGCCGCTGCTCGCGCTCGACTTCGCCTTCGACGGCGGTGCCAACCGCGACCCGGCCAATGCCGCCGGCAGCACCAATCTCGTCTCCGGCCTGCTCGACGAGGGCGCCGGCGATCTCGATGCCGAAGCTTTCCAGGGCCGATTGGCCGATCACGCGATCAATCTCTCCTTCGATGCCCGCCGCGACGATTTCCACGGCCAGCTCCAGACCCTGTCGCAGCATCGTGAGGTCGCCTTCGAATTGCTCGGCCTCGCCCTCAACGCGCCGCGCTTCGACGCCGACGCCGTGGCGCGCGTCAAGGCGCAGGTGATCGCCGGCCTGCAGCGCCAGGCGCAGAACCCGGATGTGATCTGCCGCAACGCGCTCTTCGCTGCGGCCTTCCCCGGCCACGCCTATGGCCGCCCGGAGCGTGGCGACGTCGCCAGCGTCGGCGCGATCGAGTCCGGTGCGCTGAAGACACTGACGCGCGATCTCTTCACCCGTGGCGGGCTGAAGGTGGTCGCGGTCGGAGACATCACCGCAGCCGAGCTGGCGTCACGGCTCGACGCGCTCTTCGGCGCCTTGCCGGCCGGCGCACCGCGCAGCGAGCCGGCTGCGCCATTGCCGATCGCCGATCTCGGCCAGACCCATGTCGTCGATCTCGACGTGCCGCAGACCGTGCTGCGCTTCATCGGCCCCGGCCTGATCTGGGACGATCCCGACTTCATCGCCGCGACCGTGCTGAACCACATCCTGGGTGGCTCGGCTTTCACCTCGCGCCTGTTCATGGAAGTCCGTGAAAAGCGCGGCCTCGCTTACGGTGTCTCCTCCAGCCTGATCCCCTTGCGCCAGAGCGGCTTCCTGGTCGGCGGCACCTCGACCCGCAATGACCGCGTTGCCGAATCCATGAGCGTGATCCGCGAGGAGATCGCCAAGCTCGTCACCGAGGGGCCGAGCGAGCACGAGGTCGAGGAGGCCAAGCGCTATCTGATCGGTTCCTATTCGCTGCGCTTCGACACTTCGCCGAAGATTGCCGGCGAGCTGCTCGGCCTCGCCATCCGCGGCGAGCAGCCGGAGTTCGTCGAGACCCGCAACCAGCGTTTCGCCGCGGTGACCCTGGCCGATGTCCGGCGTGTCGCGCAGCGCCTGTTCGGCGAGGGCAAGCTGCTGGTCCAGGCCGTCGGCCGGCCTGTCGGGCTGGTCTGACGCCCCGGCAGTGACACGGTGAGCATTCGCCGCCTCGATCCCGTCCTGGTCGATCGCATCGCCGCCGGCGAGGTGATCGAGCGGCCGGCCGCGGCGGTGAAGGAGCTGGTCGAGAACGCGATCGACGCCGGCGCCACCAGCGTCGCCGTAACCATCAGGGCCGGCGGGCGCGAATTGATCCGCGTCGTCGATGACGGCATCGGCATGGGCCCTGACGATCTCGCCCTCTGCGTCGAGCGCCACGCCACCTCCAAGCTCCCCGATGGCGACCTCTTCGCCATCCGCTCGCTCGGCTTCCGTGGCGAGGCCTTGCCCTCGATCGGCTCGGTGGCGCGGTTGTCGATCACCACGCGCCAGCGCGATGCGGCGCAGGGCTGCGCGCTCGTCGTCGAGGCCGGCGCCAAGGGACCGGTCAGGCCGGCTGCGGCCGCGCCGGGTACCCGCATCGAGGTCAGCGATCTCTTCATCTTCACCCCGGCGCGCCTGAAATTCCTGAAGAGTGACCGGGCCGAGGCGCAGGCCGTCTCCGACATGCTGCGGCGGCTCGCCATCGCCCATCCCGAGGTCCGCTTCTCGCTTGAGGGTGAGCATGCCGGCGCCTTCGACTGGCCGGCCGAGCCGATCGGTTCGGATGGCCATCTGCGCCGCCTCGGCCGCGCGCTCGGGCGTGATTTTCCTGAGAATGCCTTGCCGGTCGAGACCGAGCGCGAGGGCATCCGGCTCTCCGGTTTCGCCGGGCTGCCGACCTTCCATCGCGGCACCTCGGCCGGCGTGCACATGGCTGTGAACGGACGCCCGGTGCGCGACAAGCTGCTGCTTTCGGCGGTGCGCGGCGCCTATGCCGACGTCGTGCCCTCCGACCGGCATCCGGTGCTCTATCTCGACGTGCTCTGCGATCCCGCCGTGGTCGACGTCAACGTCCACCCGGCCAAGAGCGAGGTCCGCTTCCGCGATCCGGCTCTGGTGCGCGGCCTCGTGGTATCCAGCCTCAAGGCGGCGCTTGCTGGTGCCGGCCACCGCGCCACCACCACCGGCGGCGCCCGCACGCTCGACGCGTTCCGCGCGGTCTTCTCGGGCGGTGGCTTCGGCAATGGCGGCCCGGCCACGATCCAGCGCCCGAACTTCGGCAGCGTCGCCGATTGGCGTATGCCTGAGGCTCCTGCCCAGCCGATGCAGGCCGGTTTCGCCGATCTCGCCATGCCCTCGGCCGACGCCAGGGCCCATCTTTCCGAGCCGCCGCAGGATGCGCTCGATCGGCCGCTTGGCGCCGCCCGCGCCCAGGTCCACGGCACCTATATCGTCGCCCAGACCCGCGACGGCATGGTCATCGTCGACCAGCACGCCGCGCATGAGCGACTGGTCTATGAGCGGCTCAAGGCCGAGCGCGCGAAGGCCGGCATCGCCCGCCAGCCCATGCTTCTGCCCGAGGTGGTCGAACTCGACCCCGTCGACGCCGACCGGCTGAACGTAGCGGCTGCCGATCTCGCCTCGCTCGGCCTTATGATCGAGAGCTTCGGTCCCGGCGCCGTGCTGGTCCGCGAGGCGCCGGCCGCGGTTGCTGGCGGCGATCTCCAGGGCATCGTCCGCGATGTCGCCGATGCGCTCGCCGAGCATGGCGATGCCGGCTCGCTGGAGCGCCGGCTCGACCATGTGCTGGCGACCATGGCCTGCCACAACTCGGTCCGCGCCGGTCGCCGCCTGCGCCCCGAGGAGATGGACGCGCTCCTGCGCGAAATGGAGGCGACGCCGAATTCCGGCCAATGCAATCACGGCCGGCCGACCTATGTCGAACTCAAGCTCAGCGATATCGAGAAGCTGTTCGGGAGAAGGTAGCGCTACCCGTCATTGCGAGGAGCGCAGCGACGAAGCAATCCAGGGGGACGTAGCGCGCTGCCGCCCTAGATTGCTTCGCTGCGCTCGCAATGACGGCTATCAATCTCCTGAAGTGGGGAGCCGAGAAACGAGCATGCGTGAACCGGCCGTCCACATAATGGCGAGTAGGCGCAACGGAACGCTCTATGTCAGCGTGACTTCGAACCTGCCCGAGCGCGTCTGGCAGCATCGTGAGGGCCTGACGCCGGGTTTCACCAAGCGATATGGCTGCAAGATCCTCGTCTGGTACCAAAGTCACGAGCGTATGGACGAAGCGATTGGCCGCGAGAAGCAGCTCAAGGGCGGTTCCCGTGCGAAGAAGCTGGCGCTGGTCGAGGCTATGAACCCGAATTGGCGCGATCTTTATGAGGATTTGGCCGGCTGACGTTTTTCGTCATTGCGAGCGCAGCGAAGCAATCCAGGGGACGTAGCGCTCTGCAGTCTCTGGATTGCTTCGTCGCTGCGCTCCTCGCAATGACCGAGAGGTTCACGCAGCCCGCAGAAACCGCACCTGCGTCTCGCCATAATCGCGCCGGTCGAGTTCCTCGAAGCCCGCCGGTGACGTGATCTCCACGTCGGCGGCTTCCTCCAGCAGTACCAATGCATCCTGTGCCAGCCAGCCGCCTTCGCGGGCCGAGGCGAGGGCCTTTTCGCCCAGGCCCTTGCGATAGGGCGGGTCGCAGAAGACGAGGTCGAACGGCGCCATGCCGGTGATCGGGCCGAGCCTGGTCGCGTCGCGGCGGAAGATGCGGCTATAGCCGGCGAGCCCCAGCGCCATCTGGTTCTCGCGGATCAGCCCGCGAGCCTCCGCCCCGTCATCGACCAAAAGCGCGAAGGCGGCGCCGCGCGAGAGCGCCTCGAACG
This sequence comes from Allobosea sp., assembly GCA_035998995.1. Taxonomy (GTDB): domain Bacteria; phylum Pseudomonadota; class Alphaproteobacteria; order Rhizobiales; family Beijerinckiaceae; genus Allobosea. Next base: position 59,865 of record DASYHC010000027.1, read on the forward strand.
CCATCGCGCCGGTGCCGGCGAAGAGGTCGAGCACGCGCGCCCCGTCCGCCGCATCGCCATGGCCATGCGCCAGAACGTTGAACAGCGATTCCCGCAAGCGGTCCGAGGTCGGCCGGATCGCGCCGATGCCTGGCTTCGGGCTGGCGAGTGGCCGGCCGCCGAAGCGGCCCCCGACGATACGCATGGCCTAAGCCTCAGCCGCGACGATTGCCGCCGCCCGAACGCGGCGGGCCGGAGCGTGGCGGACCGGAGCGCGGTGGGCGCTTGTCGCCGCCTGGACGCGGGCCTCGCCCGCCAGGACGATCGCCGCCCGGCCGGTCACCGGAAGGCCTGTCGCGGAACGGGCGCTCGGACCGAGCCTCGCCGGCGCCGCCGCTGGGCGGGCGCTTGCCACGCGGTGGCTTGTCGGCCCAGTCGCCGCTGCCGCGCCAGGGCGATTCACCGCCGCGATCGCGACCGAAGCTTTCCTCGCGCGGCGCGCGGGCTGGCCTCTCGCCGCGTGGTGCGCGCGCTGGCCGCTCCTCGCGCGGTTCGTCGGTCGGCTTGGCGCTGATGCGCTCGACCTTGACGCGCCGGCCCTTGGGATCGGCGATCGCCTTGTCGCGCACGCGCGTGACGGCGCCGGTGGCCTCGCGTGCCTGCCGCTCCTCCTTCGGATCGGCGCCGCGGCGCGGCGGGGCCTTGCGCTCGCGCTGCGGCTCGGCCTCGACATCGCGCCAGACGCCGCGGGTCCACGGCTTGTCGCCGCGCAGCGGGCGGGCCTCCTCGGCCTGCTCTTCGCGCGGACGCCGGCGCGGGCGGTCGTCGCCGGCGGGCGCGGGCCTGCCGCGCGCAGGCCGTTCGTCCGATCGGGTCTCGTCGCGGCGCGGCGAGTCGAAATCGACGCCGGCCTTGGCCATCAGCTCGGTTCCGAGCTGGTCCTTCAGCACCTTGGAGCGGACCTCCTCGGCCTCGCCCTCCGGCAGGTCGCCGAGCTGGAACGGGCCGAAGGAGACCCGGATCAGCCGGTTCACCTGCAGGCCGAGATGCTCCAGCACCGTCTTGACCTCGCGGTTCTTGCCTTCGCGCAGGTCGACGGTGAGCCAGGTGTTCGCGCCCTGCTCGCGCTCGAACTGGGCGATGACCGGCCCATACTGGACGCCGTCGATGGTGACGCCGTCCCTGAGCGTATCGAGCTGGCCCTGGTTGACCTGGCCGAAGGCGCGCACGCGATAGCGCCGGAGCCAGCCGGTCTCGGGTAGCTCGAGCATCCGCGCCAGCCCGCCATCATTGGTGAGCAGCAGCAGGCCTTCGGTGTTGATGTCGAGCCGGCCGACCGAGAGCACGCGCGGCAGATCCTCCGGCAGCGCATCGAACACGGTCGGGCGCCCTTCCGGGTCATGGTTGGTGGTCACCAGGCCGCGCGGCTTATGGTAGAACCAGAGCCTTGTGCGCTCGCGCGCCGGCAAGGGCTCGCCATCGACCAGCACGACATCCTTCGGGCCGACATCGAGCGCCGGGCTCTCGATCACCTTGCCGTTCACGCTGACGCGGCCTTCTGCGATCAGCGCCTCGCTGTCGCGGCGCGAGGCGACGCCGGCACGCGCCATCACCTTGGCGATGCGCTCCGGCTCCTGCGGCGCGGCCGGGACCGAGACGGCCTCGGCGATCTCGGCGGCGTTGCGATGGGCCCGGTCGGGGCGGGTGCGCGTCGGATTGCTGCCGCGAGGTGCGTCGAAGCGCTTGCCGCCGCCGAAGCTGCGGCCTTCACCGCGGTCGTCGCGGCGCGGCGGCCGGGCAGGGCGCTCGCCGCTGCCGCTGCGCTCGCGGAAGGGGCGCTCGCTGCGGCCACGCTCATCGCCGCGGTCGCGCGGTGACCGACGCTCTTCGCCGTCACGCTGGCGGAAAGGACGCTCGCCGCTTTCGCGGGGCGGGCGCGACGGTGCGCCATCGCGGGATGGGCGTCCAAATCCGCCGGGCCTGTCGCTGCCGCGGTCGCGGAATGGCCGCTCGCCGCCCTCGCGCGGCGGGCGCGACGGAGCGCCCTCCCGAGAAGGACGCCCGAAGCTGCCGGGCCTGTCACCACGTGGCCGATCGTCATCGCGCGGCGGACGGCTGCTACGACGGTCTTCGCCGCTGCGTTCGCGGAACGGCCGCTCACCGCCCTCGCGTGATGGCCGCTCGCCAAAAGGCTTCTTCTCGAAGCGACGCGCCGGGCGCTCGCCATCGCTGCGGCGCTCGGCACCTTCAGCCGGTGCGCGCCGGGGCCGCTCCTCGCCGTCGCGCGAGCGGAATGGGGGCTTGCCAGCGCCGCCACGGCTGGGCGGACGGCCGCCGGGACCACCGCGGCCGGGGCCGCCATCGCGTCCGCCGCCGCGGCCGCCGGTTCCGCCGCCCTTGCGCGGGCCGCGGCTTTTCTGGTTGTTGTCGTCGCTCATGGTGGCTCCTGAAGCCGGATCATCGCGGACCGGGTTGCGAAGCGATCCGGGACGGCAGCGGCTTTTGAATCTGGTATTAGCCGGCGCTTGTAGCAGGCGATTTCGCCCGCTGCGACGGCAAAGATGAAGGTTCGATGGGATCGATCGACGCAAAGCAGGTCGAGGTGACGCCGATGGCGCTCGCACTCGCCGAGGCGCGGGCCGCGGCGGAGCGTGGCGAGGTGCCTGTCGGGGCGGTCATCGTCCGTGACGGTGAGGTGTTGGCCAGCGCCGGCAATCGCACGCTCGAGCTGAAGGATCCGACCGCGCATGCCGAAACGCTGGCGATCCGTATTGCTTGCGAAGCCATCCAGTCCGAGCGGCTGATCGATTGCGATCTCTATGTCACGCTCGAACCCTGCCCGATGTGCGCCGCGGCGATCTCCTTCGCCCGGATCAGGCGGCTTTATTTCGCCGCCTCCGATCCGAAGGGCGGGGCGGTCGAGAACGGCGTGCGGCTCTATCGCAGCCCGAGCTGCCATCATGCGCCAGAGGTCTATGGCGGTTTGAGCGAGCGCGATGCGGCCGAATTGCTGCGCGACTTCTTCCGGGAGCGGCGCTGATGGCGGAGGTCATTCGAGCTGCGCGCCCAGTTGATGCGGAAGCGATTGCCGCGCTCAACCGTGCAGCCTTCGGCGGCGAGGACGAGGTCGGGATTATCGATCGCCTGCGCCGCGACGGCCTCGTCGCTGTCGAGACGGTCGCGGAGCAGGGCGGATTGATCGTCGGCCACATCCTGCTGAGCTGGCTTCCGACGGTGATGGATGGGCGCAGCGTCAAGGCGCTGGCGCTGGCGCCGATGGCAGTCCGGCCCGGGTTGCAGAAGCAGGGCATCGGCAGCCGCCTGATCGTAGCGGCGCTCGATGAGGCGCGGGCTGCGGGCGCCGAGGCCGTCATCGTGCTCGGCCATCCCGGTTATTATCCGCGCTTTGGTTTCTCGGCGGCGCTGGCCCGGAGTCTCATCTCGCCCTTCTCCGGCGAGGCCTTCATGGCGCTGGAACTCGTGCCGGGAGTCCTTGCGGGAGAGCAGGGCTCGGTCAGCTACCCAGCGGCGTTCGGGCTGTAGCCGCCCGCATCGCCCTTATGGCGGTCGCGCAGCTGAGCGAATGCTTTAAAAGCTGGCGTCAGCACTTCAGGGAATAGTATTTAGCTCATCTGGTAGAGATTTATGGGAATTTTGCAAAAATAGATTTCATAATATTCGATTTTCCTCGCCTAGTTCGATCGACCTAACTCTGATGAGGTAGAACGAATTCGAGTTTATCGGTTTTGGAGTTGCTGGCATCGTTTGCCATGTTTTTGCCTTGTATCGTTCGTAGGTCGCCGATGCACGGCTCGGCCAGACCATGAAATGGTGGCTTGAGCCTTCCATTCTCCAAAATCGGTAAATCTCCATTATGCGTAAAGTTGCGTTGGCTGCGCTGTCTGCGGCCTGTTGGTCTGTGTCCCCCTCCTTCGCCGCCGATACCCATATCGCGATGATCTCGTTCCAGCCCCAGGTGAAGGGGCTCGGCTGCCTCAAGCCGGAAACGCTCGGCATGATCAAGGAACTCACCGCGAAGATCGGCCCGATCCAGATCACCTCGACCTGCGGCGGTCGCCACGCCCGCAACTCCCAGCACTATCGCGGCAACGCCATCGATTTCCGCCCGCTCGCCACCTCGCCGCGCAATGCCGCAGCCGTTGCCAAGAAGATCGAGAGCGTCGGCGGCGTCGGCTCCTATTCGAACGGCCTCGTCCATGTCGATGTCGGCGACCGCGAGATCGCCTGGTACGGCAAGAAGCGCAGCCGCCGTTTGGCCTATGCCGGGCGCGGACGCTGAGTTCAGCTCAGTTCAGAGCATCGTCCGGGCGACGAGGTATCCGCCCAGCGCAAGCAGCCCGGCGAAGAAGCAGAGCTTGAAGGTTGCCGCCGAGATGCGCTGCCGGATCGCCTGGCCGAACCACATCCCGGCCAGTGCCGGCAGCAGCGCCAGCAATGAGGCGCCGGCGACCTTGAGGTCGAGCGCACCGGCGCCGACCAGCCCGAAGGACAGGGCGATGGTCGAGACGATGAAGGAGAGGCCGAGCGCCTGCACCAGCTCGTCCTTGTCGAAGCCGAGCGCCTGCAGATAGGGCACGGCCGGCAGCACGAAGACGCCGGTCGCCGCGGTGGCGGCACCGGTGACGACGCCGACCAGCGGGCCGAGCCAGATCTCGGCGCTCGCAGGCACCCGCAGCTTGGCGGCCTTCAGCCCGACCAGCGCATAGAGCATCAGCGCGATGCCGAGCCAGAGCGTCGCCGAGCCGTCCTTGGCCTTTTCCAGCAGCCCGGCGCCGGCCCAGGTGCCGACGCAGGTCCCGGCCAGCATCGGCCAAAGGCGGATGACGATGGCCTTCAGCTTCGGCCCGGTCAGCTGCCAGCTATTGGTGACGAGGTTGGGGATGACGAGCAGTGCGGCCGCCTGGGCCGGCGCCATCACCACGCCGAGCACGCCGACGGCGATTGTCGGCAGGCCGAGCCCGATCACGCCCTTGACGAAGCCGGCGAGCACGAAGGTCGCGGCGATGAAGGTGAGGAGCGTCGTCTGGTCCATGGCCTGCCGATCCGGTCGATTGCGATGCCGTGACTTCTGGCAGTCCTGACCCGCGCTGTCGCTCTTGGATACTACGGTCTCGGCCGTAGCGTCCTCGCTTGCCTGGGTCGGCGCGGGCGTCATCATGGCAGCCACAGTGGAGGCGTCGAGCCATGGCCATGCACGGACCCTATCTCGCCGAGATTGCCCATCTGATGGGCGATCCTGCGCGCGCCAACATGCTGCACGCGCTGATGGACGGGAGGGCATTGACGGCAAAGGAGCTCGCCTTCCTCGCCGGCGTCGCCCCACAGACCGCAAGCGGTCATCTCGCCAAGCTGATGCAGGGCGGCCTGCTCGGCGTCGCCGTGCAGGGCCGCCATCGCTATTACCGGCTGGCTGGGCCGGAGGTTGCCGCCGCGTTGGAAGGGCTGATGGTGCTCTCCGGCGGCCAGGTGAACGGGCGCCGCTTGCCCTCGCGCATCGGCGCTGATCTCGCCCGCGCCCGCACCTGCTACGACCATTTCGCCGGGCGCCTGGGCATCGCGATCCATGATGCGCTCGTCGCCGGCGGGCATCTCACCGTCGCCGATGGTGGCTATGGGCTGACCCGCTCCGGCGTCGCGCTCTTCGCCGGGCTCGGTGTCGATCCTGCTGCGGCGAGCAAGAGCAAGCGCGCGGCGCTGCGCCCCTGCCTCGACTGGAGCGAGCGCCGCCCGCATCTCGCCGGCTCGCTCGCGGCGGCGCTGGCCTGCCGCTGTTTCGAGACGGGATGGGTGACGCGGATCAAGGACAGCCGAGCGGTCATCCTGACGGAAGAGGGGCGAATGGCGCTGGAGGCCAGCCTGCCCGGCTTCCGCTGCGATGAGCCCGAGGTCGTCACGCCGCCCGTTCGAGCGCCTCTGACAGCCTCCGCTTGACCTCTTCTTTCGCCGGCTGGGCGGCCTCGAGGATCGCCTGCCAGCGGAAGAAGTCGAGCCCGCCGAAGCCCTCGCCGCCGGCGCGGATCAGGATGTCCGGCGGCTGGCGCTCGATCATGCGCTGGACCAGCGCCCGCGTCAGGATCTGCGAGACCCCGACCATGGCTTCCAGCGGCTCGGGCACGCGGCTGTCGCTGACAGTCGCCGGCGCGCTGGTGTCGACCGCGAGCACGAGGCGGCCAGGGCCGAGCAGGCGGTCATAGGGCAGGGGGTTGATCGCGCCGCCGTCGATCAGCACTCGCCCGCCGATCGTCACCGGCTTGACCAGACCAGGGATCGCTAAGGACGCAGCGACGGCCGGCGTCAGCGGGCCGCTGCCGAGGACGACCTCGTCATGCAGATGGTAGTCGGTCGCCACCGACAGGAAGGGGATGCCGAGCTCCTCGAAGCGATCGGGCACGGCCTGCGGCCAGAACAGGTCGAGCAAGCGCTCGCCGTCGATCAATACGGGATTGCCGAGGCCGCCGCGCCAGAGATCGGCGATCTTGCCGATGCGGGCTTCGAGCAGCCTGGCGATCACGCGGGCGCGGTCGCGGAAGCTCGCCTCGACATGAGCGCGCAGATCCCGGCCGGAGAGGCCGGCGGCATAGGCGGCACCGACGATCGCACCCATCGACGATCCCGCGATCAGCGCCGGCTTCAAGCCGAGCTCGTCGAGCGCCTCCAGCACCGGGATATGGCTGAGCCCGCGCGCGCCGCCCGAGCCGAGCACGAGGACGAGCTCGGGCCCGGACGGATCGGGCAGGCGGGCGAGGGGGCTGGAGACGCTGGTCATGGCCTGATGTTGCGGTGCGGGAGCCGCTCAGGCAACCTCCCTTGCAAGGAAAGGTTTCACCGCCGCGAGCGTGTCCTGCGGATTCTCCTCCGGCAGGAAGTGGCCGCTGGCGATTGCCTGCCCCTCTGCCTGCGGCGCGAAGGTCTCGTGCCAGATGTCGAGCGGGCTTGCGCCCTTGGCCGGGATGCCGGCCTCGCCCCAGAGCACCAGCACCGGGCAGAGGATTCTTTTCCCCGCGCCGAGATCGGCCTTGTCGTGCTCGATATCGGTGGTGGCCCCGGCGCGGTAATCCTCACAGGCGGCATGGATTCGCGCGGGATCGTTGAAGGATTCCGCATAGGCCGCCATGGCCAGCGGGTGGAAGGCCTCGATCTTCTTCGCCCGCGTCCAGCTTGCGATGGTGTGGTCGAGCCAGCCGGCGGGGTCGGCCTGGATCAGCTTCTCCGGCACAGGCTCGGGCTGGGCCAGGAAGGTCCAGTGATAGACCTGCATGGCGCGCGCCGCGTCCATGCCTTCCCACATCGAGACGGTCGGCAGGATGTCGAGCAGGACGAGCCGCTCGACCCGGCCGGGATGGTCGAGCGCGAGGCGATAGGCGACGCGGGCGCCGCGATCATGGCCGATCACGGCGAAGCGGCTGAAGCCGAGCGCGCTCATCAGGGCGACGATGTCCTCGCCCATGCCGCGCTTGCTGTAGAGCGCCTTGCCACCATCGCCATGCGGCGCTGCCGACCAGCCATAGCCGCGCAGGTCCAGGCAGACGACGGTGTGCGTCTTCGCCAGTTCGCCCGCCATCTCGTGCCATTCGGCATGGGTCTGCGGGAAGCCGTGGATCAGCACCACCGGCGGCCCCTCGCCGCCGACGCGAGCGAAGATCTTGCCGACCGGCCCGTTGATCCAGCGTGCTTCGAAACCGGGAAAGAGGGCGTCGATATTGGTCATGGCCGTGACTCCTGCGATGCTACGGCCGCGACGATGTCGGTCCGGCCGAAATCCTCGCCCTTGTAGAGCAGAGGCGCGTTCAAGGATTTGGCAAGAGCATAGGAGAAGCAGTCGCCGAGATTGAGCTTGGCGGGATGGCGGCCCTTGCCGAAGCGCAGGAAGGCCTGGGCCGATGTTACGCTTTGGTCGTCGTCGACCGGGACGCGTCGGATACCGAAACCGTCCATCAACGCTATGTAGTGGTCGAATGAGAAATTCGACACCCGGCTCATCGCCACCATGAAGGTTTCCACGAAGGTGACTGCCGAAATGCAGGCATCTGCACTGTCATCGAGGATCGAGACGAACAAGGCGCGCTCCGGCTCCTTGAGCAGGATCGCAATGATCGCCGAACTGTCGACGACGATCGGCGAGGCCGTCACGACGGGACGCCGTTCTCATCATAGCCGATGATCTCATCATCGCTGAGATCATTGTTGATCTTCGGCATGGCGTCGATTTCGGCTAGCAGTTTCTCGATCTTCGCCCTGTCGATCCGTCCCTTACGTGGTGGCAATTCGGCGAGCTCGCGCTCCGCCGCTGTCTTGACCGCATCGGTGATCGTCCTGCCGGTGCGCGCGGCAAGTTCGCGGACGATACGGTCGGTCTCGGGATCCTTGATCAGGATGGCCATGGCATCCTCGTATATATCAATTGCCTCTCAATATATACGATGCCTCGGCGGCTGTGTCAGCCTTCACGCTCGCGCTTGACCGCCTGCCAGCCGATGTCGCGGCGGCAGAAGCCGCCCGGCCAGTCGATCAGGTCGACGGCTGCATAGGCCTTGGCCTGCGCCTCGCTGACGCTCTTGCCGAGCGCCACCACATTGAGCACGCGCCCGCCATTGGCGACGATCTCGCCATCCATCGCCTGCGTGCCGGCGTGGAAGACCAGGACGTCCTTCTCGGCCGCGGCCTTCGCGATGCCCTTGATGACGCTGCCCTTCTCCGGCGTGCCGGGATAGCCCTTCGCCGCCATCACCACCGTCAGCGCGACATCGTCGGACCAGCGCAGGTCGACCGCATTGAGCACGCCATCGCGCGCGGCGAGCAGGGCCGGCACGAGGTCACTCTTCAGCCGCGGCATCAGCACCTCGCATTCGGGATCGCCGAAGCGGGTGTTGTATTCGATCAGCTTCGGGCCATCCTTGGTGATCATCAGCCCGGCGAAAAGCACACCCTTGAACGGCGTGCCGCGCTGGTTCATGCCGGCAAGCGTCGGCCGGATGATCTGCGCCATCACCGCCTCTTCCATCGCCTTGGTCATGACCGGGGCCGGCGAATAGGCGCCCATGCCGCCGGTGTTGGGGCCGGTGTCGCCGTCGAAGGCGCGCTTATGGTCCTGGGCCGAGGCGAGGGGCAGGGCGTGGCTGCCGTCGCAGAGCGCGAAGAAGCTCGCCTCCTCGCCGATCATCCATTCCTCGATCACGACCTCGGCGCCGGCCGTGCCGAGCCCGCCCGAGAACATCATCGCCAGGGCGTCATTGGCTTGCTCGACCGTCTCGGCCATGATCACGCCCTTGCCGGCGGCGAGTCCGTCGGCCTTGATCACCAGCGGCGCGCCAGTCTTGGCGACATAGGCTTTGGCAGCGGCTTCGTCGGTGAAGCGGGCGAAGGCGGCGGTCGGGATGCCGAATTCTGCGCAGAGTTCCTTGGTGAACGCCTTCGAGCCTTCGAGCTGCGCCGCCGCCTTGGACGGGCCGAAGCTCTTGATCCCTGCGGCTTCGAGATCGTCGACGATGCCGTCGACCAGCGGACCTTCCGGCCCGACCACGACGAGGCCGACGCCCATCAGCTTGCAGAAATCGGCGACGGCGCGGTGATTGGCGATATCGAGCACGACATTCTCGCCGCACTTTGCGGTGCCGGGATTGCCGGGAGCGATGAAAAGCTTGTCGCAGAGCGGCGAGGCCGAGATCGCCCAGGCCAGGGCATGCTCGCGCCCGCCGGACCCGATCAGAAGAATGTTCATCGCACCTCTCCGCTTGCTCAAAGGCGCAATAGCTGCCGCGGGCTGACGGAGCAACGCTTCTGCTTGCGTCCTCGTGCCGCTAAGTTCGCGCCATGGACAACGAATCGCCTCAAGCCGCCGGCAATGCCCCCGAATGGTCGGTTTCCGATCTCTCAGGCGCGCTCAAGCGCACGCTGGAGGATGCCTTCGGCTTCGTGCGCGTGCGCGGCGAAATCTCCGGCTATCGCGGCCCGGTCGGCTCCGGCCATGTCTATTTTTCGCTGAAGGACGCCAACGCCAAGATCGACGCGGTGATCTGGAAGGGCGTCTTCGGCCGGCTGAAGACGAAGCCCCAGGAAGGGCTCGAGGTGATCGCCACCGGCAAGATCACCACCTTCGCCGGCAAGTCGAGCTACCAGATCATCATCGATTCGCTGGAGCCGGCCGGCATCGGCGCGCTGATGGCGCTGCTGGAGGAGCGGAGGAAAAAGCTCGCCGCGGAGGGCCTGTTCGATCCCGGCCGCAAGCAGCTCATCCCCTTCCTGCCGCGTGTCGTCGGCGTCGTGACATCGCCGACTGGCGCCGTCATCCGCGACATCCTGCATCGGCTGGAGGAGCGCTTTCCCCGCCATGTCCTGGTCTGGCCGGTGCGCGTCCAGGGCGAGAGCAGCGCGGCCGAGGTCGCTAATGCGATCGCCGGCTTCAACGCGCTGCCCGAGGGCGGCCGCATCCCGCGCCCGGACGTGATCATCGTCGCGCGCGGCGGCGGCTCGCTCGAAGACCTGATGGGCTTCAACGAGGAGGTCGTGGTGCGCGCCGCCGCCGCCTCGCTGATCCCGCTGGTCTCGGCCGTCGGCCACGAGACCGACGTCACCCTGATCGACCACGCCGCCGATCTGCGCAGCCCGACGCCGACCGGCGCGGCCGAGAAGGTCGTGCCGGTGCGGGCCGAATTGCTGGGACAGGTCACCGACCTGTCACGCCGGCTGTCCGGCGCGACCCTGCGCCTGTCCGAGCGCCGCCGCAGCGATCTGCGTTCGCTCGCTCGCGCCTTGCCGACGCCCGAGACCCTGCTGGCCGCGCCGCGCCAGCGGCTCGATCTGGCTGCGACGAGACTCGGCCCGGCCCTGGCGCGCAATGCCCGCGCCTATGAGCAGCGCCTCGCCCAACTCGATCGGCGCCTGCATGCGCAATCACCGGCTGCGCGGCTTGCAACCCATGCCGCTCGGCTCGACGGGCTCGGCAAGCGGCTCGCGGCGGCGCGCGGCGCACTGCTTCGGGCCGAACGCGACCGGATCGCCCGCGCCGCAGACAGGCTCGATGCCGTCGCCGCTCGGGCGGTCGCCGCCTTCACGCGCGCGCTTCAGCGCCGCCGCGACCGGCTCGACAGCGTCTGGGCGCTGGCCGCCTCGCTCGGACCGCAGGCGGTGCTGGCGCGCGGCTATGCGCTGGTCCGCGACGAGGACGGCAATCTCCTGCGCAGCGCAGCGGCCGCACGGCCTGGGTTGGCCCTGCAGGTAACGCTCGCCGATGGCAGCTTCGGTGCCGTCGTACCTGGCGGCGCCTCTTCGCCGCCCGCCCCACGCTCGTCCGGGCGCAAGGCGGCCGCGGGCGGTGGACAGGGCGATCTGTTCTGACATTCCGAAAACCGCTCATTCACCACCAATCTGGATGAGCCAGCCCCCGTTCAGACAGCGTTCAGCTAGCTCTGGATAATCGCTGGCTGATAGCGGTTGGGGGAATGTTCCTTGATGCTCGCCGGTTTCCGGACAGGCCTTGCTTGCGCCTTTGCCATGCTTGCGTTCGTTGGCCTGCAGTCGCAGCAGGCGAGCGCCTCCGAGTTCATCTGCAAGCCGTCGACGCTGACGCGCGATGCCGCCGATCTCGCTTCGGTCTGGAGCAATGGCAGCACTCCCTTGCGCATCCTCGCCATTGGCTCGTCCTCGACCGAAGGCGTCGGCGCCAGCGGCAAGGACAAGACCTACCCGGCCCGGCTCGGCTCGCTGCTGCGGGAAGGGCTGTCCGGCCGCCCCATCGAGATGGTCAATGCCGGCATCGGCGGCGAGACCGCGCCGCAGACCTTGTTGCGCCTCAAGGGCGCGCTGGCGGAAGGCCGCTACGACCTGGTGATCTGGCAGGTCGGAACCAATGACGCTGTCACCGGCGGCGATCTCGGCACCTTCCGCAATCTCGTCGCCGACGGCATCGCCGCTGCCAAGCAGGCCCGCACCCGGCTCGTCATTCTCGATCCGCAATTCTATCCCGGCATCAAGGAGACGGCGCGCTACCGCGGCTATGTCGACGCGATCGCCGAGGTCGCCAGGACGCAGGCCATTCCGGTGCTGTCACGCTATCAGGCGATGCTGGGCTGGTATCAGCGCGATGCAGCAGGGTTCATGGCTGCGCTCGCCGGCGATCGTTTTCACATGAGCGATGCCGGCTATGCTTGCCTCGCGCAAGACATCGCCCACTCGCTGCTGGGCGGCAAGCCGGCCGTGACGCTCGCGGCCTCGGTGCGATAGCGTCCAAGGCTGCCGCCTGTTTTACTTGCCCATCAGGAAGGCTTTGACCCGCCGGATCGCATCGTCGCGCGCGGCCGGATCGGTGCCGACGGTGACCTTGCCGGTTCCGGAGGCGGAGTAGGCGACGCCTTCCTTCTCGCGCCGGTCGAGGCGCGGATGATCGAAGTCATGCACCGCGCCGGGATAGAGCACCAGCTCCACCGGTTCGCCGCGAGCCCTAGCGGATTTGGCGAGGAAGTCGCAGGGGGCGGGTGGCGTCCAGTCGTCGGCGTCGCCCATCAGGATCAGGGTCGGCAGGCGCGCTTCGAAGCTGCCCGATTCCGATTGCGTGCGGCAGCCCGGATAGAAGGCGACGGCGCGGACGAAGTCGGGCTGGCGATCGGCCGGCCTGCGGTCCTTGCGGATCGCGGCGAGAATGGTGGAGCCGCCGCCCGACCAGCCAAGCAGCGCGATCGCATCGCGGCGAACCTCGGGACGTTCCTGCAGCCAGCGCCGCGCCGCCATCGCGTCGCCGACACGCTCGCGGCTGGCGCGGATGGTGACCTCCTTGACGCCGCATTGCGAGCCGAGCCCGCGCGAGCCGTAGCTGTCGGGCATCAGCACGACGAGCCCGGTCGCAGCCAGGCGCTCGCCCCAGTCGCTATGCCGCGTCGAGAGCTTGTCCGGCTCGCGCCAGAGGCCGCCGCAGCCATGCAGCGCGACTACGGCGGGGAATGGGCCCGGACCGGCCGGGCGGAACATCACTGCATCGAGCTGGTAATCGTCATGCGGGATGCGGACGCGCTCATAACCGCCCGCGATCGCGGGCGCCGCGAGCAGGGAGAGTAGACCAATCGCCAATGCTCTGGCGCGGGTCAGGCTGGACATCATCGCAGCTGACGCTATCACAGAAAGGCCATGTTGGAACAATGCGTTGATTCAGAGATGGTTGCGCCGTACTGCAACCTGTACGCTAGCTCTCCGCCGCTCGACCGCCCGGCTCCGTGATGAACATCAACGAACGTCTGCCCCCCTCCGGAACGGAAGCGCTGGTCGATTACGGCCATGGCGAGTTCCGGGTCGTGCGCCCCGGCGCTTTCGTCCGCTGTGCCGTCACCGGCGCGCCGATCCGGCTCGAGGACCTGCGCTACTGGTCGGTGGATTGGCAGGAGGCCTATGCCTCGCCCGAGGCCGTACTATTGCGCGTACGCCGCGCCGGCCGCACCTGAACGAGCCTTCGCAAGGCAGCCGCGCAGGAGCGCGTCGAGCGCTGCCTCATCCTCGAAGGCCAGTGTGACCGGCACGCAGATCAGGAGCGAGCGCTCGGCCGCCGGCCAGAGCGGCGCGAGCTTGACCATGTCCTTCTCGGTGACGGCGATGTGGCAGGCTTTCGCCTTCGCCTCGGCGATCAGCGCCGTGACGTCGGCGGCCGTATAGGCGTGGTGGTCGCCATAGGCGCGTTCGCCGGCGAGCCGCGCTCCCGCGGAACGCAGCGTCGCCGCGAACTTCTCCGGCCGGCCGATCCCCGAAACCGCCAGCACCGATAGCCCGGCGAGCTCGGTCTGGATATCGACCGGCGGCGCGAGCCTCGCCCGTAGCACGCGCTTGCCGACAGTCAGGGCCTCAGCGGCGACTTGGTCGCCCGCCGCTCCCGCGCCGATGATGACGAGGGCATCGACCTGTCCGAGCTGCCCGGCGAGCGGCGCGCGTAAGGGGCCAGCCGGCAGGCACAGGCCGTTGCCGACACCGACGGCGCCGTCGACGACCGCGAGGCGCAAATCCTTGTGCAGCGAGGGGTTCTGCAGCCCGTCATCCATCAGCACGAGGCTGGCGCCGGCCTCGCGCGCCAGCGTCGCGCCGGCGGGTCGTTCGCGCGCCACGATCGTCGGCAGGCGCGCGGCGAGCAGCAGCGGCTCGTCGCCGACATCGACCGCATTGTGCCGGGCCGGTTCGACGCGGAGCGGGCCGGGAAGCCGGCCGCCATAGCCGCGAGTCAGGGCGAAGGGCGTCTCGCCCATTGCGGCAAGCCTGGACGCGAGCGCCAGCGTGGTCGGCGTCTTGCCGGCGCCGCCGGCGACGAAATTGCCGACGCAGATCACCGGGATGCCGGCCTGAGCGCCCGGTTGGCGCATCCGCTTCAGCGTGATCGCGCCGTAGAGCGCCCCGAGCGGTTGCAGCAGCCGGGCGAGGGCGGATGGCGGCGAGCGCCACCAGAAGCCCGGGGCCCGCATCAGCCCAGCGCCTCGCGCTGGCCGATGGCGGCGCGCAGCAGCAGCGGCTCGATCGCCTGGACCGTCCGGTCGAGAGCGCCGCTGAGTTCGGTGCTGGTGCGGGCCGCGGCCCTTGCGGCCTGACGTGCCGCCGCCGGGTCGCTCAGCCAGCGATGCACGCCTTGGGCGAGCTCTTGCCGGTCGGCAACCTGGATCGCGCCGCCGCCGGTGTCGAAGGCGGCGAAGAGGTCGGCGGACTTATGCACTAGCGGGCCGTGCAGCAGGGCGCAGCCGAGCTTGGCCGGCTCGATCGGGTTGTGCCCGCCGATCGGTGCCAGCGAGCCGCCGATGAAGGCGACCGGCGCCAGCCGGTAGAACAGGCCGAGATCGCCGAGCGTGTCGGCGATGTAGAAGTCGATGTCGCGCTCGGGCAGGTGCCCCAGCGAGCGGCGGGCGCTGGCAACGCCATTGGCCTGGGCCAGCGCCTCGACCTCGCCGCCGCGATCGGGATGGCGCGGCACGACGATGGTGAGCAGCTTTGGCAGGTGCGTCCTCACGCCGAGATGAGCGGCGAGCACGTCCTCCTCCTCGCCCGGATGGGTGGAGGCCGCGACCCAGACCGGCCGGCCGGCGACGAGGCCATCGAGCAGAGCGAGTGTATTGGGGTCGGCCGGGAGGGCGGGGACGTCGAATTTCAGGTTACCGGCGATGCTGACGCGCGGCGCGCCGAGCTGGGCGAGGCGCTGCCCATCTTCCTGTGATTGCGCGAGGCAGCGGTCGAAGCCTGAGAGCAGATAGCGCGAGGTCTTCGGGAATTTGTACCAACGCTGGAAGGAGCGCTCGGACATGCGCGCATTGACCAGCACGAGCGGGATGTCGCGCTTGCCGGCCTCGATCATCAGGTTCGGCCAGATTTCGGATTCGCAGATCAGGCCGATATCGGGCTGCCAGTGGTCGAGGAAGCGGCGCATATAGCGGGGCACGTCGAGCGGCAGGAATTGATGGATCGCCCCGGCCGGCAGGCGCTGCGCCAGGAGCCGCGCCGAGGTCACGGTGCCCGAGGTCACCAATACGGCGAGCCCGCGCCGCTGCAGGCGCTCGATCAGGGGCAGCAGCGTCACCGTCTCGCCGACACTGGCGCCGTGCAGCCAGACCAGGGTCTTTTGCGGGCGCTCGACACTCGCATGGCCGCGCCGTTCGGAGAGCCGGGCCGGGTCTTCCTTGCCGCGCCGCCGCCGCCAGAGCAGCAGGCCAGCCGCAGCCGGCTCGAACAGGGCCGTGAGCACCCGATAGGTGCGGATCAGGAAGCTGCGGCCGATCATGCGGCGCTGGCCTTCGCTGCGATCTTGGCCGCCTGGGCCTCGCGCAGGCCGGTGCCAGGATCGCGCGCGCCGATCAATGCATAGGCGCGCTCATGCACGGCATCGAGCCCGGCCTGGACGGCGAGCCGTGCTGCCTCGCAGGTCGCTTCGTCCGCATCGCGCGCGACCCGCACGGGATCACCGACGACGATGGCGCCGCGGCCGAAAGGCAGGCCGATCGAGGCGCGGTCCCAGCTGTTGAAGTCGATCCGCCGGCTGGTCACCACCGCGATCGGATGGATCGGCCGGCCCGAGGCACGCGCCAGCTGGACGATGCCGGGCCCGCAGACACGGGCGCGCTTGGGGATGTCCGCGGTCAGCACCATGGTGTCGCCGGCGGCGAGCCGGCGGACCATGGCAAGGAAGGCCGGCGCGCCGCCCTTCTCGCGGACCTTCTTGCCGGAGGCGCCGGAGCCGCGGATCGCGCCGATGCCGAGCTCACGCAAGGCCACCGCGTTGAAGCCGCCATCGCCATGGCGCGAGACCAGCGAGCAGGACGGCATCCATTCCGGCCGGGCGAACGGGATCATGATATGCTGGCCGTGCCACATCGCGATGATCAGCGGCAGCTCGCCGCGCACATGATCATAGATGTCGGCCGGCTCGACGACGAAGCGGTTCGTGCGCCTGACCAAGCGCAGATAGAGGGCGAGGCTGCGCCCGAGCGCCTCCTGCGCGAACTTCGTCTTGAGCAGCGAAAATCCCATCGAACCGGTCTGGTAGCCTCGCTGCGATCAGCCTTGCACCGTCGAGGGATCGAGTAGGCGGTGCAGGTGGACGACGAAATAGCGGGTCTGGGCCTGATCGACGGTCTGCTGCGCCTTCGCCTTCCAGGCGGCGTGGGCGGCGGCGTAGTTGGGGTAGACGCCGACGATATCGAGCTTCGAGAGATCCTTGAACTCGACGCCGTCGAGCGAGCTCAGCTCGCCGCCGATCACGAGGTGCAGCAGTTGCTTGGTGTCCTGGCTCGTGCTCATCGTCCGTCTCCGACCGGTGTCCTGGAATCTCTGTCGAAAGCAAGCCGAGGCGCTGCCGGATTCGCTCCGACTTGCCTCACCTTTCGTTTTTGCCGTGCGATCAGATAAGCCATCCGCCGCTCGCGCGCGAGGGCCGATCGCCAACAAATTGCGGTTATTTCCGGCAGTTTTCGTCCTGACGCGATGGCAGCGTCGCTGCGCCGCTCTCAGCTCCGCTGCGGTTGGCTTTCGCGCAGGCGGCGCAGCGCCTCTGCGAGCGGAGCGGCGAGGCTGCTTCCGGACGCCATCAGCATGCCATGGACTGGCACCTCGCGATTATAGCTGAGAGGCTCGCCATCGGCCGTCACCACTTGCCCGCCGGCTTCGCTGAGCACGAGGTCGGCGGCGGCGAGGTCCCAGTCGCGGGCATCGGGCGAGACGAGACCGGCATCGATCGTGCCGTCGGCGATGCGGGTCAGCCGCAGCGCCAGCGACGGAATCTTGTCGGCGGCGGTGAAGCTCTCCTGGCGTGCCAAGGCATCGAGCATCGGCTTGGGGCCGGCGATGCGCGCGCCAGTGAGCGCGGTGAGCCCGCTCGTCCGGATCGGCTTGCCGTTGCTCGTCGCGCCGCCGCCATTGAGCGCCGTATAGGTCGTGGGCCCGGCGGGCGCGTGCACCACGCCGAGGACAGGGCGCCCTTCGTCGAGCAGGGCGACGCAGACCGCCCAGTCCGGCGAGCCGGACATGAAGGCGCGGGTGCCGTCGATCGGATCGACCACCCAGACGAAGCGGCGCGACAGGCGGATCGTATCGTCGGCCGTCTCCTCCGAGAGCCAGGCCGCCTCCGGCAGCAATGCCGACAGGCGCATGTTCAGGAAGGTGTCAACGCCGATATCAGCCTCCGTCACCGGCGAGCCGCCGGCCTTGGACCAGGTTTTCGCCGCGGTCTTCGCGCCGGGGCGGAACAGGTCGAGCGCGATCTGGCCGGCCTCACGGCAAGCGGCTTCGACGGCGGGCAGCAGATCGCGGGCGATTGGCAATGGTGTCGATGTCATCGGGCTTCGTTACGGCTTTGCAGTGCGGCTGAACAAGGAAAAAGCCACCATCACCAGAAAGATTCCGTCAAGCATCAGCCGGGAAACCAACCGCAAGAAGGCGGAAAACCGCTTCATCACCTTTGTTTAACCCAAGCTCTTAAGCGCTCGGACAATCCTTCCCGCCACTCTCCTCACTGCAAAGCACGAGAACCCCGCATCGACAGAGGGTTCCGGGCAGCAGGGATTAGAAGAGAGGCGTTAAAACCGATGGCCAGCGTCACGCCGGCTGCCGGGGAGGCTGGCTACGTGCCCGCTTTCCCCGGCAGCGCACATAACCAGAGCGGACAGCCCTCGCAGCCGGCGCATGCGCCGCAGCAGTCTGACAAGTCCGACGGTCCCCGCATCGAGCGCGTCGGGCCGGTCCGCATCCTGCGCGGCGGCAAGGGCTGGCGCGGCATCGCGTTGCGGCTCGCCGGCGCCGCGATCGCCGATGATGACCGTTTCCAGCTTGCCCTGACCGCCGGCGACGGCCGCTCCGTCGTCGTCGCCGTGCTCGACCAGGACGATGCCATCGCCGTCTGGCGCGACGCCGGCCGCGTCAGCGGAATGCCGCTGCTGCTCGAGACCAGCGATGGCGCGATCACCGAACCCTATCCGCAGGTCGGCCGGGTCGCGCTCGGCGCCATCCGCATCCGCCGTAGGCATGCCCTGCTCGCCGGCCGTCGGCCGCGATTCCTGACAAGGCGCAAGACCGGTCGCTTGCCGGAGCGCCCGGTGGTGATCCGCGGCGAAGTGCTGTCCTGAGCGACGTCGCTTAGAAAGCGAACGTCACCAGCGCATCGAGCGCAAAGCCGGCTGCCAGCAGCAGGCCGGCATGCCAGTTGGATCGGAACAGCTTCAACGCCATGGGGCCGTCGGCCCCGGCGATGCTGTGGACCTGCCAGCCCAGATGCAGCGCGAACAGCGCGAGCCCGATGAAGGCGACCAAGCCGGCGCCCGCCAGCCAGGCGGCGGCGGCGGCCAGCGCGATCGTCGCGCCGTAGCAGAGCCCGACCGCTTGCTGGGTGAAGGCGCCGAAATAGCGTGCGCTCGACTTGATCCCGGCGATCACATCGTCCTCGATGTCCTGCATCGCGTAGATCGTGTCGTAGCCGATCGTCCAGAATACCGCGGCGGCGTAGATCAGATAGGCCGGCGCATCGAGGCGCCCGAATACCGCGCTCCAGCCGACGAGCCCGCCCCAGGAGAAGGCGAGGCCGAGCACGAATTGCGGCATGTTGGTGATCCGCTTCATGAACGGATAGATCGCGACGATCGCCAGCGAGGCGACGCCGGCGATCACCGTGAAGCGATTGAACTGCAGCAGCACGACGAAGCCGATGAGCGACAGGCCGATCATGAAGGCGGCGGCTTGCTTCGGGCTGACCTGCCCGGAGGGCAGGGGTCGGCCGCGGGTGCGCGCCACCTGCGCGTCGAGCTTGCGGTCGACGATGTCGTTGAAGGTCGAGCCGGCGCCGCGCATCACGATCGCGCCGATCAGGAAGAGCAGGCAGTGCCAGAGGTTGGGGACGGGCTGCCCGGCGGCGATCGCGGCGAGGCCGGCCGCCCACCAGCACGGCAGCAGCAGGAGCTGCCAGCCGATCGGGCGTTCGATCCGGGCGAGCTTGAGATAGGGCCGCAGACGCCTGGGCGCGCGCGTATCGACCCAATGGCCCTTGAGCGCGTCGGGAAGCGGCGTGTCAGTGGCGTTGGGGGACGACGCCATCGCGGCGCCGTGTTTTAGAGCGCGCCCTGCGGCACCCGCATCGGGCCGCCGGTGATCGAGTCGGAGCCGCCGAACGGGTTGGCGCCCTGCTGCTGCTGCGCCTGCTGCTGGGCGCGACGCTGCATCTGCGCCTGCTGCTGCACCGCATTGCAGGCCTGGCCGCGGATGGTGCCGGCCTTTTCGTTGTCGGCCTTCATGCCGTCGACGAAGGTCGGCGGAATCTGGCACCAGTCCTGGTTGGCGGTGGCGAACTTGATCAGCGAGTTGCCGTTGCCGACCAGCCGGCCCAGGATGCTGCAGGCCTGCTGCGGCGTCATCTTGCGCTTGGCCTTGGCGTTCGCATTGAGCTGCCCGACGATCGACTGGCGCTCCTGCATCAGCTTCTGAAGGTTTTCGCAGCCCGAAGGCACCTGCGCCAATGCCGGCGTGGCCAGGCCCAGGCCAGCCAATGCTACAGCCAGCTTCAGGGTCGCGTATCGCCGCATCATCCGCTCCGCTCTTGTCCTGTCACCCACGCCCGTCCCGGCGTCGCGGGCCTTTCCTTAACAGTGATAGCCGTGCACCAACAAGCACCGGCTCGCATTTCACCGAGATTGCTTGCCGATAGCGTGGGATTGTGGCGACTTTCGCGCCATTCTGACGGGATCGGATTCGAAAAGCATGCGGGATTTCACCAAGCACAGGCTCTACAGCGAGGCGCGGCTGGCGGCAGGTGGCGTGCTGGAGCTCGCGCGCGACCAGGCCAACTATCTGCTCAACGTCCTCCGGCTGCGCAGCGGCGACACGATCCTCGTCTTCAACGGCCGCGATGGCGAATGGCTCTGCGCGATCCGGGTGGAGGGGCGCAAGCAGGCGAGCCTGGAGGCGGTGGAGCAGACGCGCCCGCAACCGCCGACGCCCGATCTTCTCTATCTCTTCGCGCCGCTGAAGCATGCGCGGCTGGATTATATGGCGCAGAAGGCGGTCGAGATGGGGGCAGGGGTGCTCCAACCGGTGCTGACGCGCTTCACCCAGGTCTCGCGGCTCAATCTCGACCGGCTCGCCGCCAATGCGGTCGAGGCGGCCGAGCAGTGCGGCATCCTCGCCTTGCCGCAGATCCGGGCCGAGCAATCGCTCGCAGCGGCGCTCGCCGCGCTCGAACCGGAGCGGCTGCTGATCTTTTGCGACGAGGCGCAGGACGCCGGAAGCCCCATCGCAGCCCTGCAAGGAGCATCGCGCGGACCGCTCGCGGTGCTGATCGGTCCGGAGGGCGGCTTCGACGAATCGGAGCGCGCCCTGATTCTCCAGCGCGAGCGGGTGCTGCGCCTGTCGCTCGGTCCGCGCATCCTGCGGGCCGACACCGCTGCGGTCGCGGCGCTCGCCGTCGTCCAGGCGACGCTCGGCGACTGGGCTGCCAATTAGTTCCGTAGCTTATCTCGCACCGGCTTCCCCGCAGAGGGCTGGAACGCGACGGCCGCTTCCGCGTTTAGGCGTGGAAACCGCACCGCCGGTCGCAGTTCCGACTCATTGACTGGCAGTCTGGCGCCGCCGCTCCGCTTCGGAACGGCCCGCCACGGGGGAGAGACATCATGGTGAGCAGCGCCTACCGCTTCGGCGTCGAGGAGGAGTATTTCCTGTCCGATGCCGAAAGCCGCGGCGCCGTGCGCAAGATCGCACCGCGTTTCATGGAAGCTGCGCAGGCCGCCTTTCCGGACGAGCTGCAGCGCGAGATGCTGCAGTCCCAGATCGAGGTGGCGACGCCGGTCTGCGAAAGCATGACCCAGGCCCGCCATTCGCTCCAGCGGCTGCGCACGGGGTTGGCCGCGATCGCGCGCGAGCACGACATGCTGCTGCTCGCCTGCGGCACCCATCCGAGCGCCGTCTGGGCGCGCCAGCGCGCCACCGAGGCCAAGCGCTATGACGGCATCATGCGCGACCTGCAGATGCTCGGCAGCCGCAATCAGCTCTGTGGCCTGCATGTCCATGTCGAGGTGCCCGACGAGGATCAGCGCATCTCGATCATGGTCCGGATGCTGCCCTATCTGCCGCTGCTGCTCGCACTCTCGACCTCCTCGCCCTTCTGGCAGGGGCGGCGGACGGGGCTGATGGGCTACCGGCTCTGCGCCTATGCCGAATTGCCGCGCACCGGCCTGCCCGAGCTCTTCAAGGACGCTGCCGACTATCGCACCTATGTCGGCACCATGGTCGCAGCGGGCGCGATGCGCGATTCCAGCTTCATCTGGTGGGCGATCCGGCCTTCGCATCAGCACCCGACGCTGGAACTGCGTGTCGCCGACAGCTGCACGCGGATCGACGATACGCTCGCCATCACCGCGCTCTATCGCTGTCTCGTGCGCCATCTTGCTCGCAAGCCCGGCCTCAACGCCGACTTGACCGCGGCCTCGCGCGCCCTTGCCGGCGAGAATATCTGGCGCGCCCAGCGCTACGGCCTGCATGGCGGCTTCGTCTGCGAGAAGCGCCGCGCCATGCTCCCGGTCGGGCAGGTGCTGGACGAGGTGCTGGACCTCCTCGACGAGGATGCGGCAGCGCTCGGCTGCGGCCTCGATCTTGCGCATTGCCGCACGATCGTCGCCGGTGGCACCAGCGCCGACATGCAGCTCGCGATCTTCGAGGAGGCTCGCGCCGGGGCTGGCGGCCAGAGCGCTGGGCTCGTCGCCGTCACCGACTGGATCGCGGCGCAGACGCGTGTCGATGACGACGGGCTCGTGCCGAAAGGTGCAAATCTGCTGCGCGGTGCCGCCTGACGGTGTCGTGATCATGCATCGATGCAAGGTCTGCGGGCGTCTGCACGCGTTTGCGGTCGTTGTCGGATGGTCGCCGCTCGCCTATTGCTGGCGCTCCTCAGCGCATGGCGCGGTGGAGCACCCGCTCCCGCCGCCCGTGCCGCACTCGATCCGGCGCGTTGCCCGGCTGCCAGATCGGCAGGCGGCGCGCCGGTGCATGCATGCCGGAGCGCTCATGGCCCGCGACGTATCCGATTCGACTCCGATCAGCTCGAAGGCCGAACTCGTCGGCTGGATCGCGCAGGGTGAAAAGCCGGCTTCCGACTTCAGGCTCGGCACCGAGCACGAGAAGTTCCCTTTCTATCGCGACGATCTCAGCCCGGTTCCCTATGAGGGCTCGGCAGCCGGCCGCAGCGGCGGTATCCGGCAGTTGCTCGAAGGCATGCAGCAGCGCCTCGGCTGGGAGCCGATCCTCGACGCCGGCCACATCATCGGTCTCGCTGGCCCAGATGGCGGCGGGGCGATCTCGCTCGAGCCCGGCGGCCAGTTCGAGCTCTCGGGCGCGCCGCTTGCAAATGTGCATGAGACCGCCCGCGAGCTCGATCAGCACCTCGTCGATCTGAAGGCTGTCGCCGAGCCGCACGGCATCGGCTTCCTGCCGCTCGGGCACTCGCCGCTCTGGACCCGCGAACAGACGCCGATGATGCCGAAGCGGCGCTACCAGATCATGAAGAACTACATGCCGAAGGTCGGCACGCGCGGCCTCGACATGATGTTCCGGACCTGTACCGTCCAGGTCAATCTCGACTTCGCCACCGAGGCCGACATGGTGCGCAAGCTGCGGGTCTCGCTGGCGCTGCAGCCGCTGGCCGCCGCGCTCTTTGCCGCCTCCCCCTTCAGCGAAGGGCGGCTCAACGGCTTCCAGTCGATGCGCTCCGAGATCTGGCGCGACACCGATAATGCCCGCTCCGGCATGCTGCCCTTCGCCTTCGACGAGGGCATGTCCTACGAGGCCTATGTCGATTGGGCGCTCGACGTGCCCATGTATTTCGTCAAGCGCGGCGACACCTATCACGACGTCGCCGGCGCCTCCTTCCGCGACCTGCTCGCCGGCAAGCTGGCGCAGCTTCCGGGCGAGCGCGCCACCATGTCGGACTGGGTCAATCACCTCGGGACCCTGTTCCCGGAGGTGCGGCTGAAGCGCTATATCGAGATGCGCGGCGCCGATGCCGGCCCGGTCGAGATGCTGAACGCGCTGCCGGCCTTCTGGGTCGGCCTGCTCTATGATGACGGCGCGCTCGGCGCCGCCTGGGACATGGTCAAGGGCTGGAGCACGGAGGAACGGCAGGAGCTGCGCGATACCGTGCCGAAAGCCGGGCTCAACGCCAGGGCCGGGAACCGTCCGTTGCGGGATGTAGCCCGCGAGGTGGTCGAGCTGTCGCGCGCCGGTCTCGCTCGCCGGGCCCGGCTCGACGCGCAGGGCCGCGACGAAACGGTCTATCTCGAGCCGGTCGTCGCCATCGCCCAGAGCGGCCGCACGCTCGCCGAACGCCTGGCGGTGCGCGAGCAGGGCGCCTGGGGCGGCAAGGTCGAGCCGGTCTTTCCGGAGCTTGTGCTGTAATCGCCGGGCGGAGAGCTTGGTGACGCAGATGTCGGCGCGTTTGGCCGTTCGGATTAACCAATCGTCCGGAGTTTTGCGCTAGTCCAGGGGCATGGAACGCTTGTCCGCCCTGGCTCTCGACTTCCTGCGCGATCGCCGCGGCGCGACCGCGCTCGAATACGCTCTCATTGCGTCCTTCATCTCGATCGCTGCGGTCGCCACGATCCGAGAGATCGGGCCTGCGCTCGTGGCAAGGTATGCCGGGATCCTGCCCGGTCTTCAATGACGCGCGGCCGTGTTCGGCCCGGTCAGACCGGCCTACCTGCTACTACCTTTTGACTCTCCTTTCAGTTTTAACAGCATTTTACCATACTGCCCGAAGACCATGCGATCAGGCGGGTTTTCCCCGCGATACCAGCGACATTCACGGGTTCTGGAAAGGTTTTCTCAATCGCCCTGCGCCTAGCCTCCAGGCAATCGTCCTGTTGTTTGCCTGTAGCGTTTGCGAGGCCCTCCAATGCCCGGCCTGTCCCGATCGTTTCTCAAGGATGCCCGCGGCGTCAGCGCGCTGATGTTCGGCCTCCTTGCTCCTGTGCTCACGCTCGCGGTGGGTGGCGGCATCGACTACAGCCAGGCGGCAGCTCGCCGCCAGCGCATCGCCAGCGAGGTCGAGATTGGCTGCCGGGAAGCCTCGCTCAAGATCAATTCGCAGTCGAAGCAGACGGGGGCGGATCCGAAAAAGGACTATACTCCGGTCGCCAACACTGAAATTCGGGCGAGGGTCAACGCTCTCACGCAGCCGGGCGTGGCCGGCGTCACCGTGACGAGTACGCTCGCCAACAACGTCATCACGGCCGTTGCGACGGCAACCAGCCAGAACGCCTTCGGCGGCATTTTGGGGTACAACACGATCTCACTGCGGGTCGAGCGGCGCTGCGATTATGTGGTCGCCGTTCCCAATTCGCCGCCCGGCACACCGGGCACTGGCACCGGCAAGGTCCTGTTCGTCGAATCTTTCGAGACCGGGCACAATGTCGCTTCGAACAGCTGGACCGTGTTGAAGAACTGGAACGGCTGGACGACCCAGAGCAACCAGGGCGGCATCGAGATCAACGGCATTCCCGAGCTCGCGGCCAACACCATCCGCTTCGGCAACTTCTTCGCTGAGTTGGACTCGCACTGCTACACCTCGGGCTGCAAGACCAATTCGAGCATGTGGCGAGAATTTCCCGATCTCGCAGCAGGCGATTACGAGTTGAGCTACTGGTACATCTCCCGCGAGCGCAATCCGGCTTACGGCAGCGATGTCTATTGCGCCAAGAAGACCGACCCGCAAGCGGCGTGGGACAAGGTCAAGAATGCGGACTGGCGAGAGAAGACCAACCGCATCGAAGTCTTCTTCCAGAAGAAGTCGAGCAGCTATGCCACGCCCTCCAAAGACGTGGACAAGGCCACCGACCAGGTCGACGTCTGCGTTCACACCGACAGGTGGACCGAGCGCAAGCTTCCGCTGAAGGTCACGACCAAGGGGACCTACCGCATCTTCTTCCAGGCGGCCGGCCGTGAGGACACCTATGGCGGCCTGATTGACTACATTCGCTTCTGCAGCGGCACGTGCCCGTGACGGAGCGCTGATATGGTTGCGGCCAGCACGCCATTGATTGGAGGAAAGCGCCTGGCTAAACGCCTGGGCGCTTTCCGCCGGGACGCCGCCGGGGCGACGGCCGTCGAATTCGCGTTCATCGGCCTGGCTTTTGTGATGCTCGTGCTCGGCATACTGCAATTCGCGCTGGTGTTCACGGCGCAGATGTACATCCACGATGCGTTGTCCGATGCCGTAACCGGCCGGACCGCTGCGACCTTCGCCGGAAACCGTAGCCAGGTGGTGACGCAGATTTGTGATCGCGGGATCGCTCTCGACAACTGCACGGCCAATCTGCGGCTGGAGAACCAGCCGCTGGCGAATTATTCGACCACCGCCCAGGCCATTACCGGGACGACGTTCGTTGCCGGCACATCCGGGACGGTCATGCTGATGCGCGCACGGGCGCCGGTCGCGACCATCGTGCCAGGGCTGCCGACGCTGCACGTCTCGGGTGCCGCGCTTTATACGAGGCCGTGATGAGAGGCATCGCCAGATTGTTCAAGCGCGCGAGAGAGCGGCGCGACCTGCTCCGCGACCAGCGCGGCGTCGCAGCCATCGAGTTCGCGCTGGTCAGCACGGGCATGTTCGCGCTGCTGTCCGGGGCCGTCGACCTTTCGCAGTCCATCGTCATTCAGCGCGACCTGAATCGGTTCACAGCCGAAGTGGCTCAGGTTCTCGCTGCCTGCAAGGGCGGGCAGAGCTGCGCGATCGAGGCGATGCAGGCGATCAACGCGCGACGCGCGAACATCGCGCCAAAGCTCGGCACGATGCAGCTCGGCATGGCTTACTTCACCAAGGACAATAATCGCATCGAGGACATCGGCGGGTTCATGACCTATCTGCCGACGGATATGAATACCACGGCTTTGACGATGACGAATGGAGACCGAGGCGTCGCGGTGCTGGCGACCTTTACGCACCAGCCGATCATCCTCGGGCTCGCCGACGATTGGGGCTTCACCACCAAGAACTTCCGGTCGGCCCGCGTCGTCCTCAGCTTCCGGCCTTGATGGCAAGAGCTGACGACGACCTACTCCGCCGCCACCTTGAAGCTCTGCAGGTTGTCCAGGCTCTGGATGATGTGCTCGGCGAGCGCGTTCGACAGGATCGACGGATCGTGCCGGGTTCGCAGCAGTCCGATCTTGCAGGAGGGCAGGGTCGAGAAGCCTTCCGCAGGTCCCAGGATGCGCATGCCGGGTCGCACCGCGCTTTCCGGCAGCACCGAGACTGCGAGCCCCGCGACCACCGCCGCGCCGACCGCAGTCGAGTTCCAGCTCGCATAGAGCACGCGGAAGCGGCGGCCCTTGCTCTCCAGCGCCTCGACCGCCGCCTGGCGCCAATTGCAGGTCGGCCGGCCCAGCGCCAGCGGCAACGGATCCTCCTCATGCACGCAATGGCGGGCCGAGGTCACCCAGAGCAACGGCTCGATCCGGATGATCTCTCCCTGGCCGCGCCCTTCGACATGGGTGATGATGGCAAGGTCGATGTCGCCACCGCCGATCCGCTCCGCCAGCATCGGCGTCGGCTCGCAGACCACGGTGACCTCGGTACGCGGATTTGAGCGGGCAAAGCGCGCCAGGATCTCCGGCAGATAGCGGTCGGCGTAGTCGTCGGGGACGCCGAGCCGGATGCGGCCCTTGAGATCGGCCTCGGTGAAGCTCGCGACGCATTCGAGATTCAGCCGGACGATGCGGCGGGCGTAGTCGAGCAGGCGCTCGCCATCCTCGGTCAGCTTGGCATGGCGCCCGTCGCGGCCGAAGAGCGGCCGGCCGACCCGTTCCTCCAGCCGCTTCATCTGCATCGAAACCGCCGATTGCGTCTTGAAGACGATCTCGGCGGCGCGGGTGAAGGAGCCGGTGTCGGCGATGGCGACGAAGGTCTTGAGCTGATCGGCGTCGAGCACATGGGCCATGCCGGCCTCCTCCCAGAGGTTCATCAAGATCGGTTGTGTCAAGCATCATAATCATTCGTTTGGCTGATGACCAGCGCAGAGTTATCGTTTGGTCACTGTCCCGCTCCTGCCGGCCGATGTCGCGATCCGGGTGGAGCATGAACCGTCCAACCCCGAGGAGGCTGTCATGCTGGTCATGACCTTCGTCACGAAGACCTTGTCTGCCGTTTCCGGCGGCGCGGCGCGTGCTGCCGCCCATTCGGTCACGGGCACGAAAAATCTGGTGCGTGCCTTCCTGCACCGCCGCGATGTGATGCGCCTCAGCGAGCTCGACGAGCGCGGGCTGAAGGATATCGGCCTCGTCCGTTCCGATATCGACGGCGCGCTCGCCGTCTCCTGGCTGAGCGATCCGTCGAGCGTGCTGCAGGCCCGCTCCGATCAACAGCAGTCCGCCGCCGCGAGGCGGCGAGAGACCGGGCTTCGACGTCCCGTGGTGATCCAGGCCGTGGCGCGGCCGGGCGCGAAGGAGATCAAGATCGCGTGCAACGCCTGACCCCTTGGCGTGACGCGTCCCTGCGGGCGGTGGCTTCGGCTGCCGCCCTTTTTTGTGCTCGGCATGCAGCCCGGCAGTGATTGTTAACGGCTGAATCCGCCGTGTAACGCTTCATTCAGCAAGTTCGACCACATTTGCGCCGCATTGCGCCGGCTCCGGCGCCCCGATCCCTCGCCCCGGGGTTTTCCATGCGACGCTTTCGCTTTCGCCTGCATGATCTGAGGATCAGGACCAAGATCGCCATTCCGATGCTCGTCATGGGAGCGATCGGTGTCGGCTCCGCCGTTTATGGCGCGCTCGAGTTCGGCAAGATCGAGAAGACCTATTCCGATCTGGTCTCCCAGCGTGCGGCCGCCATCCTCGACTCGGCCCGCGCCGCCAGCGCCATGGGCGAGATTGTCGGCAATCTCTACCAGGCGATCGCCTATCCCGAATTCATGAAGCAGAACACGACCAGCATCGAGGAGGTGAAGACCGCCTATGCGGCCTCGCTGCAGGCGCTGGTCGAGGCCAAGATCAGCTTCCCGCAACGGGCCGAGGGCTTCGACGAACTGAGCCGCCGCTTGCAGGCGGCCAAATCCGACATCGACCAGATCATCGCCCAGGCAGCGCGCGACGAGGACCTGCCGGCGCTTTCGATCATGTCGCAACTCGACAAGACGATCAGCGAGATCGCCGGCGCCGCAGCCAAGATCAACGACGAGATCAAGAAGGACACCGACGCGACCTCGGAGGTGCTGGCGGCGGATGCGCGCCGCGTCACCATGGTCGCGATTGGACTCAGTGTCGCCGGCACCCTGCTCGGCTTGCTTGGTGGCGCGCTGCTCACCGGCGCCGCCATCACCCGCCCGCTGGAGCGGCTCAAGCTTGGCATGGGGCAGATCGCCAGGGGCGACTATGGCGCGCAGATCGAAGGCCAGGACCGTAAGGACGAGGTCGGCGAAATGGCCCGCGCCGTCCAGGTGTTCAGGGAGAACGGCCTTGCCGTCCAGCGCCTGGAGAGCGAAACCGAAGCCGGACGCAGCGCGGCCGAGCGCCAACGTCTCGCGGCCGAAGCCGAGCGCATGAACGCCGCCGCGGCCCAGCAGCGGCTCGCGGCGGAGCAGGCAGTCGTGGTCAGGGCCTTGGCCGAGGGGCTGACCCGGCTGTCCCAGGGCGATCTCAGCGCTCGCGTCGAGGGGGAGGTCGCCGAAGACTATGTCGCGCTGAAGCAGGATTTCAACGCCGCCGTCAGCCATTTGGCTGAGACGATCGCCACAATCCAGGCGACCTCGGTCGATGTCGGCAGTGCCGCGCGCGAGATCAATTCCGGCGCGTCCGACCTGTCGAAGCGCACCGAGGAGCAGGCTTCCTCGCTGGAGGAGACGGCCGCCACCACCGAGCAGCTCGCTGCCTCGGTCAAGGCTTCGGCGCAGGCCTCGCGGCAGGCGGTGCAACTCGCCAACGAGGCGACCGATGTCGCCGTCAATGGCGGGGCTGTCGCCGGCCAGGCGGTCGACGCCATGACGCGGATCGAGCAGACCTCGCGCAAGATCTCCGACATCACCTCGGTGATCGACGAGATCGCCTTCCAGACCAATCTGCTGGCGCTCAATGCGGCCGTTGAAGCGGCCCGTGCCGGCGACGCCGGCAAGGGCTTTGCCGTCGTCGCCTCCGAGGTCAGGACGCTGGCGCAGCGCTCGGCCGACGCCGCCAAGGACATCAAGACGCTGATCAGCGAGTCGGGCGCGGAGGTCGAGCAGGGCGTCGGCCTGGTGCGGGCTGCCGGCGAGGCGCTGAGCCGGATCGTCGAAGCCTCCAGGAAAGTCTCGGCCACGGTCTCGGACATCTCTGCCGCGGCGGCCGAGCAGGCGAACGGCATCGACGAGATGAGCCAGACCGTCGCGCATATGGACGAGATGACCCAGCAGAATGCCGCGCTGGCCGAGGAGAGTGCTGCGTCCGCGACCTCGCTGAGTGGCCAGATCGGGCGGCTCAACCAGCTGGTCTCCAGCTTCCGCACCGGCGGTGATGGGCAACCGCGGACGAGCGCGCCGGTCGCGGATGACGTCTACGAGTGGGATCAGCGCCTGCGCGCCTGATCATACGCGGCATCACTGAAATTGATCGACGGCGGCCTCGTGGCCGCCGTTCTTTTGTCGCTCAGGCCTTGCGCTGGCCGCCGCCGAGCATCGTCTCGAAGATCGAGCGCAGCGCATCCTGCTGGCTCGACTGGACCTGGCGGCCGTGCTCGAACATCTGGTTCAGCGCATCGAGCCCGATCGAGCCCGGGCTGGCCTCGCCCGATGACGGCGGCGGCTGTTCCGGCTCGGGTTGAGGCGCGGGGCGGCGCGATTTCGGCGCGGGCTGCGGATTGCTCTGCGGCGCCTGCCCCTGCGCACCGCCGAACATGCCGCCGAGGATCTGGCCGAAGATCGCGCCCATGTCGGCCGGCATGCCGGGCATCCCGCCGCCAAAGGGGCCGCCGCCCTGCGCCTGGCCGGCCTGTGGCTTCTGCCCGCCGAACATGCCACCGAGGATCTGTTCCCAAGGATTGGCGGTGTTGTTCGCTTGCTGGGTTTGAGGCTGCATGCCCGGCATCTGGCCGCGCATCATCTCGGCAAACTGGCCGAGTATGCCGCCCAGACCCTGATTGTTCACCGATTTGAACAGGCCGCCCATGACGATCGAGGCGATCACCGGCAGCATCTGCTTGAGGATCGCCATGCCGACGCCGCTGGTCGCCGCTGCTTGAGCCGCGACGGCGTTGGCGACCTCCTTCGAGCCGAAGAGCTGGGTCATCACGTCCTGCCCGAGTGGCATCGCCCGGTCGGGAATGCCGTCGCCATCGCTGTCGTACATCTGGCCGAAGGGTGTCGCCGTCATCATCTGGGCGAGGTTGCCGAAAGCGTAGGGGTTCTGGGTCTGGCGTTGCAGCCCCATGGTGAAGGCTGGTAGCAGCGCGTCGAGCGCCGCCTGGGTCTGCTGCATCGAGAGCCCGTATTGGCGCGCCAGGTTCTGCATGGCCTGGCCGTTCTGGGCCGACTGCATCATCTCGAACAGGTTCATCATGGCGCGCTCCCCAGATCATCGCGCGTCCGACCGGACGCGGTTACGATGATCTATCACATTGTGATCGCATCAGATTATTCCGAAAAGTGGATTCCACTTTTCGGTCCGATGCTATAACGGGACCAGCCCGCTCATCCACCGGGAAACGATAGCAGTCGCCTGCCGTCAGGCAAGCGACTGCTTGGCGGCGGCCTGCGCAGCGCCTTCGAGGCGGCTGATGCCCCGATAGGCGGTGGCGAGCGCGGCGACGCCGAACAGCACCGCGCCGAGCGCTGCGCCGGCGAGCGCACCCTTGGGGCCGGCGTATTGGGCACCGAGCCAGGCGAGTGGCACCGTGCCGAGCGTGGCGCGGCCCCAGCTGAACAGCGTCGAATAGAACGGCATGCCGAGATTGTTGAAGGCGGCGTTGGCGACGAAGAGCGCGCCGACGAAGAGCCACATCGGCCCGGCGATCAGGCAGAAGAAGGCGACGAGCTCGGCGGTCTCGCCGCCGGTCCCGAACAGCGCGCTGACTTGATGGCGCAGTAGCGCCAGCAGTAGCCCGGCGACGGCGACATAAGCGGCGGCGAAGGCGACGGAATCGGTCAGGGCGCGGCGCATGCGGTCATAGCGCTGCGCGCCCCAATTCTGCGCCAGGATCGGTCCCACGGCCCCCGAGAGCGCGAACAGTACGCCGAAAGCGACCGGGACCAGCCGGTCGATGATCGCGCTCGCCGCGATCACCTGATCGCCGAAGCGGGCGATGATGCCGAAGAAGCAGGCATTGGCGATCGGATTGGCGAGATTGGTCAGGATCGCCGGCGCCGCGATCGCGAAGGTCGGCCGGACGTCGCGGCGCAGCGCCGCCAGCGTCGGACGCGCGATCATCCCGTGCACGCGCAGCGCGCCCTGGAAGCCGACGGCGAGGAAGACGATGCGCGAGAGCACCGTCGCCCAGGCGGCGCCGTCGGGACCGAGGCCCAGCCCGAAGATCAGCAGCGGGTCGAGCCCGGCCGTGACGATGCCGCCGGCCAAAGTGACATACATCGCCCGCTTGGCATCGCCGACGGCGCGCAGCACGCCGGAGAGGCCCATGCCCAGCGCCATCAGCGCATTCGAGGGCAGGGTGATCCAGAGAAAGGAGGTCGCGACCGAGAGCGACTCGCCGTGCGCGCCGAGCTTCGGCAGCAGCCAGGGCAGCAGCGGCAGCATGATCACGCTCAGGATCAAGCCGCAAATGGTCGTCGCCGCGAGGGTCGAGCCGGCGATGCGGCGTGCGCCTTCGCGATCGCCGGCGCCGAGCGCCCGCGCCGTCAATGCGGTCACCGCGATCATCAGCCCGACATTGAAGGAGACCATCAGGTAGAGCACGATCGTCGCGTAGCCGACGCCGGCCGTCGCCTCGGGCCGTCCGAGCCGGGACACGTAGAGCAGCGACAGGAAGTCGACGACGAAGATCGCGATCAGGCCGACCGAGGCGGTGCCGGTCATGACCGCGACATGACGGAACGTCGAGCCGCTGACAAAGACGGCCTGCTGAAGCTTCGGCGGTGCGTTCACTCGGCCGGCTCCCCGACCCCGCCGACCGCGACCTCGGCGCCGCCATCCTCGATGACCTCCTGGGTCTCCTTGGTGAGCGCCTTCGACTTGCCCTTGGGTGCGATGATGGGCTCGGGCGTGACGCGCGGCACCTTGTCGAGGCCGGCTGCGATGCCCTCGCTGAACTGGATTTCCATGCGTTGCGCGTCGCGGTCGCGCACATGTTCGATCACGAAGCTCGCTTCCTCGTAGCTGAGACCGAGCGCCTCCAGCGTCACTCGGCCGAAGCCGAGGGCCGATTCGAAGGTCTCGCGCATCTGGTAGTCGACATCGAGGCGCATCAGATCCATCGCATGGACGCGGTCATAGGCGCGGGCATGGATGCGTGCGGCCGGGAATTCGACCTTGGCCATCTCGACGATGCGCAGCGCCGCCTGCCGGTCGTCGATGCAGATGCAGACCACCTTGGCCTTGCCGGCGCCGGCGGCGCGCAGCACATCGAGCCGGGTGCCGTCGCCATAATAGATCTTGAAGCCGAACTTGGCGGCCGAGCGGATCCGTTCGATGTCGGAATCGATGATGGTGACGTCGAGATGCTGCAGCAGCAGCGCCTGCGTCACCACCTGGCCGAAGCGGCCGAAGCCGATCACCAGCACCGAGGGCGTCACGCCGTCGAAGGTCTCCTCGATCTCCTCGGGCGGCGGTGCGTTGGCGGCGAGCCAGATGTCGATCAGCTTGGCGGCGACCGGGCCGATCAGCATGCTGAGCGCGGCGATCGCCATCGCGAGCGCGCCCTGCTTTTCGTCTAGCAGCCCAAGCGATGCGGCGAGCGGCAGCAGCACGAAAGCGAACTCGCCGGCCGGCGAGAGCAGGGCGCCGGCGCGGATAGCCTCGCTCGTCGACGAGCAGGAGGCGCGCAGGATCGCTGCCGCCGCGGCGATCTTGAACAGAACGAGGAGTGGCGCCGCAAGCGCCAGCAAGAGCGCGTTCTCGGCGACCAGCTTCAGGTCGATCGACATGCCGACCGCCATGAAGAACAGGCCGAGCAGCACGCCGCGGAAGGGTTCGATATCCGCTTCCAGTTCATGCCGGAAATGCGAATCCGCCAGCAGCACGCCGGCGAGGAAAGCGCCCATTGCCATGGAGAGACCGACCTTCTCCATCAGCAGCGCGGCGCCGAGCACGACGAGCAGCGCGGCGGCCGTCATCACCTCCTTGGCGCCGGCCTTGGCCAGCAGGCGGAAGAAGGGATTGAGGGCATAGCGGCCGGCGAGCACGACGGCGGCGATGGCGAGCAGGGCAAGCCCGAGGCCCGTCAGCGCCTTGGCGGAGCCGCCGCCATGGGCCGCCTCGGTCGTCGCCAGCAGCGGCAGCAGGGCCAGCATCGGCGCGATCGAGATGTCCTGGAACAGCAGGATCGAGAAGCAGCGCCTGCCATAGGGCTCGGCGCCGTCGCCGCGCTCCTCCAGCAATTGCAGCGCGATCGAGGTCGCGGAGAGGGCGAGCGCCAGCCCGACCGCCAGCGCGCCGACGGGGCTGAGCCCGAGTTTCCAGGCGACGGCGCCGATCACGGCGGCGCTCAGCAGCATCTGCGCGAAGCCGGCGCCGAGGATGTCCTTGCGCATCGAATAGAGCCGCTCCGGCTGCAATTCGAGTCCGACCAGAAAGAGCAGCAGGACGACGCCGATCTCGGCGGTGCTGCGCACCGTATCGGGATCCTTGATCACGGCGAGCGCCGAGGGTCCGATCACGATGCCGGCGGCGAGATAGCCGAGCACAGCGGACAGACCGAAGCGGCGGAACAGCGGCACTGCGATCACCGCGCCCGCGCAGAAGGTCAGGATCGGCGGCAGATAGCTGGCATGCGAAGCGGCATCGGCCATGCAGGAACTCGTGCTGAAGCGAAGATGGGCCGCGCGGAGGCGATGGCCGGTCGCGTGCAATGTAAGGCCTGCCGCGGCATCCTGCGAGTGGGCTGTCGTATAGGTAGGGATGCGCTGCAGCGCCGGGCTTTCTTGACATCGCAGCCGCCAGACCGAAAGAAGACGCGATCTTATCGGAACTAGCATCCAGTGACCGCCAAGCCGCCGCTCGACATTCTGCTCTGCGCCCCGCGCGGCTTCTGCGCCGGCGTGGTCAGGGCGATCGACGCCGTCGAGAAGGCGCTCGCCTTGCACGGCGCGCCGGTCTTCGTGCGCCACGAGATCGTGCACAACAAATACGTGGTCGAATCGCTGAAGCGGAAGGGTGCGGTCTTCGTCGCCGAACTCTCCGAGGTGCCGGACGCGAGCCGGCCGGTGATCTTCTCGGCCCATGGCGTGCCGAAATCGGTGCCGGCGCAAGCGCAGGCCCGCAATCTCTTCCATATCGACGCGACCTGCCCGCTGGTCACAAAGGTCCATCGCGAGGCCGAGGTGCATCACAAGCGCGGGCGCCACATCCTCCTGGTCGGCCATGCCGGGCACCCCGAGGTGATCGGCACGATGGGCCAGCTGCCCGAGGGCGCGATCACCCTGATCGAGACGCTCGACGACGTCGCGAGGCTCGCGCCGCCCGAAGGCAAGGAACTGGCTTTTGTCACCCAGACCACGCTCTCGGTCGACGACACCCGCGAGATCGTGCAGGCGCTGCAGGCGCGGTTCCCGGCGCTGATCGCGCCGCATAAGGAAGACATCTGCTACGCCACCACCAACCGCCAGGAGGCGGTCAAGCGCGTCGCACCGCTGGTCGACGGGCTGATCGTGGTCGGCTCGCCCAATTCCTCGAACTCGCAGCGCTTGCGCGAGGTCGCCGAGCGCGCCGGCTGCCCGGTCTCCCGCCTCGTCCTGCGCACCGACGAGATCGACTGGTCGCTCTTCGGCGCGATCCGCCGTCTCGGCATCACCGCCGGCGCCAGCGCTCCCGAGGTGCTGGTCGAGGAGATCATCGACGCCTTCGCCGAGCGCTACGAGGTCACGGTCGAAACGGTCTCGACCGCCGATGAGAGCGTCTTCTTCCCGCTGCCGCGCGAGCTGCGCGAGCCGACCCCGACCGCAGCCGAGTGAGCTGAGAATCCAGCGTGGCCGTCTATACCGAAGTGCCTGATGACGAGATGGCTGCCTTTGTGGCGAGCTATGGCATCGGCGAGTTGCTCTCCGTGAAGGGCATCGCCGAGGGCGTCTCGAACTCCAATTTCCTGCTCCACACCAGCAAGGCCTTCTACATTCTGACGCTCTACGAGGAGCGGGTCGACATAGCCGATCTGCCCTTCTTCATCGGCCTGATGGAGCATCTGGCGGCGCGCGGGCTGATCTGCCCGCAGCCCGTCAAGGCGCTGAACGGCTCGGCCGTCGGCCGCCTCGCCGGCCGCCCGGCCGCGATCGTGACCTTCCTGGATGGGCTTTCGGTGCGGCGTCCGAACGTGACGCATTGCGCCGAGCTCGGCCGTGGTCTCGCGCTGCTGCATCAGGCCGGCGCCGATTTTCCGATGGAGCGGGCCAACTCCCTGTCGGTGCCCGACTGGCGGCCGCTGGCCGAGCGCGCCGGCGCTGGCGCCGACAGCGTCTCGCCGGGTCTCGCCAACCGCGTCATGGCCGAGATCGAGATCCATGAACGATCCTGGCCGCAAGGATTGCCGCGCGGCGTGATCCATGCCGACCTCTTCCCGAACAATGTCTTCTTCATCAAGGACAGGCTGTCCGGCCTGATCGACTTCTATTTCGCCTGCACCGACGCCTTCGCCTACGACCTCGCCATCTGCCTGAACTCCTGGTGCTTCGAGGCCGACGCCTCGTTCAACCTGACCAAGGGCCAGGCGATGCTGGCGGGCTATGAGAGCGTGCGCCGGC
Organism: Allobosea sp.; assembly: GCA_035998995.1. Lineage (GTDB taxonomy): Bacteria > Pseudomonadota > Alphaproteobacteria > Rhizobiales > Beijerinckiaceae > Allobosea. Next base: position 96,200 of record DASYHC010000027.1, read on the forward strand.
TCGATAGTGCAGAGGTCGCGGCGCTCCCGGCGCTCTGCCGCGGCTCGGCCTTGCGCTTCCTGCTGACCCGGCTGGTCGACTGGCTGAACGTGCCGCCAGGTGCCTTCGTCAAGCCGCTCGATCCGCTCGAATACGACCGCAAGCTCGCCTTCCATCAGCGGGTGAGCGACGCCAGAGAATACGGGCTGCGCCGATGAGCGAGCCGGTCGAGATCTGGACGGACGGCGCCTGCTCGGGCAATCCCGGCCCCGGCGGCTGGGGCGCGATCCTCAGCTACAAGGGCAAGGAGCGCGAGCTTTCCGGCGGCGAGGCGCTGACCACCAACAATCGCATGGAGCTGATGGGGGCGATCTCGGCGCTGGAGACGCTGACCCGGCCCTGCACCGTCGCACTCCACACCGACAGCCAGTATCTGCGCCAGGGCATCACCAGCTGGATCCATGGCTGGAAGAAGAACGGCTGGAAGACCGCCGACCGCAAGCCGGTCAAGAACGAGGAGCTCTGGAAGCGCCTCGACGCTGCGCTGAAGCAGCACAAGATCGAGTGGAAATGGGTCAAGGGCCATGCCGGCGACGAGATGAACGAGCGCGCCGACGCGCTGGCGCGGGCCGGCATGGCGCCGTTCAAGCCGGGGCGGTGAGGGGCGGGAGACACCTCGACGATGGCTTTGAGTCGAAAGCACACATCTAGCAGATTAGGTTGTCTTTCCGGCGGACCTGCAGTTAACGCAGTTGCTCCTTGCTATTTGTGCAATTGAAGCGCCTAGTATCAGGAGCGCTGCCTCTGCGCGCTGCCCTGCCGACCGATCATTTTTTCGGCCGCTAATCAAAATCGAGAACATCATGCAAGCCGGCCACGGCAGGTTGATCCTGCGCGACGGTACGGAACTTCCTGTGGGCTATTGTCTCTTGCCGTCGCAAACAGCCGAAGGCTGCCGCGGCATTCTTATCGGCAGTATCCGCTCGATCGATCGGAACGCATTTCTCAAGCCAATCCAGATTGCCCTGGCTGACGGACATGCGTTCGTGGCGCAAGTCATCAGCCACTCCGAGCGTCACATCAGGTTCGTGACCAATCGCGGTCAGCTCAGCTCGCAAACCAAAGTCGATCTCAGGCGCGATTGCCGACCGGTCGCTGCGAGCCGATAGGCCTGAAGTGCTCTTGCCTACAGATAGGAACTTGCCGCAGCCCGGCCTCCAAACAGCGAGACATGTCATGCTCAACGGGATTGGCGCAGTTACGCTCAGGAGCGGTCGGACGCTGCCTGTCACATACCAGTTCGGCGATCATCGGGAGCATCACTGGGTTGGATATCTGATCGTCGAAACAGCGCACACCGACCCGAGCGAGTTTGCCTACAAGATTCTCCTGCATTGCGACGAGGGCACAGCGGTCGAACTCGCGGTGACCAACTGGACTGACCGGCACATGGCTGTTGTCGGGCGCCCCTTGCCCGCACTCGACAGGGCGGCTTGATCACCCGTGCACTAGCGAGCGCTTGCTGCGCCCACCTGGAGAGGGACGGAGCAGTTATGCAGTTCGACGTCAACGAAACGAAGCGGTCTCTGCTTTGCCGAAGCGTCCATCAGGGCGGCGTCACGGTCCAGATTGAGATTTATCAGTTAGACGGGTCTGAAGGATGGACCCTCGAGCTTGTCCACACCGATGGCGGCTGGACCATATGGTTCGCTGAATTTGCGAGTGATGAAGCAGCATTGGCCGAGTTCACAGCTCAAATTGCCAAGGCTGGCTTGCCTGACCTGATAGCGGGAACGCCTCTCCACATTCCGACAATCCATTGAAGGGCTGACGTCCCGAACTGGCGTGTCCGAAAGATTTAAGCTCGCTCTCGGCTCCAGAGGGCACTCGAACCAAGGAGTGAGACATGTCGCATCATTTCAAGGTCGGAGACCGAGTCAGTTTGGCATTCGGCTTCTATGACCAGAATGCCTCTGGCACCTATGCCGTAACCCGGCTTTTACCCACCCGCGCGAACGGCGAACACCAGTATCGCGTCAAGGGGGGTGACGACCGTGAACGCGTCATAGGCGAAGAACAGATCATTGTGCCGGGCAGGTCAGCCTCACCTTCTAGACCCCGAAGCGCCCACAACCCGATCAAGAACACACTCAACCAGCTGCCGGCCAGGAAGTGACCTGAGCGAGCTATCGCGCCGATCCCGCCGCCATAAGGGAGCGCTCGCACAACATGGATCGGGTCGAGGTTTTCCATCATTTAGGGCGGCATTTTGTCAGATTTTTTCTGAATTGTCAGTTTTTTGCGAAGCTAGATTTGGAAGCAAATTGCGTAATTGAAAAATAAATCTTGCGCGCGACAGCGATTTCCTTTATCAGAATATTTATCGATATTGTTTGGACGGCCGTTGTTATTTTCGCGCCCAGCGCGAGTCTGATGATCCCCCCCTTTCGAAATCGTTCTGAACTCGCCAAACATTCTGTTGGTGAGCGACAGATTTTATCTGAAGGAGGGTTCTTATGATCACCGGTACCGTGAAATGGTTCAATTCCACCAAGGGCTTCGGCTTCATCCAGCCGGATGATGGCAGCCAGGACGTTTTCGTCCACATCTCTGCCGTCGAGCGCGCTGGGATGCGTGATCTTAGCGAAGGGCAGAAGATCGGATTTGAGATCGCACGCGACAACAAATCCGGCAAGATGGCCGCGGAGCAGCTCCAGGCTGCGTGATTTTGGCAATCGTCGCCGTTGACCACGGATGTACTGGCACCAGCGATAACTGCTACTCGAAAGGCCGGGCTTCAGCTCGGCCTTTTTGCTTCAATCTAACAATGGAGGGCATCAGGATGGTCGAACTTTCAAAGCAACGTCTGACAGCCGACAATCAGTTCTTGAAGCTTCAAACAAAAGCGCTGTCGCACGCTAGGATCCTGTCGGAAACGGAGCGGCTGGCTCAGCAGCGCGCTGACAACATGATCAAACTCAGGGGACTGCGCTTGGCTAAGGAAGCTGCGGATAGGCAGGCGGCGTTGGGCGCACAAGCAAGTACGAAGGCACGCCGTCGACCTGGCTTCAAATAATCGGCCAAGTTTGCCTCATAGCTGTGTCGGCGGGATGAAAGCGGTCAGCCCTCTCGATAATCCAGGTGCGGCCGCTCCTCAATCAATGAGACGCAACATCTGCGACGGGTCGGAAGCGGAACTACGAGACCGGTCTCCCTGTTCTCTCCAGCGCCGAAGTACCTCGCCCCTCAGCGCCAGCCCAGCCCCGGCGCGACATGCTTCAGGATCGCCTCGATGACATGGGCGTTGTAGTCGACGCCGAGCTGGTTCGGCACCGTCAGCAGCAGTATGTCGGCTTCGGCGATCGCCTCGTCCCGTTTCAGCTCGTCGATGAGCCTGTCTGGCTCGGCCGCATAGCTGCGCCCGAAGATCGCGCGGGTGCTGTCGTCGATATAGCCGATCGAATCGTCGCTCTCATTGCCGCGGCCGAAATAGGCGCGGTCGCGGTCGTCGACCAAAGCGAAGATGCTGCGGCTGACCGAGACGCGCGGCTCGCGCGTGTGACCAGCCTCCTTCCAGGCCTGCCTGAAGAGACGGATCTGCTTGGCCTGCTGGATGTGGAAGGGCTCGCCGCTCTCGTCGGTCTTCAGCGTCGAGCTCTGCAGGTTCATGCCGCGCTGCGCCGCCCAGATGGCGGTGGCGTCGGAGGAGGCGCCCCACCAGATGCGCTCGCGCAGGCCTTCAGAATGCGGCTCGAGCCGCAGCAGGCCGGGCGGGTTGGGGAACATCGGACGCGGATTGGGGCGCGCAAAACCCGCGCCGCGCAGCACGTCGAGGAAGACCTCGGCATGGCGGCGCGCCATGTCGGCATCGCTCTGCCCTTCCGCCGGCTGGTAGCCGAAATGGCGCCAGCCATCGATCACCTGCTCGGGCGAGCCGCGGCTGATGCCGAGCTGCAGGCGCCCGCCGGCAATGAGGTCGGCCGAGCCGGCATCCTCGGCCATGTAGAGCGGGTTCTCGTAGCGCATGTCGATGACGGCGGTGCCGATCTCGATGCGCTTCGTTCTGGCGCCGACGGCCGCCAGCAGCGGGAAGGGCGAGGCGAGCTGGCGGGCGAAGTGATGCACCCGGAAATAGGCGCCGTCCGCTCCCAGTTCCTCGGCCGCGACGGCAAGGTCGATCGACTGCAGCAGCGTATCGCCGGCCGAGCGGGTCTGGGATTTCGGCGAGGGGGTCCAGTGCCCGAAGGACAGGAAGCCGATCTTCTTCATCGCGTGACGCCTGTGAACCACCGAGAGCGCGGCGCTTGCCCGCCAAAAAGACAACGCCCGAGCGGCCATCACCGTTGGGCGTGCTTCATCGGCATATAGGCAGGATTCACGGTGGCGCCGTGGCGTTCATGCACGCACGCCAATGCGGCGATGCAATCTCGGTGGCAGCGGCGCAGTTGCCCGCCCGCTCAGCCCAGCGGCTGGCGGTAGACGATGAAGCCGGATTTCTGCGCGACCTTGTCGTAGAGTTCCTGCGCCTGCAGGTTGCTCTCATGCGTCTGCCAGTAGACGCGGAACAGGCCCTTCGTCTCGGCCATCTGCCGGACGGCCTCGATCAGCTTGCGGCCGAGGCCGTGGCCGCGCGCCTCCTCGCTGGTGAAGAGGTCCTGCAGGTAGCAGATCTGCTTCGGGCTCCAGGTCGTACGGTGCAGCACATAGTTGACGATGCCGAGCGCCCGGCCGTCGCGTTCGGCGATGAAGCCGCCCATCGGCTCCTGGCCGCCCGTCAGGCGTGCGAAGGTGGTGTCGGTCGTCTCCGGGGTCAGCGAGGCCTTGTAGAAGGCGAGATAGCCCTGCCAGAGCGGCTCCCAGGCGGCGCGGTCATCGGCCGTGAGCGGGCGAATGGTGATCTCTGACATGGCCGGCGTCTCCTCGATTATGCCGGGAGGCTAGCGAGCGCCTGCCGCGCTGTCTCATGACAAGCGCAGATCGGATCGATCGGATTCGGTGCTGGACATGAAAAAGCCCGCGCCGGAAGCGCGGGCTTGAAGACTGTGCTGCCAGACAGCTCAGAGCTGGTTCAGCATCGCCTCGGCGCCGGAGACGTCGGCTTTGCCGGGCGCGTCCTCGACGTTGAGCGCGGTCACGACGCCATCCTCGACCACCATCGAATAGCGCTGCGAGCGGGTGCCGAGCCCGAAGCCCGAGCCGTCCATCGACAGGCCGATCTCCTTGGCGAAATCGGCATTGCCGTCGGAGAGGAAGGTGATCACACCGGCCCCGCCGGTCGCCTTCGACCAGGCGTCCATGACGAAGACGTCGTTGACGCCGGTGACGAAGATCTCCTCGACGCCCTTGCCCTTGATCTCGGCCGCCTTGTTCACATAGCCCGGCAGATGATTCTTGTGGCAGGTCGGCGTGAAGGCGCCCGGCACCGCGAAGAGCACGATCTTGCGGCCCTTGAACAACTCGTCCGAGGTCTTGGCTGCCGGCCCATCGGCCGTCATCACGCGAAACGTCGCCTGCGGAAGCTTGTCACCGACCTTGATCGCCATCGCCATGTCTCCGGTTCGCGGCTGGGTTGCCGCTTCGAGGGCAGGGTTACGGCTTCGCGTTGCCAATGTCGAGGTCGAGCCGCGTCTCGACCGAATGCGGCTTGCCGCGCACGGTGATGATGAGAGGCGTCGGGCCAGTGGCACCCTTGGGACGCTCGACGATCTTCAACTTTGCGGCGACCGTACCATCGGGCTGGGGCATCAGCATTGGCCGGCCGAAAGACCACATGCCGGCGCCTTCGACGAAGACGTCGTCGACCGAGCCGCCTTCAGGCGTCTTGATCGTGAGCTTCACCGCCGCGTCGCTATGCGCCACGTCGAGAATGGCGAGGCGGTCCTCGGCTGGGCCGGGCTTGATCGCTTGCGGGATCCGCGCCTCGAACAGCTCAAGCCGCGGCGAGGTCACCGACGTGACGCCGGGTTCGAGCCAGAGGCGCGCTTCGCCTTTCGCGGGAACGCAGATCTTGTCGCAGACCGCATAGTCGAGCTTCAGCACCACGGTGACCGGCCGGGTCGGATCGACCGGCTGGACCGAGACCGGCACCACCACCTCGCCGACATAGCCGATGCCGGAACCGGCCCCGTCCTCGAAGCGCTCAGGGGTAGGCCAGCGCACGTCGAGCCCGCCGACATTCTCCGAGCCGCTCCAGTCGAAGACCGGCGGCACGCCGGCATCGCCGGGGCTGCGCCAATAGGTCTTGAAGCCCTGCGACATCGTGATCTCGACGCCGACGCGCTGCTTGCCCGACGGAGCGGTCGCGCCCGCAATCAGGCGCATCGACGAGTAGGCGGCCTTCGACCACGGCGAAACCGCGGCCTCCTGGGCGGAGGCCGGTGCGCCGAACGCCAGCGCGGCGAAGAGGGGAAGGGCCGTGATCGTTTTCACGTGATCTGATTTAGGCGATCCAGCCGAATTTTGCGAGGATGATGCCGGTGCTGTGATCCAGCCAAGCATCGCCAGCTTTGCGCCAGCATTGCGGCGGCGGTGGCCGGCACCCCGGATGGCCTTCGGTCTCCATCCGAATAGCCACGTCGCCCACGATCCAAAATTGTTCCCACACCAGCCGAACATGGCTTAGCATGGTGCGATGAATCTCGGATCGAACCAGCGCATCAGCGGCCGCAGCTATCTCGACGGGCAGTGCCTGATCGCCATGCCGGGCATGAGCGATTCCCGCTTTGCCCGCAGCGTCGTCTATCTGTGCGCTCATTCCGAGGATGGCGCGATGGGCATCATCGTCAATAAGCCGGCCGCCGATACGCGCTTTCCGGAATTGCTCGTCCAGCTCGACGTGATCCCGCCCGACCAGGCGATTCGCCTGCCGAGCCAGGCCGAGAAGATGAAGGTGCTGCGCGGCGGGCCGGTCGAGACCAAGCGCGGCTTCGTCCTGCACAGTGCCGATTTCTTCCTGGAATCGGCAACGCTGCCGATCGACGACGGCATCTGCCTGACCGCGACGCTCGACATCCTGCGTGCCATCGCCGTCGGGACCGGGCCGGAGAATGCGGTGCTGGCGCTCGGCTATGCCGGCTGGGGGGCGGGGCAGCTCGAATCCGAGATCCAGTCCAATGGCTGGCTGCATTGCGCCGCCGACCAGGCGCTGCTCTTCGACGATGCGCTCGACACGAAGTACGCCCGCGCGCTCAACAAGCTCGGCATCGACCCGGCCTTCCTGTCGAAGGATGCCGGGCACGCCTGAGATGCGTCATGCTCGGGCTTGACCCGAGCATCTCATCTCGGAAAAGGCTCTTTCTTGGCGCCTGCTTGTCCTGAGATTCTCGGGTCTGCGCTTCGCTCCGCCCGAGAATGACGGTGGTGGCTACGCTGCCTCGAAAGACGAGCTCGACGCTCCGACCAGCCGCCGCGCCTCCGCCGCCGTCATCGGCTGGCCGAAGGTGTAGCCCTGCGCATACTGGCAGCCGAGCTGGTAGAGCTCGATCGCATCCGACTCGGTCTCGGCACCCTCGGCGACCACGTCCATCTGCAGGTCGGCGGCGAGTTGGACGATCGAGCGCAGGATCACCGGCGGCTTGCCGTTGCCCATCTGGCGCACGAAGCTCTGGTCGATCTTGATGGTGTCGAAGGGGAAGCGCTGCAGATAGGACAGCGAGGAATAGCCCGTGCCGAAATCGTCGAGCGACAGGCCGGCGCCGAGATCGCGGATGCGCGACAGCATCTGCGCCGCATATTCCGGGTTCTCCATCACCAGGCTCTCGGTGATCTCGAGCTTGAGCGTGCCCGGCAGCACGCGCCGGCGCGCCAGTACGGCCTTGACGTCGCGCAGCAGGTCGTGGCGCAGCAGCTGGCGGCTGGAGACGTTGACGCTGGCGAAGATCGGCGGCTCGACCTCCAGCGCAGCCTGCCAGGCGGCGAGCTCGCGTGCGGTCCGGTCCATCACATAGACGCCGAGATCGACGATCAGCCCGCTCTCCTCGGCGATCGAGAGGAAGTCCTGCGGCAGCAGCCGTCCCTCGCGCGGATGATCCCAGCGCATCAGCGCCTCGAAGCCGGCGATGGTCCGGTCCTCCAGCCTGACGATCGGCTGGTACATCACCTGGATCTCGCCCCGCTCGATCGCCCGGCGCAGGTCGCTTTCGAGCGCGAGCCGGTCGTTGCGGTCGCTGCGCATTGCCGGGACGAAGACCTCGACCAGGTTGCCGCCCTGATTCTTTGCATGCGCCATGGCGAGCTCGGCGTTCTTCAGCGCATCGTCCTTGCGCGCCGTCGGCGTGCCGTCGAAGAGGGCGAGGCCGATCGAGGGCGTCAGCACGATCTCGCGCTCGGCGAAGGTGATCGGCGTCGACACGGCCCGGCGGATCAGCTCGGCCAGCGCCAGGATGCGCTCGGGATCGCTCTCCGAGACGATGATCATCGCGAAGATGTCGCCGCCGATGCGCGCCAGCGTGTCCTGAGTCCGGAGCAAACGGCCGAGGCGGCGCGCCAGCGTCAGCAGGATCGAATCGCCGGCTGAGAAGCCGACCGATTCGTTGACCTGCTTGAAGCGGTCGATGTCGATGACGATCACGGTCGGGCGGATGGCGTCGTCGGCGCGGCTGAAGCCGAACACCGCGGTCAGCCGGTCCTGGAACAGTTCGCGATTGGGCAGGCCGGTCAGGTTGTCGTGCACGGCGTCGTGCAGCATGCGCTCCTGGGCGGTGCGCTGCTCGGTGACATCGGCGAGCGTGCCGATGACGCGGATGACCTCGCCGTCCGAGCCGATCACCGGCCGTGCCCTCAGGCTGAACCAGTGATAGGCGCCATTGGCGGAGCGCAGGCGGAAGTCGAGCTGCAGCTTGCCGCGGCGCTGCTCGATCACCGCATCGAGCGAGACGCGGTAGCGGTCGCGGTCGGCAATGTGCATGTATTCCAGCCAGCGCGCGGCCGAGCCTTCGAGCGCGCCCTTGGACAGGCCGAGCAGGACCTCGGCCTGCGGCGACACGAAGATCTTGTCCGCCGACACATCCCAGTCGAAGACGAGGTCGCCCGAGCCGGACAAGGCGAGCGCCCGCCGCTCGGTGTCGGAGACCAGCCCTTGCGCCAGGGCGCCGCCGGCAAAGGCATGCTGCACCACGGTGAAGCCGATCAGCAGCACGATCAGGACGAGGCCGCCGATCAGGGAGGGTGGCACGAGATCGCGGGTGATCTGCCCGACCACCGTGAAGCTTGCCGCTGTCACCCAGACCAGCAGCAGGAACCAGGTCGGGATCAACATCACCGCCCGCTCATAGCCATGGGTGGCGAGGTGCAGGATCAGTACGAAGCCGATCGTCGCCACGGCGGCGATCGAGATGCGGGCGATGCCGGCCGCCATCGGCGCATCGAACACCGCGAGACCGACCAGCCCGGCGAGGCCGAGGATCCAGATGAAGGTGATGTGGCTGTAGCGCACATGCCAGCGCGACAGGTTGAGATAGGCAAAGAGGAAGACGAGCAGCGTCGCCGCCAGCACGACTTCGGCGCCGGCCCGGTATATTCGCTCGATCGCCGGCGTCAGCGGGAAAATGCGCTGGAAGAAGCCGAAATCGAGGCCGGCATAGGCCAGCACCGCCCAGGCCAGCGCTGCCGCGGCCGGGAAGATCACCGCGCCCTTGACCACGAAGATAATGGTCAGGAACAGCGCCAGCAGGCCGGCGATGCCGATGATGATGCCCTTGTAGAGCGTCAGGCCGTTGGTTTTCTGGCGATAGGCCTCCGGCTCGAACAAATAGAGCTGCGGCAGGTTCGGCGATTTCAGCTCGGCCACGAAGGTGACGGTGGTGCCGGGGTCGAGCGTGATCTGGAAGATGTCGGCGTCGGGCGCTTCCTCGCGCTCGGGCCGCAGGCCTTGGCTCGCGGTGATCGCCTCGATGCGACGGTCGCCAAGATCGGGCCAGACAACGCCCGAGCCGATCAGCCGGTGAAAGGGCGCGACCAGCAGCCGGTCGATCTGCTCGTCGGAATCATTGGTCAGCGCGAAGACGATCCAGTCCGGCCGCGCCCCCGATTCGCGCGCCCTCACCGCGATGCGCCGGACGATGCCGTCGGCGCCCGGCGCGGTCGAGATCTGGATGACGTCGCCATCGGATTTGTTGCGCTCGACCACATCCGTCAGGTCGAGCACCGGCACGTCGAGCGGCACGCGCTGTGCTTCGACCGCCAGCGCCGGCCGCAGCAGCGAGATCAGCACCAGCATCAGGAGGCCGAAAACGGCGATGCCGGACCGGAGGAAGCGGAGCGTCGATGACAAGATGGACTCTGCGGGGAACTCTTCAGGCGTGGAGGCCAGTGGTATCGGCGGGACGTGGCGAGGGCAAGGCAACCTGTTCACAGCTTGCGATCGGTTTCGGCGGGACGGCGCAGCTCCGAGGCGAGCATGCCGTAGAGCAGATGGTCGGCCCAGACGCCGTTGATGCGCAGATAGCCGCGCGCCTCGCCCTCGTGCTTGAAGCCGACGCGCTCCAGCAGCCGGCGCGAGGGCTCGTTATGCGGCAGGCAGGCGGCTTCGACCCGGTGCAAAGCGAGCTCGGAAAAGGCGAAGTCGAGCGCGCCGCGCACGGCCTCGGTCATGTGGCCCTTGCCGGCATGGCGCTGGCCCATCCAGTAGCCGAGCGTGCAGGCCTGGGCGACGCCGCGCCGGACGAGGCCGAGGGTCAGCCCGCCGAGCAGGGCTTCCGAGCGGGAATCGATGATGAACAGGGAATAGGCTTCGTCGGTCGCGATCTCGCGGCTGGCGCGCTTGACCCGCAGCCGGAACGAGGCGCGGGTCAGGTCGTCCTCGGTCCAGACCGGCTCCCAAGGGGTGAGGAAGTCGCGGCTCTCCATCCGCAGGCTCGCCCAGGCCGAATAATCGCCGGCGAGCGGGGCGCGCAGGATCAGGTTCTGCGTCCTGATCAGGGGCCGCGCCGGCGGGTCGGTGGCGAAGCGGAAGAGGGCCATGGCGGTCAGGCGGCTCGCGCCAGCATGGCGCGCAAGGCGCTCGCCGGGGCGAGGTTGTCGAGCGGGCCGACGGCCGCGACCGTGACGACGCCGTCGAGCAGGGCCTGGCCGGCGGCGCGCACATCGGCCAGGCTGACCGCGTCGAGCCGGCGCGCCAGCTCCTCCCGCGGGATCGCCCGGCCGAAGACCAGCACCTGCCGCGCCATCTGCTCCAGCTTGCCGCCGGGGCTCTCCAGCGAGGCCAGCAGGCCGACCTTCATCTGCGCCCGGGCGCGGGCGACCTCGACCTCACTGACGTCGCGGGCTGCTTGGTGGAGGCAGTCGAGCGCGACCTCGACCAGTTCGCTGACATCCTCGGGCGCGGTGCCGGCGCTGATGCCGAAGACGCCGCAATCGGAGAAGGGCCAGTGGAAGGCGTCGATCGCATAAGCGAGGCCCCGGCGCTCGCGCACCTCCTGGAACAGCCGCGAGGACAGGCCGCCGCCAAGCACGGCGGAGAAGATCTGCAGCGGATAGTGCACGCCATTGGTGAACGGCTTGCCGGGGAAGCCGAGGACGATGTGGACCTGTTCCTCGTCGCCGTCGATGCGGGCTTCGCCGCCATGGTAGCTCGCCTGCGTGCGCGCCTCGGGAGCAGTCTTGGGCTGCGCCGGCAGGTCGGCGAGCGCCTGCTCCGCCAGGGCGACGAGCTCGTCATGGTCGACCGCACCGGCGGCGGCCAGCACCATGTTGCCAGCGTGATAGTGCCGGCCGAGATAGGCGCGGATCGCGTCGGGCGTGAAGCCGTTGACCGTCTCCGCGGTGCCGAGGATCGGCCGGCCGAGCGGCTGCTCCGGGAAGGCGGCCTGCAGGAAGCGGTCATAGACCAGATCGTCCGGCGTGTCCTGGACGGCGCCGATCTCCTGCAGGATCACGCCTTTCTCGCGCGCCAGCTCCTCTTCGGTCAGCGAGGGCTGGGTGAGGATGTCGGCGAGGATGTCGACCGCCAGCGGCAGGTCCTGGCCGAGTACGCGCGCGGTGTAGCAAGTGTATTCGACCGAGGTCGCGGCGTTGAGGTCGCCGCCGACGCTCTCGATCTCCTCGGCGATCTCAAGCGCGGTGCGCCGGGCCGTGCCCTTGAACGCCATGTGCTCGAGCAGATGGGCGAGGCCATGCTCATGCGGCAGCTCATCGCGCGCACCGGCGCCGATCCAGATGCCGAGCGAAACGGTCGAGGCATGGCCCATGCGCTCGGAGACGATGCGCAGGCCCGATGGCAGCGTCGTCAGGCTGACGGCCGGGTCGTGGCCCGCCGCCTCGCCCTGCATCGTGGCCTCGGGCTTCTCGGTCTTGGCCTTGAGGGTCTTCGCCGCCGTCATGCCGCTGCACTCCTGACGACCCGGGCCCGCTCGGCGATGAAGCGTTCGAGCTTGCTCTGATCATTCGGCAACTGGCTGAACCGCTCCTTGCGCTCCATCAGGTCGGCGAGGTGCGCGGGAAGGGCAGGCGTGACCCCGCTCGCTGCCGCGACGGCTGCCGGGAACTTGGCGGGATGGGCGGTGCCGAGCGCGACCACCGGCGTCGCCGGGTCGCTCGCGAGCAGCTTGCGCGCAGCGGCGACACCGATCGCGCTGTGCGGGTCGAGCAAATAGCCGGCCTCGCGCCAGACCGTGCCGATCTCGCTGGCGATCGAGGCCTCGTCCTGCGAGACAGCGTCGAAATCGGCGCGGATGCGGGCGAGCGGCTCGGCCGCGATCTCGAAGCGGCCTGACTGCGCCAGCGACTGCATCAGCCGGCGCACCGCCGCGCCGTCGCGGCCATGCGCCTCGAACAGCAGCCGCTCGAAATTCGAGGAGATCTGGATGTCCATCGAGGGCGAGGTCGTCGCAGCGACACCGCGCATCTCGTAGACGCCGGTCTCCAGCGTGCGGGCCAGGATGTCGTTGCTGTTGGTGCCGACCATCAGGCGGCCGATCGGCAGGCCCATCTGCTTGGCGATCCAGCCGGCGAGGATGTCGCCGAAATTGCCGGTCGGCACCGCAAAGGACACCGGACGGTGCGGGGCGCCGAGCGCGACAGCGGCGGTGAAGTAATAGACGACCTGCGCCGCGATGCGGGCCCAGTTGATCGAGTTGACGCCGGAGAGGCGCAGCTCGTCACGGAAAGCGTGGTGATTGAACAGCGCCTTCACCAGGTTCTGGCAGTCGTCGAACGTGCCCTCGACCGCGATGGCATGGACGTTGTCCGCGTCCACAGTCGTCATCTGCCGGCGTTGCACCTCGGATACGCGGCCATGCGGGTAGAGGATGAAGACATCGACGCGCTCCAGCCCCTTGAAGGCGTCGATGGCGGCGCCGCCGGTATCGCCCGAGGTCGCGCCGACGATGGTGGCGCGCTCGCCGCGCTGGGTCAGGACATGGTCCATCAGCCGGCCGAGCAGCTGCATCGCCACGTCCTTGAAGGCGAGCGTCGGGCCGTGGAAGAGCTCGAGCGAGAACAGGTTGTCGCCGAGCTGGACGAGCGGGCAGACAGCCGGATGGCGGAAGGCGCCGTAGGCCTCGCCGATCATGGCTTTCAGCGCATCGGGCGCGATGTCGCCATCGGCCAATGCACCGAGGACACGCTCGGCGACGTCGGCATAGGGCTTGCCGGCGAAACCGGCGATCTCCTGCGCGCTGAAGCGCGGCAGGGCTTGCGGCAGATAGAGGCCGCCGTCACGGGCAAGTCCAGCAAGCAGCGCATCGGCAAAGGAGAGCGACGGCGCTTCGCCACGGGTCGAAATATGCAGCACGATGATGATCTCTGATGTCGTGCTGATCCTATAGGCCCGTTGGCAGGGGAGGGCAAAGCCCGGCTATGCAGACCGGCCTTGCCTTGCAGGTTTCGGGGCTCAACTACGGTTTGGAAGCGTCAGCTCTCCGGATCGGGCTTGCTGCGCGCCTGCCAGGCATAGGCCGCGAATACGCCGAGCAGTGTCAGCGCGAGGCCCCACCAGGTCAGCGCGTATTGCAGGTGGTTGTCCGGGATGCGGGCGATCAGCTCCTTCACATCGACGCCAGCCGGCGGTGTCAGCCCGTCGCCTTGGCGCTCGGCTTCCAGATAGAAGGGAGCTGCCGCCCCAAGACCCAGCGCCGCGGCGATACCTGCGGGGTCGCGCGTGTAGAATTCACGCTGCTGCGGCAGGTCGGCGGGGGTGAAGCTGTTGCGGGCCTCCGGCGCGCGCAGGAAGCCGGTGACTGTCGCCTGGCCGCTGGCCGGCGCGATCGTGGCGAAGCGGCCTTCAGGCACGAAGCCGCGATTGACCAGGATGGTGGCCCCGTCCTCCAGCCGGAGGCCCTGGAAGATCCAGCGGCCGAAGCCGGAGAGCTGGCGCGAGCCGGGCGGGCCGGCGGCGATGGTCGTGCGTACGCTGGCGATGCCGTCGAGATAGCTGCCCTTGGCGGTCGAGCGGGTGAGGTCCAGTGCGGCAAGGTCCAGCCGTTGCCATTCGGCCGTCGGCGGCAGCGGTGTCGCCGGGCCCTGCGCCTGCGCCTCCAGCCGCGTGATGAAGGCGTGCTTCTCGCTCATGCGCAACCATTGCCAGGTGCCGAGAGTGATGAGCACGCCGACGCCGATGATGGTCAGCACGGTTGGCAGCAGGAGCTTCGGCCGGGAGGCCCGGGAGGCGATCTCGCTCACTTCTTCAACCTGCCTTCCTCGGCCTTATGGGCATATTGCAAGGCGACAGCGAGCCCCTTCATCGGCCGCAGCAATCCAAGGCAGGTGACGACCGCCAGCGGCAGCCAGAGCAGAAGGTGCAGCCAGATCGGCGGGGTGTAGGCGATCTCGACATAGAGCGCGAGGCCGAGCACGAAGAAGCCGGCGATCAGCATGATGAACACCGCCGGCCCGTCGGCGGAATCGGCGAAGGCGAAATCGAGCCCACAGGCGGCGCAGCGCGGCTTCAGCTTGAGATAGCCATCGAACAGCTTGCCCTCGCCGCAGCGTGGGCAGCGTCCGGTAAGACCCGTTGAATAGGGGGAGGGCGGGGTGATCTGCGGCTGCACCATCGCGGCCTCCTGCAAACGGAAAGGGCGGCCTCGCGGCCGCCCCTGTTTCAGGTTCGCGGCCGCTGGCGGCCTGGAACTCAGTGCGCTGCCGGCGTTCCGGCGCCCCAGACATAGATGGAGGCGAACAGGAACAGCCAGACCACGTCGACGAAGTGCCAGTACCAGGCGGCGAACTCGAAGCCGAGATGCTGGTTCGGCTTGAAGTGGCCGAGATAGACGCGCCACAGGCAGATCGCCAGGAAGATCGTGCCGATGATGACGTGGAAACCGTGGAAGCCGGTCGCCATGAAGAAGGTCGCGCCGTAGATGTTGC
This sequence comes from Allobosea sp., assembly GCA_035998995.1. Classification (GTDB taxonomy): domain Bacteria; phylum Pseudomonadota; class Alphaproteobacteria; order Rhizobiales; family Beijerinckiaceae; genus Allobosea. Next base: position 111,479 of record DASYHC010000027.1, read on the forward strand.
CCTTGAAGGCGAAGGAGGCGTGCGCGTACTCGTAGGCCTGCGTGATCGTGAACAGGATGCCGAGGATCACGGTCAGCCACAGGCCCTGCTTCAGGCCCTTCCGGTCGCCCTGGATCAGGGCGTAGTGCGCCCAGGTCACGGTCGTGCCGGAGGTCAGCAGGATCAGCGTGTTGAGCAGCGGCAGGTGCCAGGGATCGAAGGTCTCGATGCCCTTCGGCGGCCAGTGCCCGCCGGTGAACTCGGCGCGGGCGTACTGGATCGCCTCGCCGGTGAACAGGCTCGCATCGAAGAAGGCCCAGAACCAGGCGACGAAGAACATCACCTCGGAGGCGATGAACATCAGCATGCCATAGCGATGATGGAGCTGCACCACGCGGGTATGGTGGCCTTCCGTCTCGGCCTCGCGGGTCACGTCCATCCACCAGGCGAGCATGGTGTAGAGCACGCCGAGCAGGCCGGCGCCGAAGACCAGCGGGCCGAGGTTCATGCCAAGCAGCGGCATGGCCTTCATCCACATCACCGCGCCGATCGCCATGATGGTCGCGCTGGCGGCGCCGACGATCGGCCACGGGCTCGGATCGACGAGGTGGTAGTCGTGGTTCTTGGTATGAGCCCCGGCCATCGTGCTTAAGTCTCCGCGTCCGTAGATATGCAGCGCTTCCTGCGCAGCTTTATAGTTTCGGTTGGGTGCCGTCACCCTTGCTTTCCGCCACCGGCTGCCCGTTCTTCGACGGGAAGTAGGTGTAGGACAGGGTGATCGATTTCAGGCTGGCGAGCTCGCGGTTCAACTCGATCTCGGGATCGATGTAGAACACCACCGGCGCCTCCAGGGTTTCGCCCGGCTGCAGCGTCGTCTCGGTGAAGCAGAAGCACTGGATCTTGACGAAATAGGCGCCCGACTGGTTGGGCTGGACATTGTAGGTCGCGATCCCGGTCATCGGCCGCGAGGACGTGTTGGTGATCTTGTAGAACACCGTCTGCGTCACGCCGACCTGCGCCTTGATCTCCGTCCTCTCCGCCTCGAAGCGCCAACCCAGAGCCGGCGCGACATTGGCGTCGAAGGCGACCGAGACGACGCGGTCGCTAGTCTTGCCGGTGGCGGCGGTGCCGATCATCGGTGTGCCGGCGAAACCTGTGACCTTGCAGAACAGGTTGTAGAGCGGCACCGCGGCGAAGGAGAGCCCGGTCATGGCGAGCACAGCGGCGCTGCAGGCAAGGACGGTGCGGCGGTTGCGGGAAGCGGTGCTCATCGCGTCACAGCGGCCGGTTGAGGATCGCCGGCCCGGTCTTGGCCAGCGTCACGATGAAGAAGAACAGCACGAGCCCGCCGAGCACGAGCGCCAGCGCGACCGAGCGGCGGTTGCGCCGCGCCATGTCCTCCGGCGAAAACGCTGCCGGCGGCTGCTTCTTGTCCTGCGGGTCCTCGCTCATCCCAGCACCTTGGGCAGGGCCCACATCAGGCCGAGGCCGTTCTCGGCCAGCAGCACGGCGAAGAGTAGGAAGAGATAGAGGATGGAGAAGCCGAACAGGGCATAGGCGGCCTTGTTGGCGGCTTCGCCTTCGGTGACCTTCAGCACGCGCAGCGACAGGCCGATCATGGCAAGGCCGGTCACGACCGAGACGACCAGGTAGATCAGCCCGCCGAAGCCCATCAGCGCCGGCAGCACCGCGACCGGGGCGAGCACCAGCGTATAGGCGACGATCTGGCGGCGCGTCGCGGCCGGGCCGGCAACGTTCGGCAGCATCGGGATGCCGGCGCGGGCGTAGTCGGCCGACTTGACCAAAGCGAGCGCCCAGAAATGCGGCGGCGTCCACAGGAAGATGATCGCGAACAGCACGATCGAGGTCATGCCGAAATCGCCGGTGACCACGGCCTCGCCGATCATCGGCGGGAAGGCGCCGGCGGCGCCGCCGATGACGATGTTCTGCGGCGTCGCCCGCTTCAGCCACATCGAATAGACGACGGCGTAGAAGAAGATCGTGAAGGCCAGCATCGCGGCCGAGAGCAGGTTGGCGACGAGGCCGAGCACCAGCACCGAGCCGATCGAGAGCGTCAGGCCGAAGGCGAGCGCCTCGGAGGGCAGGATGCGCCCGGCCGGGATCGGGCGACCGGCGGTGCGGGCCATCACGGCGTCGATATCGGCGTCCCACCACATGTTGAGGCAGCCGGAGGCGCCGGCGCCGACCGAGATCGCCAGCAGCGCGGCAAGGCCGATCACCGGATTGACCGAGCCCGGCGCAGCGACCATGCCGCCGAGCGCCGTCACGATCACCAAGAACATCACCCGCGGCTTGAGCAGCGCGAAGAAATCACGCGCCTCGCCGGTGGAACTCAGCGCGGCGCTGTCGTCAGCCTGGGTGATCTGATCGAAGGCAGCAGACATCGAAACTCGTTCACTTCAACATTCGAAGATGTCCGACCGGACATCGCTTTGCGGGATCCGCCCGTCTCCGGAACGCCCTGGATCGGGCGCTCGGGGGAGGGGCGGCGGCGGGCTGTTGGGCCCGCCGCCGGTTTGATCAGTGGTCCGAGCCGGTGATGCGCGGCAGCGTCTCGAACTGGTGGAAGGGCGGCGGCGAGGACAGGGTCCACTCCAGCGTGGTCGCGCCTTCGCCCCACGGATTGTTGCCGGCGAGCTCCTTCTTCGAGAAGGCGACGACGATGCCGTAGAGCCAGACCAGCAGGCCGGCCGCGAAGATGTAGGAGCCGATCGACGACCAGAAATGCCAGCCGGCGAACGCGTCCGGATAGTCGACATAGTGGCGCGGCATACCGGCCAGGCCGAGGAAGTGCTGCGGGAAGAACAGCAGGTTCGCGCCGATGAAGGCGATCCAGAAGTGCAGGCGGCCGATCCAGTCCGGGATGATGTAGCCGCTCATCTTCGGGAACCAGTAGTAAAAGCCCGCGAAGATGCCGAACACCGCGCCGAGCGACAGCACGTAGTGGAAGTGCGCCACCACGTAGTAGGTCGCGTGCAGCGAGCGGTCGAGGCCGGCATTGGCCAGCACGACGCCGGTGACGCCGCCGACGGTGAACAGGAAGATGAAGCCGATCGCCCAGATCATCGGCGCGGTGAAGCGCAGCGAGCCGCCCCCCATCGTCGCGATCCAGGAGAAGATCTTCACGCCCGTCGGCACCGCGATCACCATCGTCGCGAAGACGAAGTAGCGCTGCGTGTTGAGCGACAGGCCGACCGTGTACATGTGGTGGGCCCAGACGATGAAGCCGACCACGCCGATTGCGACCATGGCGTAGGCCATGCCGAGATAGCCGAAGATCGGCTTCTTCGAGAAGGTCGAGATGATGTGGCTGACGATGCCGAAGGCCGGCAGGATCATGATGTAGACTTCGGGGTGGCCGAAGAACCAGAACAGGTGCTGGTAGAGCACCGGGTCGCCGCCGCCGGCCGGATCATAGAAGGTCGTGCCGAAATTGCGGTCGGTCAGCAGCATGGTGATCGCGCCGGCCAGGACCGGCAGCGCCAGCAGCAGCAGGAAGGCGGTGACCAGCACGCCCCAGGCGAACAGCGGCATCTTGTGCATGGTCATGCCAGGCGCGCGCATGTTCAGGATGGTGGTGATGAAGTTGATCGCGCCCAGGATCGAGGCCGCGCCGGCAAGGTGCAGCGACAGGATGCCGAAGTCGACCGACGGACCGGGGTGGCCTGTCGACGAGAATGGCGGATAGATCGTCCAGCCGGTGCCGACGCCCTTCGCGCCCGGGGCGCCTTCGACGAACATCGAGATCAGCAGCAGGATCAGCGCCGCCACCGTCAGCCAGAACGAGATGTTGTTCATGCGCGGGAAGGCCATGTCCGGCGCGCCGATCATCAGCGGCACGAACCAGTTGCCGAAGCCGCCGATGACCGCGGGCATGACCATGAAGAAGATCATGATCAGGCCGTGGCCGGTGACGAAGACGTTGTAGCTCTGGCCGTTGGCGAAAATCTGCAGGCCCGGCTGCTGCAACTCGATGCGCATCATGATCGACAGGAAGCCGCCGATCAGGCCCGCGATGATCGAGAAGATCAGGTAGAGCGTGCCGATGTCCTTGTGGTTGGTCGAGAGCAGCCAGCGGCGCCAGCCCGTCGGGGTGTGGTGCTCGTGGGCGTGGGCGTAGTCATGCCCGTGGGCGTGGGGAGCCGCGGTAGCCATGGAATTCGTCTCCTCCTGCGAATGCGGTTCGCGTGAGTTCTTTCAAAATGTCGGGTTCAGCGGGTCGCGTCGGCGACTTTGCTGGTGGCGTCGGCTGCGTTGGCGAACTTCTGCTTCGCTTCCGCGAGCCAGGCCGTGTAGCGCTCCTGGCTCACGACGCGGATGGCGATCGGCATGAAGGCGTGGTTCTGGCCGCAGATGAACGAGCACTGCCCGTAGAAGATGCCTTCGCGGTCGGCCTTGAACCAGGTCTCGTTCAGGCGGCCGGGGATGGCGTCGATCTTCACGCCGAAGGCCGGCATCGCGAACTTGTGGATGACGTCGGCGCCGGTGACCTGCACCCGCACGATCTTGCCGACCGGCACGACCGCTTCGTTGTCGACCGCCAGCAGGCGTGGCGCCTCGGATTCGGCGATCTTCTTGGTCTGGATCGCCTCGGCGCGCTGCTTCTCGTCGAGCATCAGCGAGTCGAAGCCGAAGCTGCCGCCGTCCTGCGGATACTCATAGGACCAGTACCACTGCTTGCCGGTGACCTTCACGGTCAGGTCGGCCTGCGGGATCTCGAGCTGCAGCTTGAGCAGGCGGAAGGAGGGAATGGCGATCACGACCAGGATCAGGACCGGGATGATCGTCCAGGCGACCTCAAGCAGGGCGTGGTGCGTCGTCTTAGAGGGGACCGGGTTGGCCTTCTCGTTGAAGCGCCAGGCGACATAGACGAGCAAACCCAGCACGAAGATCGTGATGATGAAGATCAGCACGTTCACCCAGTCGTGGAACCAGTGGATGAAGCTCGCGACCTCGGTCGCTGCCGGCTGCAGGTTCAGCTGCCAGGGCAGCGGCATGCCGTTCTGGGCCGATGCGACGGCCGGAGAAAACGCCACCAGAGCCGCGGCAAGAGCCGCCAGCGCGTTCCTGAGGGAAGTGGTCACAAATCGCATCGGTCCGACATAGCTCCTTTGATGCCGCGCGATCTGCCTCCGTCAGCTTAAGACAGACGCGCGCCGAGACGGCCACGTCTGGCCACCCCGGTTCTTCGGCATTGCGATAAATCAAAGATCACGCTTGCGCCAGTGGGGCAATGACAGGCTGTGACGCAGCCCGTGCGGCATAAGTACGCGACATGTGCATAGGTGCCGGGCGACTGGTCGGGGCTGCCAGGCACGCGCCTGCGTCCAGTTCGTCGCGTGGGCGCAGGCGATGCTTCGCCTTGACAGGAATCGGGACGCATGGTCGGAACGCACTCTCGTATGGCGGGGGCGCCGTTCGGCGTGGGTGTGCGCGCATTCTCACGCCTGGAAGAGGAGGACAGGGATGCGCTCAATCATCGGTCCCGTGGCCGCGGCGCTCGCCGTCCTCGGCTGCGGCTGGCTTTCGGCCGCGCCGGCTCATGCGCAGGGCGCCGTGCGCTCCACCCATGGCGATTGGCAGATGCGCTGCGAGACGCCGCCGGGCGCCAAGGCCGAGCAATGCGCCCTCGTGCAGAACGTCGCGGCGGAGGACCGTCCGAATCTGACGCTGCTCGTCATCGTGCTGAAGACGGCCGACCAGAAGAGTCGGCTGCTGCGCGTCGTCGCCCCGCTCGGCGTGCTGCTGCCTTCCGGCCTCGGGCTCAAGATCGACGACAAGGATATCGGCCGCGCCGGCTTCGTGCGCTGCCTGACCACCGGCTGCGTCGCCGAGGTGGTGATGGACGATACCCTGCTTGGCCAGCTCAAGACTGGTAAGAGCGCCACATTCATCGTGTTCCAGACGCCGGAAGAAGGGGTCGGAATCCCAGTTTCGCTCAACGGATTCGGTCCCGGTGTGGAGGCTTTGCCGTGATTGACAGCTTTGCTGGCCGCTTTGGCCGGTTCATTTTGCCTGCTGGCCTGGCGCTTGCGCTCGCCGGCTGCGGTTCCTCCGGCTCGTCGAGCACCGGCGAGCCCAGCACCACCCAGAAGCTCGGCAACATCCTGATGTTCCAGTCGACCACGCCGCCGGCGCCCAACCAGCTGCCGACCGATGACGAGGTCAATTTCATCTGCCCGCAGGTGATCATCTCCGATGGCGGCGCCGCGATCCGCGCCCAGTCCGGGCAGGACAGCGGCAGCCTGCGCAGCCAGGTCTCGATCACCACCGTCGCGCGCGAATGCACGCAGGCGACCAAGGAGGGCAGTTTCAATCTCAAGGTCGGCGTCGAGGGCCGCATCCTGATCGGCCCGGCCGGCAGCCCCGGTAATTATGGCGCGACGCTGCACACCCAGGTGATGCGCAACAACCAGGTCATCGCCCGCCGCAGCGCCCGCGTTGGCGGTGCCATCCCCAGTGGCCAGACCGGCGCTGATTTCTCCCATGTCGAGAGTAATATCGTCGTGCCGCCGGGCTCCGGCGAGGTCGAGATCATCGTCGGCCTGACCCCGGGCGGCGGCGAGCCGGCGCGGCGCCGGCGCCGATAAGCTCAGAAATCGAGCGCGCAAATAACCGACCCGCTGCCGTTAACTGAGGCAGCGGGTCGATTGACTCAAGGCTGCGCTCGTCTATTGCTGGCTCAGCCGCATCATCCCCGCGGGAGAGACCGGAGCCGGACTTGTCCGGCGCCGGCGCCGAAGGCGCAACCGCCCCGGAAACGCTCAGGCAAACGGACCGCGTGGGAATTGGCGCTCTGGAAAGCGGTGGGCTTTTGAAGCCCGCCCACCGACGGGGGTAACCCGCCTCAGGTCTTCGGGCCCGGCGGGGAAATCTCTCAGGTCCCGAGACAGAGGGGGCGCGCTCCGGACGAATCCGTCCGGGGTTCGCGCTTGATTCTGTTGAGGGGATGCCATGGCTGCCGAAGCCGAGACTGCAAGCACCGAGCCGCTGCTCAAGACGCCGCTGCACGCCCGCCATGTCACACTCGGCGCGCGCATGGTGCCGTTCGCCGGCTACGACATGCCGGTGCAGTACCCGGCCGGCATCATGGCCGAGCACAACTGGACGCGCGAGAACGCCGGCCTGTTCGACGTCTCGCATATGGGCCAGGCCTTCCTCGTCGGCCCCGACCACGAGACCACGGCCCGCGCGCTCGAAGCGCTGATCCCGGCCGACATTCTCAACCTGCCGCCTGGAAAGCAGCGCTATTCGCAGCTGCTGAACGAGGAGGGCGGCATCCTCGACGATCTGATGGTGACCCGCTCGGCCGATCCGGACGAGGACGGCGCACTGCTGCTCGTCGTCAACGCTGCCTGCAAGACGCAGGACTACGCCCATATCGAGGCGCGCCTGCCGGCCAATGTGAAGCTGGTCAAGGCCGAGCATCGCGGCCTGATTGCCCTGCAGGGGCCCAAGGCTGAAGCGGCGCTGGCTGCGCTCAATCCCGAGGCCGCCGAAATGGGCTTCATGACCTTGCGCACGCTGAAGCTCGGCGGGGTCAAGGCCAATGTCAGCCGCTCCGGCTACACCGGCGAGGACGGCTACGAGATCTCCGCCGCCGCCGACCGGATCGGCGAGATCTGGGACGCGCTCCTGCTCGACGCCAGCGTCAAGCCGATCGGCCTCGGCGCCCGCGATTCTTTACGCCTCGAAGCCGGGCTTTGCCTCTACGGCCACGATATCGACACCACGACCTCGCCGGTCGAGGCGGGGCTCAACTGGTCGATCCAGAAGCGCCGGCGCGAAGAGGGTGGTTTTCCCGGAGCGGCACGCATCCAGCGCGAATTCGCCGAGAAGCCGACCCGCATCCGCGTCGGCCTGCTGCCGGAAGGCCGGGCTCCGGCCCGCGAGGGCGCGGAGATCGCGACCGCCGACGGCACCATCGTCGGCAAGGTCACTTCGGGCGGCTTCGGCCCGACCCTGAACGGCCCCTGCGCCATGGGCTATGTCGCCAGGGAGCATTCGGCTCCAGGCACGAAGCTCGACCTGATCGTGCGCGGCAAGCTGCTGCCGGCGACCATCGCCGCGATGCCTTTCGTCCCCAACCGCTACAAGCGCTGAACCCACCTGTTTCGTCGGAGGAAACCATGGCCGAGACCCGCTACACCAAGGACCACGAATACATCCGCATCGAAGGCGATACCGGCACGGTCGGCATCACCGACTATGCCCAGGGCCAGCTCGGCGACGTCGTCTTCGTCGAGCTGCCGAGTGTCGGCAAGGCGCTCGCCAAGGGCGGTGAGGCCGCCGTCGTCGAGAGCGTCAAGGCGGCGTCCGAGGTCTACGCGCCGGTCTCCGGCGAAGTCGTCGCCGTCAACAGCGAGCTCGAGGCCGCGCCGGGCACCGTCAACGAGGATCCGGCCGGCAAGGGCTGGTTCGTCAAGATCAAGCTCACCAACACCGGCGAGCTCGACGGCCTGCTGAGCGAGGCCGAGTACCAGGACTACGTCAAGACGCTCTGAGGCGCCGCAAACGCGTCATTCTCGTCCGGAGATCCGAGAATCTCCGGACGAGAAGGCACTGGTTGAAGAGATGCTCGGGTCAAGCCCGAGCATGACGCCATTCAAGGAACCTCCATGCGCTATCTCCCCCTGACCGAGACCGATCGCGAGGACATGCTCGCACGCATCGGCGTACCCGACGTCGACGCGCTGTTTTCCGATGTGCCGAACGGCAAGCTGCTGAAGGAGCCGCTCGACCTGCCGCGCGCGAAGGGCGAGCTCGAGGTCGAGCGCATCCTCGGCAGGATGTCGGCGAAGAACATGGCGGCCGGAGCGGTGCCGTTCTTCGTCGGGGCGGGCGCCTACAAGCATCATGTCCCGGCCACGGTCGACCATCTGATCCAGCGCTCGGAATTCCTGACCAGCTACACGCCCTACCAGCCCGAGATTGCGCAGGGCACGCTGCAATATCTCTTCGAGTTCCAGACCCAGGTCGCAGCGCTGACCGGCATGGAGGTCGCCAACGCCTCGATGTATGACGGATCGACCGGTACGGCCGAGGCGGTGCTGATGGCGCACCGCGTCACCCGCCGGCGCAAGGCGGTGCTCTCCGGCGGCCTGCATCCGCATTACACCCAGGTCGTCGAAACGCTGTCCGAGATGGCGAATGACGAGGTCGTGGCGCTGAAGCCCGACGTTCGCGCCACCGAGGACATCCTCGCTACGATCGACGACAGCGTCTCCTGCGTCGTCGTGCAGTCGCCCGACGTCTTCGGAAACTTACGTGACCTGAAGCCGATCGCCGACAAGGCGCATGCCCACGGCGCGCTGCTGATCGCGGTCTTCACCGAGGTCGTCTCGCTCGGAGCGGTGATCCCGCCGGGTGCGCAGGACGCCGACATCGTCGTCGGCGAGGGCCAGTCGATCGGCAACGCCCTGAATTTCGGCGGCCCCTATGTCGGCCTCTTCGCCGCCAAGTCGAAATATATCCGCCAGATGCCGGGCCGGCTCTGCGGCGAGACCGTCGATGCCGATGGCCGCCGCGGCTTCGTGCTGACCCTCTCGACCCGCGAGCAGCATATCCGCAGGGACAAGGCGACCTCGAACATCTGCACCAATTCCGGCCTCTGCGTGCTGGCCTTCACCATCCATATGACGCTGCTCGGCCAGGCCGGCCTGACCCGCCTTGCCGAGGTCAACCACGCCAATGCGGTCAAGCTCGCCGACGCGCTCGCCGGGGTGAAGGGTGCCGAGGTCCTGAACGAGAGCTTTTTCAACGAGTTCACCCTGAAGCTCGCCAAGCCGGCGGCCGAGGTTGCCGAGGCGCTCGCCGCCAAGGGGATACTCGCCGGCGTGCCGGTCTCGCGCCTGCTGCCGGGCGCCGGGTTCGACGATCTCCTGATCGTTGCCAATACCGAAGTGAACACGGATGAGGACCGGGCGGCCTTCGTGGCGGCGCTCGCGGAGGTGCTGTGATGCTGAACCGTCAGGGACGTCCCACCCAGGCCGGCGAGGCCGCCGCCGAGGTCCATGAGACCTTCACCGGCAACAAGGCCCTCCAGCAGATCGAGCCCCTGATCTTCGAGATCGGCCATCACGAGACGACGGGCGTCGACATCGACAAGCCGGCGCCGTTCAAGAGCCGCCTCGGCAAGCATGCCCGACAAGGCGAAATCGGCCTGCCCGGCCTCTCCGAGCCCGAGGCGATGCGCCATTATGTGCGCCTCAGCCAGAAGAACTACGGCATCGACACCGGGCTCTTCCCGCTCGGCTCCTGCACGATGAAGCACAATGCCCGCCTCAACGAGAAGGTGGCGCGCCTGCCGGGCTTCTCCGACGTCCACCCGCTGCAGCCGGTCTCGACCGTGCCGGGCGCGCTCGACGTCATGCTCGAGCTCGCCGGTTACCTGATGACGCTGACCGGCATGCCGGCCGTGGCGCTCTCGCCCAAGGCCGGCGCCCATGGCGAAGCCTGTGGCATGATGGCGATCAAGGCTGCGATCGCCGCCAAGGGCGAGGGCGCGACCCGCAATGTCGTGCTCGTGCCCGAATCGGCCCATGGCACCAACCCGGCGACGGCGGCCCTGATCGGCTTCTCGGTGAAGGCTGTTCCAGCCCGTCCCGACGGCACCGTCGCGGTCGAGGACGTCAAGGCGCTGCTCGGCCCCGACGTCGCCGCGATCATGCTGACCAACCCGAACACCTGCGGCATCTTCGAGCCGCAGATCGTCGAGATCGCCGCGGCGATGCACGAGGCCGGCGCCTATTTTTACTGCGACGGCGCCAACTTCAACGCGATCGTCGGCAAGGCTCGTCCGGGCGATCTCGGCGTCGACGCCATGCACATCAACCTGCACAAGACTTTCTCGACCCCGCATGGCGGCGGCGGTCCGGGCGCCGGCCCAGTCGTGCTGTCGGAGCGTCTGGCGCCCTACGCGCCGGTGCCGTTCATTCATGTCGAGGGCGGCAAGTCGCGTCTCGTCGAGCACAAGGCCGACGCACCGGAGGGGAACGACCCCTTCGGCCGCATGACTGCCTTCCATGGCCAGATGGGCATGTATGTTCGCGCGCTCGCCTATATGCTCAGCCATGGCGCCGACGGCATGAAGCAGGCCTCGGAAGACGCGGTGCTGAACGCCAACTATATCCGCGCCGGCCTCGCCGACCTGATGTCGCTGCCCTTCCCCGACCATCCCTCGATGCACGAGGCGCTGTTCGACGACGAATGGCTGAAAGGCACCGGCGTCACCACGCTCGATTTCGCCAAGGCGATGATCGACGAGGGCTACCACCCGATGACGGTGTATTTCCCGCTCGTCGTTCACGGCGCCATGCTGATCGAGCCGACCGAGTCGGAATCGAAGGCCTCGCTCGACCTGTTCGTCGCGACGCTGCGCGACCTCGCCATAGCGGCCAAGGGCAACGACAAGAGCCGCTTCACCGCCGCTCCCCATCACGCCCCGATGCGCCGCCTCGACGAGACGAGGGCCGCGCGCCAGCCGGTGCTGAAATGGGAAAAGCCCGCGCCCGTGAAGGAAGCGGCGGAGTAAGGTGCGCATTCCGCGTTGGATTCGATCAGGTTGCCGAACCTGATCGAATCTCGCGTCTTCTAGAGCATTTTCGAGCGAAGTGGACACCGGTTCGCGTGAAGAAAATGCGATAGAACAAGGATCTAGAGCAATTTCGCGATTCGAAGAATTGCGGAAATGCTCTAGGTCTCGTTCCAGGGATCGATCACCGTCAGCCCGAGGCCGGTGAAGTGCCGGACATTGCGGGTCGCGATGGCGAGGTTGTGCGCGGCTGCCGTCGCCGCGAGAAATCCGTCCATGATGGACGTGTTCAGGCCATCCCGCCGGGACTGCGCCATCACCTCGCCCCAGAGTGCCGCGGTCGATGTCGAGATCGGAAGGAGTCGGTCTCCGAAGCGCGCCGGCAGCTCGGCTGCGACCCATTCGCTCAGACGGATGCGTCGGCGGCCTTCCGCCATCAAGGCTACGCCGCGATACAGCTCGGCGATCGTAATGATGCTGAGATAAAGGCTTTCCTCCGGTGTATCCCGGATGAAGCGCTCGACCGCCGTGGATGGTTGCGGCTTCTGTGGCTCGGAAATGACGTTGGTGTCGAGCAGGATTCTCACAGCTCGATGTCGCGCGGCTGATCGGTGAGGCGCCTGAGGTCGAGATCAGCCCCGCGCAGTGGCGAGTTCTGCAGAAACTCCAACAAATTGCCCTTCGGCGCCGTCTTCTTCTCCCACTCCTCTACCGACACCAGCACCGCTGCCGGCTTGCCGTTGCGGGTCACCGTCTGTGGTCCCTCGGATTTCGCCTTGTCGATGAGCTCGGAGAAGCGCGCCTTGGCGTCGGCGACGCTCCAGCTCGTTTTCGATGCCGATGTCATGCGCCGCTTCCTTCGAAATGACCATGATGACTATATGGGTCATTTCCAATTTCCGGGCAAGCGAGCTGACTTATGGTCAATGCAGCAGCGCTGCCTTAAGGCTTCCTTGACCATATGCGAGGGAAGCTTGCGACGGCGTGTATCCTCGCGCCTTGGAAGCTCGCCGATGTATCGCGTTCGCCTTCGCCATGTGCTCACCGCCGCGGTCTCCTTCGCGGCGATGCTCTCGGCCTCCCGCGCCGAGGAGCCGGGCTATGGCCCGAAGACCTATGACCGTACGCTCGAGGCGCTGATCACGCATGAGGACATCGCTGGTCGCGGCGGTTGGCCGAAGATCTCCAATGCTGCGACCGCGCTGAAGTCCGATTCGCAGGGGCCGGACGTTGCCCTGCTGAAGCAGCGCCTGATGCTGAGCGGCGACCTGCCGCCGGATGCCCTTCCCGGCGATGTCTACGATGCGGCCGTCGTCGCCGCCGTGAAGCGCTTCCAGCGCCGCCATGGCCTGTCCGATCTCGGTACGGTCGGCCGCCTCACTTTGAAGGCATTGAACGTGCCGGTCGAAGTCCGTCTCAACCAGCTCACGGCAACACTGGAGCGGCTCAAGGGCAACGGCTTCAGCTTCACCGACCGCTATGTCGTCGTGAACATCCCTGGCGCCAGCGCCGAGGCGGTGGAGAAAGGCGTGGTGCAGCGCCGCCACCTCGCCGTGGTCGGGCGGCCGGACCGGCCGTCGCCCGTGCTTCAGGCCAATATCACTTCGGTCAACCTCAATCCGTACTGGACGGTGCCGATGTCGATCGTGAAGGCCGACATCATCCCGAAGATGCGCAAGGAGCCGGACTTTATCGCCAAGTCCAACATGAAGCTGCTCGGCGCCGAAAACCGCGAGATCGATCCGGCCAGCGTCAACTGGGCCAGCCTGACCAATCCCTATTTCTACGTCCGGCAGGAGCCGGGCCCGACCAACTCGCTCGGGCAGCTCAAGATCGACATGCCGAACGGCGAGGCGGTCTACATGCATGATACGCCGAAGAAGTCGCTGTTCCGTAACGATGTCCGCTTCAACTCCTCCGGCTGCGCCCGCATCGAGGGCGTGCGCGATCTCGCCGCCTGGCTTCTGGAAGGGACAGAGTGGACCCAGCCGGCGATCGAGGCCGAGATCGCCAAGGGCGAGCGCAAGAACGTCACGCTGAAGAAAGCCGTGCCGGTCGCCTGGGTCTACATGACCGGCTGGCAGGATGCCGAAGGGCTGGTGCAGTTCCGCGACGACATCTACGGGCTCGACACGCCCCAGGGGATCATGACCTCGACGATCCAGCCGCGCCGGCCGAAGCCGAAACTCGCCGTTACGCCGGCAGCCGCACCGGCCGCCACGAAGCTGCCTCAGCCTGTCGTCCGCCCCGTGGCTCCGAAGGCCGCGGCGGCGCCCGCGACCGCTCCGCTCCCGGTTCCAGGAACAGCGGTCGCGATCCAGTAGGCAGGGCTCCCGGCTCGCTCCAGCCACAAACGAAAAACGCCGCGGTCCGAAGACCGCGGCGTTCTTGTTTCTGCTTAAGGGCGCGAACGGCTCAGTTGAGCTTGGCGCGGACGTCCTTGAGACCGGCGGCGATCAGGTCGGCACCGGCCTTGCCGGCGACCTGGCCGCGCAGGATGACCTCGGCGGCGCGGGTCGCAGCCTCGGCGGCGGCGGCGCGGACCTCGGCGGTCGCCTGCGTCTCGGCCTGGGCGATCTTGTCCTCGGCCGATTTGGTCCGCCGGGTGACGAACTCCGCGAGCTTCTCCTCGGCGTCCTTGGCGAGGCGCTGGGCCTCGTCCCTGGCGTTGGCGACGATCGCCTCGGCCTCGGCCTCGGCGGCCTTGCGCTTGCCTTCGAACTCGGCGAGCAGCAGCTCGGCCTCGTGACGCAGGCGGCGGGCTTCGGCGAGCTCGCGGGCGACGAGCTCGCCGCGCGCGTCGAGCGCGCCGGTGAGGCCCTTGAGAGCGCCCATCTTCACCGCCATGGCGAGGAAGATCACGGTCGCGACGAGAACCCAGAAGGTTGGATTGGCCAACATGATGCTCAGCCTCCCAGCGCGGTCTTGACCGCCTTGGCAGCGTCGGCCGGAGCCGGAGCGGCGCCGGTCAGGCGGTTGACGATTGCACTGGCCGCGTCGGCGGCGATCGCCCCGACATGGCTCATCGCCTCGGTCTTGGTGGCGACGATCATGGCCTCGGCATCGGCAAGCTTGGCGGCAAGATCGGCCTCGACCGTCTTGCGCCGCGCGGCGCTGTCGGCGTTGACCTTCTCGCGCGTCTCCTGCGCGATCGCCTGCGACTTGGCGCGGGCTTCGGCAAGCGACTTCTCATAGGCCTGACCGGCCTCTTCGGCCTTGGCCTTCATCGCAGCCGCTTCGTCGAGGTCGCCACCGATCTTGTTGGCGCGGTCCTCGAGGATGGTGCCGAGACGCGGCACGATGACCTTGGCGGCAAGCCAGTAGAGGAAGCCGAAGGTGATCGCGAGCCAGAGCAGCTGCGAAGCAAAGGTTTCACCCTGGAAGGGCGGGAAGCCGCCACCATGGGCGGGAGCCGCGCCGCCATGGGCGGTCGTTCCGGTGGTCGTGGCTGGCGCTGCCATCACTGAACCTCATCCGGCCGCACGAGCCCGAACGGTTCGCACGGCGATAGGGAAGGGAGGCGGGAGCCTGCCGCATGACGCCTTATGAGAGGCGCCGCCTGCGGCAGGCTCGAGTAGCGTTCGCGATCAGACCGCGAAGAGCAGCAGCAGCGCGATCAGCAGCGAGAAGATGCCGAGCGCTTCAGTCAGCGCGAAGCCGAGCAGCAGGGTGCCGCGCTGGCCATCGGCCGCCGACGGGTTGCGCAGGGCGCCCGAGAGGAACTGGCCGAAGAGGTTGCCGAGGCCGATGCCCGCGCCGGCCATGCCGAGGCAAGCGAGACCAGCGCCGATGTACTTGGCTGCGACGGGATCCATGGAAATGCTCCTTAGGGGGATAGTTGTGACAGTCGAGGGGTGAACTTGAGGATCAGGGCCGATCAGTGGCCCGGATGCAGAGCGTCGTGCAGGTAGATGCAGGTCAGCACGGCGAAGACATAGGCCTGCAGCCCGGCGACCAGGAATTCGAGCGCGATCAGCGCGATGGTCAGCACGAGCGGCAGCGGCGAGAGGATGGCCCAGCCGCCGGCGAAGAGCAGCGTCGCCACAAAACCGGCGAAGATCTTGAGCGCGATGTGGCCGGCCAGCATATTGGCGAAGAGGCGGACCGACAGGCTGATCGGGCGCGAGACGAAGGAGATCACCTCGATCGGCACCAGGATGATCAGCATCAGCGGATGCACGCCCTTGGGCACGAACAGCCCGAAGAAGTGCGAGCCATGCTTGGCGATGCCGTAGATGATGACAGTGAGGATCACGAGCGCGGCGAGCGCGGCAGTGACGATCAGGTGGCTGGTGACGGTGAACGCGCCCGGGATCATGCCGAGCATGTTGCATACCAGCACGAACATGAAGAGCGAGAACACCAGCGGCATGAACTTCATGCCGTCATGGCCGGCCGAGTCTTTCACTGTGTTGGCTACGAACTCGTAGCCCATCTCCGCCAGGGATTGCAGCCGGCCCGGAACCAGCGAGCGGTTGCGCGTGCCATAGACGAACAGCAGCACGATGATGGCGACGGCGGCGACCATGAACAGGGCCGAATTGGTGAAAGCGATTTCGCTCCCGCCGATCTTGCCAAGAGACACGATCGGTTTGATCTCGAATTGTTCGATCGGACCAGCCATCTGTCGCCCTTGTTCCTGCCATAAGACGGCCCCTTTCGGGACCGAGCCTCAGTTCTGCGCGCCCGACTTATCGTCAGTGCGCGATTTCATCAAGCCCGCTGCGCGCACGACGTTCATCACGCCGGCGCCGAAACCGAGCATCAGCAGGACGATCATCCCGAAGGGCGCCGTCCCGAGCCATTTATCGACGGCCCAGCCGAGCCCGCCGCCGACGATGATGCCAGCTACGAATTCCGTGGAAAGCCGCATCGCCTGGCCGATTCCGCTGGAGTCGGAGGATGTGCTCTCGCGCCGGATTTCGGCTTCCGTCTGGTTGGTCGCACGCTTCAGGCCCGCATCGAGGGATTTGAGCCGGCTGTCCAGGCTCGCATCCTCATCCGCAGGCCGCTCCGGGCCCGAACTCTTTCCGTCCTGGCCCGTCATCGTCGCTCGACCGCCGTCATGACACGACCCCTCCGTGCTCGGTCCCCTGGAGAACCGGACAATACCGGAATTGTCGCTGATTTGCGCTGCCTGACCGGTCGATCCGTAGCCGGATCACGGTGGCGGGCGCTAATCGGATTGCTGACCGCTCCGAGCGATGAAAAAAGCCCCGCCGCGCCGGAAAAATCGGGCGCACCATATTGACGGGGTTATATGGTGTCAAGCTACGCTGGCAGTGATTAATGCCTTGAAAGATATAATGATTTTAGAGTGCCGCAGGCCGATCCGGACGATTCTTGTGCGCCGCGGCAATAATGTCAGACCGCCTCGCGGATGCTCTCGGCAGTGGCGAGGTCGACCGAGACCATCTGGCTCACGCCCCGCTCGGCCATGGTGACGCCGAACAGCCGGTCCATCCGGGCCATGGTGATTGGATTGTGGGTGATCAGGATGAAGCGCGTCGAGGTGTTTCGCGCCATCTCCTCGAGCAGGTCGCAATAGCGCTCGACATTGGCGTCATCGAGCGGGGCATCGACCTCGTCGAGCACGCAGATCGGCGAGGGGTTGGTCAGGAACACCGCGAAGATCAGCGCGGTCGCGGTCAGAGCCTGCTCGCCGCCGGAGAGCAATGTCATCACCTGCGGCTTTTTGCCCGGGGGGCGCGCGATGATCTCAAGCCCGGCTTCGAGCGGGTCCTCCGAATCGACCAAGGTGAGCTCGGCCGTGCCGCCGCCGAACAGCACCCCGAACAGATGCTGGAAATGGCCGTTGACGATCTCGAATGCGGCAAGAAGCCGCTCCCGGCCTTCGCGATTGAGCGCGCCGATCGCCTGGCGCAGGCGCCTTATCGCCTCGGTCAGGTCGTCGCGCTCGGTCGCGAGGCCGCTGCGCTTGCCCTGGACCTCGGTCAATTCGTCGTCGGCGCGCAGGTTGACCGCACCGAGCCGCTCGCGCTCGGCCTTGAGCCCGCCGAGCCGACGCTCGACATCCTCGGCATCCGGCGGCGTATCCCCGATCTTCAGCCCGGCGAGCTGATGCAGATTGGCGACCTCGGTCTCCAGCCCGTCGACGATCTGGCGCACGACGTCGGCGAGGCGCTGGCGCGCCGCCTCCAGCCTGGCCTCGGCGCTCGCGCGGGCTTCGCGCGCCGCTGAGAGCCCTTCCAGCGCCGCACGCGCCTGCCGGTCAGCCTCCGCCTGCGCGACTTCGCCGGCGGCGAGCTTGTCGGCCGCCTCACGGCGAGCGCCTTCCGCCGTCTCGATTTCGCCCAGCAGCCGGCGACGCTCGACCAGGAAAGTGTCGGGCGCTTCCAGCAGCGCCTTGTGCTCGGCCGCCGTTGTCTCGATTCGCCGGCGCGTATCGGTCGCGCTCTGCTCGCTCGTCGCCGCCCGCTCGCGCCAGGCGCGCAGATCCCCTGCGATCGCCTCGCGCCTGCGGCTGCGTAGTTCGGCCTCGCGCCCTTGCGTCTGCACTCGCGCCCGCGCTTCGGAGGCCGCCGCGCGACGCTCGCCCAGTTCGGCCCGGGCGGCGAGCAGGGCGCTTTCCAGCTCGGGCGCCGGGGCAAGGCCGGCGAGATCCTGATTCGCGGCCTCGGTCTGTGCCTGCGCATCGGCGATATTCTGGCCGATCCGACCGATCGCCTCGGTCAGGGCCGAGCGGCGGGCGGCGGTCTCGCCGGCCTTGCGCTCGGCCTGGGCCAGCCGCTCGCGCGCCTGGTCGAGATTGCCGCGCGTCTCGCGGGCTGCCTCCAGCGCCTTCGCCTCGGCTTGCGCGGCGGCTTTGGTGTGCTCGCTCGCCTGGTCGAGCCCGTCCCGGGCTGCTTCGGAGGCTTCACGGGCTGCTTGCGCCTCGCGTTCGAGATCGCCGAGCCGGTTCTTTTCGGCGAGCCGGCGGGCGGCGGGCGAGGGCGCTTCGGCGGCGCTGGTGAAGCCGTCCCAGCGCCAGATGTCGCCCTCGCGCGAGACAAGCCTCTGGCCCGGCAGCAGTTTTGGCCGCAAGGCGGCGCCATCCGCACGGGCGACGACGCCGATCTGGCGCAGGCGTCGGGCGAGCGCAGCCGGCCCGCGGACATGTTTGGCGAGCGGCTCGACGCCACCCGGAAGGGCAGGGTCGCTGTCACCGCTGCCGCTGCCCGACCAATGCGCCGGAGCCGCGGGATCGGCTGAGGCGTCGAGATCGTCGCCAAGCGCCGCGCCGAGCGCCGTTTCATAGCCCTTGGCGGCTGCGATCGAATCGAGCACCGGCGGCCAGCGCCCACCCGCCGCCGGGGCGAGCAGCTTCTGCAAGGTGCGGACCTCGGTTTCGAGGCGCTGCGCCTTGCGATCCGCTTCCGCGACCGGCCCGCGCAGTTGCGCTTCTGCCTCCCGGGCCGCGGCGAGGGCGCCGCGCGCTGCTGCGGCGGCTGTATCCGCGCCTTGCATCGCTATCTCGGCCGCTGCGACCGTGCTGCGCAAACCGTCGAGCGAGGCGGCTGTGCCGTCGGCATCGAGCGCCGCCTGGTCGCGTTGCAGGCGTTCGCGCTCGGCGGCATGACGGGCTTCGCGCTCTTTGGCCTCGCGCAGCGCCCGTTCGAGCGCGCCGCGCCGGGCGGCGAGCTCGGACAGCCGCGCCTGCACAGCGGCATGTTCGGCTTCCGCCGCTGCCAGAGCCTTCTCGGCCTCGGCGAGCTCGGTCGCTGCGGCCTTGCTGCCGCCAGCGGCAGCCTCGGCCTCCAGCCGCAGGCCCTCATCCTCGGCCGTCAGCCGGGACAGGCTGTCGCTCGCATCCTTGCCGAGGCTGTCCTGCCGGGCGAGATCGCTCTGCAATTCGGCGAGCCGCTTCGCCAATTCCTCGGTGCGCTGCCTGGCGCGCCGGTTCTCGGCTTCGATCTCGTCGAGACCGCGCTTCAATCGCACGAGCGCCGCGGCCGCAGCCGCCTCGCCTTCGCGGAGCGCCGGCAGCGCATGCGCAGCGACCGCCTGGAGCCGCGCCGCCTCCGCCTGCACGCCGGTCTTGTCGGCGACTTCGCGCACGGCGGCTTCGAGCGCCCGCTCGGCCGCCGCTTCTTGCGTCTTCGCTTCGTGATGGGCGATCAGCGCCAGTACGGCCTCGGCCTTGCGGATGTCCGAGGCGAGGTTGCGATAGCGCGTCGCCTGCCGAGCCTGGCGCTGCAGGGCCTCGACCTGCCCGTCGATCTCGGCGAGCACGTCCTCAAGCCGGTTGAGATTGTCCTCGGCGCCCTTGAGCCGTAGCTCCGCCTCGTGGCGGCGGCTGTGCAGCCCTGCGATGCCGGCGGCGTCTTCGAGAATGCGCCGGCGCGATTGCGGCTTGGCCGAGATGATCTCGCTGATCTGGCCCTGGCGCACCAGCGCCGGCGAGCGCGCGCCGGTCGCGGCATCGGCGAAGAGCAGCTGCACGTCGCGGGCGCGCACCTCCTTGCCGTTGATCCGGTAGGTCGAGCCTTCCTCGCGTTCGATTCGGCGGGTGACTTCCAGCACCTCGGCGTCGTTGAAGGCGGCCGGCGCCTTGCGATCGCTATTGTCGAGGGTGAGGGCGACCTCGGCCATGTTGCGGGCCGGGCGCTCGGACGAGCCGCCGAAGATGACGTCGTCCATGCCCGAGCCGCGCATGTTCTTGAACGAGCTTTCGCCCATCACCCAGCGCAGGGCTTCGACGAGATTGGATTTGCCGCAGCCATTCGGCCCGACAATGCCGGTCAGTCCTGGCTCGATCTGGAATTCGGCCGGCTCGACGAAGGTCTTGAAGCCGGCGAGCTTGAGGCGCGTCAGCTGCATCGACGCATCCTTCCTTCTCCCCTCGGGGGCGAAGGTGTCTGCAAAGCAGACGGATGAGGGCGGTGCGACTGGGTGAGACGGGGGAAGGTTACGGGTGTCCTTACCTCATCCGTCAGCGCTTCGCGCTGCCACCTTCTCCCCCGAGGGGAGAAGGGAAGACGCGCGTTCTCAGCTGCCGAGCAGCGGCTCGAGGATCTTGTCGAATTCGGCGAGGCTGAGTGCACCGGAGCGCTTCTGCCCGTTGATGAAGAAGGTCGGGGTGGAGTCCACGCCAGCCTTGGCCCCACCTTCCTTAACCTGCGTGACAGCGTCGTAAATGTCCTGACGTTTCAGGCAGGCTTCGAAAGATTCCTGTGTGAAACCGGCCTGCTTGACCAGGCTCGAGAGCGCATCGACCGGCTTTTCGGTGAAGGCCCAGTTGCGCTGCTGCGCGAACAGCAGGTCGGTCAGCGGGTAGTATTTGTCGGTGCCGTTGCAGCGCGCCAGCATGAAGCCGGCCGTGGCGAGCGGATCGAGCGGGAACTCGCGGAGCACGAAGCGCACCTTGCCGGTGTCGATGTACTTCGCCTTCAACGCCGGCCAGGTGTCCTTGTGGAAGGTGGCGCAGTGGCTGCAGGTCAGCGAGGCGTACTCGATGATCGAGACCTTGGCGTCGGCGCTGCCGAGCCAGACGTCGCCGAGCGGGTTGGCGACCCCAGGAAGGGTCTGTGCCGAAGCGCCCTGGCTGGCGAGAAGTGGCGAGAGGGCCAAGGCGGCGGAGCCGATCAACACCTGGCGGCGGCTGGTCATGAGACAATCCCTGATGGCGACGTAATTGCTGCGGACCATAGTCGCCATCAGGATTGTGGCAAGATCGGTTCGCCGCTTCCCGCTCACGAAGCCGTGTCGTCCCCCGCGACCTGGCGCCGCTGCGCGATGCCGCGCCCCAGCCGCGCCAGCGCCTCACGCAACTCGGTATTCTCAACGCCGGCGACCTGTTCGTCGATCCGCGCCAGAACCGCTGGATCAGGAGGCGCAGCGGGCTTCGGCGCGGCCGGCGGCGCGACCGGTCCTTGCTTCAGCACCAGCTTGCCGACGGCGCGCCAGCCGAGATGACTGTTGACCCGCTCCAGCACCAGCGGGCCGAGCTGCTGCATCTCCAGGGCGAAGGCGCCCTCGACACGCACGACCAAGGTCGCCGGGTCGGAGAGTTCGCCCGGCGCGCCGCGCCGCCGCGGCCAGTCGATCTTGAGCGGCCGCGTGCGCTGCGCCAGCCGCTCGCCGACGATCTCCGGCCAGAAGGCGACGACCGACCGCCCGGCGAAACCCTGCGCCGCGAGCGCGGGCGCAAGGCAGTCATCGATCAGTTCGGCGAGGGGTTTTGCGGGCATGGTCCAGTGATGATCCGTCCAGGGCATCAGCGCAAGATGGCGCATCATGTCGCGTCTTGGCCGGCACCGGGCAGCCTTATTTGCTGTCGGGATGTAAGGGAGCTCGCGCGTCAGCCAAATCTCTGAGAGCGCTTGCCGTTCGGGAGGTCGACTGTCGGCGCAGCAGGAGAAGGACGATGCAGCCGGTCGCGGCGATGAAAAGCGACGGATGGACGATCCAAAGCACGGCGCCGATGGCGAAATAATAGGACCTGAGCCCGTTGTCATAGGCGCTGGCGACTTGCGTAATGATGTCGCCCATATGGATCGACAGCCGATTTCGGATGTCCGAGTCTAGCGGGGGACCGGGTGCCGCGCCCACCATGACGGCGGCGTAGTTCGCCTGTCTGATGCACCATGTGAAGCTGAGGAAAGCGTAGACCGCAACCGCCATGATCAGGACTAGCTTCAGCTCGAGCGGATTGCGCGGGGCGGTGTAGTCGAGAATGGTTGCGCCGGGCGGCAGCTTGCTTCGATCGAGATTGATCAGCGCGCCCAGCAACGCACCCATCACGATGACGCTCGTCGACGCGAAGAAGGCCGCGGTACTCATGATGTGGCCGAGGATCTGGGTGTCGTGAACCTTCATCTCGCGGCCGAGCAGG